>LUUF01000056.1 GCA_001644045.1 Methylomonas methanica | reverse complement strand
TTGCGGCAAGCTGGGTTTTTGGTTGACCACGGGGCGTTGGCTGCGCAAAACCGACACCTGTCACTTATCGGCAACAGGTATCGGCTGTTTTGGGGGAATCCATTCCCCCGTTGCGGTTACAGCTAATGGTGGCTCACAAGCCCGCCGGGAACGCTTACTTATAGGTCGGCTTGCCGTCACCAAAGGCATTCAGCGATACTTCAAAGAAGAAGAAGTTGCTGGGCTCGGTAGTGAAAGGCCCGGTCGGCGTTGCTTGAGACGTGGTATAGTCGCCCGGCGTGAAGCGTGCGTAACTCAAGCTCCAATCGACGTAAGGATTCAACTTGTGTCGCAGACGAATATCGAACTCATGACCCAGGAAGGTTTTGCCATTCGCCCCTGTTAAACCGGCACGATTCCAACCGCCGCCATCGCTGGACATCCAGTAGGCGTTATAGCCGGTATCGATCTGCACATCTTTATAAGGCGTAAACTCCAGGCGCACCTTGGGCGCGTGAATGTTGTCCCAGGAGAAATAATCGTTGCGCGACCAAGGCTGGTTGAAGCCGTAAAACGCATCGAAACGCTGATTGCTGTTGTCCCGAGAGCTTTTGTCGCCTGAGCCGTAACCGTAATAAGCGCTGGCTCTGGGTTTCCAGTCGTGGTCGAAGGTGTAACCCAACTCCAACGAGTAGGCGATTGCATCATGCTGTTGCAATGTTTCCGTTCTTGGCCCCGTGGTCGATAATTTGCCAAAACGGCCAAACTGTTTGTTGATATCGGTGTCGTAGTCAAAACCGGTATCGGGTATCACACCGTAAACCCGCAAACCTGGCGCGTAAATGTCCATATCGGCCTTGCGGCTGGCGCTTACAGCATTGTAAGGATCACCATCCACTTTGCGTCCCAAGAAATAAGGCTGGATAGTGATAAATTCCGACCATTGCTTAATACTCAATACCGCACCGTAAACCCAGGTGTCTTCGTCGGGCTGGTCGAATTCGTTCATGATCCGATCCACCGGTTGCAAGGCAAAGGTATCCAGATCCCAGTTGTTTTGCTTTTTACCGAAGCGGACCCGATAGCCTTCAAAGTTATTGGTGGTGTTGCGAAACTGGTTGTTACCGATCAAGCGTCTGTCCAACAACTCCAGACTCTGGCGACCGGCCCTGATGCTCAAAGGCCGGTTGTGACCCAACGCGTTTTCGAAATACAACTCGCCATAGCCTTGGATCAGGTCAAATTCGTTCACCTCGGAATTGGTTTTCGGATACAAACTGTTATAGCTGCGCGAGTCCTGCGCCTCTACCACGAAACGGAACGGATCGAGAATGTCATGAATGCCGATATAAGCCCGGGTTCTCAGTAACCAGATATTGTCCGGATCGTTTTTGAAGCGGCTACCGGTAGGCCGATAGTCGTTCTCGCGGTATTCGTAGCGGCTCCGAAAATCCAAGCCGACATCAAGCCATTTCACGTCACGAAATTGCTCGAACTGGGTTTTGCTCAAATTGCGCACGTAGCTGGGTGGATCGGGCTCCGGTTCGACTCGATAACCTTTGGTTTTTACATAATAATCCTCGGCGGCTACCGAGCCTGACCACACCAACAACAGGCCCAGGGCGCCCGTTGTCGACAATTTATTCAATGAGTGACGTTTCATATTGTTATTTTGGGGTTTTAGGGTTTTGGTTTCTTGCTTAAAAAAACAAGTCTTGCGTTCACACGGCCTTTCCATAGGCCGTGTTTCACTGACGGTTAGAAAACTGCGAGCCGTCTATCCGCCAGATAGATCTTGGTTATTGTTACGCGGACTCTTTTTGCTGACCGAGTCGGAACCGCTCGCGCTTGTCGATCTGAACTATCCTGCCGTCGTGAATCACAACTTCGACCGAACCGAAGCGGATGTCCTGCAAAATTGCAGCGATTTGCAGCGCAATTTCTTTATTGTCGCCTTGCTTCAACGCATGGCTGTTAAGTTCAATCGCCATATAGCCTCCTGGAGTATGGTGGGTTATCGTGGTGTTCTGCATAGGTCTTACGGATAACTACCCATGACCGTTGGACAAATGGTAAGAAAACAACATAGCGATTGAAAACGATATAAACAGAAATGTATATCTGTTAATTGGATATATGAAATTGCGAATGTTTACCATCCCATCCTGGCCGCAACAGCCGAAATTCGGTCATTTGTTATCTAAATAAAAGATTATCAATTCAATTTATATCATTTCCGTTGGCATTTAAGTTTCTCTATCCTGTCAGCACCTACTGACTGTTTCCAGAGAAACTCAATGACCCAAAGCAATATCATGCCGGGCTTTCGACCGGCACTGGCCTACACCTTGTTCTACCTCGGACTGGTTGTATTGATCCCCTTGAGCACCCTGGTATTTAAGAGTTTGCAACTGGGCTGGGGCGAATATGTGGACATCATTACCAATAACCGGGTGGTTTCATCGTTTCGAGTCAGCTTCGGTACGTCGCTAATTGCCGCATTGGTGGCCGGCCTGTTTGGTTTTGTGATCGCCTGGGTATTGGTGCGTTATCCCTTTCCCGGCAAGCGCTTTTTGGACGCTTTAATTGATCTGCCGTTTGCTTTACCGACGGCGGTGGCCGGCGTGATATTGGCGACCATTTTTCAGCCTAGCGGCATGCTGGGTAAATGGCTGATGACTTCATTTGGCGTACAGGTGGCTTATAAGCCGCTGGGCATCGTGGTGGCATTGATTTTTATCGGTATTCCGTTTGTGGTGCGGACTATCGAACCGGTGCTGCAAGAATTCGACACCACGATGGAAGAAGCGGCCTCCAGTTTGGGCGCCACCCGCTTGCAGGTGTTTACTCAGGTGATCTTCCCCAACATTTTTCCGGCGCTGCTGACCGGCGTTTCGCTGGCGTTTGCCCGTGGAGTAGGCGAGTACGGTTCGGTGATTTTTATCGCCGGCAATCTGCCTTATGTCTCGGAAATCGTCCCGTTATTGATCATCACCAAACTGGAACAGTACCAATATGCCGGCGCCACCGCGATCGCACTGACGATGCTGCTGGTATCGTTCTTGTTGTTGCTGATCGTTAATTTACTACAACTCTGGGCGCGCCGCCGCTCCGGGCAAATTTAGGAGAAACCATGCACGCTAATGTACATGTAATCGGCGACGCCACTGGCCAAGCTAATTTTAAAGCGCTACACGATCCGTTTTGGGTGCGCTGGGGTCTGGTTGGAGTAGCGGTGGGTTTTATCGTGCTGTTTTTATGCGTTCCACTGGGCTTGGTTTTATATCAGGCTTTCTCCAAAGGCTGGCAAGCCTATTGGACCGCGCTTGCGCAACCTGACGCCATTGCCGCGATGCAACTGACATTGGTGGTTGCATTGATTACGGTGCCGCTGAATACCGTATTCGGCATCGCCGCGGCCTGGGCGATCACCCGATTCGAGTTTTGGGGCAAAAGCTTGTTGACCACCTTGATAGATCTGCCCTTTTCGGTTTCACCGGTTATTTCCGGCCTGATTTTTGTGCTGATGTTTGGCGCCCAAGGTTGGTTTGGGGAGTGGTTTTCCGCGCATGACATCAAGGTAATTTTCGCGGTACCCGGCATCGTGCTGGCAACCATCTTTATTACTTTCCCCTTTGTAGCACGTGAACTGATTCCGCTGATGCAGGAAATGGGCAACGAAGAAGAAGAAGCCGCGCTATCTCTGGGTGCCAGCGGTTGGAAGACATTCTTCAAAGTAACTTTACCCAATATCAAATGGGCTTTGTTGTACGGCGTGTTGCTGTGCAATGCCAGGGCGATGGGCGAATTCGGCGCGGTGTCGGTGGTGTCCGGACATATTCGCGGCGTGACCAATACCCTGCCCCTGCATGTCGAGGTCAGTTACAACGATTACGACGTGATCGGGGCATTTTCCAGCGCCTCGATTCTGGCCGGCCTGGCTATCGTCACGCTGGTTTTGAAAAGCTTTTTGGAATGGAAGCAGGCCAGGGTTTAAAGACGAAAGACGAGAAAACGCCAGCGTTCTATCGTCCGATTAACATCCGTTATGAGATAAAAACATGAGTATTCTGCTAAACAACATCAGCAAAAACTTCGGCAAATTTGCCGCCTTGTACGACGTCAGCCTGGAAATTCCGGAAGGCGAACTGGTGGCCTTGCTGGGCCCATCCGGCTGCGGCAAAACCACTTTGTTGCGGATCATCGCCGGCCTGGAAACCCCGGATTTCGGCCGGGTACTGCTCAGCGGCGAAGACAAGACCGAACAACATGTCAGCCGGCGCGGGATTGGCTTTGTATTTCAGCATTACGCTCTGTTCCGGCATATGACGGTGTTCGACAACATCGCCTTCGGTTTGCGGGTCAAACCGCGCAAGGAACGGCCGACCGAAGCCTTCATCAGTAAAAAAGTGCACTCATTGCTGGAATTGGTACAACTGGATTGGCTGGCCGATCGCTTCCCGGATCAATTATCGGGCGGCCAACGGCAGCGGATTGCTTTAGCTAGAGCCTTGGCGGTCGAGCCCAGCGTGTTGTTGCTGGACGAACCGTTCGGCGCACTGGACGCCAGCGTGCGTAAGGATCTGCGGCAATGGCTGCGCAATCTGCATCAGGAATTGCATGTCACCAGTATTTTCGTGACCCATGACCAGGAAGAAGCGATGGAAGTCGCCAGCCAGGTGGTGGTGTTGAATCAAGGCCGTATCGAGCAACAAGGTGCGCCGGCGGATATTTACGATCATCCCGCCAATGCGTTTGTGTCCAAATTCATCGGTCAGACCAACGTCTTCGATCTGTCGGAAACCGAGAGCAACTGGCTGCAACGCGCCGGTATTCTCGCGGAAAAACCACAAGGTATCTTCGCGCACGTCCGCCCGCATCATATCGACATCGTTAAGGCCGAAGAGACGTCCGGCTCGCCGGTGACTTTGAAGGACTGGCAGCACCTGGGCGCAACAATTCGAGTCGAGCTGTTCAATCCGCAACACAACGGTTCCGGTGCGACGTTGTTTGCGGAAATGCCCAACGAACGCTTCAAGCAACTGAATTTAAACAAGGGCGACCGGGTGGCTGTGCATATCAAACAGGCGCACTGGTTCAATTGACCTAAAACACAACAAGATTCGGGCTATCGGCCGCATAGCCCGACACCGCAGTAACCACGCTTCGCGTGCATTGCATGATCGCTCACATCACCCCACGGAAAGCTCGGTATGAATCTAAATCAGCTTGAATTATTGCGCGTCTTGAAAGACACCCAGTTCAACCAATCCAAAGCAGCGGAAATTATGCATGTGGTGCAGTCGGCCGCCAGCCGGCAGTTGCAATTACTGGAGGAGGAATTGGGCTCGCCGCTCTACGAACGGCACGGCAAAAAATTGCTGGGCCTGACGCCGCTGGGCGAACAGGTTATGGAGCAGGTGGATAGGATTAATCAAGCCAAAAAAAACATCCTGTCTATCGCCGACGACTTTCGGGAGAATCGCAACGGCGCCTTGCACATCGCCACCACCCATACCCAAGCCAAATATTTGCTCCCGGAGCCGGTACAAAAATTCCGGGAAAAATATCCGGGCATTACTATTTATATGGTGCAATCGTCACCCCAGGATCTGATCGACCAACTCCATCAGCATCGGGCCGATATCGCCATTTGCACCGAAAAACTGGACGAAGACGAGAAATTAGTCGTCAAATCCTGCTACGAATGGCAGCACATTGCCGTGGTACCCCGCCATCATCCCTTGGCGCAAGGCGACGTGACGCTGGGCCGACTGGCCGCGTTCCCGATTTTGACTTACTCGCAGGGTTATACCGGCCGTTCCAACATCGAAAAAGCCTTTAAGAACGCCGGCAAGGAACTGGACATCACGCTATCCGCAGCCGACTCCGACATCATCAAAACCTATGTCCGGCTGGGCTTGGGAGTGGGCATTATCGCCGGTACGTCTTATGAATCGCGCAACGACAACGATCTGGTCGCCCGGGATTTATCGCACCTGATCCCGCGCTCGGTGACGAAGATCGCCTATTTGAAGCAATTATATCTGCCGACTTATTTGCAATATTTTATCAATGAGTTGCTTTCCAAAGCCGCCAAGGAACACCAATATTAAAATCGAGCCGGAATTTCAGTTTTAATTTCTATATTTATCATAAGAACTGATTCAAAAATCCTTATTTTGCGACGCCGCACACAAAAACAAAGACTTACAAACATCCAAACAACCGCAACAAGCTCATTGCAACGAGGTAAATCATATTTTTAGATTTATATATCTCAAATAAGCATTACGCATAACCGAGCTGCCCGTACCTGTATTGACAGCCTCCGTTTAAACCAAGTACTTTAAAAAAAATCGCTGACCGGACCACCGGAAGCCAGTACGCCTAAGCTGGCTGCTGGCTTTTTTTTCGGCCCGCGAAAATCCAAAAGGGAGCAATACCGCCATGACGCATTGGTATCCAGATAACTCGCAATCGATAGGCAACACCCCGTTAGTCCGGCTAAACCGCATTACCGACAGCGCGCCGGTGACTTTGCTGGCCAAAATCGAAGGCCGCAATCCGGCTTATTCCGTGAAATGCCGCATCGGTGCGGCCATGATCAACGATGCCCAACAACGTGGTCTACTCACCGGCGATAAAGAATTGATAGAACCCACCAGCGGCAATACCGGTATAGCCCTGGCGTTCGTTGCCGCCGCGCGCGGCATCCCGCTGACATTGACGATGCCGGAAACGATGAGTGTCGAACGTCGTAAATTGTTGGTGGCTTATGGCGCCAAACTGGTACTCACCGAGGGCGCCAAGGGTATGAAAGGCGCGATAGCCAAAGCCGAAGAAATTGCCGCGTCCGACCCGGATCGCTATGTACTGCTGCAACAATTTAAAAACCCCGCTAACCCCAGCATCCACGAACTCACCACCGGCCCGGAAATCTGGGCCGACAGCGACGGCGCTATCGACATTTTTGTATCCGGCGTCGGCACCGGCGGCACGATTACCGGCGTATCGCGTTATATCAAATTCAAACAACGCAAACCTATCGTTTCCATTGCGGTGGAACCCGAGGCCAGTCCGGTACTGACCCAGTTCCGAGCCGGGGAGCCTCTACAACCGGCGCCCCACAAAATTCAAGGAATAGGCGCCGGCTTCGTACCGGATGTGCTGGATTTATCCCTGGTTGACGAAATCGCCCTGGTGAGCAACGACGACGCCATAGCCTACGCCCGCCGTCTGGCGCGCGAGGAAGGCATCCTGGCCGGCATTTCCTGCGGTGCGGCCGTGGCCGCCGCAGTGCGGGTGGCAAAGCGTCCGGAAAACGAAGGTAAAACCATCGTCGTCATCTTGCCGGATTCCGGCGAGCGCTATTTGAGTTCGGCGTTGTTTGAAGGCCTGTTCGACCCGCAAGGTGTAGCGCTATGACCTCAAGTGAAAACGGCCAACGTTGGGAAATAGAGGCGCTGGTCGCCGAACTGCGCGAACTGCGTCTGCAATCCCTGGAAAACCGCCACCGCCGCGAACATCCACCCAAATTGCCTTCCCGTAAGGTTTTGAGCCAAATCGTCGACAATTTGGGCGCGGCGCTGTTCCCGAACCGGCTGGGGATGCCCGACCTGACCGACGAAGGCATCGATTATTTCGTCGGCCATACCCTGGACAGCCTGCTTCGCCAATTGCACCGACAAATAAGCCTGGAATTGCAATTCGTTGCCGAGCAGCAAGGCCTGTCCCTGGACACTCATACCCAAGCGACAGACATCACTCGCCAGTTTGCTGCTCAGCTACCTAGCGTGCGGAAATTGATCGACAGCGACATTCAAGCCGCCTACGAAGGCGACCCTGCCGCGCGTTGCTCCGACGAAGTGTTGGTCTGTTATCCAGGCATCACTGCGGTAATCCATCATCGCTTGGCGCATGTGCTCTACGAATTAGGTCTGCCGCTGGTAGCGCGCGTGATTAGCGAAGTGGCGCATTCGGCCACCGGTATCGATATCCATCCGGGCGCGCAAATCGGCGAAAGCTTTTTTATCGATCACGGCACCGGCGTGGTGATAGGCGAAACTGCGGTCATCGGCCGGCGGGTTCGCTTGTATCAAGCGGTAACTCTGGGTGCCAAACGTTTTGACAAGGATGACAACGGCATTCTGGTCAAGGGTAACGCCCGCCACCCCATCGTCGAGGACGACGTAGTGATTTACGCCGGCGCCACTATTTTGGGCCGCATCACGATAGGCCGCGGCTCAACGATAGGCGGCAACGTTTGGCTGACCCACAGCGTGCCACCCGACAGTCTGGTCAGCCAGGGCCAGAATCGCACCGAAGTGTTTGCCGGCGGCGGCGGAATTTAGCATGCAAAAGCAAACAGGACATTTTTAAAACCAGCATTTAATTAATCCGTAACAAAAACACACATTTAACAAACCACCACCCACTCAATAAAGGAAGATCACCATGTCAGACATCCATCAAGCCCATACCGCGTTAGGCGACGTCGCTGCGCGCACCTTATCCAACGCGACCAAAACCGTGCCCATGATGGGTACTATCACCCCTCGCTGGCTGGTGCATTTGATGCACTGGGTACCGGTCGAAGCGGGTATTTACCGGGTCAACAAAGTTAAAAGCGAAACCAGCATCGCCGTCGACTGCTCCAGCCTGGACGAAAAAGTGCTGCCGCAAACCTATGTGGATTACGAAGAATGGGGCCGCGAATATCGCCTGAACGCCGTCAACACCGTACTGGACGTTCACACCCGCGTGGCTGATTTGTACAGCAGCCCTTACAACCAAATCCACGAACAGCTGCGTTTGACCATCGAAACCGTCAAAGAACGCCAAGAAAGCGAGCTGATCAACAACACCGAATACGGCTTGTTGAATAACGTCGCGCCTGCGCAAAAAGTCCAAACCCGCAAAGGCTCGCCAACCCCGGACGACCTGGACGAATTGATTGCCCGAGTGTGGAAAGAGCCCGCCTTCTTCCTGGCCCATCCGCGCGCAATTGCCGCCTTCGGCCGCGAAGCTACCCGCCGTGGCACACCACCACCAACCATCTCCATGTTCGGTTCGCAATTTCTGACTTGGCGCGGCCTGCCCTTGATTCCGACCGACAAGTTGAAAATCACCAACGGCAAAACCAATATCCTGTTGTTGCGCACCGGCGAAAGCCGTCAAGGCGTGGTCGGTTTGTATCAACCCAACTTGACCGACGAACTGAGCATGGGTCTGTCTGTACGCTTCATGGGCATCAACCACAAGGCTATCGCTTCTTATCTAGTGTCGCTGTATTGCTCGCTGGCCGTGTTAACTGAAGATGCCATCGGCGTATTGGAGAATGTCGAAATAGGCAACTACTATGACTACCAATAACATAGACTTAGCCGGCCTGGCGCAACAAGCGCTGAGCGGCGGCACGGTGCCCGAGGGCTTGCCGGATACCGCAGAATTGACGCGCTTGGCAAATCAGTTTTTCCGAGAAGTGCCTAACACTGGCGAGGCAATCGATACCGTGCCGGTATCGGCCGCAACATCCGTTCCGTTCACCAACGTCAGCTCAGGTTTCGATTCCCGGCCCGGCATCGACGATACGGCTATTTCGGCCCTGGTGCAGCGTAGTTTTGCGTTACCCGGCACCACGGATTTGCAAACTGCCCTGGCAATGCCCATGGGCAAGGGGCAACCCGCGGCAACTGGCGGTTCATCGTTTTATTTTTTAAACGACGTATCGGCATTAGCCCGCGCGGCGCAAATACCGGGTTTAGGTTCCGCGCATCCACCGTTTGATGTCCATGCTGTGCGTAAAGACTTTCCGATTCTGCAAGAGCGCGTGAACGGTTACCCGCTGGCTTGGTTGGATAACGCCGCAACCACGCAAAAACCGCAGGTGGTGATTGATCGGATCTCCGAGTTTTATCAGCACGAAAATTCCAACATCCATCGCGCCGCGCATGAATTGGCGGCACGGGCTACCGATGCCTATGAGGGCGCGCGGGAAATCGTCGCGCGTTTTATCAATGCCTCGTCGGCCGATGAAGTGGTATTTGTGCGCGGCGCCACCGAAGCGATCAATCTGGTGGCCAAAAGCTGGGGCAGGCAGAATATTGGCGCGGGGGACGAAATCGTCATCAGCTGGCTGGAGCATCATGCCAACATCGTACCCTGGCAGCAACTGTGTGCGGAAACCGGTGCGGTACTAAGAGTCATTCCGGTCGACGACAACGGCCAGGTGATTTTAGCCGAGTACCAAAAACTGCTGAATGCCAAAACCAAACTGGTGTCGTTTACGCAAGTCTCCAACGCTTTAGGTACCGTAACGCCGGCGCAGGAAATGATCGAACTGGCACATCGGGCCGGTGCTAAGGTGCTTTTGGATGGCGCCCAATCGGTGTCGCATCTAAAAGTCGATGTACAGACCTTGGATTGCGATTGGCTGGCCTTTTCCGGCCACAAAATCTTCGGTCCGACCGGTATCGGCGTGCTTTACGGCAAAGCTGAAGTTCTGGAAGCCACCCAGCCCTGGCAAGGCGGCGGGAACATGATCGAAGACGTGACCTTCGAAAAAACCGTCTATCAACCGGCCCCCGCCAAATTCGAAGCCGGCACCGGAAATATTGCCGATGCGGTGGGACTGGGAGCGGCGCTGGAATATCTGAATAAGATCGGTATCGAAAATGTGGCCCGCTACGAGCATGAATTGCTGGTTTACGCGATGCATGCGTTACGGGCCATCCCCGGACTGCGCTTGATCGGCACCGCGCCGGAGAAGACCAGTGTGGCGTCGTTCGTAATAGACGGTCATAGCACTCAAGATATTGGTAAAGCCTTGAATGAGGTGGGCATTGCCGTGCGCTCCGGACATCATTGCGCACAACCCATCTTGCGCCGCTTCGGCCTGGAAAGTACCGTAAGACCTTCGTTGGCGTTTTATAACACCTACGAGGAGATCGATAGGCTAACGGCAACGCTGAAACGCCTTCAGTGTACCTCGCGGCGGTTTTAGCTCAACACTTTGAGGTCAAGACTTTAAGTCTTGACCTCAAACATGGTTGCTTGAAGCGCCACGACATTTCTTAACTTAATGGCATATTTATCTGCGTTTGCTTTTACAGAGCGCGACGTATGTCTATGTTGACAAGCATACGACTTATAGCAGCCTGACAATTATCCGCAGTCGTACCCGTGCAGTGGAAATATGCATGATTTACAAAGCAAATAATTCGTTAAAAATGTAGTCGTTGGTTCTTGAAAAGAATATGGCGGACAGCAAGCCGCTAAGTATCTGGATTATATTGTCAATTGCACCGGGAATTAGGGTGCGGACATTTTAAATGTTCTACACGTTTAAACACTTTCGCCTATCCCTGGCGAGGGTCACTTCAACTGGCAACCCAAAATCAGATTTAGCATATCATTGCTTTGGAAAACCTCGACAAAGTATTCATAAGGCCAACGCCGCGTAGCTATCGTGATCGTCTATTGCCGCCGAAGCGCGTGCGATTAATTCCAAGTTGCTGTTATGCTCCATCATGCCGCCGATGGCTAACGTGACTATCATCGCTTCGAACGGATACACCAAATGAGCGCGGTAGCGTCGGTAATACACTTCTTCGTCCAGACCACCAATACCGTGCTCTGTTAACGATGCTAAATACAGTTCCAATAGCTGTTTTTCATGAGTACGTCGTGACTCGGGCTTTAGCGATGTAGCCAAAAAATAAGCAAGATCACTGATACCTTCTCCCATCCGCACTAATTGCCAATCCAGAAAGCCCGGCTCGGCCTGGTTCCAAAATAGGTTGCCGGGGTGGCAGTCATGGTGCACCAGTGTCTGCACGCCTGTTGCCAGGATCTTAGTGATTCGCCGCCGGTCCGCTGCATAATGCAGCGCGGATCGATGCAGCTTGCTCGGCACCAAGCTACCTGCCCGCTCCAGTCCGCGCCTCATCAACGGCACCGCCAGTAAAGTACCCATATGATTTTCGACATTATGGCTAAAGCCATTTAACCAGCGATGCGTTTTCAGTAGACCGGCGTTATCCCAATAGTGAGCATGAAAACCGGCCAGCTTCTCCACTACCCTCCTGGCTTGCTCCAAGGACAAGGCGTCGGCGGTTAACCCTGGCCGGTAGCCCAATTCGTCTAGGTCTGTCATCACTAACGTGGTTCCGCGCCCCAACAGGCTCTGTGCCGCTAAAATTTGCGGCAGATTCACCGGCGTGCCGTGGGAAAGCGAATTATAAAAATGGACTTCCTTATGCAATAAACGCGGTATCGCGGTAATCGCTCTGGATTTAATGGCCAGCGACGGCGTTTTTACAAACCATCGACTTGGTACTATACCCATGGCGTCGTGCTTTACGGTGAGTCGCAAGCGCGTCGATGTGCCTATATTGACGGATTGAACATCCACCTCGCTTACTTTGGCGTTGGCCGCATATCGGTTGACGATGCGTTGCGCCCATTGCCTGGATAACTGATTTGGGCGATGTACAACGATATTGTTTCGCAAACTGTTCAGCATGGTATTACGCCTATCTAAATAGTTGATAAAACGAAATATTAGCCGCTGTATTCATTGAATTAAATTTCATCAACCAAGCCAGTTATTAACCAAATATCAAAAACAAAATTACTTAAGTATCTTTCTATAGTTTTCCAGACAATAAAAAACCCGCCAAGTCGGATAACTTGCGGGCTATTCTATTTTCAACCGTCTATCTCAAAAAACTTGGTCGGGACGGCGGGATTCGAACCCACGACCCCTTGTCCCCCAGTCAAATAGAGTTTTTTATCAACCAATAAAATCAACAACTTGCAGATCTCGCAATTTTAAACCCTACTACAGTGACACCAACATCAACGTCATTTATATCTTACAGTACTACAATTTTACTACACCACTGCTACACCGACGCATGTTCCAAATCAGGCGCCAGGCACAACTGATGGTAACGATCTAGTAATGAAATATATTATTCCACATGATCAGTTTTGTATTGTTGTTGCCATACTGAAAACTCCAGCGGACGCAGCCCGAAACGAATGGCATTTCCCGCATGCAAAGTTTTAAGTTCGTTTTGTATCAAAATAATGAATCGTTGCTTGTCTTCTGTAGACACTGAATCTGGAATCCTTGCCATGATCGATGTTTCATCCGCAGTCGTTCCCTCCCTGACAATGGCTCGTATTACTTCGGCCAGTTCGTTTCGATATCGTAATCGAACGATGTCCGGCGGCACGAGCTGCTGCTGTACGGCAACATATTGCTGACATGAACGCTCGTACGCCCAAATATAAACGTCTCTTAACAATTCAATTCGGTTCAGCTCATAGACTCCGAGAACCGCATCCACGTAAGCCTGCTGCGGCACGTCGATAAAGGACAGCGGGCACAGATTGTGCTGAATCAGCGGGATATTAGCCGCCAACCGCGAAACCCGTTTGTTGACGTCTTCGAAAGGCTGCAAGTAGGGCAAATGCACCATCAGGAAAAATGATTGTTCAAACGGATCGTTGATTTCAGCTGCCATATTCATGACAATCCCGAATAACTCCGCAATCCGTTGCGGCATCGCAATCGGCAAATAAACACTGCCCCCGATATCGACTGCACGGTTGCGCAGGCGACCACAACTCATCGGGTCCGCTAACAAACCATCTGACAGAAATGCATGTACGGCAATAATAGTTTCTGCTGCAACGTCGGCATGCTCGGTGTCGCGTACCAAATATTCAATAGCCGACTTGTGGTTGAGGATCATCTGGGTTTCCATGACATCCTTACCTTCAGCCGCCTGACCGAATTCAATCAAGCGTTCGGTATCCAGTCGGCTATAGGTATTGCCTTCCAATCGTGATGAAGCCCACGATAAATCAATGAGTAAGCGATTCAATATGTCACGAGCAAACGTGCCTGCCGGGGTTTGTTCAGCCGGCGACCGGCCCAAGGCATGCAATTGTTTACGTAAACTGGCTGGTAAGTAATAGGTGTTGTTTGGATAGTACTGCCCCAAAAAATCCGGTTGGTAGCTGACGGGAGATCGTTGTGTCCGAGGTTGACGAATAAAGGACTTAATCTCTTCGCCTTCTGGCGAAATAGGAATATAGACTTCGTCAACGAAATGTCGGCTTGAACCATCAACGACATCAACCGAGTCGACACCCTGACCAAGCTTTGCAACCTTATACTTCAGTGCTCGCCCATCGCCTTCGCTAACAATGCGACGCTCTGCTACCAATGTAGCCAGGCGGCGTTGCAAAGTACGGCCCTTGATTTCAAAGTCTAGCTGTTGCGCAATGTCCTTTGCACCAATACCTTCAGGATATTGGGCAATCAACTTCTCGACTCGATCCAGCTCTTCTGATGGGACTATTTTTGGCATGATTTGATTCTTGGTGTCGCGATTGACTTTATTGTGCCATTTAATATGTCACCAAACGAAAAATCGCGCCATAAAAATATTCTTGGTGGCGCACATAAACCTAGTCCACCTTCTGACAACCCTCGTCATCACTGCCCTTCTGTTTATAGAGTCAAGCGCAGAGTAAGGCCAAACTCAAAAGATCGAATAACAGCTAAAAAGGAGGTTTTTCGAACATATAGAATATTTAGCAAAGTCGTAAACTCGCGTCAAAACCAATACAGTGAGTTTGCTATGTCCATTATTCATTCAAAAATTCAAGAATTTAAGCTCCCTGGCATTTCAATCCAAAACACTGTTAAGCACTTATGGATTGGCATGATCGGCGGCCTTTGCATTATCGGCCAACCAATTGAATCAATGGCCGCTGATTCTATCCAGGCGAATAGCAACAGCCAACACATTACGGCATCTACCATTAAATTACGAAACACGCTGTGGGGACAAGTAGCAAGTAGGCATCGTCTTGATCCATATATTTTGTATGCAGTTGCACTTGTTGAATCCGCCAATAGCGATGACTATGCCACCATAACGCCATGGCCCTGGGCTCTCAACAAATCGGGCAAATCGATTATTTCGACTACAAAACAGGAGGCTCAACACGTTCTCCTTAAAACCCTTACCGAGGGCAATCGGCACATTGACATTGGCCTGATGCAAATTAATCTTTACTGGCATGGCCACAAAGTCGATAAACCGGAGCAACTGCTCAACCCCGTCACCAACCTTGAAATCGGCGCCAATATATTAGCGGAGGCAATTCAGTCGTCACCCACCAATCTGGAATTAGGCATAGGTCGGTATCACAGTTGGCAAAGTGCACAGTCCGCAGTTCAGTATGGGCAACGAGTCATTGCGGTTGCCAACCAAATCAGGACCTTGATCTAAGGTCTAACGGGATGGACGATAATCTGTACAACCTGAATCTGGATTATCTTATTGCGGCCAAGGAATTGATCTTAGCCGGTAATGAACATAAAGCCATGTTTTGCCTGGGACTGACGCCCGAAGCCATTGCATTAATCAGAGGTATGTCGATCAAGCAGTTCAAGCTGCTTGCCCGAAGCGATTACTTGAAATTTGCACCGCGCTTTAACCCTAACCAATGGGAAGAGTTTCTACAAAAAGCAAATGCAGAAGATGATTCAGCGGAGTCTCGAGCTAGTGAGTTATTACTGTTTTTGCCCTGCCCCACTGATAAGTCATGACGCTGTTGAGTGCGTATCAATCAGGGTTGAAGGAACATAACCTGGCTTACGAACTTTTAAAACGGAAATTGCGTACTTCAATTGTCAGACAAATTATCAGGATCCTCCGCCCTAAAGATCTTCGCTATATCTACTATTCGCTGCATAAAGAGCGACCTATTTCGGGTGTCATTCCCAGTGTTGAAGCTATTCCACATACTAGGGAATCGTTTCTGTATATAGCATTGTTTGCTTCGATTTATCGCAGTGCCAGTCGCGTAGACATCAAAACCAATATGGATATAAACGCCATCGTGTTTGCCTGGGACTATTTCTGCAATATGTTTCCAGGCCATATTCGAGAACGTCGACCATACGGCCGGATAAGGCCTGCTAATTTTGATGAAGCCTGGGTGATTGCGCATGCCATCAAAATTGGCTCCGCGGACTTACAGTACTGCTCGAGTTGTAGCAGGAATTATTTCATTATTTACTGCACCAACTACCCACCGATTTGCCAAATTTGCGCATTGAAAAATCTGCGTATCAAAGGAACTTGACCAATTACATGGATCTTTTTGTTAGGAATCACATTGAGCATTCTTCTCAAAACCTCTCCGGTGATTAACGGTTTGGCTCGACCAAGACCTGCCAGACGAAACGAAACGGCCAGTGGCAAGTGTTCAGCCAAAAGCAGGCGTAGCTACAAGGACGGAACAGCCTCCCAATGAGCGGTAACAGCGTATAAGAAGTTTTTTTGCTGTAAGCTTTAGCAATCATCCTCAATGGTGGAGAGGAGTGATCTTCTGAATAGGGTAAGCATATAGCTCTCCTGACTACCCAATAGCTCCCAATTAAAGAATCGATTTGTTACTATTGATAAAAAGTGAGCAGAAACGACTTAGGCATCAGGAGGGATGCGAGCGGAGCAGACCAAGCAAAATTGGTTCAAGCTTAAATTCCTTCATGTCACTTTCGACTACTCAATCGCAGAATTATGGAGATGAGGACTAGGGCATGGGGAAGGCTTCCACCGATCAGTATTCTGCCGGAGAGCAAGGCCTGGGATACATTTATCAGCCTCGCTTCGCCCTGCTTAGGCTCTTGCAGCTACCGGAGAGCACATCGGTTCTAATTGAAAAGGATGATGACCTTGACTTCCTTGACAAGGATGGCGTCAAAACACTTGCCTCGCTCAAGCACAAGGGAGTGGGTGATCGTTTGACGGACCTTTCGACCGACTTCTGGAAATCGGTCCGAATCTGGCTGGCCCGCTATAACCGTGATGGACGCAGCGAGGCAAGTCTCCGCTTCTTCCTGTTTTCGACAGGCACTGTTTCAGATACCTCGTTTTTACAGCGCTTCCTAGCGGAACCTCCGACAGACGACGCGACTGGATCCCTGTCGCAGGTTGCTGCCGATGTTCTCGCCAAATCCGAATCGAAGCTCATTGGTGAAATCGCCACCGAGTTCCATAAACTCAACGATGACGAGAAGGAGGACTTCCTTTCGCGCATCGTGATATTTGATGGCGGACCGCGCATCGACGATGTGCCTTCAATTATCAAAGACCAGCACATGCGCAGCATCCGGCGCGACAGCCGCGACGCCATCTTCGAGCGCCTCGAAGGTTGGTGGAATGACACCATCGTCAATCTTTTGGTCGGAAAGCGTACAGACGCGATCTTCGGCTACGAAATATCGGACAAGCTTTCGGCATTTGCTGAGGAGTACAAGTCGGACAACCTCCCAATCACTTTCCGAGGGATGGTACCCGCTGGGGAAATTGACGCAGACAATGATCCGCGGCTGTTTGTTGTCCAACTGCGAGAAATTGGTATTGCCTCCAACCGCATTCGCAATGCCATATTGGACTACTACCGAGCTTTCGAGCAGCGGTCTTCTTGGGCTCGCCAAAACCTTCTTGTTTCGGGAGAAATGGAAGAATACGAAGACCGACTTGTGGATGAATGGAGTCGCTACCGGGATGTGGTCTTCGAGGAACTTGATGAGGACAGTGCGGATTCAGTTCTCTTGGAAGCGGGCAAAGCACTGTATCGATGGGCTGACTTAGTAAGTGGTGACAGCAGCGCTCTTCGCATTCGGGAGCGTGTGACCGAGCCTTATGTTGTCCGCGGCGGATTTCATATTCTTGCGAACAGCCGACCGCTACCAAGAGTCTATTGGCACCCACGTTTCCTTGATCGTGTCGGACAGTTGTTGGGGGCCGCAGAATGAAAAGATGGGACCAACGACCATTTGAAGTCAAAAATCTTTTCAATCCCGCGTTCTGCGGCCTGGTTCTATTCAGGGCATTGCAGGGCTACGAGGAAGAGAACCCGGACGGCATGCCGTTCTCTCTTGCGCTGCTGGTGTTACCGCTGTGTTTGCAGAAAGACTCTCGCGAAGTGATCGCGGGCAGTTCTCGCAGCTATCTTCTGAAAATCGTCGAAAAAAATCCTCAGTTGCTGGTTGGCTTCGCCGACCGCGCCCGCGATCTGCTGCCGTTTGCGCTCGAAGCGTTTGGCGTGCTGATGGAGCGAGGATGTTTTGTCGTGTCGCAAGATGGCAGGTTGAAGACTGTGCCGAAACGCGTGAGGAAATCGGTGACGGGGACCAATGAGTCCATCTCCTGCCAGCGCGTCGCACGCATTGTTGGAAAAGAATTCGCGCGCATTGCAGACCGCGTGACGGTGTACACAACATTTGGAATACGCCCATGAAAATCAAATCGATTCATATCTACAGTCACGACGGGCAGCGCCGAGATCTTCAATTCAAAGTGGATGGTTTGAACGTCATCACCGGTCGTTCCTCCACCGGAAAATCAGCACTCTCCGAGATCATCGAATACTGCATGGGGCGCTCAACTTTCAATGTTCCGGAAGGCATCATTCGCGACAAGGTGGCGTGGTTCGCTATTGTCTATCAATTTCCCCAGGAACAGGTACTTATTGCAAAGCCCACGCCAAGCGCCGGTGGTACAAGCTGCAGTACCGCCATGCAGCGAAGGGGAAATCGACTGGCAGTCCCTGACTTTAAGGAATTGGCGGTCAACACCGATGATGATGCGGTGGTTGCACTGCTATCGAGGCTGTTGGGCATCCCGGAGAATCGTACAGATGTTGCGATAGACCACAGCCGGGAAAGCTATGACGCGAACGTCAAGCACACTTACTACTACTTATTCCAGAAACAGGGCATTGTCGCCAACAAAGATCAACTTTTGTATCGTCAGAATGAAGCGTTTCAGCCACAGGCGATCCGCGACACGTTGCCGATTCTTCTTGGCATTTCCTCCAATGACCGGTATGAGCTGGAAGCCAAACTGCGCACAGCACAGCGTGAGCTGAAGCTCAACGCAAAGCTCCTCGAACAGGCTCGGAATGCCATTGATACGTCTCAACAGAAGGGAATCAGCCTTTTCTCGGAGGCCATGGTGGTTGGCATCATCGCGCCGGAGAATCAACAGGCTGGGCCGGATGGCGTGATCGACGCCCTACGTACTGCCTTGCAATGGAAGCCAGCCTCGGTTCCCGACGATGACGGTCAAAGAATATCTCGGCTCGAAGAGGAGATTAGCCAGCTACGCAAGGACCGGCGGGAGGTCCAATCCAAGGTCGATGCCGCTCGCCAATTCTCTAAGCGGGCTGGCGGTTTTGAAAGTGAGGCGCTGGAGCAAAAAGATCGACTCGCTTCTATCAAGGCCCTTCCCAAGAACCCTGAGACTGGTGAATGGCAGTGGCCATTCTGCGAAGCGAACCTGGCTCTGGAGTCACCTGTTGCACAAGTGCTCCTCAAAGAACTAGCAATACTCGACGAAGAAATGAGCATTGTCGCGGGCCAGCGCCCCAAATTGGAGGCATACCTTGCCGAGCAGGATAACAAGGTACGCGAGGTCGTGGATGCGACAAAGAATAAGGAAGCGGAGTTGTCTGCTGCAATCGCAGCCAACGAAGTGATTGCGCAAATGGGGACACGCAACAATGCGGCTGCACGAGTTGTGGGTCGCATCAGCTTGTTCTTGGAGAATCTTGTTCCCAATGCGGAGTTGGTATCGCGCGAAGCAGAGCATCGCCACCTGAAGTTCAAGGTAGAAGAACTTGAGAAAAAAGTCGGTGCCGACGACAGTCACGAACGATTAACTTCAATCGTGAACAACATCTCTGCACAGGTGTCACGTTACATCCAGAATTTCGAAGCGGAGTTCAGCGCCTTCCCTGCACGCTTCGACCTAAATCATCTCACCATCGTTTTCGACCGCCCAGATCGGCCGGTTCCTATGAGCCGAACCGGTGGTGGTGAGAACCATCTGGCCTATCACCTCTCGGCATTGCT
Organism: Methylomonas methanica; assembly: GCA_001644045.1. Taxonomy (GTDB): domain Bacteria; phylum Pseudomonadota; class Gammaproteobacteria; order Methylococcales; family Methylomonadaceae; genus Methylomonas; species Methylomonas methanica. The sequence goes on along the minus strand of LUUF01000056.1, from coordinate 161,515 downwards.
GGCACTACATCTTTTCGCCTCGAAAAATAACTGCCCGATTCCTCAGTTTCTGCTTATCGACCAGCCAACCCAAGTCTATTTCCCTTCGGAAAAGGTCTACCAAGAAGCGGATGGAACTGTTCAGAAAACGGAGGCAGACGCCGATCTGGCAGCAGTCCGTCGCTTGTTCGAGCTATTGCTGAATTTCACAAAGAGGGATGCCCCTGGCTTCCAGCTCATCGTGACCGAACATGCCAATCTTCGAGACCAGTGGTTCCAAGATTCTTTGGTTGAACAGCCATGGACCAAACCGCCTGCACTGGTGCCGGAAGATTGGCCATTGATGTCTAAGGACCGAAAGTAAGAAATAACCTCTTAACTTGTCTAGCATCCCTCCGTCGGTTTATCGCTGTTGACCCTGCTACAAATGTTGCTCTGAAGTGCCTCTAGGTAAACCCCAGTCTCCCGATACATGAAAGTGAAGATGTCACTGAGTTGTTCTTGTAAAACAGCAATAGATCGATATTCCTGCTTTGCATCAGATTTTGGAAGCCCGGTCGCCAGTGGCCGTAAAGCCTCTGCTACCCTTTGCATTCGCCGCTCTAGCGTAGGATGAGTGCTGGAACGGCCAGGGTAATTAACAACCCCAGACTTCCTCGTCAGCACTTCGCAGACAAACCTCTTAGCATTCGCCTGCACAACTGGCGTAGGTGTGGGGAACTCTGTCGGCACGAAACTCTTGTGAGGCTTGTGCTGACTGATAAATTCACGTTCGAGCGTTGCTTTGCGCCAGGAGTTCGCCGCAAGATTCAGTTGGTCTGCTCCCCAAAGCACTGAACCCTGGGCTGAAAACAAAGGCTCACGGTAAGGAGGCTCAGGAAGTAGTTTTACTAGCACTTGCACCGCAAGTTGATCAGCATCCTCTTCCGCCTTAGTCAATCCTGGCTCGCACGATTCGCGCAAGATGTCCAGCTTTGCAGCTTGCGGCTGCTTAAGTTCGATGGGCTCCACCCGGCCTGCATATTCCCCAGGGCGCCGCTGCAGGATATGTCCCAACTCGTGGGCAAGCACATAAAGAAGAGCCGGGTTTGCTAGGCCAGTTCGCTCCCCTTGCTTGCCAAACATCTGAACCGCTTCGGAGGAGCACCTGACTTCCATCTTTCCGGCAGCGGCTACGCACCCACCGCTTATGCTGATTGGGTCTAGCTCCTCGCCTTGCACAACTGCCGGTTTCTTGAAGACACAATTTTTTTTATTGACCGTGCTCATAGTGGCATCTGTCACAACGTAAACAGCAAGCGACTTTGGCGTTGGTGGAGCTACTGTTGGGTTAACGATAACTTCGTCGAAAGGAAGTGGCTTACCCAGTACCTCATAAGCCTTCATCGCCAGACGTATCGTCGTTGCTGCGGCCTTGCCGCCCTCCTCGTCGAGACGGCAGCTCGGAGGTATCTGAGCGCTTGCAGTCCTGTCAGCGTTAAATAGTAGAAGTACGGCAATTGCGTAATGCAAAGGCGATTTCATTTTCAAAGCCCGCGGCGATCGACGAGGACTTCAAACGCTACGTGATCGCCATTGACTTCTTTGAGGAGTGGCCAGCGACGGAAAGCATCATCAATCAATTCTTGTGATGCGCCACGAGCCAATTGCACAGCAATTTGGTATCGGCTTCGATTATCAAGATGGGGTACCTTAACCGACCCACTCGGTGTAGTAGCCTTGTCCTTGGCCATATCTGCGTGGGAAGGAGTGCCCTCGGGGCATTTTTGAGGGAAACCCCAGAAGACATAGCCTGACACTAATCCCTTGCCCATGAGTTCCTTAATTCGATCCTTACCAGATTGCTTCCACAGCGCCACGATGTCTATATCGTTTGATTTTTTTGCCTGCCCAACACTCATCTCGACATAGTTGGTATGGGCATAGAAATCCTGTACACCGTGCAATGCTTGCCCCAGAGCGAAGAATGCATTCAACATTGATGCGTCAATTGCGGCTTGGTCACCTTTCTCTTTTTCGACCTTAGCTTGCGCCACATGGCCATCTACCTCTGTAAGAAGGCTGTCGACATAACCTATAGACTCTTCGAAGTCGCAGTTGTCGAAGTGGACCTTTGACTCAAACTGATGATATGTATCCTGTATGTACAATGCTTTACGCAACTCGCCAACATACTTGTTGGACAAAAGCCCGTCCAAAACCTTTTTGTGCGTCGTCGTATCGAACGGCTGGTCACAGTTGCCACACACGATGATTGGTTTTACGGCACTCAACTTAGGGATATCTTCGGCTGGCTTTGGCGGCTTAGGTGGCGACACCTGTTGACCGAATACGCTAAAGGGTAAAATCGTCGCAATGCATATACAAACGTTCCAATACCTCAGGCTGCTCCGGATTGCTTTGGGATTTTTTGTGTTCATGGATGTCCTGTTTGGATTAAATTTCTTAATGCCTATCAAATTATTAGCTAGTTAAAAAACTGAGGTCTTTATGAACAAACCCATTGAGATAGCCCAGGAGAATCCTCGTCGTGATTATGTGCAGATTACCCAAAAACTACCAAAACCTCTTATCCAGAAAGAGGATAATCTTTTTTCAAAGAAAATTTAATCATAATGTTATTAATCTATTAACAGAATATCTGCAAAAGAATAAATGTTGTCCAGTTTAATCATTGATCGACATATAATTTTCTCTCCAGTATATCGTCGACGATAGGTACTAATGACTGTTGACCATTGATTGCTGCCAATGAATCAAAATGAACGACAGACTGCAGCGGATCGATTGTGAAAATTCATACCTTCAAAAATCATCATTAACTGTTGGCGTAATATTAATTGAGTAAAAACCAAGACTCAGCCATGCGCCATCATCTCTTCGCTAACGATTCGGGCCATCCAACTCGGTAATAAAGCACGCACACCACGCAAGGCCCCCCGGGTAACTTTGCTCGACGTCTCTGCAATGCATCCTGGGCAGCCTCGGGGCCGAGCCATAGCAATACCTCTTATGTCAGAAATGCAAATTCGTTTCTGACAAATTGCATATGAAGCAAGCCGCTTTAAGCGCTTACAGGCAAAATTAATGGACTGTCAGTCTGACCCAGACCTAGAGTGTAAATTCATTAACTTTAAGGCATGAAAATCCAATAATTTCAATATCATGACTTGGAAATCCAGCAATATCGACGTACGATAATCGCACCAAGAAATGCGGGAGCTATTGATGTCATCTTCTCTATCATACCGGTTTAAAATCGGCGCCACGATTCAGCAATCCGGATCCGGCCAATCAATGTTTAGCGGACATCACGCTACTGTACATTGCCATGAATGTAACCGAGCAATGGTGCCGAGGGTCGTCATTTACCATGGTCAGCCACTCAAATCGATCTGCCCTTTTTGCGGCGGCACGTTCTCGACATTCGAAAGTGGCTTTCGACGTTTATTACGGCGTTTTCAAACTCGAACGTTGTCCTTTTCTGCCTTTTACTGGCTATCCTTTGCAGTCATTGGATTTGGCTTAATCGGATTACTAAGCTCGAAGGGTGTTTTTTCAACCGACACAGGACATATTGGTTTGCACGGTGCCATCATTTTCGGATTATTGGCTTTGGCGGAACTTGCCTTTCAAACTATTGAGCAACTGGCAACTAAATTTGGCCATGAAAGCAATTACTACTGGGCCATCCTGGTAGTTTTGGCAATGACCCTGATCTACCAAATCCCTGAATGGTCTAGTTATATAGTGCTGGCGTTTGCAGTCATGCTAACCAGAGGTCTGTTGTCTGGCCTATTACAACTGTTCAAAACCCGCGGTAAAGGTTTGGTTAGTAATTAATGCGCCCACGAGCTCGGTTGTAATTCCCGATCTGGTCAATTAGATCCTTTCTGTTCTGACCAGCCGCTTGTTTTAGCAACTGGGCAATGTTGCTGCCGTCATCTTGTCCTTCTTCAACCAGTAAGTTCTGCCTCGCGGCACCCAAATCGCCAGTGTTCTCACCGAAAACCGCGATACCTGCAAACGTATCAATCATCGCGGCGCGGTAATAGGCTTGTTGGCTTGAGGTGAGTCTGTCCGAAACAGCACCCACACGTTGGTCTGCCCAATGTTTGGTTGCTTCGGTAAATCCGGATTGTGATTGGGATGCACCGTATTTAATCGCTTCCCAATAATCAGCCCCTTTTGAGTATGCTTCATCGGCATGCGCAATGAATTCATTCAGCGATCCTTTGGCACCTGCGCCGACGGCTTCAATATTTTTCGCTGAGTTATAAAGACTACCCCCCAAGTAGTTATACGACGCCGCAGCCACCGAAGGCGTATCGTTGGCTGCGGCAGCAATAGCCGCTTTAAAATGTTCTGCTTTGATATTAGCCACCTCGCTAAATCCGGATTTGGAGGTTTGGTCTAGTCCCTGAAGGTTCTGATCATGGTCTGCCTCAATGGCCCGCTGACCAGATCCGACCTTGTTGCCGGTACGATTGATTTGTTGCTTCACACGATGACCAATACCCGCGACTTCAGCTCGCGGATCAGCTAAGTTGGCTTGCTCGACATTCGACTGAACGTTTCCGAAGTGAGGCGCCTGATTCAGCAACGATTCATTTCGGACCGGGCTATGGCTTTGATCCGCTTTCGGCGCATTAAAGGCATCGCCCAGTAATTGGTAACCGGCCACTTCGGCTTGCCGAGATTGCTGATTGTCGAGGGTACGATAGCTGGGCGACGAGAATCCCGTTAACAACGACATGCCCGCTGCGGCATAGGCTTGTTCGCTGTTACTGATCCAGCCGGCGGCTTTCCACTGTGAGGCTAGGCGCTGGGTATCACCGCGCAACCCATATTGATCCAGGGTTTGATCGAGGCGTTCCATCAGCGTGTTGTCATTAGCGATTTTGTAACCGGTTTCCGCCGCACCAAAGCTGGCTTGGCTCCCAAACCGTTGTTGTGCCGATGCCGTTTGTTGGTAGGTTTCATTAGCCGAAACCACATCCGTCGCGCTGCGTTGTAAGGAGGAAAGTGATTGGCTTTGTAAACCCATCGAAGCTACATTGCGGGTGCCGTCCTGCGCATCCATCGCCAGGTTTTTGGCCAGACCAACCTGATAACCCTGCGCATCATTAACGGTTTGGCTAATATCGGCGGCAATGGTATCGGACTTATCCTGGCCAACCTTGAAATCGTTCTGTAAGCGTCCAGAGAGTGTGGCACTTAATTGATCGTTACCCAGTTTGGCACCGGCATTAGCACTGCCAGCGACCAGTGCGGAAAAACTGTCTGCCGAAATGCCGGTATCCGCATGTTTCTTGGCAAAGGCTTCACCAAACTGTCGGTTATAGGCGTCGGTATGACTGGAACTGCTGGCGATCTGTTGTCCTAGTGAACGGCTATCAAACGCATCATGAGTGATACTGCTGGATTTGGCTGCGGTAGATGACACGCTATTCATGAAACTGCTGGTCGCTTGTTCCGAGGCACTATACGCCGATGAAACAGCCGCACTCATATCCTTACCGGCGGAGAACGTGGGCAACACTTTGTCGCTGCCAGTCTGGGTTACCGCTGAAAGCGGACTGTATTGATGCTGCGGTTGCGCATTCAGAATCGGTGCCGGACTGACGACATCCGGTGTGGCAATCCGTTCGTTGGCATAGTCACCGCCATCCATCCGCCCCAGAAAGTGCGTAGCGGTAACCGCACCGCGGTAAATCAGCATCAAGGTGATGGCCGGTGTTGATGCCGCCAACATGCCGCCGATCGACAACCATTGCTGCAATTCCATATCCAGCTGATAAATGCCCATCATGGATGGCAGGTTGTAATTGGCCGAGGTCAGTGCCGCCATTTTGCCGGCTGCCGACATATTAATGAACAAGTTGATCACCGCCAAAATCGGCATCCATAATTGTATCCACAGTAACATCGAGAAGTAGCCGATGTTCATGCGAATGCCGACACTGCCAAACAACACCACAAAGGCCATGATCGGCGCGATGGCATAACTCAGGCCTTCAATAAACGCCATCATCGGCCGGACGATTTTCGAGAACAAAGTCTGTTCCGCCGCCCATTGGGTATTACGCTGCTGAATGGCTTGTTCGATCATTGATGCCTTGGTCCAGTGCAGACCGTCTTCATGCCGGCCTACCACGCCTTGCTCGAACATCGGCATGATCGCCGACATCAGCATGTACTGACTGGCATCCACCACACCCGGTCCCGCTAGGGCATCAAACGCGTCCTGAATTTTTGGCAGCGTGTCTGCGACAGCCGGGACACCCAAAATATGTTGTAACTGGGTTTCCAGGGCCGTGCCAAAGGCGCCGTTGGCAAGATTACCCAGATTGGTCCAGGCATCGGTACAGGTTTGGGTTTGTGGCTGACCGCCGATATAAATCTCGGTCATGTAAATGTCCGAGTCAAAGCGAATGGCATTGAGCGGATCGGCATCGCGCAAAATCGCATCAACCGATTTCAGATGTAAATCCACGCCGGTCAAGGTACATTCCTTGACGTAATTGGCAAACGAGGCTTCCATGTCACTACCGGCGACCGGCGCATTGGCTGCCCCCAGATGAATCCGCGAGAGCAGGTTTTTACGCACCGCCGTCAAAGTTTGCAAACTATCGGCAAAACCATTGCCGGTCATGGTCGGTGTACCAAAGGCTTGTTCGAACAAGCGAGTGGTGCGATAACCCATGTTCGACATCACACTGCCAACCACCGCCGGCCCCATCGGTACGTTATCGACCACCACCACACTGCCGGTATACGCATCTTCGATACTGACTCGCACGGACGGCGCATACAGCATCAGCCACAGCACATAGGCGATGAACAGATCCTGATAGCGAATGCCACGGCCATCAAACTGAATCAAGGCGCGCAGCATGATGATAATCACACCGATGATGCCACCAATAGCTGCCGCTGTCCGATAATCGCCAGTACCGGCAATCATAGCCACCGCATTCAATACCGCTTGTAGATAGGCGGAATCGCCCACGGAGAAGATTTCAAACATGGGCTACCTGCTTTTATCCAGCTAGAAAATATGACACAGAGGTATGAACCGGCATTACGGACTGGGCCATGCTGTGCCAGTGGCAGATACTTGGGTGACGCTGCCGTACTGACGCGGTTTGACGGTATTCATCAACTGCTGATAAAACGCCATCAGGGTTTGCGGATTGCCATAGCGACCAGCGATGGTGACGTATTCATCCTGAATCTGCTGACGAGCTACGCTCAGCGAATCCATCAGCAATTTGGCGTAGGCATGGTCGTTGATTTGCACGGCGACTTGCACGGCGTTCAACACATCGTTGACAATCAATTGAGCCAGATCCAAGGCAATGACCGGTGCCGCTTCTTCGGCCCACAGCTTGGCGATGCCCGCATCCTCGCGGGCCAGGTTATGAATCATGCCGCCAATGGCATCCGGTACGGTTTGCATGAAGGCTTGTTCAGCCGCGGTAATTTGGCCGCTGTTGGTGGCGAATTTGTAAATCAGACCGTTACCGTTATTGGCGGAGCCCAGCAGCATTTCCATGACCCGTTGTTTGAGTCCGACCAGATTGACGTTGCGGACGATGGGTTTCAAACACTGATCAGCGCCGGTGCCGTCCGAACAGACATACAGATTCACCGTTTGATAGCTGTTACCGGCATCATTGCCGTACATCAAATCCTTGATGCGTAAAATCGGTGGTGGTGCGCTGATGGCGTTGTTTTCGCCTTTGCCGTCGGCGGCCGCTTGCGGCGCATCGACGATCACCGTGCCGGAAATACTCATCGCCGCCTGCAATAAATCATTTCCGCCGAACCGAAACCAGGCACCGGCGTTTTGATTGACCAAGGCCCGCCACACCAGATTGCCCTGGATTTTTTGCGTCATGTCATTGGGGGCATTTTGCTTCACCTGCTGCACCGGATCACCCAAGGTGCTGGTATTGGTCCAGCTGGAAAACACATCGCTGATGCCTTGAGTAAAAGAGGCGTTGGATAAATTGACCTTGCTTTGCAAATCGAAGGCTTTGACGGTATCGTTGACCAGACCTTGCGATAGCCGACACGAATTGCTGAACATCTGGTTCATTTCCTGGATCTTCTTCTGCAAGTCGGTCATCACCGAAGCGCACCAGGGACACATCGCACCGACGGCCAGTTGGAAGGCATAGCCCGCGGCATTACCGGCCACATTACGCAGTAACTGTACGAACTGGTTGAAGTTGATAAAGCTGAAACTGCCGCCGAACAAATCGATACCACCACAACCAGCACTGAACGAGGGTGGGACGAATGAAACCAGATTGGTGTTGGTAATACCATTGCGCGCAACCAAGCTGCCGCCGGTAATCACGCCACGGCGTTGACCGAGATGCGCGGTCGGCGCGGTAAAGTTGGTCATGGTGCCGAACATGCCATCCATCTCCTGCTGCAAATCGGCATAGGCCGGTACGCTGGTCTCGATTAGTAGCAGCAACACGACGAACCGTCGCAAGGGAAACGAGTTCATGGAGCACTCCCAAATTGCGCACCGGCTTGCAGTGCCTGTATCAGCGATAGCGGATTTTGAGCGGTTGATGGACTGATACTGCCCGCTGCCGGTAACAACATTGGCGTCGAGCGTATGCCCTGGGTGGTTTGATATTGCGAAGCTTCCAGCCAGCCGGCCTCCTTGGCTGCCAACAAGATACGACTGGTGGCTTCTTCCAGCGACAACACGCCTTGCGATAACGGCACGATCTGTTTGGGTGGTTTCATCAAAAACAGCGCTGGGGTTTGTTCAACACCCAACAATGCGGCTTGACCCTGATCGATTTTGAACTGGTTGAACAAGCTATTGGGCATCGGTAAACCATCCAGTGACACCGGATAAATTTTGAATCCGAAACTCCGTTCCAACATGGCCAAGATCGGTGCTTGGACATGGCAGTAGCGGCAATCAGAACGAAAGAAAAACAAAATACCGGCTTTGGTGGCGATGGCTTTCAAGGCTTGGTCGGCGGCGACACTGGCTTGGTGATTGGCTTCGTTGACCGCGAAGGTTGAAATCGGACGGCGAACAGATTCATCAAGCTGCGGATCGGACATCACCACGTAACGAGCGGCATGGGTGAAACGCTCGGCTTTATCCATCATCACCCGTTGCAGGTAATAAAATGCCGCCACATTTTCCTGACTGGGCTCGTCAATGGCTTGGTTGAGATACTTTTCCAGGTTTTGTTTGAGCCAGACTGACGACAGCGGTTCAGGCTGATCAAGCGTAGGTACAACCACCGACGCTTCAACTTTGGCTGTATCAGTTTGAGGTTCCGATTTGGGTGGTTCGATTTTGGGTTCGGGCTTAACGGGCTTAATCGGCTCCGGCAACACCTCGTACCAAAACCAGCCGCGTTGCTTGTCTTCGAAATACGACGCCGCGGGTAACTCGCCAGTGGTCTCTGCACTGGCAGCAAGGACTGGCCAGTAAAAACTTAACAGTATCAGGGATAGACGGACAATTCGGTTCATAGCCGCATTGTCTATCTAACCCCATCAGCATCATCTTGCAGCAAATGTCGAATTTGGCATTTGCTGCATGATCGACCTGTTTTTCTATTCTCCAAACCATCCTGCAGCTAGTGCCGTTTTCGGCATTTGCTGCAATCAACGCGTTGCGATCAGCTGCCTACAATGTTTTGCGCCGTGGCGTGTCTTGCTTGAGTTCCTAAACAGGATGAAGAGGGTCAGTATCCCTGACTATTCAGGGAAATTGACGTGCTCGTTTTTGAAAATCTGGTCACTAAAAACGCTGAACAGGTAAACGAACAATGAGATTGCTCAGGGATTTTCAATCGACATCACACCAAAAATTCAACTCAAAATCCCTGATAGTACAGGGATAAGGCAAACAGCATTCCTGTTCAGACATAGGCTTCACGCCATGGCACATACCCCATTTTTAGCCCCTTTCCTCTCAGGGATTTACACCCAAAATCCCTGAAGATAAGTAACAGGAATTTTATGCACACTGAACCATCAGACAATCAGCATACCTCCACATTGGAAAACGTCATACCAATTTGGCTGGAAACACAATTCGAGCAACTCCATGACCAAGCTCGTATGCTGGTCGATGATTACTGGCGACAATTACAAAACCGACATAAACAAGTAGCTAACAACGAACGCGGCCGAATCGGGGTTCGCATTCGGCGCCGGGAAAGTAGTCTGTCGTTTAGCATCGAGTGGTATCGCATGGCTTCATTGCGTCAAAACGGCGCAACCAAACCAATTTGCCAATACCTCAAAAAAGGCCTGGGCTATCGCTATCCCTTACAGAAGATTTTGAAAGGCGAGCCGGATTGGGAACAAACCTTGGTGGAAGAACTGGAAAATGAATTTGTCGATATTCGCAAGCAACTGGCGTTACTGGGCAAGATCCGCGATGCCTACCATCAATTCCAGCAGGCTACGCAAGAAGGCAATCGTTGATCGGTGGTTCGTAGCAGCGATCACTGAGAAATGAATTTTGAGTTTTGCATTCTGAAAAGGCCTAAAAATTATCCACAGCCAGGCCTTGCCTATATTTGGATTAAATAAAGATTATAAATAGATTAGCAGCCTGTTTTTGGGTGTTTGAAGAATCGCTACAGGCCTTATCCTGCATAGCCTGCAGCGATTTCACTAATTCGGCTTGGCGTCGGTCGAATGCCGTGTCAAACGTCGGCCTAATGCCGTGCTTTTCGTCGGTCGAATGCCGTACCTGTCGGTCCAATGCCGTTACCCCGTCGGCCCAATGCCGTGCCACTGTCGGTCGAATGCCGTATCCGCGTCGGCCTAATGCCGTATCGCGGACGTCAATCTGGCCAAAATCAGCGTCGGTCGAATGCCGTGCTTTTTCAATGCGATTGCCCTGCCAAATAGCGCTGCTGACTGGGGGTTGGGCGCTTTTTGATCTTGACGGCATCATCGCCAAGCTCATAATTTTCCAAGGCTCCAATGTCTATCAAGGCATTGAGGGCTTTACGCAAACGGTATTTAAAATCGCGTAAGGTATGAGCGCCACTACCGCTCAAGCGATGAATGGTGCTGATTTTCAAGGGATACGGTGCCGCGTGAGACGACAAAAAGCCATGTAACCACAGTGCCAAGGGTTGTTTACGTAGCTTTTGCCGTTGCTCAAATTCGATGTAGGTATAGCCCTCTTCAAACAGCCTTAACATCGATTCCGTCAGTTCCACCACATACCGCTGAGTCACTTCATCACGGTAATAGCGCAAAAAACCTTTCTCACCGAAGGTATCGCGACCTTGAAAGGTGATCTCCACAAATGCCCCGCCCAGCCGGGCCATTGACTCTTTGAGCCATTCGTGCTGACTTTTGCCACTGCTTCGGCCCAAGGCCGTCAGCAATCCATAGGCGGAAAACGTGACGCTAAATCCGGGTAATTGCTGCCTGGACAGGTGAATGATTTGCATCCAGACATCGAGATCCGATTGATTAAGCTGTACCCCCAAGTAACGGACTTCAATACCGTCTACCGACGCTAACAACGTCCGTTTTTTGTAAGCAATACGTTCGTTGCCCTGCACACCAGCAAACAAGGCACTGCGCAAACAGGCATTGGGGGTGCCTCGAATGGCCGCCGGCCAGGTTGGAATAGATTTCAGCGGTTCAACGACTTTCAGTTTTTCAGATTTACGGTCGACCAGTTTTTGAAAACGATCGGTGAGATTGTTCAGGCTGTCATGGTTATTCTTCCTCATGGCATGGCCTACTTCTTGAGGCTGTAGGGCGTGCAGCCATGACTGAGAATTTGATGCGGAATTTGGGTCACCGGGATTAAGGCACGCTCTTCCGGCGTCATATCCAGTTGGTGATGACAATATTTGCGCCAGGCTCGCTCAAGTAGTTCGGGATCTTCAATGTTTGATTGGCTACTGACTTCGCCAACGGTCTGAACCAAACTTTCCGTGTGTGGTTTGGTCACTGTTAAATCGTGATCAACCTGCCTGACCACGTGCTCCAGCGATGAGGCACGATAAACGGCACCACCGAGCGCACTAGCTTGCCAGGCACTATCGAGTCGCCAAGGCTGGTCTGGTTGAGACAACGGCAAAAGGGATTCGATGATCGTTTGACTGGTGGACGTGTCTGGCTGTACCAACGGTTGACAAGCGGTGCTGGACAACACCGACAGTAGGCAAAAAGCGGTTAGTGATTTGCGTTTCATGGAAGCTCCATCATGTTTTTGGGAGCTCGTTACACTAAGCACTCTTTTTCCAAGCCATCTTGCAGCAAATGCCGAATTTGAAATTAGCTGCAAGGTAGACCCAAGCGGTTTTCTGTCAGCATGGCTTGCTATGGAAAATCTGTATACCTACCTCATTCAACGCATTGGCAAACGGCTCTTCGGAGAAACACCGGCTATGACGATTGAGGTGCCAAAACACACTGAAGAAGAGATACCGCGTTATCCACCGTTCATGAAGGGTCTACCTGCCGCACCGGTGGAACGGATTTTGGCAAGCCAAGCAGAATTGATCCAAGCCATTGAACATGCTTTAGCATTACCGGATGAGTTATACCAATCGGTCGTACTTCCCGTGATTGCCCGCTATGCGGCATTCAGTCACTTATTACCAGCGTCCGAATCGCATCACCATCGCGGTGCCGGCGGCTTGTTTCGCCATGGTCTGGAAGTCGCCTATTGGGCTACCCTTTCTTCTCAAGGCTGTTTGTTTGCTACCCATGCCACGCCCCGCGAGCGTAAAACCCTTGAGTTACGCTGGCGACTGGCGGTGTGTTTTGCGGGCCTATTGCATGATATTGGCAAACCGGTGTCGGATATTGCTGTCGTCGACCGACAAGGCCTATACACCTGGAATCCCTGCGATGAAAACTTGACTGACTGGGCCGAGCGCTATCAAATCGACCGCTATTTTTTACGTTGGCGGGAGAATCGTCACAAGCGCCACGAACAGTTTTCGGCATTGGTGATTGAACGGGTGCTGACCAAAGCCTCCCGTTCCTACATTCTGGAACCCGGTCCCGATATTATGCAGGCCATGCTGGAAACCATTCATGGTTTGAATCGCGGCGCGAAGTTATCCGAACTGGTCATCGCCGCTGATTGTCAAAGCGTTGAGCGCGATCTCAAAGCCCATTACCAAAACCATGACTTGGCAATGGGCATGCCGGTGGAAAAATACTTGTTCGATGCCATGCGCCGTCTGGTCAAAAGCGGACAATGGCGGGTCAATGAAAAAGGCGCGCGGCTTTGGCGATTTCAGGAAGGCATTCATATCGTTTGGCGAATGGGGGCTCAGGATATCGTCGCCATCCTGACCAAAGATAAAGTGCCGGGTATTCCCAGGGATGAAGATACCCTGGCCGATATTTTGATCGAGCGTGGCTTTGCCATTGCCAAAGTCGCTAGCGATGGCCGACAGTATCGCTACTGGCGCATGCAACCCGAGGGTCTGGATGTGAGCTTATACATGTTGCGCCTTGCTTCCCTGGAATTGATCTTCAGCAACGAGCCCCCCGTTGCCATCCATGCCATCGAATTGGCTGATACGCCGGAAACTGATACCGCCATCGCGAGCGATGAACCCATCCAAAATCCTACTGCAATTGACAATCCAAATGCTGAAAACCGGGATGTTAATTCGACTATCGTCGATGACATCTCGACCGCTCAGCAATCCGTCACGACCTTAGAGGAAACAGCCATCTCACCCGGCAATGCCGATGTGCAGGTAATCGCAGTACCTGATGAAACAGATTCACAAATGCTATCTGGAAATAGCGAGCCAACGATCGCCGACCAGGCCAATAGCAACACTAACGATGACAGCAACAGCCAAACATTAGCCATCGCCTGGTTGCGCGAACAAGGACAAGCCGGTGAATGGTTGATCGAGATCGCTGACAAGCTCAATCGCGGCGAATGGCAGATAGGTGTGGATGTCGTGGTCAGACAATCACAGTTTCTACTGGCATTCCCTGGCGTACCGGAAAAACTCCAGCTCGAACCGGCCGCATTCATTCAGGCCATTGAAGTGAAAAATTGGCTCATCATCGATGTGTTATCACCCATGCTTAAAGTACAACGGGTGGGTCAAATTCGCGGCCTGCTGTTGGCCGAAGAACCCAGCAATAAGCTGAAAATGCTGCTCATACCGATTAACACAATGAGCCAAGCAGCTCAGACTACAAAGCCCAAGAAAACGAACAAAACCCCACGACCATCACCAAAACTAGAAAACCCCATACGAAAGCAACTGAACCACGACAAATCGGTACTCCAGCAGCAATCAACCGGTTCAACCGCAGCTGTTAATCATCCATCAACCAAAGCCGATGCAAAACTCGCTTATCCAGAAGCGATCTCGGCTTGGCTGCAATATGTACGGTCGGTAAACGTCACAGAAAAACCGCAGCCAGGCGGGACTGACGATACCTGGTACTTTGTTTCCGATGATGAATTATCGGCCTATTTAGAGCGGTATCCGCAATTAAAGCGCTATGACTTTCTGCGTGACATCGGTTCACTGAAAGAATGCCAGGTGATTGGTCGTGGCAAAGGCGTCAAAGTCAGAATCGAACCATGAAATCTGATTACGACTATCAGTTTCCCTGGCGACCGATTTACGAAGTCACTGCGATTGCCGGTTGGACAGCTGGTGCGGGTTTGGCGTATCTGACCAGTCGTTGGTCTGGACTGCCCCGTGAACCATTCGACTGGCTGATGATTGCGTGTGGCGTGATGATTTGTTGGCGGCTGCCGATTACAGTCAGTCTCTGGTATCGAAAACGACGGCTAAGGCAATTTCGTTTCCAATATCTGGATGCGGAAAAACTCAAAGCCTATGTCAAAAGCCATCCCGACGACCTTTGGTTTGGTTGGGGATTCGACTGGGTGCAAAAACATGCTCAGTTGGCCTATGAAATTCTCAAGCGCGATGTCTCGACTCTCATTCCCACTGATCATCAACGCATGGGATCGGCCTGGATCCATGGACTAGAAATCTCGGAAAGCGATGTGCGGCAACCGATTCAACATACCGCGGGTCACACATTACTGGTGGGTACTACCGGTGCAGGGAAAACCCGTGCCTTTGACGTATTAGTCACTCAAGCCGTATTACGCGGCGAAGCGGTGATCATTATCGATCCCAAAGGCGATAAGGATTTAATGGCTTCTGCCAAACGCGCCTGTCAGTTAGCCGGACGACCAGAACGCTTCGTGTATTTCCATCCCGCCTTTCCGGAAGACAGTGTGCGATTGGATCCACTGCATAACTTCAATCGGCCCTCTGAAATTGCTAGCCGCATTACCGCCATTTCTCCGGGTGAAACGACTTCCGACCCTTTCAAGGCCTTTGGACAGAAATCCCTGGATAACGTCATACAAGGACTGATGGTTATTGAGGAACGGCCCACCTTGGCAAAGTTGCGCCGTTACCTGGAAGGCGGACCCTCCACGCTGGTGATTCAGGCGTTGGAGCGGTATTACGATAATTGTTTGGGTAATTGGCGTCAGGAAGCTAGGCCGTATTTGAAAGCCGCCAAGGACATCGATTCCAAAGCTGCAGGCTTGGTACGCTTTTACCGGGAGTACGTGCAATACCAAGCACCCAATCTGGATTTGGAAGGCCTGTTGTCGTTGTTCGAACATGACCGCACCCACTTCAGCAAGATGGTGGCCTCGCTAATTCCAATCATGAACATGCTAACTTCGGGACCACTGGGTCCATTGTTATCACCCAATCCCAATGACGCCGATGATCTGCGCCCGATCACCAATACCGGTTTGATTATCGAAAAGGCCCAGGTGGCTTATATTGGTCTGGACTCATTATCAGACGGACTGGTCGGTAGTGCCATCGGTTCCATTTTACTGGCGGATCTGGCCGCTGTGGCCGGTGATCGTTATAACTACGGCGTCTCGGACCGGCCGGTGAATGTGTTTGTCGACGAAGCAGCCGAAGTCATCAACGATCCATTCATTCAAGTGTTGAACAAAGGCCGTGGCGCCAAGATTCGC
This sequence comes from Methylomonas methanica, assembly GCA_001644045.1. Classification (GTDB taxonomy): domain Bacteria; phylum Pseudomonadota; class Gammaproteobacteria; order Methylococcales; family Methylomonadaceae; genus Methylomonas; species Methylomonas methanica. The sequence continues at coordinate 145,491 of LUUF01000056.1, read as the reverse complement.
TTGTTCATCGCCACCCAGACCTTTGCCGACTTTGCGGCCCGCACCGGTTCCCAGGATAAAGCCCGACAGGTACTAGGCAACGTCAATAACCTGATTGCCCTGCGGATCATGGACAGCGAAACCCAGCAGTACATCACCGACAATCTACCCAAAACCCGCTTGAAATACATCATGCGCACCCAGGGCGTTGCCACCAGCGCGACTAATCCGAGCGTTTTTTCCGGTAATGTCGGTGAACGCCTGATGGAAGAAGAAGGTGATTTGTTTGCACCGCAGTTACTCGGGCAATTGCCTGATTTACATTACATTGCCAAATTATCCGGCGGGCGCATCGTCAAAGGCCGATTACCGGTGTTGCAATCAGCACTGGATGCCCAACCGACCTGATCATGCAACGCAATTTACTATTCAGTCTGATGATCTGGTTGCTGGAAGTGATTTTGGTGGCTAGCTTTGTTTCGGATCGCTGGACTCGGGAAATCCAGGCAACCGAAGATCGGAAGCTGATTGCCTATTTCGGCGTTGAAAAAGAAGCGGAGATTCGGCACACGGCGCAGCACTGGTTTGACCAATTGTTTGTCCGCACCGGCATCAGAGAAAGCGTGTACCGATACTTCATTCCGACTGAGCGTGAGCGACAAATGTCCAAAGGCTTTGAAGATGTCGGTCGCAATGATTTGTTTCCGTTCATTCAAAGCCGACTCGATGTGCTGTGGGATACGGTGTATCAGATGATCAAGCGTTTCGTCATGGCCTGTGCCTGGTTACCCTTTTTGCTCGTAGCGATACTACCATTTGCTGTCGATGGCTTGATTCGGCGCAAGGTTAGCCAAACCAATTTTGATTACCCCAGTCCGATGGCGCATCGTTACAGCCTATATATCATCCTGGGTGTGTTATACCTTTTACTGATGGGATTGACGCTGCCATTTCCGGTGCCACCGCAATCCATACCGATTGGCATTATTATCGTTGCCTGGGCGATGAACACCTTATTGGCCAATACTCAGAAACGGGTTTGATGCTCGATTTTGTGATTTACCTGAGTCCTCATCATCGGCCCACTCCGATAATAACTAATGTCGGGTGGCACAATAAGCGAAGAATCTTAGATTTTATGATCGAAATAATGAAAAATTTCTCGGCTAATGGTGACTGTCACAAAAAGAAGCATCTTGCTACACATTGGCCATTTACAGACACTTGGCTAAGTAAATGGCATGATAGAGCCCATGTTCTTCGAAGTTGCAGACATCACTGTTCCGTTTTGGTTACCGCCATTGGTTGCCTTCGGCATATCATTCTTCACCTCGATGGTCGGGGTATCTGGCTCATTCTTGCTGCTCCCATTCCAGATGACTGTGCTTGGGTATGTTAGTCCTTCGGTATCGGCGACCAATCTTGTATTCAATTTAGTGGCCATTCCAAGCGGTATATGGCATTACGCCCGTATTAAACGTATGGACTGGCCGCTCGCCTGGACTATTGCGATAGGTACTTTGCCAGGGTTGTTGGTGGGCTGGTGGTTACGCTTGCATTGGCTACTGGACAAACGCACTTTTAAACTGTTTGTCGGCGTCATTCTGTTTGGGTTGGCAATCCGTTTGCTCGGAAATAAAAGCGCCCCTGTCAGGGGCGAAATAGGGGTATCTATTTCTGTCAATAGCGGGAATACGATACCTATTTTCTTAATTGCACTGATTATCGGTGTCATTGGTGGAGCCTATGGTATTGGTGGTGGCTCGATCATGGCGCCAGTGCTCATAGCAGTGTTTAGCCTTCCGGTATATGAAGTTGCGGGGGCTGCACTCTTGGGTACGTTTGTGACATCCGTTGTAGGTGTGGCGCTCTATCAATTTCTGCCTGCACCCCCTGGTATCAATACAAGACCTGATTGGACGTTGGGTATTCTGTTCGGGCTGGGCGGTGTAGTGGGTATGTATATGGGCGCGCAAGCACAGAAACATTTTTCGCACCGTGCGCTTGAACTGGGAATTTCGATTGTGTTGGTACTGGTCGCCGGCGGATATGCGGTTGAATATGTACTTGGTTCAATTCACTAAATCAAGTTTTGGTGCGGTTGTTTCATTGACGAGCAGGGTTCTTTCTGGTTGAAAATGACGTGATTTTGCCGGCTCTCTGTAATTAAACTATGTTAAATGCCGTGTTTTTAGTGTGCTCTCTACTGACATTGGCTTTATAATCGCTTAATTACCTTCGGATAAGTTGCCTTGTCAGGTTTACCGAACCTTCAACGATGGAATAACAGCCAAGCGTTCAATCTTTTTAAACAAGTTCTATACCTTATTATTTTTATTGTAACCCTTTGATGCAGCCTAATCGATCCAATCAGCAATCAGATTCAAGACACAATCGTCGTCTATTGCTCTCTTTTGGATTGCCGTTTTTGTTGGTTGTCATTTTTGCAGGCTTCCAATTTATCGATTTAGACAGCATCGGTTGGAGTCACGGCTTTAGTCATCCGCTATCTGGCTGGGATCATCTTGTCACTATGTTGGCCGTCGGCATCTGGGCGGCCCAATTGCGTGGACAGGCTGTTTGGATGTTGCCGCTTGCATTTGTTGGGGTCATGAGTTTAGGGGGGCTTGCCGGCGCAGCAGGCTTGGCCATTCCCAGCGTGGAAGGCATCATCCTGTTATCTTGCGCGGTTTTCGGTGTATTAATCACCCGTAAAATCCGTTTTAGCGCCAAAATTAATGTCATGATTGTGGCGTTTTTTGCTTTCTTCCATGGCTTTGCCCATGGTCAGGAAATTTCCACATCTGCCAGTCTGATTTCTTATACCTTGGGTTTTATGCTGGCAACGCTGCTGCTGCACGGTGCCGGTATCTTAGTCGCAAAATTAGTCGTATTTTGCATTAGCTGTTTGCTGACGATTATATTTTCCAATGCAGCTCTGGCCAAGACGACTGAATCGATTGTTGGCAACAACGTTATAGACACAGTGTTTGCTCAGGATGCGGGAGTTACCAAAATAACACCTTTTTGGATAGACGCGGATCAAGCTGGGTATGCGCAGTATTGCTTTGTTTTCGCTGAGGATGAACAGTGTTCTGAAGATTTTTCTAGGTATGGTTCTGGGGTTAACGATCCCTCAAGTAGCAAGCTTGTTAGCCTTGGCTTCGTTGATTTCGTGAGAACACCCGTTAAAGATGATAGTCAAAGTGTTACGCTAGACAGCAATAGCGATGGTTTGATTTTCAAACAACCCGCTGAGCAAAGGCTAGATAACTGGTTGGGCAAGTGGCTATTTAATCCCGATTACATAAATCATAGTGCTTTGGATTTCAAACACTATTACCCCGATATTAACCATACACCTGGTAAACAGTTGCTAAGCAACGGCGTTGGTCTTACCTCGCCACCGGTTGCGCTCCCCAATGTTTTAGCACATCAAGCTTCTTCCAATCTTCGCAAGACCCCGATTTCATCCGTTGAAGACACTTATCTTCAATCGATCTTTGCCAAATCTGATACCGGCAATCTCACTACCCAAACGATCAAACACACTAGGCATGATTGCGCCTTTCGTAATCTGCGCGAAACCTTGCAACGCACGGTCAGGACCGTTCGTTTTCAGAACAATTTCTTTTCTAATTTAACGCTTATCGACAAATCACGTCGTTCAAGCGGCGCCGCTATTGGTGTTATCTCCCGAGTTCATTTGCTTTTTGCAAGTCAAAAAAGCTTGCCATTGGCAATGAGAAAAACATGGCCCGTTAAGGCCCACCCCATCCTGACATAACAATAAAAATCAATCCGACATCGTTTCAAAGAAAACCTATGAGCCTTTACAACACAATAATAAAAAAGAAACCTTTGATCATCAGCCTTGAAATCATCTTGGGCTTAAGTTGCGCCAATCTTCAAGCGGCACCGAAGACAGATGTAGCCGAAGTGGTGGAGCAAGCCGATCAAATTGAAGGCAACGACAAAGCGGCCAAGAGCAACACATCAAAAAAAGCTAAATCCTCTGCCAAGCAAGAAAAGGCGGAAGAATTGGAAACTGTCGAGGTTGAGGATTTTGGGCGGTCAAGAGATTTAGTCGGTATCGCCGAAAGTGCCTCGCAAGGCCATGTTGGACAAGAACAGCTTAAATACCGCCCAATCAGTCGCCCTGGCGAGATACTAGAAACCGTACCAGGACTGATTGCCTCGCAACACAGTGGTGAAGGTAAAGCCAATCAGTATTACTTACGCGGTTTCAACCTTGATCACGGTACCGATTTTTTAACCCAAATCGATGGCGTTCCGGTGAATTTAACCACCCATGCACACGGTCAAGGTTGGACGGATACCAACTTTCTAATTCCTGAATTAATTAAAACGGTTAATTATCAGAAAGGGAACTACTATGCAGAAAACGGGGACTTTTCCAGTGCAGGTGCCGCGAATATTCAATACTTTGATGCTATGCCCGATACGTTGGTGAAATTTACCGGCGGCATGTTTGACTACTATCGTGGATTGGCTACAGGCTCCCGTAAACTGGGTGATGGTAATCTGTTGTACGCGGGTGAAATCGTCAACAACGGTGGACCGTGGACAGTCAGTAACGATTTTCAGAAATATAATGGTGTACTTCGTTATAGCGAGGAACATGGCGAAACCGGCTGGAATGTCACCGCCATGGCCTATAAAGCAGATTGGAATGCCACTGACCAAATCGCAAAGCGTGCTGTCACTTCAGGGCTTATCGGCCGTTTTGATGCCATTGATCCCACCGATGGCGGAGCGAGTGAACGTTACAGCCTGACAGCCGAATGGCACCGCAATACCAATACCAGTGCAACAAAGGTCATGGCTTACGGGCTTTATTCGACGCTTAATTTATTCTCGAACTTCACGTATTTCCTGAATGATCCGGTTAATGGCGATCAATTCAACCAGCCGGATCAACGCTGGCAGACTGGGTTCAAGGCCAGTCATACCATTTACCACAAGCTTGCAGGTGCCGAGTCGGAAAGCACTTTTGGTTTACAAGTGCGCAACGATAACATCGATAATGGCTTGTATTTGACCAAAGCGCGGCAACGCCTATCGACGGTACGTCAAGATTCCGTATGGGTTACCAGTGCCAGTCCCTATGCCGAAAATAAAACACGCTGGAATGATTGGTTTCGGACCACCCTTGGGGTACGTTTCGATGGCTTCCGCTTCAATGTTACCAACAGTAATATCGCCGCCAATCAAGGCGAACGTTACGATGGGTTAGTGAGTCCTAAATTGGGCATGGTTTTTGGACCATGGGCAGATACCGAGTTTTACTTGAACGGTGGCTTGGGTTACCACAGTAATGATGGTCGTGGTGTTAATACCCGCATCGATCCTAGCTCTGGTGACAGTGTGAAATCCGCCGTACCGCTTGCACGAACCTACGGCTCTGAAATTGGTGCCCGTACCACTTGGATAAAAGGTTTACAGAGTACATTAGCCATCTGGTGGCTGGATATTGATTCTGAATTGCTGTTCTCGGGTGACGCAGGAACCACCGAACCAAGCCGACCCAGTCGCCGTTACGGTTTGGAATTTGCCAACTATTACTCACCGACCGATTGGTTAACACTTGACGCCGATTTTAGTTATTCCAAATCGCGCTTTAGGGGCAATGATCCTGCGGGTAACTACATTCCGGGTTCCATTGAAACAGTCATCGCAACCGGCGCTACGGTCCATGATTTCTACGGTTTTTTTGGTGGTCCAAGACTGCGTTACTTTGGGCCACGCTCTCTGATTGAAGATAATAGCGTGCGGTCAAAACCGACCATCATGCTCTCGGCGATGCTGGGCTACGAATTCAATAAAACCTGGACCTTACAAGCGGAAATGTTCAATTTGCTCAACCGTACAGACAGCGCGATTGACTATTACTACACATCACGCCTTCCTGGTGAAGACCTGGCCGGCGTGAATGACATACACTTTCATCCGGTTGAGCCGATCAATTTCCGTATGACATTGTCGGCAAAATTTTGAGCGCTTTAATATCCTAAAGTGCGGCGGCCCGGTTATTTTATTGAGCCGGGTCGTCCAACAGCAGGATTGTTACTGACGACTTATACAAATATTTCATCTACAATAATAAAGATCAGTTAGATTAAGGCAATATGATGCAACATCGCCTCACCACCATTCTGTTAGTGCTTATGGCTATCATGCCTGTGGTGGTGGCGTTTGCTCATTATTCTGCACTCACCAGCCAGTTAGCGGTTGCGCAAATGGTTGTCGCCGCCGATGATATGGACGATGGAGGGGGCTTGGCCTCCAAACATGCCGATCATTGCCAATCCGCCACGGCCAAACCTCACTTGGCTAGTTGCAGCTTTCATGTTTGCGTGGATTGCGGGATCACGTCATCTTTCAGGTTTATTCCAACCCATGTGTCCAATAGCTATGGCTTTGGGGAAAAACCTAATTCCGCCTCGTTTCTTGCACCTCCCGACATAAAACCGCCGATTTTTAGCCTCTAAGCCGTTCAACGGTGGTGTTTCGCTGTAAGAAATAATCACCGCTCTTATGACGATCAACATCGGCCAAAGTCCGGCGGTTGTCGGTTCGTCATGGTTATCACGAGTTTACGAGGATCATCATGTCATCCTTTTTTCGATCCAGGCGTCTGCTGATGGCGACGCTGTTTATTGTCTGCCGCTTGGCCACCGCAGATGAGCAACCGCTATTAACGCTTGAGGCGGCTACTCAAAAAGTCGTTCAGGATAATCCCGACCTGGCACAAACCCTGGCTCGTGCCAAGGCGATGGCCGCGATTCCATCGCAGGAAGGCAGCCTGCCAGACCCGCAAATCACCTTCAATGCCATGAGCTTGCCGACTAACAGCTTTAGCACGCGGCAAGAAGACATGACGCAAATCGGTTTTGGGCTTTCCCAGGGTATCCCCTTTCCCGGCAAACTGGCGCTACGCGAGCAAGCGGCGATGTATGAAGCGGAAGCCGCCACGCTGAATGCCGATGAACTGCGCCTGCGTTTGTTGAGCGATGTGAAAACGCTGTGGTGGCAGGTTTTTTATCTGGATCGGACACGGGAGATCGTCGATAACAATCACACCTTATTGCAGCAGTTCGTCGATATCGCCCGTAGTAAATACGAAGTGGGCGAAGGCTTGCAGCAGGATGTATTGCTGGCCCAATTGGAACTTTCAAAACTGTTGGATCAGAAAATCAACCTAGGTGGTATGCGGCGCAGTACCGTCGCCAAACTCAATGCACTGTTGGATCAACCCGCCAACAACCCCGTCCAATTACCCGCCACGCTGTCAATACAGCTGCCGGAAATCAGGCAGGAAGACCGCCTTTACCAACAAGCGGAAAGCTCAAGGCCGATGTTGGAAAGCGACCGACAAGGCATCCATGCGGCGCAATCCAAGCTGGAACTGGCGCAAAAAGATTTTCTACCGGACTTCAACGTCGAAGCGGCCTATGGCGCTCGCAACAATATGCTCGACGGCACCCGGCGTTCGGATTTGCTGAGCCTGGGCGTCAGCATGAACGTGCCGATTTTTGCCGCCAGTAAGCAAGCCAAGGCCGTCGATCAGCGGACCAGCGAATTGATGCAACAACGTTATGCACTGCAAGATCGATGGAACGCGGTTCGTTCTGAAATTACCCAAAGCCACAGCGATTATCAGCGGGCCAAACAGCAATTCGTGTTGTTCGATACCGGCATCATTCCGCAGGCCCGGCAAACCGTCGCCTCGATGCTGGCCGGCTATCAGGTCAACAAGGTCGATTTCCTGAATCTGGTGCGCAGTCAAATCACCTTGTTCGAATACGAAACCCAATACTGGAAAGCCTTCACGGAAGCCCAACAAGCACTGGCGCAACTCTGCGCGAATGTGGGCGAGGACGAAATTTATGAATAAGCAATTGTTATTAACCGCCACAGTGACCTTGGGGATAGGCTTGGCGGGCGGCTATTGGCTGGCTCAGCAACCTAAACAGGAATCGGCGGTTCAACCGGCAGAGGGCAGAAAGCCTTTATTTTATAGAAGTACCATGAATCCATCGGCCACATCCCCGGTACCTGCCAAGGATGCCATGGGCATGGACTATGAGCCGGTTTATGCCGAGGATAATGCGCCTAAACAACCCAAAATTCTGTTTTACCGCAATCCCATGAATCCCTCGATTACATCGCCAGCGCCCGCCAAGGACAACATGGGGATGGATTATCTGCCCGTGTATGCCGAGGACGAGTCAAAAGCTGACGATTCGACCGGTGCCGTTAGAATCGATGCCGCCACGGTGCAAAACATCGGCGTGCGGACCGCGCTTGCCAAACAAAGCTTGCTATCGCATGTGGTCCGAGCCGTTGGCCGGGTAGCCTATGATGAAGAACATATTGTCCGGCTACATCCCAAAACCGAAGGCTGGATTGAAACCTTGCGTGCTGATAAGACCGGGCAAAGGGTCAGGAAGAATGAGGAACTGCTGAGCATTTACTCCCCGCAACTGGTCGCCAGCCAACAGGAATATGTACTGGCGTTAAACAATCTTAAAGTGCTGGAAAAAAGCCCAATCGAAGACATCCGTCGTGGTGCGGAAGACCTATTGAAAAGCGCCCGTGAACGTTTGAAACTGCTGGATGTACCAGCGCATCAACTGCACGACCTGACGGATGGCCAATCTATCAAAAAGAGCCTACATATTCATACCCCGGCGGATGGCATTGTCATCAACATTGGTGCCCGCGAAGGCCAATACGTTACGCCAGAAACCGAGCTATACATGATCGCCGACCTTTCCACGATCTGGGTCTATGCCGAAATCTACGAATACGAACTGCCCTGGGTTAAGGAAGGTGACCCGGTGGAAATGCGCTTGGCCGGGGTTCCGGGCCGCACCTTCAAAGGCCGTCTGGCGTTTATCTACCCTTATGCCGAAGCCAAGACCCGAACCATCAAAGTGCGTCTGGTCTTTGACAATGCCGATTTGTTGTTAAAACCCGATATGTTTGCCGAAGTCACGATCCATGCCGGTAAGCAAGTCGATACGGTGGTGATTCCTGCCGAAGCGGTGATCCGTTCCGGTGCGCAAACCCAGGTTTTGGTGGTGCGCGGTCCCGGTAAATTCGAGCCGCGTCAGGTGACGACGGGTTTGTCGTCCAATGACGACATTGCCATTCTTGATGGATTAACTGCGGGTGAGGAAGTCGTCACCTCGGCGCAATTCCTGATCGACTCCGAATCCAAGCTGAACGAAGCCACCTCAAAAATGATGGAGCCCGCTGCATCGCAGCCGGCAAGCAAGTCGTTGTCAGTGAAACCAGGAGCGCATCAACATGACTGATTTCATCATCAACAGCGTTTTAAAAGACCGATTCATGGTGCTGTTGGGGGCAATTATCCTGGCCATCGGCGGGATTTGGTCGTTTAAGAATATGCCATTGGACGCGATACCGGACCTATCCGACGTGCAGGTGATCATCTTCACTGACTATGCCGACCAATCGCCGCAAGTCGTCGAAAATCAGGTCACTTATCCCTTGACCACTGCCATGCTGGCCGTGCCGCATGCCAAGGTGGTACGCGGTTATTCGTTTTTTGGCTTGTCGTTCGTCTACGTGATCTTCGAAGACGGCACCGATATGTATTGGGCACGGTCGCGGGTGTTGGAATACCTCAACTATGTGAAAAACCGTTTGCCGCAAGGCGTCACGCCGGCGCTCGGTCCCGATGCCACCGGTGTCGGCTGGATTTACGAATATGCCTTGGTGGACAAGACCGGCAAGCACGACTTGGCGCAACTGCGTTCGATTCAAGACTGGTATCTGCGTTATCCCTTACAGACTGTTCCTGGTGTGTCCGAGGTCGCCTCGGTTGGTGGCTACGTTAAACAATACCAGGTGGAAGTCGATCCCAATGCGCTGCAAGCTTATGACATTTCGCTATCCACGGTGATGATGGCCATCAAGCGTTCCAACAACGATGTCGGCGGCCGGTTGCTGGAAGTCGGCGAAACCGAATATATGGTCAGAGGATTGGGCTACATCAAATCCATCGCCGATCTGAATACCATCCCGGTCGGAGTCGACGCCAACGGCACGCCGATACGGTTACAGGATGTGGCTCATGTCCAGATCGGCCCGGAACTGCGGCGCGGCGTCACCGAACTCAACGGCGAAGGCGAAGTAGCCGGCGGCGTGGTGATCATGCGTTTCGGTGAAAACGCCCTGGCAACCATTGAAGATGTACGTGCGAAACTGGAAGAACTGAAAAAAGGCCTGCCGGCAGGCGTGGAAATCGTCCCGGTCTATGACCGAGGCAGCCTGATCGAACGGGCGGTGGACACCTTGAAAGAGGCGTTGACCCAAGAGCTGATCATCGTCTGCGCCTTGGTGGCCTTGTTTTTACTGCATCTGCGTTCGTCCTTGGTAATCGTGATCACCTTGCCCTTGGGTATCCTGATGGCCTTCATTGCGATGAAATGGCAAGGCATGAACGCCAACATCATGTCGTTGGGCGGCATCGCGCTGGCCATCGGCGATATGGTCGATGGTGGCGTGGTGATGGTGGAAAATGCCCACAAACACCTGGCTGAAGCAGCCGAGAAAAAACAAGCCAAGTTGACTTCACTGGAACGCTGGGAAGCCATCGGCAATGCCTCCCGTGAGGTCGGTTCGGGGTTGTTTTCCTCGCTGTTGGTGATTACCGTGTCCTTCCTGCCCATCATTACCATGGAAGCGCAGGAAGGCCGCTTATTCAGCCCATTGGCGTACACCAAAACCTATGCGATGGCCGCCGCTGCGATCTTGACCATCACGCTGGTGCCGGTGTTGATGGGGTATTTTGTGCGCGGCAAGATTATCCCCGAGCAAAAAAACCCGATTAATCGGATTTTGCATGCCATGCATTCACCGGTCTTAAGGGTAGCGATGCGCTGGCGAGGGGGCACGCTGGTCGTGGCGTTGCTGTTGATGGCTTCTACGCTCTATCCCTTATCGAAACTGGGTAGTGAATTTATGCCGCCCCTGGATGAAGGCGATATTTTATACATGCCTACTACCTTTCCGGGCATCTCCATCACCAAAGCTAGGGAAGTCTTGCAACAGACCGATAAGATCATTAAGACCTTTCCCGAGGTGCATCATGTGTTCGGCAAAATCGGCCGCGCCGAAACCGCCACCGATGCCGCACCGTTGATGATGGTGGAAACGACCATCAAGTTAAAGCCGCGAGAACAGTGGCCTGACCCAAGCAAAACTACCCGGCAACTGATGGATGAAATGGACAAGGCCATTCATTTTCCCGGTTTGGCCAACGCCTGGACCATGCCCATCAAGACCCGAATCGACATGCTCTCCACTGGCATCAAGACCCCGGTGGGTATCAAGGTGTCCGGTCCCGATCTGAACGTGCTGCAATCCCTGTCGCTGCAAATCGAACAGGCCATGAAAACCTTGCCGGACACGCTGTCGGCCTATGGCGACCGGGCGGTTGGCGGCTATTTCCTGGATTTCGACATCAACCGCGAAGCTGCTGCGCGTTATGGCTTAACCGTCGGCGATGTGCAGGATGTGATTCAAAGTGCGATTGGTGGCATGAACATCACCGAAACCGTCGAAGGGCTAGAGCGCTATCCGGTCAATTTGCGTTATCCGCGCGATCTGCGGGATAACCCGGAAGCCTTGCGACGAGTGTTGATCTCCACCCCGACAGGCAGCCAGATTCCTTTGACGGCGGTAGCGGACATCAACTTTAAACGCGGTACGGATGTCATCAAGACCGAGGATGCACGGCCTAATGCCTGGATTTATGTGGACCTTAAAATCTCCGACATCGGCGGTTATGTGGAGCAGGCAAAAAAAACCTTAGCCGAAACTGTCACGATACCTGCTGGTTATACCGTCACTTGGTCCGGTCAATTCGAATACATGGAGCGAGCGGCGGAACGCTTGCGCATCGTGGTGCCCATCACGCTACTGCTGATTTTTATCCTGCTGTATACCGCCTTTCGTAATATCACCGAACCGACTATCGTGATGTTGGCGATTCCATTTAGCCTGATTGGTGGCATTTGGTTCATCTACTGGTTGGGGTACAACCTGTCGATTACCGTCTATGTCGGTTTTATCGCGCTGGCCGGCACGGCGGCGGAAACCGGGGTGATGGTGCTGAGCTTTATCGATATTGAAATCGATAAGCTGCGGGCGCAAAAACAGGCGCCACTGACCGGCGAGGAAATCCGAGCGGCCAGCGAAGCCGCGACGGCTCTACGTGTCAGGCCAGTAGCAATCACCTCGCTGGCCAACATCATAGGCTTGATACCCATCATGACGGCGACCGGCACCGGTGCGGACGTCACTCAACGCATCGCCGCCCCCGCGCTGGGTGGCATGCTCACTGTGTTGATATTAAGCCTTCTGGTATTTCCGGTGATTTACAGCCTGGTGTTGCAGTTTCAGGAACCGCGTAAATCAGCAGGCCTTAATCCATCCACTCAAAACTCATAAAATGAGGTGAAACCGGCAACAAGCTAACAATCTAAAAAACAATGTTCTTTTATCTATCGAGCAAATCCGGAGAAAACTCATGAAAACAAAGCTACCGATTGCCTTGCTGTTAACCGTTGGTTTAGCGTCCGCTTGTAGCGAACTGAACCCGCATCCGATGGATTACGAGTCAAGCGGTACAACACGCAACATCCAAAGCCGATCATGAGGCGCTGGCAAAACATTACGAAGAGGCGGCGCAAGAACTGCAGCTTAAAGTTGAGGAGCATAAGAAGCTGCTTAGCCAATACGAATCAAAAAGCTATCTCTACGGTAGACAGGCACAAAGTTTTAAAGAACATTGCCAGTGGTTGATTAACGCCTATGAAAAAGCCGCCGAGGAAAACTTGAGCATGGCAAAGCTGCATCGTCAGATGTAATGCTTCACACAAGCCAAGGGGGATGGGAGCTTTACTATCCCCTCGTTCGTTTTAGGTCATTTCCCGTACCGTCTTCGGATGAGTCCGGATGTTTATTATCTGCTTCGGTGATGCTATGAGAGTTACAGAAAAACCCATTTCCAGTTACCCCTGGTACCTTCGTCCCTTCTTTTGGAATCAAAAAAGAAAATACGGACAAGTCCTTAAACCTGCACTGATATGGGCCAGAGTCCCCGGGTTGTTTGCAGCGATAGCCATACTCTATGGGGTGCTGGATAGAAAAAACAGCCCTATCGATCCGGTTCTACGCTCCTTAATTACAGTAAGAGTATCGCAAATAAACGGCTGCCGTTTTTGTATCGATATTAACTCTGCCGTATTGGCAAAAAGAACGGGTTCTATGAACAAGGTGGAAGCTCTTGAACGATGGCAAGAAAGCGAGTTGTTTGATAATAAAGAAAGGGTTGTCCTAGAGTATGCCGAGGCGGTGACGTATAACGACCGGCAGGTTGATGATGATTTGTCTCAGCGCCTGCATGAATACTTTAACGAAGATGAAATAGTCGAACTAACCGGACTCATCGCCTTCCAAAATTTATCCAGCAAATTTAACAGTGCTCTGGATTTGCCTGCACAAGGATTTTGCCGTCTGCCAAGAAGTTCAGACCATACGCGGAAAGCCGATGAACGGTAGGGCCAATACGAGCGCAGCACTTCTTTATTTTCAGAGCTTCTGCAGCAGTGTTATGCCCTTTACAAGTTTGGTGAAAGTCACAAAATAATGAAAAAATTACAAAATCCGTATGGCCTAAGCAAAGAGGAGAGAATTATGACAATCCAGTGGCATAAATCGATCGTAATCACCTTAGTCGGTGTGCTTTTCTTGCTGGAAGGGTGTGCCGTTACCCAGCCCGCATTCTACCGGGCTTCGGGATTGACGCCCAAATCCATAGGTCAGATTACACTGCTGCCTGCCGTTGATGCGCGAATCGACAAGCATGTTCCGGCACATCTCGAAAAACCCTTGCGCCAAAAGGCGGCAGCGATCCTGAAGCGGAAAGGATACCCGGTGGTTCTGAATGATTCGGGCGAGAGTAATGTCCTGACCAACGATAGTCTAAGGGCCGCCGATCCTGCCTTGATAAAACGCTTTGGTCCGCCGGATGCACGCTGGATCATGGTCTTAGCCCTTATTGATCTCAATGTGGTTGGCAGCAACGATAAGGTGGAAGTGGCTGGCTTTCTATACGACAAGGAGAAGGGCTTGCTGCTATGGCGGGACAGCACTATTTGTTTGGTCGGGGATGGCGGGATATTGGGCGGGCTAATAAACGATAAAAGGGTCGATCTAGCGGTTTCGACCGCAGTGGATTCGTTATTGGGCAGTATTCCGGAATAGGGGCTTGTTTTGATAATCCCACGCTGCCACCGGTCATTATCTCTGCCGTTACCGATATGGTTAAAAGGAGGTGGGTCATGATGCATACATGGCACAAGCTATCGGCAATTGAAACCGCAGGCTTGCTTGCGACCGATATGGAACAGGGACTTTCCACCGAAGACGCGAAAAAGCGATTTGCCCGATATGGGCAAAATAAACTGCATAAAGGCAAGCGATTTTCGGCTTTGGTGATGCTTATCAGCCAGTTTAAAAGTCTCGTTATTTGGGTACTGATGGGTGCAGCGGCCGTTTCCGTCGCACTCGGTGAAGTCATCGACGGTATTGCCATCATCGCTATCGTGATCTTGAATGCGGTCATTGGCTTTCTCCAGGAGTATCGAGCCGAGAAAGCGGCAGCCGCACTCGCTCGTTTAACAGCGCCGCATTGCCGAGCGGTTCGGGATGGCCATAGTTTGGTGATCACAACCACTGAAGTCGTTCCGGGCGACCTACTGTTACTCGAAGCGGGAGATTTGGTTGCGGCGGATGCCCGCCTTATTCAAGCATCCGTATTTCGCGTCAATGAAGCTCCACTCACAGGGGAGTCGCAAGCCGTGGCTAAGTTTACCGATAGCTTGGCGTTGGACACACCGCTGGCTGAGCGGCGCAATATGATTTTTCTCGGTACCAGTGTGACCGGTGGTTCCGCTCGCGCATTGGTGGTTAATACCGGCATGGAAACCGAACTTGGCCGCATAGCGAAACTGCTCGAATCGGCAGAAAGCGGAGAAACGCCATTGCAACGCCAACTGGAACGGGTTGGGCGTCTGTTGTTGATGGCCTGTTTTGGCATCGTCAGCTTAATTTTTGGACTGGGAATATGGCGAGGTATCGAGCCCTTTGAGCTGTTCTTGAGTTCGGTAAGTCTTGCCGTCGCGGCGATTCCAGAAGGACTGCCAGCGGTAGTAACGATTGCGCTGGCATTAGGGGTTCAGCGGATGGTTCAACGGCATGCCTTGGTACGACGATTGGCTTCGGTCGAAACATTAGGCCGTGCCCAGGTGATTTGTACCGACAAGACCGGTACGTTGACGATGGGTGAAATGACGGCCCGCAAGTTGGTGACCTCGCAAAACCTCTATCGTGTTACTGGTGAAGGTTACGCCACGGAAGGCACATTCTTTTCCGGCAACGTGGAAAATTCCCCCTCGGAAAGCCCCGAATTATTCGCCTTGCTGCGAGCATCGGCGGCATGCAACGATGCCGAACTCACGCTAATCGATGGCCGATCTACCGTAGTAGGCGATCCTACCGAAGGGGCGTTATTGGTGGCCGCCGAGAAAGCGAATATTACCCGGTCTGCCATTGAAACTGAGATGCCGCGTTTGGCAGTGATCCCTTTTGACTCCGACCGTAAACGCATGAGCGTTATCCGCCGCCATGCCAATTTACCTTGGGCCTTTGTCAAAGGCGCTCCCGAAGTCGTTCTTAGCCGTTGCACGTTGATTCGTACCGACCAGGGTGTCAGGACGTTGACTGAAATCGACCGCACTCGTTTTTTTCAAGCCAACCGTTTACTGGCCAACGATGCCTTGCGAGTGCTGGCCGTGGCAGAGCGCCCACTAGAGGGCGTTCATTTCGATGCGGGCGGGTTCGGCAGTGATGTCGAGATCGAACAGCAGCTTATTTTGCTAGGACTCGTTGGCTTACAGGACCCGCCGCGTGGTGAAGCCAGAGAGGCCGTCAGCAAATGCAAACGGGCAGGGATCAAAACGGTGATGATTACCGGCGATCACCCTGATACCGCACGAGCCATCGGCTGCGAATTAGGGATTATTGATAAGGGCGATAAAGTCCTGATTGGTGCCGAGATAGACCACTTGGACGATGCTGAGTTAAAGGAACGCGTGCCGCATGTTTCGGTGTATGCACGGGTAACCGCCGAGCATAAACTGCGTATTGTGCGGGCGTGGAAAGCGACTGGGGCGGTTGTCGCGATGACGGGAGACGGCGTGAACGATGCGCCCGCTATCAAAGAAGCAGCCATCGGAATCGCCATGGGCATTACCGGCACTGAAGTGACCAAAGAAGCCGCCGACATGATTGTCACCGATGATAATTTTGCTTCCATTGTCGCCGCTGTTGAAGAAGGACGCGGCATTTATGACAACATTGCCAAAACCTTGGCTTACCTGTTGGGCAGTAGCACAGGCGAGTTGTTGGTGATGTTGGGCGCGGTGATACTGGGTTGGCCATTACCGCTTTTACCGTTACACCTGTTGTGGATCAATCTGGTCACCGATGGTTTTGCGGCCTTAGCTCTTTCCACCGATCCGATTGATCCAGGAGTATTGAACCGTCCGCCTCGCCAGGCCCAGTCCCAGTTACTCAACCGGCATTTGTTTTATCTGACTTTATTCACCGGTTTATTAGCCGCGAGCGTCACGCTAGGCGTGTTTGCCTATGAACTGCATGTGGTCGGTAACAGCATTGACCAGGCCCGCGATGCCGCCTTTACCGCTCTGGTGATTACCGGTTTGCTGCGAGCCTTCGGTGCGCGAAGCGAACAACGCGTCATCTGGCAAATCGGTTTATTTTCCAATCTGCGCTTGTTTCTGATTGTCGCCGTGTGTTTCAGCTTGCAGTTGGCAATACATCATATTCCGATGCTGCAAACTCTGTTTCAGATCAAATCGGTGTCGTTGCATCAGTGCGTAGTCTGGATCGGGGTTGGATTTATACCCTTGGCAATCTTAGAGCTTAGAAAAGTCCTGCTGAATCGAGCTAAAAAGTTTGCTTAGAACAATGAAAACCAAGCAATCACATCGCTATCAGCCTAAAAGGATGAAATCGCCACAAGCGATGTCCGCCAATCGCTTTATTCATCGAAAAATTCTGGCCCGATTGCTTTTAGGTTGGTTGTTCCTGAGTGTAACGGTAGGTGGTTCCATTTTATGGCTGGAGATCAAGAGAGCCGAGCAGTTAGTTCATGCCCTTGCGCTGAAGGAATCAGCGATATTCAGCGGGGCATCGGCCCATAATCTGGAACAACTCGATGCCCAATCGACCGAACACCTGAGGCAACTGGCTGAACAACTGGTTAGCCAGCATTTTCTGATTGTCGAATTGTACGACCGCAACAAACAATTAAAACTCGAAGCCGTTCGCCAAGGACAGGAATTGGTCGAGCAATTCATCGATCAATATCGCCATCAATTTCCAAAGGCCGACGAGTTTACTCATGACCTACATTTTATTCATGGACAGTTGTGGCTAGTGACGCTGGTTCCGCTACGTGGCGAACAGGATTCGCCGATGGGTTATTTCGAGGGCGTTTATCAGGTTGATCCGGAAACGTTTGCCACGTTGAAGCAAAACCTAATCCGTATGCTGGCCTTCGTGACGCTAGGTATTTTCTTTACCAGCCTCTTGATGTATCCAATTGTCCTGACCCTCAATCGGGGCGTCATTAGGCTTTCCGGCGAACTCTTACAAGGCAATCTTGAACTGATGAATGTACTGGGCTGTGCCATCGCAGAACGCGATTCGGAAACCAACCATCATAACTATCGGGTGACTTATTACGCACTGCGGCTTGGCGAAGCGATCGGGCTACCTGAAGAAAATATGCGCGATCTAATTGCAGGGGCTTTTTTACATGATGTCGGCAAGATCGGTATCCGCGATCCGATTTTACTGAAACCGGAAAAACTGACAGCGGATGAATTCGAGGTCATGAAAATGCATGTGGCATTAGGCGTGGACATTCTAAACAAATCGCACTGGTTAACCGGTGCGCGGGATGTCGTGGAGTTTCATCATGAGAAATATGACGGCAGCGGTTATCTGCAAGGCCTTACAGGGGACACCATTCCACTAAACGCGCGAATATTCGCTATCGGGGACGTGTTTGATGCACTGACCTCGCAACGTCCGTACAAGGATGCGTGGCCCGCAATCGATGCTATTTCCAAGCTCGTAAAAGAGGGCGGCAGCCACTTTGATCCTCAACTGGTAACGATTTTTGCCAAGATTGCTCCGCGTCTTCATCAAGAGGTGAATGATTTAGACGAATCTCAACTGGAGGCAATGCTACAACGCCTCGTTGGCGAACACTTCTTGAATACAGCGTTTAAGGCTCGAAAGGCAAGGTATGACGTTGCTCGCAGATCGGCTTAAGAGGTTGACCCAATACGGTGCATTAGCACCTTTGCTTGCACCAGTATTACGCAATTAGCCACGAGAGTATGTAAAGGCGAGTTTAACTCATTGATTTTAAGGGTGGCACTATTTGTGCTTGAGAAATAAAGATTTATAGATTGGATTGATGTTATTTCTAATTTGCCATCACTCCATGAACTATAAAAACAGAACGAAATTAACGATTAATCACAACTAAATCTGGAGAAAATCTATGAAAACAAAACTATTGATTACCTTATTGTTAGGTGCTGGCATCTTAGTGGCATGTAGTGAGATGAACCCGCATCCGATGGATATGACTCAAGCCGTTCAAAGCGCAACGACAAAGGCAGATCATGAGGCATTGGCGAAACATTACGAAGAGGCGGCCAAAGAACTGCAACTTAAAGTTGAAGAGCACAAAAAACTGCTTAGCCAATACCAAGCTAGAAGCCAGCTTTACGGCAAGCAACTTGACAGCTTGGTAAGTCATTGCCGGATGTTGATTAATGCCTATGAAAAGGCGGCTGAAGCCAATTTAAGTATGGCGGCAATGCATCGTCAGATGTAAACAGTAAGTCTTTTCGTCAAAATCGACACACATTAATCTAGGCAAGATGGGCTAAGGTAACGCGGCCCATCTTATTCGGTAAACCTCCCAACTCAAGCGGGTTCCAGCTCTATTTTTACCTTTTTCCCGAGAGCGGCGGCGGCGCTCACTAAGGTTGTAAGGGTTAAACTGGTATCCTCTTCATCCAGCAACCTATTCAGCGATGCTCTGCTGGTGTGCATTTTTTTGGCCATTGCCGTTTTACTCAGCTTAAGCGAAGACATGCCTTCTGAAATTTGCCAGGCGATAACCCGTTTAGTTGCCACGGCGGTTACGTCTTCCAGAATCGCTTCTTCGCTGAGAAAGTCGTCAAAGCTGCTGCCGATATGAGGATTCTCTTCGTGTTGACTATTCATTTCTTCCCCCGTAATGCTTTCAATCGTTGTTTTGCCAGATCAAGCTCTGGCTTCGGTGTCTTTTGATTTTTCTTGATAAAACCATGCAGCAAAATCATCGTTTGGTTGACGATGACAAACAGAACTCGCGCTATCCGATTATCCAGCTTAATTCTGACTTCCCAAATATCGCCTTCAAGGTGATCGATTAAAGGCATGCCGAGAGGCCAACCGAACTGCGCCGTTTTAATATCTTCGCCAATCGTTTTTTTATCCTGAGCAGATAACGCTTTCAACCATTCTCTAACAGGTTCGCTACCTGCTTAAGTTGCAAAAAATCTAACAGAAAGGATTGGATTCATTCGCGTAGCGTATCAATATTGGTACACATAAACAAGTCTCTCTTTCTGCTATAGAACAGCCGTTTGTAAATAGAGGCTGATTGATAGTTACAGGATTTTTTGCCACTAATAGTGCAATATTTCGCGGCTTTGAAAGCCGGAAAAAATGCCCGGAGTTCGCTTGGCTGGTTTCCGGCAATAATTCGACAACGATACGTCACTCATTCAAAACGTTTGAAATTTGCTAAACAGCATTGGCCTGATGGGTTCCTGATTTCACAGGCGCATTCGCCTGCTTTGGTGCGTTGCACGATGAAAGCCTTGATCTGCTCTGCCTTATGATCGTTTGATGCCGATAAATATTGCGCGGTATCTATGTCAAAGCAATAACAAAGCGCATCGTTCTGAATCGATTGATAGCTTCGCAAGTGCTGTTTGGGGATGGTGTTGCCGGCATTGGAGAAGTAGGCAATCGGGCATGTTTTTGCCGGGCAAAAATAATAGCTATCGGTAACGATTGACTGATTCTCGGGAAACCGTACCTGATGGTACAACGTAAGCATGCCGACGCTTTTGCACGAGGAACCACATTCAGGACAAATCTGTTTGGTTTTGGTGGGGCCGCAGCAATTAGACATAGACGCTATCCTCGGCCTTATCGGGTAATAGGTGTAGCTAGGGAACCCGGATAACCGGCATCCGTCGTGGCTTTGATCAAGGTGGCGTTATTGGTTTTGTGGCTGTCGAAAGTAACCACGGCCGTTTTGGCATCGTAATCGACAGCCACTTTTTGCACGCCGTCGACTTTCTGTAGGGCTTTCTTGATAGTGACTGTACATAGGCTACAGGTCATATTCTCTATCTTCAGCGTCACCGTTTGTTGTTGGTTTGGCTGTGCCGCTGTGGTTTCAGCATCGGCCGCTGGCATCCATAGAGCGGTTGATGACAAGCCCAAAATTAACAAACCGGTTTTAATTGTCATATCGATTTCTCTCAAGCCATGAAAAAAGGCGCTAACCAGGGAAAGGCCAGCAGACTCAAAATGAATGCGGAACCCAACCAAAACAGTAAGCGCTGCCGTTGTTGGTTGTCGGATGTGGCACAGATTTCACCCACCGCACAGCGATCAGGTGTTAGATAGAGTTTTCGATAGCCGAGTCCTATAAAAATCAGGGTCAGGATAATGAAAAATGGCCGGGCCGGTTCCATAGCCGTCAACGTGCTGATCCATGCGCCGCCAATACCCAACGACAACAGCAAAAAAGGCCCAACACAACAGGCCGAAGCCCCTAAAGCAGCTAAGAGGGCGCCGATACCCAACCATGACGGGGTGTTAACGGGAGTTTCAGGGTCTGTATTCATACGAATCTCCTAAGCCAAACCATGCTCAATTTTGGCAAGGAGTCTAAATCCTGTTGTTTAGAACAGAGTCAAGTGGTCTGTGGTGTCTTACTTAAAATCAGGGTTTGGTTGATGCATCATCGCTAAACGCATCGAGGATAGCGCAACGCGCGGATGAAGCTGTCTGCTGACAGTCGTTGACCAGAGTTCCCAATACCTGACGGAGAGCCGCTAAATCCATGATTTGCTCATCGATCTGCTGGCATTTCTGCTCGGCGAGTTGTCGTATATCCGCGCAATGTGCTCCATCGAGAGATAATAAAGTGGCAATTTCCTTCAAGGTAAATCCGGCCTGTTGAGCGCGTTTGATAAAACGTATTCTGGCAATCGCATCTGTTGAATAAACGCGATAACCGCCATCGGGTTTCGCTGGCTCTGTCAGTAAACCAATGCGTTGATAGTGGCGGATGGTTTCGATGGTGACTTTGGTTCGTTTGGCTAGTTTGCCGATCGTTAAATTTGGCATTTTTGAGCTTTGAAGTTTTCTTATCAATGTAAAACTGCAACGTTCCTCAAATGGCTAAGGTCATAATCAGAAATATGACAGCCGGAAATTGAGTTTTATAAGGCTGTTTAGGCCGATGTACGAAAGCCGGAGGAGATGGTGTGGCATGTTCACAGAGTCCCGGCACGATGAACAAGTGTTTTTTTTCGAAGGCGAGATTAACCACAACACAACTTCCCCTTATTTAAATTAAATAAAGGGAGCTTCTAAAAACTTAGTGCCCAGGTAATTCGAAGCGTAACGCGTCCTCAAAAATCGATTCTCCGGAGCCATTATCTTAATTCGGAGCCTTATCAGCCTCGATTAGCGTCATCAAGGCGCAGCTAGCCTGTGGAGAGTGCAAAATCGCCGCATGTTGTAAACCAAGTTAAAGGATGATAAACATTTCCGCTGCCTGCTCGGTTTACATTCAGGCCTGAGCGAGGCGGAAAAGCGCCAGTTGATCGACGCCGCAGTGTCTTTATTTCTCAAGGGGCATGGTTATGAAGTATAAAATTGTCTGCTTACTGGCTCTTGGCGGCTTGGCTGGATGTACGATGGGGCCGGATTACCGCAAAGTTGCACCGGCAATTCCAAGCTATTGGCAGGCGACGCCGGCGGCAAATTTGCAGCAGGTTAGTCCCAAGGAGTTGAAAATCTGGTGGAAAAATTTTGGCGATGCCCAGTTGGACCGCCTGATGGATAAGGCGTTGGCGGGCAACCTGGATGTCAAGATCGCCCTGGCCAGGATAGATCAGGCTCGCGCCGAGCGGCGCGCCACCCGCGCCGAACTGTATCCGACTGTCAATGCCACAACCGGCGCGCAACGCAACGAAAATCCGTTCCCAGGTCTAGCGCCCGGCATCAAATACAATATGTTCGAACTGGGTTTCGACGCGCTGTGGGAAATCGATCTGTTTGGCCGTCAACAACGGCGGCTGGAAGCGGCCTCTGCCGATCTCGATGCGGCTGGCGAACAGTATCGCCAGTCTCTGGTGATATTGACATCCGAACTGGCAAGAAGTTATGTTGAATACCGCAGTCTCCAGGATCAACTTCGAATAACGCGCTCGAACCTGGAGTCGCAACAGCATACGCTGGAACTGACCGAACGGCTCAACGCTGAAGGCGTGGGAACCCGGCACGATGTGATTCGGGCGAGGGCCCAGACCGAGACCACGGAAGCCCAGATTCCTGCGCTGGAAGGACGGCTGGTCGCCACATTGCGTCAACTGGAAGTTCTGGCGGGCGGCCAACCCGGTACGCTGGATGCCGAAATGAATGCTACAGCAGCAGTGCCTGCAGCGCCGGGCATCAAGATTCTAACCTCCCCTGCGGAAACGATACGCCGCCGCCCTGATATTCGCGCTGCCGAACGCAATCTCGCTGCGGCAACGGCCATGCAAGGCGCGGCGGTCGCGGAACTGTATCCTAAAATATCTTTATCGGCTTTTGTGGGCCTACGCAACACCGACATCGAATCCCTGTTCAAATCGGCCGCTTTCTCTTACGGCACCGCCGCCAACCTGTTACAACCGGTGCTCAACTTCGGCCGAATCCGCGCAGGCATTGACCTGGCCGATGCGCAGCAAAAGGAAGCCTACCTGGCCTTCGAAAAGACGGTGCTTGAAGCGCTTCAGGAAACGGAAACCGCTCTGACCCGCTACCTCAAGGAGGAATCACGGCGGCAGACGCTGGCCCGCGCGGTGGCTGACTTGCGCGAATCCATGCGGCTGTCCCAGCTACGCTATCACGAAGGTGTGATATCATTTCTGGACGTGCTTGAGTCCCAGCGCGCCCTTTATCTTGACGAAATCAATCTGGCCCGTTCCGAAGCAGAGACATCCACGAGTCTGATTGCCGTGTATAAGGCGCTGGGCGGCGGTGCGAACGCCATACCGCCCCAGCCGTAAATTCCCGGGAGACATGATGAGCAGATATACCAAATCGACGCTGCCCCTCGTTCTCGCTGCCATAGCGGTCGCTGCGGCGATCATAGCGTGGTGGGCCTTGCGTCCGTCTGGCCTGCCCGCAGGCATCGTCGCAGGTAACGGCCGCCTCGAAGCGACCGAAATCAACATCGCCACAAAGACGCCCGGCCGTGTTATTGAAATCCTGGCTCAAGAAGGCGACTTCGTGCAAGCCGGTGCAGTGCTTGCACGCATGGACGCCGATGTGCTGCTCGCTCAACAAGCCGAAACCCAGGCTCAGGTCCGTTACGCAGAGAACACCTATCAGACGGCAAAGTCCATCGTCGCTCAGCGCGAGAGCGAATATAACGCCACGCAGGCGGTCGTCGCCCAACGCCTAGCTGAACTCGATGCCGCCGGCAAACGCCTGAAGCGCTCGCAGCGGCTTGTCGGCGAGGGCGCCACTCCTCAGCAGGAAGTCGACGACAATCAGGCCCGGGTGCTGGGCATAAAGGCTGCGGTAAGCGCGGCGCAGGCCCAGGTTGCAGCGGCGCGTGCGGGCATCGAGGCGGCGAAATCGCAGGTGGTGGAATCGCAATCGCTGATTGAGGCCGCCAAGGCGACAGTCGCGCGTCTTCAGGCGGACATTGACGATAGAGTACTGAAAGCGCCGCGCGATGGGCGTGTGCAGTACCGCGTTGCCGAACCCGGCGAAGTACTGGAGTCCGGGGGCCGTGTGCTCAACTTGGTGGATTTATCCGACGTCTATATAACCTTCTTCCTACCCACCGAAGCCGCAGGCAAAGTCGCGCTCGGCAGCGACATCCGGCTCGTGTTCGACGCCGCACCAAATCTTGTGATTCCGGCCAAGGCCAGTTTCGTCGCCAGCGTCGCCCAGTTCACGCCGAAAACGGTGGAGACCGAGAGTGAACGCCTGAAACTGATGTTCCGTGTGCGCGCAAGAATCGATCCCGAACTATTGAAGCAACATCTCGAATACGTCAAGACAGGCGTGCCTGGCATGGCCTACGTCAAGCTCGACCCGGCCACCGAATGGCCCGCCGGGCTACAAATCAAATTATTGAAATGAACACCACTCCGGTAGTCCGCATAAAGGGCGTCAGCCTGCGCTATCGCGACAACCTCGCCCTCGACGACCTCAGTCTGGACATTCCCGCCGACCGTATGATCGGCCTGATCGGTCCCGACGGCGTCGGCAAATCCAGCCTGATGTCGCTGTTGACCGGCGCTAGGAAAATGCAGGCGGGACATATCGAGGTGCTGGGCGGAAACATCGACGATGCTGGGCATCGCCGCGCCGTCTGTCCCCGCGTTGCTTATATGCCGCAGGGCCTGGGCAAGAACCTTTATCTCACGCTGTCTGTGTTCGAGAACGTCGATTTTTTCGGCCGCCTGTTCGGTCACGAGCAGGCCGAGCGCCATCAGCGTATCGCCGAACTGCTCGAAAGCACCGGTTTGGAACCGTTCCGTGACCGTCCGGCGGACAAACTGTCGGGAGGCATGAAACAGAAGCTCGGTCTGTGCTGCGCCTTGATCCACGACCCCGACCTGCTGGTTCTGGACGAGCCGACCACCGGCGTCGATCCGCTGTCGCGCGTCCTATTCTGGGAACTGATTGACAGGCTGCGCAAGCGCCACGCCGGCATGAGCGTGCTGGTTTCCACCGCCTACATGGACGAGGCGGAGCGCTTTGACTGGCTGGTCGCAATGGATGCGGGCAAAATTCTCGCTACCGGCACGGCATCCGAACTGCGCACGCGCACCGGAGCCTATACGCTGGAAGATGCCTTTATCCGTCTGCTGCCGGAAGCAAAGCGCCAAGGCCACAAGGCCGTGGTCATTCCGCCGCGAGATACCGGCAGCGTCCAGGAAATCGCCATAGAGGCACGCGGCTTAACCATGCGTTTCAACGGATTTACCGCCGTCGACAACGTCAGCCTGCACATTGAGCGCGGCGAAATTTTCGGCTTTCTCGGCTCCAACGGCTGCGGCAAGTCCACCACGATGAAAATGCTCACCGGCCTGCTGAAACCGAGTGAAGGCGATTCGCTGCTGTTCGGCCAGTCTGTCGATGCCGGCAATCTGACCACGCGCAAGCGCGTGGGCTACATGTCGCAGGCGTTCTCGCTGTACTCCGAGCTGACCGTGCGCCAGAACCTGGAATCGCACGCCCGCCTGTTCCACTTGCCAGATGCCGAGATTCCCACCCGCGTCACCGACATGGCGCAGCGTTTCGGGCTCGATGTGGTCATGGACAGCCTTCCCGACGGCCTACCTTTGGGCATCCGCCAGCGTTTGTCGCTGGCGGTGGCGGTGATCCACAGGCCGGACTTGCTGATTCTTGACGAGCCAACCTCCGGCGTAGACCCGGTGGCGAGGGACGGTTTCTGGGAGTTGATGGTCGAACTCGCCCGGCGGGACCAGGTCACGATCTTCATTTCCACCCACTTCATGAACGAGGCCGAGCGCTGCGACCGCATCTCGCTGATGCACGCCGGCAAGGTGCTGGCCAGCGATAGCCCCGCCGCGCTCATCAAGAACAGTGGCCACCCCACGCTGGAAGAAGCCTTCATCGGCTATCTGAAGGAAGCAAGTGGGCTCGATGACGAACCGGCGACAAAAGCCCCTCCCGTCAGCACAGTCGCCCAGACCTCGGCTCCGGCGCATAGCCACCCCGTCCAGCTCGGAGCCCGCTTCAGCCTGTTGCGCTTGTTCAGCTACACCCTTCGCGAAGGACTGGAACTGCGCCGCGACCCCCTCCGCGCTTCGATAGCGCTGTTCGGCACGCTGTTTCTGATGGTCACGTTCGGCTACGGCATCAGCATGGATGTCGAAAACCTGCGTTTCGCCGTGCTCGACCGCGACCAGACCCTACTCAGCAGCAACTACGCGCTCGACCTCGGCGGCTCGCGCTACTTCATCGCCCAGTCGCCCATCACCGACTACGACGAACTCGATCGGCGCATGCGCAGCGGAGAACTGAGCCTGGCACTGGAGATTCCGCCGAACTTCGCGCGTGATCTGGAGCGCGGCGACAACGTAAAAACAGGCGCCTGGATCGACGGCGCGATGCCCACCCGCGCCGAGAATGTGCTCGGCTACGTGCAGGCAATGCACCAGGGCTGGCTGCTCGAGCAGGCGCGTCGCCATTATACGGGCCGCCTGCCAGCCGGATTGATGACCATCGAGACGCGCTTTCGCTACAACCCCGACGTCAAGAGTCTGCCGGCCATCGTGCCCGCGGTAATCCCGATGCTACTGATGCTGATTTCAGCCATGCTCAGTGCGCTCAGCGTGGTGCGCGAAAAGGAGCTGGGGTCCATCATCAATCTGTACGTCACACCGGTCACCAGATTGGAGTTTCTCCTCGGCAAGCAACTGCCCTATATTGCCCTGGGCATGGTCAACTTCTTCCTGGTCTGCGCGCTCGCAGTGTTCGCATTCGACGTGCCGCTCAAGGGTAGCTTCCTGCTGCTGACCTTGGCCGCGCTGCTTTATGTGACTGCCGCGACCGGCCTCGGCCTGTTGATCTCGGCCTTCACCCGCAGCCAGACCGCCGCCATTTTCGCCACATCGATCGCCACCATCATTCCTGCCAAGCAATTTTCCGGCATGATCGACCCCGTGTCGTCGCTGGAGGGCGGGGCGCGCTTGGTCGGCGAGATTTTTCCGGCCACGCATTTCGTGACCATCTGCCGCGGCACCTTTTCCAAGGCACTGGGTTTCGCCGACCTCAGTTCGTCACTGTTATCGCTCGCCATCGCCATTCCGGTGATCCTCGCCCTGAGCGTTTTGCTGTTGAAGAAACAGGAGCATTAGCCATGCATACACTGCTCAACATCTTCCATCTTGGAATCAAGGAATTGCGCAGCCTCGGGCGCGACACCTTGATGATGGTGCTGATCCTGTTCACCTTCACCGTTCAGGTCTACCTGACCGCGACCAGCATGCCGGGATCGCTGCACAAGGCGCCGATCGCCATCGTCGACGAAGACCGCTCGCCATTATCGTCGCGCATCGTCAACGCCTTCTATCCGCCCCATTTCCTGGTGCCGGCGATCATCGATCAATACGCCATGGACCCCAGCATGGATGTGGGCCTCTACACCTTCGTCCTCGATATCCCGCCCGATTTTCAGCGCGACGTGCTGGCCGGACGCCAGCCGTCGATCCAGCTCAACGTCGACGCCACGCGCATGTCGCAGGCCTTCATCGGCAACAGCTACATCCAGACCATCGTCAACGGCGAGGTGTCAGCCTTCGTGCAGGGACATCGAGCGGTCATCACCTTACCCGCCGAGCTCGAAGTGCGCGCACTCTTCAATCCGAATCTGAGCTCGGTCTGGTTCGGCTCGGTGATGGAGCTCATCAACAGCATCACCATGCTGTCGATCATCCTAACCAGCGCGGCGCTGATCCGCGAGCGCGAGCACGGCACCATCGAACACCTCCTGGTCATGCCGCTGACCCCGTTCGAAATCATGATGGCTAAGGTGTGGGCCATGGGCCTGGTGGTGGTGGTGGTGGCGACGGCGTCGCTCGTCTTTGTAGTGCAGGTGGTGCTCGGAGTGCCCATCGAAGGTTCGATCGGTTTGTTCATCCTGGGCATGGCGCTGCATCTGTTCGCCACCACGTCGATGGGCATCTTTCTCGGTACGGTCGCGCGCTCGATGCCGCAGATAGGTTTATTGATGATCATCACGCTGCTGCCCTTGCAAATGTTATCCGGCGGATACACCCCGCGCGAGAGCATGCCCGAACTGGTGCAAAACATCATGCTGGCCGCTCCGAGCACCCATTTCGTCTCATTGGCACAGGCCATTCTCTACCGGGGCGCGGGGTTCAACATCGTCTGGCCGCAATTTCTCGCGCTAATTGCTATCGGCAGCGTCTTTTTTGTGCTGGCGCTGAGCCGTTTCCGCAAGACCATCGGCTCAATGGCGTGATACGGTGGAGACCATGCCAAGCACCGAAATCCCAATACTATCGGCCTAACTAAAACATTAGGCTCGGCTCTTAACGTTCTTAGAAGCTGTTTAAAAACCCCGCAGTCCGGTTGAACGTAGCGCGTTTTGGGCTGCGGAGAGCCAAAGCAGTTGTACACAACGGATTTAACGGATGAACAATGGCGGTTATTACACCCATTTTTAGAAACGCCAGGAAACGCTCAAAGAGGAGGCCGGCCACGAACTTATCCTCTTCGAGGAATTGTTAACGGAATTTTGTACATCGTCAAAACCGAATGCCAATGGCGGCTGTTACCGTCGGATTTTGCGCCTTGGCAATCGGTTTACGGTTACTTTCGGACATGGAAAAAGCAAGGTCCCTGGGATCGGGCTTTGACGCTGTTTCGCATGACCTTCCGGACTCAGTCCGGCAGAGCGGCGGAACCAACAGCGACCATTATCGATGCGCAATCGATAAAAACATGCGGTTCAGGTAGACAACGCGGTTACGATGCGGGCAAAAAGACCACGGGACGCAAACGCCATATTGTGGTGGATACGATGGGTAACCTATTGGCGGCCTGTGTTCATTCTGCCGGCATCCAAGATCGTCGGGGTGCGCGATTGCTCATGATTCGGCTCTACGCGCTATTCGCGACGCTCTCAGTCATCTGGGCTGACGGTGGCTATAGCGGCGCATTAGTCGAATGGACAAAACAGATGTTTAAATGGCGACTGACGATTGTAAAACGCACCGACGCCATGCAAGGCAAATTCGTCATATTGCCGCCTCGCTGGGTAGTAGAGCGGACATTTGCTTGGCTCGGCAATTCGAGGAGGTTATCCAAAGATTATGAGCGGCTCACTGATACCGCAGAGGTCTTCATCAAGATTTCCGAGATTCACCGTCTTTTGCGGAGGATTGGATAGGTTTTTAAACGGCTTCTTACGCTGAAAATCTTGGAAACGGAGCAATAGCGAAGTGAAGATTTTTAGCCCCCGATAGGCGTAGCGCCGGGCGGGTTTTCGCAGCGAAGCGAAGAAAACCTGCAAGGCATCGCGAAACGCCGTCAAGTCATTTGGAGCCTATGTTTCGACCCCTTGCTGGGTCGAAACGAAGCGACGAGGACGAATCGGGGCCGCCGCAGGCAATAGCGGTCGCGTAATTTTTGCCGCTTGTTGGGGCTGGGATGCCCCTAAACAAGCTTTCGCAAAAATAGCGACTCCCCCCGCTTTTTTTGTTTACCGTCGCTGAGTGAGAAGATTCGTTGAACGAAGAGTTGTAAATATAGCTTTAACTCATATCGAAATTCTTGATTGAGTATTTTGTAACTGATGTTGCGCACCCATTTTTTAAAATCAATGCGTTACGATTTTCTGAATCCGCTGCTGCCATTGATTATTCTGAACACCTGCGTAACATTAGTTATTTAATAAAAAGTTAAGAGAAGAGAAGCGATGCTGATTGTCGGCTTCGTATTTCAACACAATCGTTCGTTAGGAGAAATATCATGAAAACATCCGCTCTATTCATAATTGCTTTGATAGTATTGAGCAGTCCTATTGCATTTGCTGCTGAAGAGCAACAGAAACCAATGTCCGAAAAGGAAATGCAGGACCAACTGAAGAAGTTGGAAAAGGAAATAGCCGAAATGCGCAAGACTAAGAACCCCGAAAAGCGCAAGGAGATGATGGATCATGAGCCAAAGCAATAGATACAGCGTACTGCGGATTGAGATTTGCTTCGTCCCATTTGCTCTTCAAATCGAGTGTTGCGACTTCTTAATTTTATTTTCGCTTCCGGAGTTATCTGATTAAGCGTAGAACTTGTTAGACGCCTCAGAAAGGGATCATTGCTATGAAATCGCTACCGATAATTTGGCAGAGGCTTGTGAGCTCAGGCGGGAAGACGTGTGATCGCTGCCATGCCACGTATCAGGAAATGCAGAGCGCCATCAGTAAACTCAAGGAAGCGCTCCTCCCCTTGGGCATTGAGCCAACTCTTGAGATCAGAGAGATAAACGAAAAATCATTCAAGGCCAACCCCTCAGAGTCCAACCGCATTTGGATCGCGGGCAGACCCATGGAGGAATGGCTCGGTGCGAGAGTCGGGAGCAGTCGTTGCTGTTCTGTTTGTGGCGAATCAGAGTGTCGAACGGTAGAGGTAGAGGGAACTACATTCGAGACTATCCCCGAGAAACTCTTTCTCAAAGCTGCTTTGGTCGCTTCCTCTCAGTTGTTGGACCTCACACCGGAAGCGCCACTGCGATAAGGTGAGTATCGGTGCTGCGACGCTGAGCTTAGTACCACGGAGAGAGTGGTGGCGTTACGAATACAACTAATGATCTGCTTGCCGCAACATCTCCGCCATGTCTTGATTTGCAGTGACGGCCTGCTGGTAAAGATCAATCACTTCTTGGCTGTGCGCTTTAAGATCGTTCGCATGTCTACCGTAAACATAGCGTTGTGACTCGAATTGGCTGAGAAATTTTTTATGTTCCACAATCTTGGTCTGTAATTCGTTGGCCTCGTCTTGGAAGTGTTTGGCTAATGCTTCATGCTGAATGTTTAGATCAGTATCCATGGCATGAGGCTCCATGAAGCTACAAGCAGATAATAAGGATTCAGCTAACACTAAAAAAATCAGTGATTTTAATTTCATGGTTATCTCTAAAGGTTATCTCGAAAAGGTAATGTGTAGGTGCTTTGACGATGTTAAAGCGACCTTTATTAAATTCAGGGCCACTTAAAAGACCGTATTTTTGGGATGAAGTAATCTCAATCCGTTGGCTACAACCAATAGGGAAGCGCCCATATCAGCTGCTATGGCTTCCCATAAGGTCGCCACACCGGCAAAAGCTAAGATTGCAAAAGCGGCCTTGATCGTCAGCGCAAAAGCAATATTCTGTCGAATAATCGCCAAGGTTCTTTTGGAATGCCCAATCAGCCAAGGCAGTTTGGAAAGATCATCACCCATCAGCGCAATATCGGCTATTTCGATGGCCGCATCCGACCCTAATACCCCCATGGCAATCCCCAGGTTGGCCCGGCCCAGCGCCGGCGCATCGTTGACACCATCGCCGACCATCGCCACCTGTCCGTATTTTTCGACCATTTGACTGACGATCTCCACTTTATCGGCGGGCAACAATTCGGCGTGTACCTCATCGATGCCAATTTGGGACGCGATGTTATTGGCCGTCACCCGATTATCGCCGGTTAACATGGCTAAATGTTTGATGCCTGTCTGTCTCAGCGCTTGCAAAATCGATCTGATGTCGGCGCGAGGTTGATCGGCAACGGCAATGAGGCCGCAAATATGCCGATCATTACCAATGGCAATCACGGTTTGCCCTGTTTGTTCAAGGGTAATCGCTTTTTGACTAATTTCCGGAATTTCCCGGCTACGTTCCAATAAATAGCGACGCGATCCCAGCCAGTAATTAGTGCCATTAAATAGTCCGGTTACCCCCTTACCAGGCAAAACCGTCACGTTGTCAGCGCTGGCTACGTTGATACCACGTTGTTCCGTATAGCGTAAAATGGCTTTGGCCAACGGATGATTGCTTCGTGCTTCCAGTGCGGCAGCACGGCTTAAAAGTTCTTCTTCGGTATGACTATTAAATGGGTAAACACCGGTGACGATCGGCTCGCCACAAGTCAGCGTACCGGTTTTATCAAAAGCAATCGCATTCAGATGGGCCGGTGTTTCGATATAAATGCCGCCTTTGATCAGAATGCCTTGACGGGCTGCACTAGCCAATGCCGCGACAATACTGACCGGTGTTGAAATGACCAAGGCACAGGGGCAGGCAATCACCAATAATACTAAGGCACGATAGATCCACTCGTTCCAAATGCCTCCTAAGAACAGCGGCGGAACGACACAGACGGCCAGGGCTAAGATCATTACTACTGGAGTATAAATGCGGGCAAACTTATCCACCCATTGTTCGGCTTCCGCCCGTTTGCCATGCGCTTCTCCAACCAGACGCGTGATCTGTGCCAGGGTGGTATCCGTGACAAGTTTGCTTGATCGGATTTCCAGTGTCCCTTCACCATTGATACTGCCGGCAAACACTTCATCGCCCACTTGCTTGGCAACCGGCATGCTTTCACCGGTAATTGGCGCTTGGTTGACTGAACTGAAGCCGGTAATCACCTCGCCATCCAAGGGGATTTTATCGCCAGGCGCTAAAATGAAACGGGTGCCTATACTGACGTCGCCGGCAGATACCACGCGTTCTTTTCCGGATTCATCCTTGACCGTCACCGTCGATGGCGCTAAATCCAACAACGCTTCTACCGCGTGACGGGCACGGCCAATACTCCAGCTTTCAATCGCCAGGGACAGGGCAAACAGAAAACTCACGGTGGCCGCTTCAAACCATTCATTAATGAACATGGCGCCGATAACGGCCACCGTCATCAATAAATTCATATCGGCACGCAATCGTTTTAGCGCATAAAAAGCTTTAACAACCACATGCCGACCGCCGAAAATCACCGCCAGGCCAAAGGCGATTTTTTCAGGCAAAGGCATGGCCTGCTGAGTATGTGCGTTCAATAAGCTAGTGAGATAGTCAGTGATAACCTCCCAATTTAGAGACCAATTCTCAGGATGGCTGAGAAAAGTTTGCGCATCACTAAAGCCACCGGCGATTGTGATATGAATCAACATGCCGATCACGATAAGCAAACCGCTGAGTGTGGTATACACGGTCTTTGAACGGTGCAGTTGCTTGACATTGGCATCGGTCTGACCGGCTTGCCAGCGGGTCGCCTTCATGCCGGTTGCCGCAACGGCCTTAATGATGGTTTTTTCAGTCACAGGCTCGGCATCAGACAACAGCGTCATGCGCCCGTTCAATACATCAAAGGCCAACTTGTCACTGCCACCCACTAGCGGGCCTATCGCGCTCTTTAATGTGGCAACTTCTTCGGCGCAGTCCAGACCTTCGATCTTGAAAGTTATGGCGCTTGCAGGCACTGATGCGGCCGTCTGGCTGCTGTCCGATTTCTCCTCTGCACAACAGCAAGGTTTTTCCGATTGATTGTTTATGTTCATAATGCTGGTACCGTTAGTTCTTGAAATTTGCCAATGCCTGCGCTATCATTTTCGCAATCATCGAAATGAGAAATAACCCTATGAAAACGGTTATCACTGTACCCAGACAAGCAGACATCTGCAATATCCCTTGCTTTGAACACGACAAAGTGGCTGCGGTCCAGGCGAGTCTGGCTAAGGAGGAAAGCCGCCTCCATGAGCTGGCGGAATTCTACAAGCTGCTTGGCAATACCACCCGGCTGAGAATCCTGCTGGCGCTTGACCAGAGAGAACTGTGTGTCTGCGACATAGCCCATGTACTGGGTCTCAGTCTAGCGGCCACCTCTCATCAGCTGAAACTGCTGCGCGACCAAGGTTGGCTGCGCATGCGCAACGACGGCAGGATGGTTTATTACCGACTTCACAGTGAATATCTCGTGAAGGCCATCAAGGGCGATCTGACCTTGTTAGAGGCGAAAGCGGGATGAACCTTCTTTTTGGCGCAGTCATTTCGATGATTTCGATAGTAACGAACAATGGCGTTTTTGTCTATCCTTTCCGGGTGATGTGATGACCAAGGCAGCAATACCTTCGATAGAGCGCATCGATTCCGAACTCAGCTCTGTTTCGTCTTGCACTAACGCGTCGTGGCTGGGCGGAATCGCGGCAAGCGATTTCGCCGCGTTGGACCGGCTCGCGGTGAAACTTATTGGTCTGGACAGCGATTTTGCTGCGCCCTTGCGGGAAATGGGACGCGTCATCGGCGCGCGTATTGCCGTGGAGCAAAACGAAAAACCTGTTTGTCTGGATGTGGCTCTTTCCGCGCTGATTTTGGCCTGTGGCCTGGAGGGGGTGATCGAGTCGCGTATTCTTCACCGTAACGCGGAAGGGGCGCTGCTTCAAATCTCCGGCTGCTCGGCGGTTCTAGGCTGGCCGATTCCCAACGTGGAAAGAACCGTCTGCGGCTTTGATGCCGGGCTTTTTGAGGGCTTCCTGCGCGGTGTGACCGACGAAAAGGCCTTGAGCGTGGAAGAAACCGCCTGCCTGGGGCTTGGGCACGCCTATTGCGAATTTAAGATTCATCGTCAGCCGGCGCCGGGCGAGTGGGAAGGAGGACCGCATGACCACTGTTGAACAGGATGCGTCCGCCTTGCGCGTCATCACCGAGCAAATCGAAGAGGCGATTGCGGCGCCCAAATGCCACAAATGCGGCTGCTTTCAGCAGACTGTGGAGGCCTTCGCGGAAACCGAAGCAGGAAGGAGCAAGCTGGCTCCGATTCTCGCCCAGGCCCGTACGGTGTTTCTGCCGAAAAAATACGATTGCCTAGGCTGCCCGGTGTGCTATCCGGCGATTGCCGCGAATGCTTTTGCGGAAGCCTACCCGGAAGCCGGCGCGAGTCTCGATCTGTGCCCGACGGAAGAGTCCGAGGAACGCATTGGTTGGCCGCCGCTTCCGGGCAACTACCGCGTGCTGCGCTTCCAGGCGCCCGTCGCCGTATGCGCCCTGAACTCCGATCCGCTCGTCGAGGAACTGGCGGGCACCAAGGCGGCCGAGCTGTCCATCGTGGGTAGCCTGCACACCGAGAACTTGGGCATCGAGCATTTGATTCGTAACGTTCTATCGAATCCGCACATTCGCTTCCTCATTGTCTGCGGTGAGGATACCCGTCAAGCCATCGGTCATTTGCCCGGTCAGTCGCTGGTCAGCCTGATGCAACACGGTGTCAACGAGAAAATGCGCATCGTCGGCGCCCAGGGTAAGCGCCCTTTGCTGAAGAACTTGTCCGTCGAGCATATCGACGCCTTCCGCCGCCAGGTGGAACTGATTGACGTGATCGGCGAATCCAATAAAGAAGCGATACTCGATTTGGCATTGCAGGCCGCCCACCGAAACCCAGGCCCCTTCGGCGGCCCCATACCCGACACGGCGACGATACCGATAGAGTCGGCTCACGAACCTCAGCGCCTGATACTTGACCCGCAAGGCTATTTCGTGGTCTATCCCGATCAGGCTCACAATCGTCTGATTCTGGAACACTATACCAACCAGGGGGTGCTGGATCGGGTCTTCGAAGCCCAAACGCCTGCGGCATTGTACGCGACGGCGATTGAGGCGGGACTCATCAGCCGTCTGGACCATGCGGCCTATCTCGGACGGGAGCTGGCCCGCGCCGAAGAGAGCCTGCGCACCGACCTGCCTTACGTGCAGGATCGGGCGGCAGGCGAAATCACTCTGGCGCCCACCACGGTGCCGCCTATCAAACGTTCATGCGGCTGCGGGCCGCAAGAGGTATGCAATGAAAAAAGCTAGATGGATCGGACTGGTCTGCGTGCTGCTCGCCGCAGTCACCATCGTTGTCTATAAGCAGCAGGCGCTCGGCACGGCCCCTCTGGCAGTTGACGCCGGCACGCCATCGGTGCTTTTGATTGCCGATCTCAACGAAGCGGAGGAGGCCGAAGACCGCTGCGGCGAAATCATCCGTACCGTGCGTGCTGCCGGGAAGCGCGGCGTCAAGGTGGAGGAACTCATGCCCAACAGCGCTTCTGAGCTGTTGGCGCGGTATCGCGTGGTGAGCGCCCCGACCGTGGTCATCCTCGACAAGGACGGCCGCGAAGCCGCGCGCTACGAGGGCGAGGAGGAAAAAACCGTGCAAGCGATCGAGGCCCGCCTGGCAACGCTGAGCGGGGATTAGATGGACGTTGTCTCGCAGATCGGCAGCGCACTGGCCAGCGGGAGCCTGATTACCCTGCCGCTATCGCTCGTGGCCGGCGTGATCGCAGGACTCAATCCGTGCTGCCTGGCGCTCTACCCGGCCGCAGCGGCGACCTGTTGCGTGGGAAGGAACTGCGGCTCGCGGCGCAGCACCACTAACGCCGTCGCCTTCGTGCTTGGCATCGCGGTCGCCATGGCAGTGCTGGGCATTGCCGTCTCGCTGGCGGGGCGCATCACGGGGCTGGGTAGCGTGGGGCGCCACCTGGTGGCGCTGGTGCCGCTGCTGATGGGGCTGTACCTACTGGGCTGGTTGCACTTGCCGCTGGAGCGGCTGATGCGTGCCCCGTTGCGTGCCGGCAGCGCGTTCGGCACGGGTTTTCTTCTCTCGCTGGTGATCGGGCCGTGCGGTACGCCGGTTCTGGCCTCGGTGCTCTCTTACGCAGCCTATCAGGGGCAGATGTTTTATGGGGCGCTGTTGCTTTTCCTCTACGGCCTGGGCGCCGGCACGCCCGTGCTGCTGGTCGGCACCACGGCCGGCAGCCTTGTCCAGCGGCTGGATGGCGCTGGATGGAAGGTCTGGGTGGATCGGGTGGCCGGCGGAGGGCTGCTGGCGCTCGGCTTTTATCTGTTGTGGATTGCCTGAGGTCGGAATAGAAAGACCAAATGTAATGATCGGCGACTCGGCGCGGGCACCTGGCGGATTAGCCATTTTTCGGTAATTTCGTTTTCATGAGATTCACCCCAATAAGTCGGTTATTGATCGATATGTTCGTCTTTGCGATGCGCAAGACAATAAAGAATCGGTAATACCAGCAACGTCAGCATCGTTGATGACAGGATGCCCCCAATGACTACGGTGGCTAGCGGGCGCTGAACCTCGGCGCCGGTGCCGGTGGCAATGGCCATCGGTATAAAGCCAAACGACGCCACCAATGCCGTCATCAATACAGGACGCAATCGTGTCAGAGCACCTTGTACAATTGCCTTATCCAGCGACATACCTTCATCGCGCAGGCTGCGGATAAAGGCAATCATCACCAGACCATTCAGCACAGCGACCCCAGACAAGGCAATAAATCCCACCGCCGCCGAAATCGACATTGGAATATCGCGCAACCAGAGGGCCACCAAACCACCGGTCAATGCAAACGGAATGCCGCTGAAAACCAACAGCCCATCCTTGGCATTTCCAAACATCATGAACAACAGGGTAAAAACCAATATAAGGGATATTGGCACCACAAGTTCCAGGCGCTGTGTGGCCGATTGCAGTTGCTCGAACTGTCCCCCCCAAGTCGTCCAGTAACCTGGCGGTATCTTGATTTGTTGATTAAGGTGTCCTTGTGCATCGGCTACGAACGAGCCGATGTCACGGCCACGCACGTTGGCGCTGACCACGATCCGACGCTTGCCGTTTTCACGGCTGATCTGATTGGGTCCTGGCGCCAACTCCAGTTTGGCAACTTCGGCCAACGGGATATAAGTCGTTCGTCCGTCCATGCCTTGACCGAGTGGCAAAGCAATCGGCAAACGCTTAATAGCTTCAATATCACTACGTAAATGCTCTGGTAGGCGAACGATGATGTCGAAACGGCGGTCGCCTTGAAACACCATACCGGCCTCTTTTCCGCCAATCGCAATAGCCACGACATCCTGCACATCCCCCACATTCAAGCCGTAGCGTGCAGTTTTTTCCCGGTCAATATTGACCGTCAACACAGGCAAGCCCGTCGTTTGCTCGACTTTCACCTCGGAGGCGCCGGGAATGTTGGTCATGACCGACGCAATTTTTGTGGCCGTGTCATTCAACACATTCATATCATCCCCAAACACCTTGACCGCAACATCGCTACGTACGCCTGAAATCAGCTCGTTTACGCGAAGTTGAATGGGCTGAGAAAATTCGTACAGGTTACCAGGGTGTTTTTTGACTTCCGCCTGTATTGCCGCTAGCAGTTCATCCCTTGGTTTTCTGGGTTCAGGCCACTGCTCTTCAGGCTTGAGCATGATATACCCATCCGAGATATTCGGCGGCATCGGGTCGGAAGCGATCTCGGCTGTGCCGGTTCGTGAAAACACGCGCTCGATTTCCGGGAACTGTTGTATCAGGGTTTCTTCGATATGCTGCTGCATGGCGACGGATTGCGACAAACTGGTGCCGGGCGTGCGTGCCACGCCGATCGAGAAATCGCCTTCATTCAAGCTAGGCACAAATTCACTACCCATCCGTGTACCTAAAAGGCCAGACAAAATCACCGCAACAGTCGCAAAAGTTAAAACCACGGGTTTGTTGGCCATCACCTGATCCAGTGCGGGTGCATAACAGCGTTTGGCTGTTTGCATGAGTACATTTTCTTGTTCGGTGACTTTATCGCCGATGAAAAGCGCCACTGCGGCCGGAATAAACGTTATCGACAGTATCATGGCGCCGACCAACGCAATCACCACCGTGAAAGCCATCGGATGGAACATCTTGCCTTCCACGCCTGTCAGCGCAAAAATCGGCAAATACACCACAATGATGATCAATTGGCCGAACAATAACGCTCGACGGGATTCTTTGGAGGCTACAAATACCTCATGAAAGCGTTCTTGCCGGGTCAATGCCCGACCACGTTCTGCCTGGGCATGGGCAAGCCGTCGCGCACAGTTCTCGACAATGACGACAGCACCATCAATGATGATCCCAAAGTCGAGCGCCCCCAGACTCATCAAGTTGGCGCTCACCTGATAGGTCACCATGCCGGTAAATGTGAATAGCATGGACAACGGAATGACCATTGCTGTGATGACGGCCGCACGGATGTTGCCAAGGAACATGAACAGAATCGTGATGACCAGAATAGCGCCTTCGATTAAGTTCTTTTTGACCGTGTTGATGGCTTTATCGACCAATACTGTCCGGTCATAGACCGTTACGGCCTGAACTCCTTCGGGCAGCGTGCGGTTGATTTCCGCCATCTTTTTGTCGACCGCTTGCGAGACGGCTCGACTATTCTGACCGATCAACATAAAGACTGTACCCAGCACGACCTCACGGCCATTTTCGGTAGCAGCTCCAGTGCGCAATTCTCGGCCAATCTCAACTTCGCCCACATCGCGGATACGGATAGGCACGCCCTGCACATTGCCGAGAATGATGTTACCAATATCTTCCATCGAGCTAACTTGGCCCGGCGCACGGATCAAATATTGTTCGCCGTGCTTCTCAATGTAACCAGCGCCGACATTGTTGTTGTTGCGATCCAAGGCGGTCACGATGTCCTGTAAAGCCAGACCGTAGGACGCGAGTTTTTCCGGAATCGGCGCGACCTGATATTGCTTGGCGTAACCGCCAATGGAATTGATTTCGGTGACACCCGGTACATTGCGCAATTGTGGCTTGATGATCCAATCCTGGATTTCACGCAAATCAGTTGCGGTATAAGTGGTGCCGTCTGGCTTTCTGGCATCGTCTTTAGCTTCGACAGTCCAGAGATAAATCTCCCCTAACCCTGTGGCAATGGGACCCATCGCCGGTATAACGCCGGGAGGCAGTCTATCCTTGGCTTGCTGGATGCGCTGATTGACCAGTTGCCTTGCGAAATAGATGTCGGTACCGTCTTTGAAAATCACCGTGATCTGAGACAGACCATAGCGCGATAAAGATCGCGTCAGCTCCAAATTAGGCAGGCCCGCCATGACCGTCTCCATGGGATAGGTTATGCGTTGCTCGGTTTCCAATGGTGAATAACCGGGCGCCGTCGTATTGATCTGCACCTGAACATTGGTAATGTCTGGCACAGCATCAATGGGGAGTTTTTGAAAGTTGTAGACACCCAGCGCGGCCATGCCGAATATGCACAGCATGATCAACCAGCGATGGTCTATGGCGATACGAATGATACGTTCAAACATGATGGGCGGCCTCCTGCACTGTGGTTTTCCTTACGAAATCAATAAAATCATGCGCTAAACTCCGCTGCGCCAGCCCAGCACAATGATTGCCATTCCGAACAAAGCGATTCCCGCACCCACCCAATCCAATATGGATAACTTTTCTCCATCCACTACTCTCAGCCAAACCAGAGCGGTAGCCACATAAACACCGCCATAAGCAGCGTAAATACGGCCGCTGGCGGCCGGATGTAATGTGAGCAGCCATACGAACAGCGACAGGCTGAGCACTGCCGGTAGCAGCAACCATGGGGAGCCGCTCTTGCGGAGCCACAGATAGGGCAGAAAACAACCGATGATTTCGGCAAGGGCGGTAACGAGGAAAAGAGCGGTGGTTTTCAGTATCAACATAATTCTCTCCATTGCGTCTGAATAATTGCCCGGCATCGACTATCCCGAGTAGTGGCAGGTCCAAGCGAGTAGAACCGGCTATTGCATTAATCCTCATCTGAGGCTCCTTTACCCTGTTCGGATTTGAGTAAGAAGCTGCCATTGACGGCGTATTCGGTGCCGGGTTTGAGTCCGGCCATGATCTCCGTAACTTTGCCATCAGATAGTCCGGTCGTGACCGGTTGAGCAATAAAGCCCCCCGGCACGCGAATAAAAATCGCCGGCTTGTCGTTAATGGTCTGGATGGTATCGGCCGATACAGCGACTGACACTTCGGTTTCTTTGGCTATCAAGTCAACCGTGATGAACAAGCCCGGTCGCCAGACCATGTCAGGGTTGTCGAGTGTTACGCGTGCCGTGGCGGTTCGAGTTTGTTCGCCCATCAGTGATCCGACGTAGGACACGGTACCGGAGGCGGTAGATTCGAGCGCAGTTGCTTTGATCGAGACCTTGGCTCCGACCCGAACCAGATTGAGATCGTTTGCGGATACGATGATGTCGGCCCAAACGGTCGATAAGTCAGAAATGGTAAAGATGCTGGTATCTTCCTTGACGGCTTCGCCCAAGGCGATATGCTTCTCAACGACCATGCCGTCGAACGGCGCACGAATTTCGTAGCGGTTGAGTGCACCTGTGTTAGCTGATACCGTCGGACTTGCGCCAAGTGCTATCAATTTCTGCTGGGCATTTTGAACGGCGATTTCCATTTCCCGCATCGCCTGCTGGGCTTGCAGGTAATCCTGCTCCGCAGAGATTTTCGCCTCCCACAAGTGCTTTTCACGAGCAAAGGTGTTACGGGCTAATTCCAGCCGCTTTTGTGCCGACAATAACTCACTGCGCTGTTCGGACAGTGCGGTACTGGCAATCACCGCGATAACCTGCCCCTTTTTGACTTGTTGTCCCAAGTTGGCGGAAACATGCTCGACCACCCCGGCAAGGCGCGGTACGACATGCGATGTCTTGTCTTCATTGAAGCGAATTTCACCTGGAAGGGTTGTCAGGGTTTTGATATGGGCCGCGCCTGCGGTCTGAATTGAAATACCTGTTTCGGCGATTTGCTGATCGGTCAGTGCTACAAATTCGCCCTCGTGCAACGCTGCCCCACCACCCGAATCTTGAGTCTGCTTTGTTTCATCGGAAAGCTCACGATGATCATCGCCTTGGGCAATCTGCGCTTTAGCGTCCGCGTGGCTTTCTTCGACCTGTTCGTCAGCTTCCGATTTCGTCTTATCAATGCCCAGAATGAGGATGCTGAGCAGCACTCCGATGAGAATGATGGAAGCAATAGCGATAAGTTGTTTCTTGGTGATGTTATTCATGGGGATACCTCTGGCTGGCTATTTGCCAACGTCTCGTTCATGCCGCTGCCGACCAGGCGTTCCACGTTGGTCACGGACTTGTGATATTCGGCCAAGGCCAGTAAATACTGATTTTTAGCGCCAAACAGCGTGCGTTGCGCATCGAGCACGTCCAGAAAACCGAACTTACCCAAACGATAACCTTCATAAGCGGCGTCATAAGCGCTTTGGGCACCGGGCAAAATGTCTTGCTGCAAGGTCATGACTTCGGAATGGGCGGCATCTAAAGTTTGATAGGCGGTGTTCAATGCCGTGGCTATGCGTATCTCGGCACCCCGATATTCTTCTTCCGCTTTGGTCAAACGATGCTCGGCTTCTTGAATACGGCCTTGATTGCGATCAAATACCGGCAATGGCATCGAAAAACCAACGACTAAAGCGTAATCACCCGGCATCAGATATTTACTGGCACCGACGGTCGCGGTGACATCTGGAATGGCTTTGGATTTTTCCATCGTGATGAGTGCCTGACGTTGGGTGATTTCGGTGGCCCAACGGGCTAAATCGGGATTTTTGGAGAGGCGTTGCACCAATGAGTCCAGAGAAGCTGGTACCTGGATGTTTTCCAAATTACCGCTCACCGCCTCAAAACGCGGTGTCGTACTGCCCCAACCAGCGGCTAAACGTTTGCGGGCGGCTTCCAGTTCCTTCTGGGCTCGCATCAGCTCAATTTGCACCGAAGCGCGAGCAAGTTTGGCTTTGGTTTCCTCAACGGGCGATACCTTGCCTGCCTGCACACGCGCAGAGGTCGTTACAGTTGTCTGATTGGCCAATTCATGAATTTGCTGTGTTAGCGCCAAGCGCTGTTGAGCTGCCAGCACATCAACAAAGGCCTGCGTGACTTGGGTGAGTACATCGGCCCGCTTGGTTTCGTAATCCCAATCGGCTAATTGTTTGGTCAGCGATGCCGCTTCCATGCGAGCGGTGCGCTTACCGCCCAATTCGATCAATTGGCTGAGTTCCAAGGTGACGACATCGCCATCGAAACCCGTGATTACCTTATTACCAAAGTTCGCTGCATTGGCATTGAAGGTGGGATTGGGAAACAACCCGGCTTGGAGGGTAGCGGCTTCCTG
Organism: Methylomonas methanica; assembly: GCA_001644045.1. GTDB lineage: Bacteria > Pseudomonadota > Gammaproteobacteria > Methylococcales > Methylomonadaceae > Methylomonas > Methylomonas methanica. The sequence continues at coordinate 102,455 of LUUF01000056.1, read as the reverse complement.
GGCTCGGCTCTCCCAGGAAAAGGCGGACAGTTCGGGGTTTTGGGTTAGTGCTAAAGCCAAGACTTGAGACAAAACCAGGGAGCCGGTCGGTTCCTCAATAGTTTGCCGACTGGAACTGTTTACACCCGGATTGCCTGATTGTGCCGGCAATGGCGTGTTGTCTGCCGGACTCGCATCAATGGAGCCGGTAGTGATCAATAGACACAGTGCAACGCCAAGTGGCCGCACATAATTTGAGAACATGGAAAATTTCTCCGTAGCATAGAGGGAACGTCAGCACCGACACAGGTGAACCTGCGTCTTCAGCTGGTGAGTTACGGCTAGGAGAGTCGGCTAAATCAGTAAAACGGTGCTGCGCAGGGCGAGCAGTCTGGAATCAGTGAAGGGCGGGTCGAAAAATGCCGGCTGCCGAATGATGACTTTGGCATAAAGAGTCAAGAGCGAAATCAGGAAAAATACCGGCAAAAGCCCGGTATCAATCGCTAATTTTAATAACTCCGTCAGTTGCAAGGGAATGTGGTCATCGCCATCGATAGGGATGTCAGTGCAAGGCGATGGGCAGGGATCACCGTCATCGCTCGTAAGAGCATTGGTCTCATCATTGAAACGAGTGGCAGCATTGACACGAGCGAATTGGTCGCTTCCTGTCTTCTCTACCGCGACATGGCCATCAGCCCCAAAACACAGCACAAAGGACGATACATCTCGATGGCCCAAGCCAAAATGACCGAGCACCGCGAGTATCAGCACAATAGAAAGCCAAGTTTTAAAGCGGAGTAGAGTAACCATTCCTCAAAAGAATACTCGCCATCCAAAATAATTCAAGCATTTAGGAACAAACACTAGCGCGAGCTAGCCTGTCAGTGTCCGTCTGATTGCTTTAGTTTGGCCATGTTGCCGGGATTTTTAATTATTAATGACATTAGTTTTTTCACTAATTTGGCGAGCTTTTCACTTTTTGCGCCACTCGACAATTTGTCTTTGGTGCACCGTTTTAAGTTTTGGATAGCATTACAGCATTTAGTTTTCCGGAAAATTAGAGAAAACTGAATATCCGAGCATGTCCAAGGAAAACCGATCGTTCTTCCCTATCGTGTTACCACTAAAAAATTGCGACACCTTGCAGCTAATTGCGAATTCGACATTAGCTGCAAGATACCTCGCTGCATATCCATTCACAATGATGACCATCCTAACCCGAGGTCATTATGGAACCTGTAGCCATCCCCCAAGCCATCGACGATCCGATCCACATTCTGTTATGGAGTGCCGATGAGATTGTACCGTTCATGGTCTGCATGCTGACCGGCATGTTGATTGACCACTTTCTACCTGCGTTAGCCATTGGTCTGATTGCGGTTAAATTCTACCGCCGTTTCCGTGACAACCGGCCCGACGGTTATACCTTGCATGCCTTGTATTGGTTAGGGTTGCTGCCCAGTCAGGCAATGACCATTCCTAACCCCTATATCCGTCGTTTTCTGCCATGAAATTGTCGGATTTTCTGCAAACCTGGGACGGCCATGAGACCGAGAACCGCTTTAGCCGCGTGACCATCATCGGCTTGCTGGTGGTGTGCGTGATTACCTCGCTAGCCGCTTGGCGGACCGAGCGCAGCATTATCCTGGTGCCGCCTACCTTGAACCAAGAGGTCGAAGTCACCCGCACCTCAGCTTCCAGTGAATTCAAGGAGTCCTGGGGCTTATTCCTAGCGGAACTGTTAGGCAATACCACGCCTGCCAATGCCGATTTCCTGAAAACCGCCATCGAGCCGTTATTGGCTCCGGACATTTATCGAAGCGTCCTGGATGCCATGACCGATCAAATCAAAGCCATCAAGATGGATCGAGTGGCGATTAGCTTTACCCCGCGTCATGTCGATTACGAAGCCGAGACCAACAAAGTGTTTGTGAGCGGCGAACTGAAAAGCCAAGGCCCCAGCTCCAAACCGGACATTAAACCGCGTACCTACGAATTCATCATCGCCATCAAAAACTACCGGCCGCGTCTGGAGTTTATCGATGTCTATCCCGATGCCCCTAGAACAGTGGAACGCTTAAAAGCCCTGCCACTTCAGCCAGGAGAATCCAAATCATGAATAAAACCTGCCGCCATTGGGTATTGTTGTTGATCATCAGTAGCGCTACGTCCGCTGAGGAATTACCGATCACCGTGTTACCGCCGGTGACTACAGTGGGCGACCTCATACCAGAATCGACTGAGCCATCGAGCGATTCACAATCGCTGGGTATCGAACTACCCCCCGTTGACGCCAGTGTCTTAAAAGTGGCCAATCAACAGGTCTCTTCGTCGGTGGCGCCACAGACCGTTCAAGTCAAACCCGGCATCAACGAACTGATACCGATTGCGGTGGACCATCTCAATCGCTTGGTCACGCCGTTCGATAATCCGGTGGTCACCACCACCAGTCAGGCAACGACCAGCACCAAAGGCAAAATCGTTTATGTCGCCACCGCTGATGAGACGCCGGTGACCTTGTACATTACGCCAGGCGATAACCAGGACATTGCCTTGTCGCTGACACTGATTCCCAAACGTATCCCGGCCCGGGAGATTCATCTGAGCCTGGATAAAGATAGTTTCAAGGTGCTGACCAAACTGCAACAACGGGCTGCCGCATCTGGCAGCAAGGCTAGCGATCAGGAACAGGCCTACATCACTCAGCTAAAAAAGTTGTTCCGCGATCTGGGATTGCAAAAGACCCCAGTGGGTTTTTCTCTGCGCGAGCCCAGTAAAACCGAACATATCCATTGCCTGCAGGATCGCGTGCAGATTCGGACCGGCCAAGTCCTGGAAGGTCAAGACATGCTGATTCTGGTCGGTCTGGCCCGCAATACCGGCAGCGATCCACTGGAATTCGATGAGCGCTCATGTGCAACCACTAAGGACGATGTATTGGCGGTCGCCGCCTGGCCCAAAGTCGTTCTGGGACAGAATGAGTCCACTGAACTGTATGTCACGGTTCGACGGTCACTTGAAACCGCCACCTCACTCAGACCCTCATTACTCACCGGAGACCAACGCTAATGGCCGGTGTCGATTCATGGTGGTCGCGTTTAAGCCCCACGGCCAAACGTAATTTGGCGGTGGGTGGAATTGGCGGCGTCTTGCTGGCCAGCATCATTGGTTTGGCCACCATCACCCCGGAAGTCACCAAACCCCTCAGTAAACAAGCCACCATTCAACACATCCTCACCGATAGTGATCCGCGTTCACTCGGGATTGATGGCATCTCGGCCCAGCTACGGGATTTACTGCAAAAAAACGAAGAGCAAAGCCGTCGGCTAGCTGCGATTGAAGAGCAGCAAAAACGTGAGCAGCAATCCGATGAACAACGCTTCAAACAATGGACCGAAGCCGAGCGGGAAGCCTATGACCAGAAATTAAAGGCCGTGTCCGGTGAAGTCGAGTCGCTTAAAAGCAAGCCGACAGCATCGACTCAACTCCCTGGTGATACGACACCATCACCAAGCGCTGGTTTGTCTGCGCCTAATTATCCAAACGATCGACGCTTTAATCCATCGCGATCATCATTGGATAGCAACGACCTGAACAGCGCCTTTGAACAAGCGGCCATACCCGCACCCAGCCACGGCAGTGCCGGTGTCTCGGGCGGCCGATCTGCCAACGGACAGCCGACAACCGCTTTACAGATTCGGGTCATTAAAGATGAGAAGTCATCCACACCAAATACCGACGGTAAAGCCGCAGGCGACCAAACCGCCAAACATAGCGAAGTCTTTATCCCAGCGGGGAGCATTTTGACGGGTGTCCTACTGAACGGTCTCGATGCACCGACCGGTAAGAAAGCGAAAAAAGAACCCATGCCGGTGCTATTTCGCATCAAAAAAGAAGCCATCTTGCCCAACCGCTTCCATGCCGATGTGCGCGAGTGCTTTCTGTTGGCCGCAGGCTTTGGCGACTTGAGCGCCGAGCGCGCTTACTTTCGCGGCGAGACCTTTTCCTGTGTCCGCCAGGACGGTGGCGTGATTGAAGTGCCGATGAATGCCTATGCCACCGGCGAAGACGGCAAAAACGGTGTGCGCGGTCGCGTAGTGTCCAAACAAGGTGCGTTATTGGCGCAATCGATGATGGCCGGCTTTTTACGCGGCTTTTCCGATGCCTTTGGCCGCAATCAAATTCCGGTGTTGATGACCGGCGGTTTGGGCAGTCTGGCCGGCAGCACGCCGTTCCAAAGTGCCTTTTCTTCACAGTCCATGGAAGGCGGTGCATTGAAAGGTGCCGGTTATGCCATGGAACGACTGTCGCATTTTTACATGGATATGGCCGAAGAGATTTACCCGGTCATCGAAGTCGATGCAACACGCCAGGTCAATTTCATCGTGCAAAAAGGCACGGCACTGAAGCTGAAAACCCCAAGCTGATTTTCTATCTCGCCCCAGGAACCGATTTATGACCCTACGCAAATTCCATTTACTGCTGCTGGCACCATTGTTAGTGAATTCAGCCAGTTTTGCTGCCAACCCACAAAAACCGGCGATTTCCGAGATTGCCGCTGGCCTTTTATCGATCAAAATAGACGGCATGCAGGATTTACCGATCTCAGGCCTGAAGATGGTCAAGACCGGCGAGCAAACCGTGTTTATTTCCAGTAACGGGCGTTTTGCGTTGTATGGCGGCAAATTGATGGATATTTGGACTAAACAGGAAATCAAGGAACTACCGGACATCGACAAGATTGCCAATCGTATCGATCTGTCACGCATGAAACTCAATGTCGACGATTTAGGCCCGGTCACCATTGGTCACGGCAAGACTTCGGTTTTGGTGTTCATCGACCCGCGTTGCCCGTACTGCGGCAATGTGATGAAAGACCTGCAAGCTTTGCAGGACCAATACACTTTCAAATTGGTGATGGTTCCGATCCTGGGTCCCGAATCACAAAACATCGTCGTGCAATTGGCCTGTCAGTTGGGGGCCAACGACGCCAAACTCAAAGACGCCGTCCGCGACCGACTGTTGAAACAGGATTACGCCGGATTACCAACCGAACCACCTGGTCAGTGCAATAAAGAGCCGCTGCAAAAAGCCGTGGTCACCGCCAAGCTGTTTGGCTTGCAGGGCGTACCGTTTCTGATTGCCCCGGACGGCCGTACCCACAGCGGTGCACCTGAAGTCTTGGCAGATTGGTTAGCCAATAAACCGCATGAGGTTGCACAAACGACCGCGCCTGTAACCCCAAAACCTGAGAAAAAGCCATGAGCCGTATCTACCATTTTTTATTTTATGTCTTCAGCCTGATTGGCTGGAGTTTACTATCCGGCTGCGCCACCACCGAATACGGCTGTAAGGGCATGCCCGATGAACCGCAGTGTTTGTCGACCACCCAGGCCTATCAAGAAACCAACCGCGCACTAGCGGATGTCACAGTTAATCCCGATCATCCAGCCGAAACTGCACCTGCCAATGACCTTAGTCCAGCAGTCCAGCAACCGGTGCCCAAGATCGATGACCCGACGCCGATTCGTACGCCATCGCAGGTGATGCGGATCTGGATTGCACCTTGGGAAGATGCCGAAGGCGATTTGATGGTGTCGAACTACGTCTACACCGAATTGGAACCCCGGCGCTGGATGATTGGCAAGTCGGAGCCTTCTTTAAGTCCTTCACTGATTCCATTACAGGTGGAGCAACGCGCGCCTGATAAGCGCCCCTTAGCGGATGTGGATGATGGCGAGCAGCGAACCATGCCGTCCACGCTGAACAACCCAGCCGCCAAAAACTAAACCACACACTTTCACCGCCGTGCCTTCGGGTATGACGAGCCTTAGCGGGCGACCGCATTTTGTTGAGCCGGAATTTACTTCCGAGACCAGACGGGCAACCGTCTTTACTTAAACAAGAGGTCGTTTCAATGAAGTCGTCTACTCGAAGCCAGGTGTTAGTGGCCCTGGCATCGCTTTTTTTCCTATTGATGGCATCCGACGCCATGGCTGGTACCGGCGGTACCGAGTTCAACAACGTCTGGACCTTGCTGACCGGCTGGGTTGAAGGCTTACTCGGTCGGATCATTGCCATCGTATTCGTGATCGTCGGTCTGGTGGCCGGTGTGGTACGTGGCAGCATCATGGGCTTTGTCCTGGGAGTCGCCAGTGGCGTGGGTTTGTTCGCAGCGCCGACCATCATCACCAATATTGTCACAGCAACCCTGTAAAGGCGTTATGAGTACAAACACCGGACCACACACCCCTTCCGAGCTGGCGGCGGGTGACCGCCGTAACCCAGAACACACGACCGATCGCACGGTTCGCGTTCAGGATGCCGATGGTCGGCTGCTCAATCCCTGTCACCCGGCACGCGCACGGGAATTGCTCCGCCAAAAACGGGCGATTCGGGTCAGCCGTCATCCTTACACGATTCGGTTGTTGCAAGCGCATCAAGCAGCCGCCATGAATGTGCTATACAGCGAGGAGGTATCACAATGACAGCCTCCCGAATGCATACGGCGGACAGCCTGTTTTCAGCCTTAGCCTATGACAACGACCATCATTTATTTTTACTGGCCGATGCCAGCATCGGCTTTGGCTTTATCTGCCGTCCTCTGACTGGCGCCGATCAAAGCGTCGCGGCCCGCGTCAACGTGCTGCTGAACCAGGACTGGCCGACCGAGACCTTACTGCAAGTGAGCTTATGGACCTCGCCAGACATCGAGGAATCGCTGGCGGTGATGCAAACCCGGCGGATTAAACAGCAAAAAAACACCTATAAAACCATGACCGCTGCCAGCATTGAGTTTTTGCGCCAAGGCACGACCAAACCGCCAGAAGCGATTTCAGGTGCCAGATTACGACGCAGTCATGTGATCGTCACGGTGAAATTACCCATTGCCAACCCCAGACCTAACGAAGCCGAAATCCGTCGGGCCACGGAATTGCAACTCGCCACTCAGCAGTCTTTATCGACGATTGGTTTGTATCCCTCGATTTTAGATGCCGATCAGTATGTGAGGGTGTTGAATACCCTCCTTAATTGGAACCCCGATGCCGGTTGGAGAGATCGAGTAGTACCTGAATCCGATCCGACTCAACTGATTCGTGATCAGCTATTGGATTACGACAATGCCGTCGAGACCGATGAAAAAGGCGTCTGGCTCGGCAATAAGCGCGTGAAGACCTTATCCGCCAAACGCACACCGGATCATTTTTACTTTGGCAGCGCCAAAAGTTATCTGGGCGACATTTTGTCCGGTACCCGCGGCATTCGCCAAAATGCCTTGCTCAGTCTGACCTTGCATTACCCGGACGCCGAATCGACGCGTACCCGCCAGGAGGGCGTGCGGCAATTCATCACCAACCAGGTCAACACCCCGATTGCCCGGTTTTTGCCAGTGCTGGTGCAGCGCAAACATAACTTCGATGTGCTATTCGAAGCCTATGGCGACGGCGACCGGCCGATTCGCAGTTATTTTGGCGTACTGCTGTTTTGCGATGAACAGGATGAGTCCGCAGCCGTCTCGAATGCCCGCGTGTATTTCCGGGAGCTGGGTTTTCAGCTCTTAGAAGACAAGTATTTCTGCTTGCCGTTTTTCCTGAACTGTTTGCCATTTGGTCCCGAACGCTCGGCGATTGCTGACCTGAAACGCTACCGCACCCTGGCCACGCGGCATGCCATCCCGTTATTGCCGCTGTTCGGCGATTGGGCGGGCACCGGCACACCGACCTTGAACTTTGTTTCACGTAACGGCGAACACATGGCCGTATCGCTGTTTGATACCACTGGCAATTACAACCTGTGTATCGCCGCCGAATCCGGCAAAGGCAAGTCCTTCCTGACCAACGAGATCATCGTCAGCTACCTGACCGAAGGCGCACAAATCTGGGCGATCGATGTCGGCCGCTCCTATGAAAACCTCTGCGAGGTATTGGAAGGCGATTTCGTGAAATTCACCCACGGCTCAGGGATTTGCATGAACCCCTTCGAGATCGTGCAAAACTTTGAGGAAGAAGCCGACATGTTAGCGGGATTGGTCAGCCAAATGGCAGCACCGACCGAGAAGCTCAGCGATTTTCAGACCGCTGGCCTCAAACGGATATTGAAACAACTCTGGACTGAAAAATCGCAGGCAATGTCTGTTGACGACATTGCCTGGCAGCTCTGCGCCGAAACCGATCAACGCTTAAAAGATGTCGGCGAGCAGTTGTTTCCCTTTACTACAAGAGGTGAATACGGCCGTTACTTCAATGGGCAGAACAACGCCAAATTCGCCAGCGACTTTACCGTGCTGGAACTCGAAGAACTCAAGGGCCGCAAACACTTGCAACAAGTGGTTTTGCTGCAGCTGATCTACCAAATCCAGCAAGAGATGTATCTAGGCGAACGCAACCGCCCGAAGATCGTCATCATTGACGAAGCTTGGGATTTGCTGACTGAAGGCGATGTGGCCAAGTTTATGGAACACGGCTACCGGCGGTTTCGTAAATACGGCGGTGCGGCCGTCACCATCACCCAGTCGGTCAACGACTTGTACCGCAATGCCGCCGGCCGGGCCATTGTCGAGAACTCGGCCAATATGTACCTATTGGGCCAGAAGGCCGAAGTCATTGAAGGCATGAAACAGGATAGGCGCTTGCCACTCTCCGATGGTGGCTACGAACTCTTAAAAACCGTCCACACACTACCCGGTGCCTATTCGGAAATCTTCTTCATCACCGAGATGGGCTCTGGCATTGGTCGTCTGATCGTCGATCCCTTCAAACGCATTCTGTTTTCCACCAAACCGGAAGATGTGCAGGCACTCAAGCAATTGCGCCGGCAAGGCTTGAGTCTGGGCGATGCCATTCAACAGCTGCTCGACAGCCGCACAACCAAATCACGGGAGGTCAGCCATGGACGTTAAATCACAATGGCTGAGTGGGGTGTTGATCGCCGCCAGTTTAGGCACCGTGGGCGGTTGGTTTGCCGCGCATCAGCAACTGCAGCAGCCGATTGCCCGACTCAATCTGGTGACACCGGTGTTTGTCCTCGACCGCGCCAAGCTGATTCAAGCGATACCGCCCAATGCTACGCAAGAGCAAATGGCCAAGATAGTTGACGACTGGCAAGGCCAAGCCAAAAAACTTAGTGATGCGGGTTATCTGGTGATCGATTCGACTGCCGTGGTGGCTGCGCCCAGTGATTTATACATTCAAACGCAAGGACGTTGAGTTATGAATGTCCATCATCAATCCGCATCCTCTACGCAATCAAAACCCGCCCGATTAAGGCCTTACCAAACCAAAGCGACATTCGGGATGTTTTTACTGAAGGCGCTACCCATCCTGGTATTGATATTGGCGGTTGAACGCTACGTCGGTCAACGCTTTCTGATTGGCGGTGACGATCAAGTGGATCGCTGTTTGCCGGACAAGTGGATTTACCTGATCGATACCTACAACAAAGACATCTGGCGGGGCGATCTGATGGCGTTTCGTGCCGAACGTATGACCCCGTATTTCAAGGACGGGCAAATCATCGTCAAGATTGCAGCTGGCGTTACTGGCGATCGGATTCAAGTCGACAGCCATCAAACTACGGTCAACGGTTTATTGATCATCGAAGGCTTGCCGTTAGCGGAAAAGCTCAAAAAACCTGCCGCCAGTTTTAAACGAAATGAAACCATTCCGCCGGCAGCCTACTGGATGACAGGTCAAACGCCGAAGAGTTTTGACTCGCGGTATTGGGGTTATGTGTATGACCACCAAGTGATTGGGCGGGCTTATGCGTTGTTTTGAACACCCATCCCAAAAGCGGCTTCTACGGTTCATTAGTCCAATCGCGTGCTTGATTAGTTTTATGGTCACTGACTTGGTCACGGCTGAAGAAGCCTGGCTGACACGGTCGCAGCAACTTCTCAACACGTTGCAGGGCCAAGCCAAACCTGCTTGGCTGGAAAACAATCCGCATCAACTGGAAGCCAGACAGCAGGTACTGGAATTGTTCAATACTTCCAAGCCCCTGACCGATTTGAAATTTGGCACGGAACAATCACCAATGGGTAAAAACGGTCAACCGCTCAAAATGCTGTTCATTTCGTTTTCACTGGGTGAAACAACGCTTAAAGGCATCTTCGAAGAAGCTTCAGGGCGGGATGATGTGTTACTGGTGTTTCGTGGCCCGAAACCGAGTCAAAAACTACCGGCGTTAATGGGGGACCTCAAGCGCTTGCTGAAAGGCATTGATCCCGTCCCGAACATTGTCATTGATCCCACCCGTTTTCAACGTTGGTCCGTGGCGTCGGTGCCGGACATCGTCGTCGAGCAGGACAGAAAATCCCGGCTACACGTTCGCGGCGTCAGCAGCTTGTCTTGGCTGGACGAGCAGATCAAAGCCGGCAAGCAGGGTGATTTAGGCACCTTGGGCGATGTCGGCGAGATTGCTGAAATCGACTTGCTCGAAGAAATCAAACGCCGGATGGCCGCCATTGACTGGAAACAAAAGCAGCAACAGGCCATCGCTCGGTTCTGGGCACAACAGAAATTTGAAGACTTACCAACGGCTCAGGCGGATCGAGATCGAAGCGTGGATCTGACCATTACCGCACCGCGCGATCTGTCAGCGCCCAATGGCCAACGGATTATCCGTGCCGGACAAACCGTCAATCCGTTGGACAAAATGCCGTTTGGTTTATGCCTGATGGTGTTCGATGCCACGGTACCGGCCCAAGTTGAACTGATTCAGCATCACTCCTGCCAGGACAAAAAAGCCCGAGTACTCTATCTGGCCTCGTCCATGCCACGACAAGACGGGTGGGACAGTTTAAAGCGTCTGGAAACCACGTTGCAGGCACCGGTGTATTTACTGACGCCGGACGTTCGCATTCGTTTTCAACTGCAACATGTGCCGGCGATTGTCGAACAAGTGGGGAAACACTTGGTGGTTCATGAACGCAAAGTACGGGCTTCACAGGGAGCGCCGTCATGATGCGATGCGTTTTCCACTGGGTTTTTGGGGTGCTGCTGACGCTGACAGGCCCACTTTATGCCGATACCACGACTACCGCCACTGATCCATTATGCGCCGATGCCCAGCTGTGGTCGGGCAAACTCATCACCGATATTTGCTGGAGCTGTTTGTTTCCGATTCGCGCTGCCGGTGCGTCATTGGGTGGTGGCAATGTGCCGAGTATCGCGACCGACCAGAAGTTTTGCTTTTGCACCGATCCGATGGGTATACCGGAATTAGGGATGACCATGGGCTTATGGAATCCAGCCCGTTTGATAGAAATCGTCCGCAATCCCTGGTGCTCGCCGGCATTGGGCGGACACAAGTTCAGTGCCTCGAATGTGCGCTTGATTGCGACCACCGGCAAGGCTGACTTCGATGCCAGTGAGATGTCGTTTTTCAATTACCACTACTTTGCCTTTCCGCTCACGATCATGCTGGATCTGTTCTGGGATGGCCGTTGCAACAGTGACGGCTACCGGGATTTTGATTTGTTGTATGTCTCGGAACTCGATCCCACCTGGAATAACGATTTACTGGCGTTCTTTACCAGCCCGGAAACAGCGCTGTTTGCCAATCCGGTGGCTATCTCCGCCTGTGTCGCTGATGCCGCGGCGGCAGCTACCGGCAATCCTTTGGATGCCTTGTTTTGGTGTGCCGGGGCTTGGGGCCATATGTATCCACTTTCCGGGATATCGCCGACCAGTTACGGCACTGATCCCAGAGTTACCAGCTTGTTGGCCACACGATCCACCGCCGCTCTGCATCGCCGTGGCTTGGCCTGGAAGACCTCCGGTAACGAGTCTCTGTGTGGTGGCTCAATTTACCCATTTATCCCCAAATCCCAATACCGGCTGTCGATGTTCTATCCAGTCGCTGAAACCGAGTCCAATCACGCCATTGGCGAGACGACGTTCAAATGGGGCGCGGGACATACCTTTCCGGGGCCGGGTGAGGATCATTTGTACCTGCTGTGGCGTTGGCAGGATTGCTGTGTGGGGTTGTGATGGGCTTCAGAGAGCTATTCGATCCGCAGCGTTGGTTTGTCCAGACACTGTCTGGAATATTGTGTGTGACTCTGGCCTGGACGCCGTTTGGGGTGTCTTGGGCGGATGCGATTCAAGCCGCTGGCCAACAGGGACAGCAGACCGGGCAACAACTTTTGGGTGGGTTTAAATTTCCGCTGGATAACGGCAGTGGCATGATGACGCTGAATCCCGGTTCGACGCAGGAAAGCACGATTAACATTGGCACCTTGTTTCCGGATGCCACTACCACTAACAGTATGACCGCCAATATCACCAGTCTGTATGGCAACAATCCCGGCACGATTGCCGCTGGCTTGGACGCTCAAACCACGTTGAACGCCGAAACCAGTGCCACCGGCAATGCCTATCGCACCTTGGTCAACAATGCGCACCAGTCGCATCCGGATTTACAAAACGATGCGGTCTGGAATGCTGGCGATCAAGTATTTGCCAATTTCACGCCTTGGGCGCAGTCGTTTTCGGATTGCACTACGGTGACGACCCAAACGGCGACCAGTCATGCGGTACAGGTGCCGGATTATCAACTGTGTCTGCGCCAACCGACCATACCGTCCAGTTGCACGGCGACGCATCAAGTGCAGGTCGAACCGCTACTGACCTATGTCTCCGGTAACGGTGGCATCTCAAGCTGCGGTCCGGGATGTATGGATTTGTATGTGGGTGTGGTGGGCGACAATTACTGGTCAGCCGGTTGTGGCGTGTTTACCTGGCAAGTGACCTACAACGTCATCCACCCGGAAGCGATTACCAGTGCCACCTTGGAAATGGTGGAGTTTGATGACCATGCGCGGGTGTATTACGGCGGTAATCTAATTTATACCGGCTCCACCGGCTGGGGTGGCGCTTGCGAGCTCAGCAATAGCTGGGTTGACCATCCCAATCGCGACGTCACCTACGCCTTCAACAGTAGCGGCCATAAGGTCTTCAAACAAGACACGATGGTCGGCGGTAATGGCGAGGGCTACTCGAGAATTCGGCTTCGTTACGATTTATCAAAACTGATCAACCAGGACGAATGGAGCTGGAGCGGTCCCAATTGCCAGAACTTGGCCAATGCGATTACCGATGGCATTTGCCAGGCTGGCAGCCAATTAAGTTGCACGAACGATCCCGCCAACGGTTCGGGTTGTTACGTCGATCCGACTTCTCAAGTCATGGTCTGCGGTTCCGACTTGGCACAAGCCCCGGTGGCCAGTTCAACGGGGATCCGTAATACCTGTATGAGTATCCAGGCCGCCGGGAACTGTGATCTGAATCAGTACGGTCAATGTTGGACCGATACTGCCGGCACCCATTGCTTGGAGCCGCCGGCGAACGGGATACCCAACAAAACCTGTGATTCGTTGGAAACCCAAGGCTGCTCGTTCATCAAAAGCCAATGTACCAGTGTATTGGCCTCCGGCACTTGCTGGGACAGCGTCGATACCTACGACTGCGGGCAAACGGTCGGTATTCCCGGCATTCAAAGCAATACCCAACAACAATGTGCCGGACCGATTCGCTGCATGGGCGAAGACTGTATTACGGTGAATCGCACCCAGAGCCAGGATTTCAGCAAGGCGGTCGCCTTACTTAACAGCGCCCAGCAAATGGCGATGGACTTGCATTGTGACTACTCCAATGCCGATCTCCAGCAAAAGGATCCGACCACCTGCCAGGTATTTCAGGGCAAACCGGCCAGTTGCAAAATGGTCGGTGGCGCACTCAGTCTGGTGGACTGTTGCGAAACGCCTGCGGGCGCGATGGGGCTGGGACGTTACATTGATTTATTGATCGCCACCAGTCAAATGGACAGCGCGGTGATGGCCATGGATAGCACTTCGGCTATTCGAGGCGCCTGGGAAACCATGCGCACCCCGTTTACGCTGGCCGGTGATGCCTGGAACAGTTTTCAGGCGGATTTTGCCTCGACGGTGAATGACTTGGTCGGTACCGACATGCTGAGTACCAGCGATATTGCTTCGCAAGGTTTACTGGATTCACTGAAGGGCGAATTAATGAAGTCGGTAGCGGAATGGATAGGCCAGACCTTTGGCGAAGCCGCCGGTAATGCCTTGTTTAGTGCTGGCGGCCAGGCAGCCTTTGATGCTGCGGGCAATCTGACGCCCGCCGCGCAATCCGGTGGTGTGCAATTAGGCGGCGGCGCGGCAGTGGCAGGGCAACTGCTCAGCACCTTGATGACAGCTTATACGGTAGTGATGATCATCATCATGATTATCCAGATCGTCTATTCCTGCGAGGAACCGGAATACGAACTGGCCGCCAAGAAACAACTGAAAGTCTGTACGGACCTTGGCACCTATTGCGAGAGCAAAGTGGCTGGCGTGTGTTGGGTGCGCAAAGAAAGTTACTGCTGCTACAACTCGCCGCTAGCACGTATTCTCAACGAACAGATCAAACCACAACTGGGCATGTATTTCGGTACGCCGGAAAGTCCTAGCTGTACCGGCATCAAGGTCGCTGACCTGGACCGCGTGGACTGGACTCAGGTCAATCTGGACGAATGGTTGGCGATTCTGGTTCAGACCGGGCATTTGCCGACCGCCGCCAATGCCGCGTCCATGCTGAATCTGGATCAACTTACTGGGACGGGTAGCCGTCTGAATCCGCAGAAATACGGTGCAGTCTCCAGCGGTCGACAAGACACCTTAACCCGCACCCAAGGCCGGATGACCGACCTGGATGTACCTACGGTCAAACGGCAGTCGGAACTGGAAGGCTGGGGTATGGGGCCGCAATGAGCGGCCTAAACCTTACTGAACCGCGTCTTTCAAGCCCTTGCCAGCTTTGAACGATGGCAATTTAGCGGCAGCAATGGTGATCGCTTCGCCGGTTTGAGGATTGCGGCCAGAACGCTCGGCACGCTCTTTCACTTCGAAGGTACCGAAGCCCACTAAAGCTACCGAACCACCTGCTTTCAATGCTGCTTGAATGGAATGGGTTATAGCATCCAGCGCTCGGCCGCCATCGGCTTTGGTCAGGTTGGCGTGGCTGGCGATGGCGTCGATGAGTGCGGATTTATTCATGTTTATGTCCTTTTTGAAAAAACTAAAGGTTATCTGGATTTTCCATTTAAACAACTAAAATTTAAGTAACATCTCTGCCATCCCATCCAGCTTAGCCTTGACCTGTTTCCAATTCGGCAATTGTAGAGTCAATAATCAATAAAACTCAGAATTGCGTGGATAAAATTCAAGTGATGGCAAAAAGGTAACGCCTACATGCCTCTGACCCTGACGGCGTCTAGGACTCTTAAGAAGCCGATGACTTGATAAGTTATCCATCAGGGCCAGAGGTTCATGTCGCCTCAATATGAAGGCCGAATATATGGCAGTAATATTCTTTTTGTCACAAACGAATTTTTCTTGCAATACGGGGTAGACCATATATGACGCCCTGTCGCGATGCCTTGTAAGATTTTCAGCGAATGACAATTATCAAGTACCCAGCAACGAATTAACCGACTCCACCCGCGATATGCATCGCGCTATCGTTTCGTTACGAGAGGAACCGGGAGCAGTTGACTTTTACAACCAACGCGTCGATGCCTGCAAAAACCTCGAACTAAGAGCAATCTTGGCGCACAATCTCGATGAGGAAAAAGAACATGCGGCAATGATATTGGAATGGATACGTCGCTAGGACCCGAAGTTAGATCACGAAAGGATGAGGCAGAGCGATTGGTATTCCGGAGATAGGTAGTACCTGTCACCAGATTGATTTGTATTAGGTCCAAATAGTAGAGTTTTTCTGCCCTTTCTTATGAACGTGGCCTTGACTGGCTGTCGCTGATTATCTTGGAAAGAGAAAAATACTAATCAATGGTAGTAGTTCGCCAGCCAGCAATTCATTGAATTTTGCAGTGGCTTGGTTACAGCCTCTTCCATACGGATTCTCTCCACCGAGCTATCACGTTAAATTTACGCGACTTCAGGCAACGATAAATTCAAATCTGATGTTTTAGATGGCATAATCCTCGTCCCCTGGCTAACCATGGGCCTTGGGTTTATCGGTAAATAGATAGCCCAACCCCAGCACCTCTCCGCCTGCGGACAGTCTTCGTTTGGCGACCACTCGGCCTCACCAGAACAAACAAATTATTACGGCAACAACGCGCAACAACAAGCCAGCAACGAGCATAATTAAAAAGACAATTCGCTCAGCGGCTCCAACTTCCGAACGCGGCCCCAAAACGACGAGTTAGACCGAATTTGACCATCCGAGTTTTGCCTCATCCAGGACAATCTTGGCGGGTTGCCCTTCTTTGCTCCTCCGGCTAAACCCTTGGACTCTATTCGAGAATTTCATCGCCAATATTAATCAGAGATTTTACAACTTCGCTTTTTCCCAAAAAACTCCTCATCAGCCAAAAAAAGCAACCATAACCTATCAAGAATTTTTTCCTTGACTTGTTTATGATAATCATTATCATTTGTATCTGACAGTCATCTCTCGTGCTGTCCTTGCCGCACCTTTACAGCCTCCTAAGTTATTCAGTGTGCGGCAATTTTATTTTATAACCTTAGCAACCCGAGGTCGCCATGTTTGAAGACAACTCTATCAGCCTGTCGAGCAGCCGCGATGTGGCACAAATTCATACCGCGACATGTTTGTTAATGACCCAATTCATCAACGGCCACCACAACCCAAAGCTATCCCATTTGATCGTACAGCAATTGGGACATCTGCTCAGCCATCCGGAGTTGGAGCACAGTGCATCCAGCCGGGATATGTATTTGCAATTACTGGAACACTGGCAAGCAGTCACCAACCTGTTGCTGGAACGGAAAGTCACAAGCCAGCAGCCACACATTGATCGGGTTTAGCGTTTATTCGTCAACATTTTTAATCCTATGAAAAATCCGTCAAACCAACCAATAGTTTGTTCCCCGGCAGCCGATGCATCGCCAGAGTTGCAGCAAGGTCGCCCCCGACTCAACAGCCAATTGCTGTTCGGTGCGCAAAACGAAATAGTCATCGAACACCAAGGCGATGAATATCGGCTGCGTATTACCAGTAACGACAAATTAATTTTGACTAAATAAACCAGATCCAAGCACCACCGCCAGCCGACCTAACGGTAGCCAGCCAATCGTTTTCAGTTCCATCAACCGAGAGGCTTTTATGTTACCGACCGCCCGTTTCAACCAGCTTTTATGCCTAACCTTATTCCGCTTCGTATCCAACGAAGGAACAAGCAAATCGACACCTACAACGCAAACCGCCAAATTCAAGAATCCGGCAAGGATTCCGTTGCACTGTCAATCTCTGTCGAGGTGCGAAGATTCTGGCACCAGGATGAATTCAGCAGCGGCTGAGATTTATCAAACTTGCAGAAAATCTATAAGGCACCCAAACAAATGGAGTTGGCTATTCGTGCCAATCAGAACGTACCCCACCATTTTGGTGTCGACACGTTAATGGTTCTGACTAAGGCCAGTGTAAATAAAATCGGTTTCATTTCCTAAGCCGACAAAAACCAAGCAAAGCAGACCAGTTTCGGGGTGTCTGACGTGGGCATGGCAAGGATGCAAATTTGTAATGGCGATCAAATCAGGAAGCCTAACGATCAGCCCCCCCCCGAAACCGGCCCGACATAGATATTTAAATTTATAAGCAACAGCCACCCAGCTCATTTCGCCAGGTAGCCATCGATTGAATCGATACGCAACTACCCAATGGAGAAAGCATGTCCACCCCACGCCATACGAATTGGCCGAAAAACCCGCAGAGTACAGGGCCAATAATCGCAATAATGCTCGCGGCTGTCGCGCTGAACAGCGTGATGCCGACCGCCGTAATGGATACCGACAAGGACCAGTCGGCTGACAAGGAAGTCACCTTCCCTAACTTGAAAATTCGGGACGGGACCGAACAGCAAGATACTGCAGATCTGGGGCGGTCGAGCGGAAGTGCGCTCGGGTTTTGTATATGGCGACTTTAGCGGTGGTAAGTGTACGTGGCAACAATTCAATCGCCACGTTCCATAACCACTTGGTTGAAAAAAGGAAGCCCGCTAAGGTCGATTTAACCGCTGCTATGCGCAAACTACTCACCATTCTTAATGCCATGATGAAACAAAATAAACATTGGTCATGCCCTCAAAATGCTTGACTCTAAACACAGTCTCTCTTCCATGAAAAATTTATTCAATTTTTCCGTAAACCGTAAACCTTTAGACGTGAAGTTGGTGATTGTAAAAATCGATAACCGAACAAACCCGTTACGACAGCCATAAATCGCCACACACCTTTCCCATTTTTTAGCGAGTAACGTCATGAACGAGAAACCCTGTACCCATGAATATTTGGCGGCTACCGAATTCGGCAAAGCCTTGTTTTGCAGGGAATGCGGCGTAGTACACCTGCACATTCAAAACTTATCGTTGCGTTTGGGGGTGGCGGATTTCCTAGGTCTGGCGGACACCTTGACAGAAGCTTCGAACAAGGCACGAGCGGTTGAAAAAGATAAAACTAAACGTCGGGGTTTTACAGTTGTGAAACAAAACTATCGGCTGAATTAAATCGGGGCTGTTTGCGCAGGATAATGATGCCTGCTAAATACTCAAGAAGCCCAGCAAATTTCCCTAACGCCACATCTGCCGCATAAAAAAGCAATCCGCTTGCACTACCTTGCGAGGGAATAGGGAATAACCATCGATCAATATTTCATAGTAATGATTATCGACATTGCTATTTCTATTGAAATTAATAAATACAATAGAGTAATCAAGGAGCCTTATCATGAAACGTGCGACCTCTCGCTTGGCTATCACTCTAGCCGGTAGCGCTTATTTAGCTTCATTGCCGCTAGCAGCTGTAGAGCCTGACCAAGACAACACGGCTACATTGGAAGAAATCACGGTCAAAGGAGACTGGCTGGAGCCTCCGACCAAGGACAACATTCGCACCTATCCAGGGGGGCGCTCCGCGATCACCGACACTGAATTGCAACAGGCCGGTGCTCGCACGCTAGAAGACGCTTTGCGCTTGGTACCTGGCGTCCGCGCCCAGGATGAAACCGGTACCGGCATTCTGCCGAATATCGGCGTGCGCGGATTGGACCCCAGGCGCAGTACGCGCACTTTGGTGCTGGTCGATGGCATTCCTATCGCCCTGGCACCGTATGGACAAACAGGCTTGTCGATGTTCCCGCTAACCATGCAAACCGTAGATAGAGTCGATGTCGCACGCGGCGGAGCCGCCGTGCGCTATGGGCCTAACAATGTCGGCGGCGTGATCAATTTCATCAGCAAACCGATCCAGGATAAATTCAGCGCCACCCTAAGAGAGGCGCTAACCATTTCCACCGAAACAGGCAACGTGCTGACCGACAGCTACCTGCGCGCTGGCGGCTTCGTCAACGACAGGCTGGGCCTGCAATTCCAGGCCAACACGCTGATGGGCGATTCGTCCCGCGCCCATTCGGACACGGAAGTAGAAAACCTGGCCTTGGATGCTCACTGGTTCGTCACCGACAACGCTTCTCTCAAGGCCGGATTGCAGTACTACAATACCGATACCCAACTGCCGGGCAGCCTGTCTCCAAAAGCCTACGAGCAGGACCGCTTTCAGTCGCAACGGCCGTACGATAAATTCCAGGGCGATACCGTGCGTGGACATTTGGTCTACAACCAAAATTTCAACCTTTTCGGCAGCCCTGCGGAATTCAACTGGACCAATTTTGCCCACACCAGCGACAGGGAGTTCACCGTCGGCTGCCAGCTCAATGCTGCCGCAACCTCATGTAACCTCGATCCATCCAAGGTATCCGACGGCGTGCAAACCAGCCCGCGCACATTCACCGTTTACGGTACCGAACCGCGTCTTACCGTAGCCACCAAAACCGGCTGGCTGGACCATAAATTCACGCTGGGCGGGCGTTACGTCAGCGAAGATGTCGAACAGGGAGTCGACCGGAACCGCCTGAGCACCGGCAAGATCACCAATGCCCAGGACTTTCACTTTGGCACCGACGCCTTTGCACTCTATGGCAGCGACACCTTGAGCGTGTGGAATGATCGGCTTAACGTCACGCCGGGCTTACGTGCAGAATGGATCGACCAGTCCAGCTATAACCGGCTGGCAGGCACGGCTGTCGACAGTCGCAGTAACGAATTACTGCCCGGCGTCGACGTAGGCATCAAGCTGTGGCCGGATAAACTATTCTTGTTTGGTAATGTGCACAAATCCTTGCAACCGGTGCAATTCACCCAAATTACCCTGGGAGGCGATACCGGCGTGGAAAAGGCCTGGAATTACGAAGCCGGTCTGCGTGTATCACCGCTATCAGAGCTCGACGCCACCTTCAGTTATTTCCGTTTCGATTTTGACAATCAAATCGTCGGCGTCGTGAAAAACGGCACCACCAAATTCCGCAACCTCGGCCAAGCCCAGCATCAAGGCTACGAAACCGAACTAGATTGGCGTCCATCCTTCCTGGCCGGCCTCGATCTCAAGGCGGGCTATACCTATGTGGACACGCAGCAGTTGAACAACCTGTTCAGCGGCACGACGCAAGTCGCGTTTAAAAACAATGAAGTGCCGTTCAGCTCGCACCATCAAATCAGTCTGCAAGGCAATTACCGCATCAACACCGTCAATTTCAACGTCAACGGTTCGTACCTGAGTTCCGCATTCACCGATGCGGCCAACACCGTGCCGGAAAACGCCGTCGGCGACAAAGGCAAGATACCGGGTTATTGGCTGTGGAACGCCCAAATCACCAAGGATTTCCGTGTCGACAAGGCCAACATGCGGGTCGGACTTGCCGGCAACAACCTGTTCAATCAGGACTACTACTTCCGCGGCGTGGATACCAGCCTGGGCCGAATGGCGGGCCCGGGACGTTCGGTGATGCTCAGCCTGCAAATGGATCTATAAGGAAAAAACATGCATAACCAAGAATTGATTCTACTAACTCATGTCCCGACCGAATCAGTCAATGACGGCTTTCTGCCGGCGGCACGGAACCTCGGCTTGTCGCCAGTACTATTGACCGACCAAGCCGAAGCGCACCGTCAGCACTTTAGCCAAAGTGAGCTGCCTGCCTATCCGGAGGCCATCATCGCTTGCGACGTATTTAATCCGCTAGCCATAATTGAAGCAATCAGCCGGCACGGGCAAAAACCGGTGGCGATTTTTTCCAACAGCGATCACCTGCAAACCAGCACTGCGGTTGTCGCCGATTATTTCAGGTTACCCGGCAAAAACTGGCATGTGACTTACCGCGCCAAGAACAAAGCGGAAATGCGCAGCTACCTCAGTGGGCAAGGTATCGAAGTAGTACGGTACGCGGTAGCATCGGAGTTGAAAAGCTTGGCGCAAGCCGCATCCGACGTAGGCTTCCCCTGCGTAGTCAAACCGCGCGAAGGAGTTGCCAGCCAGGAAGTCGGCTTGGCGAGGGATTACGCCGAACTCGCCGCCCATTGCCAGTCGGCTTGGCAAACACGGCCCGGCCAAGTCATGTTATTGGAAGAATACCTCGAAGGTCCTTTGTGCACATTGGAAACACTGGGAGACGGCAAAGGATTGCAAGTCTTGGGCGGCTTTCACGTTCGCCTGTCTCCGCCGCCGCACTTCGTCGAACTGGAAGCCGATTGGAGCAGCGAATTGGCAAAGCAGCAGGAGGTATTAAACCAGATAGTCCGTTTCGGCGTCGGCTTCGGCGCCTGCCATACCGAATTTGTATTGACTGCCCAAGGGCCACGCCTGATCGAAATCAATTATCGCTGTATCGGCGACCGGCGCGATTTCCTGCTTGAGCAGACGCTGGGCATCCCGCTGTTCGAAACCGTGCTGCGGTTGCACTTGGGCGAACCGCTGTCGGCCTTGCCGTTGGTGCCGCGCGCGGCCGCGATACGCTATCTGACGCCCGCTACGGAGGGTCAAATCGTCACCTCCCCCGCGCCGTTTAGCCGTAGCAGCGGAGCCGTAGACATCGGGTTTCGCCTCTTTCGCCAGGCTGGCGACACCATAGCGATCACGCATTCCAATAAGGATTACCTGGGTGTTTTGACCAGCGTCGGCACGGATGCGGATGCCGTGCATCAAGCCTTGGCGCAAGCCAGCGCCGGCTTGGCGTGGGAGATCCGTTGATGAGCGGACTGCCAGAACTCATGGATAAAAATCAACAGGACTATATCTGTCGGCGCGTCGTCGACGCGCTGTTGCGGGAAGATGTGCGGGAAACGGTAAGCCGCGGGAAAATTGTCTCTGCGGCCGATGCGCCATGGTCCGATCCCCCGGTGCGCCCCAGCTACTGGCTCGCCATCGAACATCTCGGCGACGGCTGCCTGTGGATTCCAGTTCGGCCGTGTACCTTCATGCAGGAATGGGCGTTATACGATCTTCCGCTAGTTTGGCAAAGCAGCAACAGCTATGACCGGCTGGACGAAATTTCCGCCATCCTCGCGCTGTTCCGGCAAGGACTGGACCAAGCCTCGGCGGCGGACTTTACGGATTATGCACGGGAATGCCTCACCGCCGTCGAGCACGGCGTCTTATGTGCACAAGAGCGGCAGCGCTATTTTGCCGAAGTGCACCAGGGCAACCAAGGTGCGCAGTTCAGCCCGCACTGGCAGGAACGGCAATTGCACTACGAGCGGCTGGCCGCATTTCTCGATCATCCTTTATATCCCACGGCGCGCGCAAAACTGGGTCTTTCACCGGACGATCTGGCTTTATACGCTCCGGAATTCCAACGTCCTTTTCAGTTGCGTTGGGTCGCGGCAGCCAAGGCTATTCATTTCGGGCCGGAGGCTGAGGCAAGCCTGAAAGATCTCTATCCCGGCTTCGCAGACGTCGGGCTCGACGCCCGGTTGAGCGACAACTACGTGCTGTTGCCGGTTCATCCGTTGTTTACACAGCAGATAATGGATGCGCTGGCAGAGGTGAACGGATTGCAACACAAACTCCTGCTGGCGCCCAAACCCCATCTGGAAGTCCTGCCGACCTTGTCGGTACGGACCTTGGCCGTGCAAGGCAAGCCGGGGTTGCACATCAAACTGCCGATGGCCATCCGCACCTTGGGCGGCAAGAACATACGCACCATCAAGCCCAGCACCATCGCCGACGGCCATGCCGTGCAAAGCCTATTGGGCCGGATAGCGGCGCAGGACGCGGACATTGCGGGACGCTTGCTGCTAACCGATGAAAGCATCGGCGCTCATGTCAACCACCTGCCCGAGCTGGGTTACATTTTGCGCCGCTATCCGGCGGGACTGGAGCAAGCTACCGTGGTGCCGGTCGCAGGCCTGCTCGCGGCCACGCCGCAAGGCTTGTTGGTGGCCGAAGAATTGGCGCAAGTTTTTTTTGCCGGCCGGCTGGAGGATTTTCTCGACGCCTATCTGGAGGCAACTCTACGCATTCACCTGGTTTTATGGTTGCGCTACGGCATCGCGCTGGAATCCAACCAGCAAAATACTATGCTGGTGCTCAACACCAAGATGCCGGCTTTGCGCCTGTTGCTGAAGGATAACGACGCGCCGCGCATCCATGGCGCCCACCTCGCCGCCCGTTGGCCGTCACTGGCCGGCTTTGTCGACGGCTTGCATGACCGCCGCATCGTCGTGGACGACGAATTGCCGCTGGCGCAAATGTTCACCACCATCACCTTGCAACTCAATATCGCTGTCCTGATCGAAGGCTTGGCAGGGCTTGGCCACTTGACCCGCAGTCAACTCTACGGCTGTGTGCGTGACAAAATAGCCGAGCTGCTTAAGGAACTGGCCGGACAAGGTGAAGACACCGCATTGGCGCACCGTATCCTGCTGGAAGACGACCGGCAATACGTCAAATACCTACTGACCGCGGCCAGCCTGAAACCCAAATCCGCAACCGGCGCCGCCGATGTCAATAAGTTCTACGGCAAAAGCGGGCCTAACTTCCTGAAGGAGAGCTTATGACGGCCGCTGAACGCCGTATGGTGATGGTGGTCATGTTTTGCCATTTTATCGCGGCGTTCGCCGCCCTCGGCATGCCGCCACTCTTTGCGCTGATACTCACCCAGTCGCTGCACAACAGCAACGCTTACCTGGTCGGCTGGTTTTACGTTGTTCCGACGTTTTTCACGGCGCTATCCAGCCCCTGGTGGGGCTTGTTTGCCGACCGGATCGGCAAAAAAATCTCATTGTTGCGCGCGCAACTGGGACTGTCGGCGAGTTTCCTGCTTGCCGGCTATAGCAATAACGCCACGCTGTTCTTTCTGGCTTTGGCTTTGCAGGGAATGCTGGGTGGCACGTTCGCCGCTTCCAATGCTTACCTGGCGACAATGTCCAGCGGTCCCGCCCTGGCCCGCAGCCTGACCCTGATGCAAGGTTCCGCGCGCGCGGCGCTGGTGGTCGCTCCCGCCGTGCTGGGGCTGTTCGCCGCTTCGGTTTCGCCGATAGAACTTTACCGCTATCTGGCCTTATTACCGCTGGCTGCGGCCTTGCTGCTGTGGTTATTGCCGGAACCGGCGAAAGCCGCAGACGACGACTATCGGCCGAAATACACCACCATAGGCCGGCCGCTGCTGCCGGCGAACACTGTTTACGCGCTGCAATTTGCTTTCGTTTTCGCGACCGTCGCGACGTTTCCTTACTTCATCCCTTACGCCCAAGGTTTGGAATCGGTCTCCGTCGAACTGGCCGGACTGCTGTTCGGTCTTCCCCATCTGCTTTACTTGGGCACGGCCGGCGTCCTGACCGGCCATTTCGGGCAACGGATGTCGCCGGCGGGGCTGGCAGGGATGTTCCTGTTAATGGCCTTGGCCCTGTTCGGGCAGGCCCAGACGCAAAGCCTGGCAGGTTTGATCCTGTGGCGAACGTTGATGGGATTGGCCATGACCGGCGCCTTTATCGTGCTGCATGCCCTGGTGGCGGCGCTGGTCCATGAAAACAATGCCGGACGCACCTTCGGCTGGCTGGAAAGCGGCTCTAAATGGGGCGCGGTAGCCGCCGGTCTGGCCGCCGGAGCCATGGTCGACGGTTTCGGCCCGCACGCACCTTTTCTACTCGGCGCCGTGATTATGACCGCAGCCGCCGCTTGGCTGGCAATTTCAAACTGTTGCCGCCCCTGCACCGAAAATATTTGACCCTTTGGAGACCCATCATGAGACATCAAGCACTGCAAACTTTTTACCAATCATGCTCGGCAGAGGATCAAGCCGGCCAGCGCAGCCTGGAGACCTTGCTCAATTGCTATTGCCGCGAAGTCGCCGGCGCGGCCGGGCAAATCGGCATCGGTCCACTGTTCGGCCAAGGCGATTGGCCTATGGCGTTGCGCGCGGCGCTGGGGCAAGGCGGAGGAAAAGCCATGCATATCCTGTTGCCGCACAGCGGGGAACGGCTGTTAGTGGCGGTCGACCAAGCTTCGGCTACCGGCAATTACCGCTATCGTTCGCCTTTCTATCACAAATCGCCGGGACGTCCCTGGGCTCCGTTGGACTGGCGCATATTAGCCACGTTGCTGCTACGCGACTTGGCCAACCAAAACGATGTCCCGTTCAATGAAGAACTGCTGGAGCAAATCCGCGACAGCGTCGCGGTGACCGGCGCTATTCTCGCGGCGCCGCAACCGGCAGTCCCCCCAAAAACCTTGGCCGCTTATCTGGATTCCGAGCAATCCTTGGCCTATGGCCACCCGTTCCACCCGGCACCGAAGAGCCGCCAAGGCTTTTCGGCTGCGGATCTGCAAAGCTACGCCCCGGAGTTGCGCGCCCGCTTCCCGCTGCATTATTTCGCGGTGCGCCGCGAACACTGGCTCCAGCAATCGCTGCTGCCGGAATCAGCCGATGCCTTGCTGGCCGCCCAAGCGCCCACCGGCCTGAAAGCGGACGACGATTTCGCCCTGCTGCCGACGCATCCCTGGCAAGCGCGTTATTTACTGTCCCGGCCGGCCGTACAGGCGGCTCTCGAACAGGACCGGCTACGTGACCTGGGTCCACAGGGACCGACTTATTTCGCCACCTCGTCGATACGCACCTTGTTCCACCCGGACAATCCCTATTTTTACAAATGTTCCCTGCATGTCCGCATCACCAATTGCGTGCGCAAGAATGCCATTTACGAGCTGGACGGCGCGCTGCAAGTCACCCACATCATGCGGACCATCGGGCCGCGCTTGGCCACACAATTCCCTGGCCTACGGATACTGGAGGAACCGGCCTACGCGTCAGTGCGGCTGGGTAACGATGAAACTCCAGCCGAGCGGGAGGCGGCGGAAGGTTTCGGCCTGATCCTGCGCCAGGGACTGGACCCGGCGGACACCGCCGGGGCGACGCCGCTACTGGCCGGCTCCCTGTTCGGCAACCATACCCGGGGCCAGGCACGGCTGGCGGACATTATCGGCAGTTTGGCGCGAAGACAAGCCGCGCCGTGGGATGCGATAGCGGAAGACTGGTTCTCGGCCTATGTCGAACAGCTGCTGCCGCCGGTGCTGCATTGCTTTTTCGATTACGGCATCGTGTTCGAACCGCACTTGCAGAACGTGCTGGTCGGCTTGACCCATGACTGGCCCAGCCACGTCTGGCTGCGCGATTTCGAGGGCGTCAAGCTGGTTGCGGGACGGTTCAACGCCGTTCCGCTCGACGCCGTCGACGCAAGGGTGCGACAAGCGCTGTTTTATAGCGAAGACCAGGGCTGGAACCGTATCGCCTATTGCCTGCTGGTCAACAATTTCTGCGAGGCTGTAGCGCAATTGAGCGCCTTGCACCCGTCGCTGGAACCTCGCCTGTGGCGCATCGTCGGTCACCAGTTACGTTGCTATCTGGCTCAGCACGGCAATCCGAATGCGGCGCGGCGTGTCAATGCCCTGCTGGCAGGCGCGCCCTTCCCCGCCAAGGCCAACTTGATCAACCGCTTTTACAAACGTCCGGATCGCGAGTCCACCTACATCCCATTGCCCAGCCCGTTAGCCCATCTGGATCTGGGGGATGCGTGACATGAACCGATCGTTAGCGCGAGTGACGGAAGCCGTTCATCTCGCCTGCACCGATGAGCCGCTGTGCGCCTATATCTACGACTTGGCGGCGCTGGATAGCCATGCCGCCGAGTTGGCCGCAACACTGCCGAGCAATTGCGAACTCTTTTATGCGGTCAAAGCGAATTCCGACCTGCCGATCTTGCAAACGCTGGCGCCGTATGTGCGCGGTTTCGAGGTCGCATCCGGCGGCGAACTGGACTGGGTCCGCCGCCATTTCCCCGATACGCCGGTGATTTTCGGCGGTCCCGGCAAGCTGGATACCGAGCTAGCCGCCGCGTTGGAGCAAGACGTGGAATTGCTGCACGTTGAAAGCCTGGGTGAATTGCGGCGGCTGGCCTGGCTGGCCCGAAGTACGGACAGGCAGGCCGATGTGCTGCTGCGTATCAATCTTGCGTTGGGCGGTGTACCGGCCACCACCTTGACCATGGGCGGCCGGGCCACCCCGTTTGGTATCGATTCAGGCCAACTGCCCCAATGCCTGACATGGCTGGCACGACACCCGGAAATCCGTTTACATGGCTTCCACTTCCACCTGATGTCCCACCAATTGGACGCCGATGCCCATCTGGCCTTGCTTTCGCGTTACTTCCGTCAGGCGCGGCAATGGCGGGAGCAATTCGGGCTCACTATTAACCACCTCAACGTGGGCGGCGGCATCGGCATCAATTACCGCGAACCCGAGCGGCAATTCGACTGGCCGGCGTTCAGTGCCGGTTTGACGGCATTGGTCGAGAGCGAAAACATGCAGGACTGGCGCATCCGCTTCGAACCGGGCCGTTACCTGACCGCGGCCTGCGGCTATTACGCGATGCAGGTGCTGGACATCAAGCAATGCTTCGGCCGCCATTTCGCGGTCGGACGCGGCGGCACCCACCATTTCCGCACACCCTACGCCCAAGGCCACAGCCATCCGTTTTTGGTATTGCCGCGCGAACACTGGCCCTATCCGTTTCCCCGGCCCGGCGTCGAACAGACCGAAATCACCGTGGTCGGCCAGCTCTGCACTCCGAAAGATGTTTTAGCCACCGACGCACCGGTGGGACGGTTGCGGGTCGGCGACCTGCTGGTGTTTCCTTATGCCGGCGCTTATGCCTGGCATATATCCCACCACGACTTTCTGCGCCACCTGCACCCGCGGCATATCTATCTATCAGCGCAGGAGCCGGTTCATGCTGCAAACCAATAAACTGAAACAGGCCCTGCGTAACGGCGAGACGGTATACGGTCTGCTGAATTCGGTGCCGTCGCCGTTGCTGGTGGAAATGCTGGGTTATGCCGGATACGATTTCGTCATCCTGGACCTGGAACATGTGAACACCAATCCGGAAACCCTGGAAAATATGATCCGGGCCGCGGAATGCGCGGGGCTTACCACCTTGGTCCGCGTGCCCGGCATGGATGCCGCTACGATTTTGCGCGCTTTGGACAGCGGCGCGCAAGGCATTGTCGTCCCTCATGTGCAAAACCGTGCCGAAGCGGTAGCGGCCGTCAGTGCCAGCCGCTACCATCCGCAGGGCCAACGCGGCATCAGCGGCGGCCGTACCACGGGTTTCGGCCGCCTGAACTTGCCGAGCTATTTCGAACGGGCCAACGCCGAGCTGCTGGTCGCGGTCATGATCGAAGACCGGACCGGCGTGGAAAACATCGACGCGATCGTCTCCGTGCCGGGTATCGACCTGGTACTGGAGGGGGCAATCGACCTGTCCCAATCTTACGGCGTGCCCGGCCAGGCCCAGCATCCGGATGTGCAGGCCGCGATCATGGCTATCGCCGATGCCTGCCACAAATACGATGTGCCGTTCTGTGCCTTGCCGCGTTTGCCTGAACAAAAGGAATACTGGCTTCAGCGCGGCGTTCGCGCTTTCCTGCTGGGCGATGACCGGGGCGTTGCCTTCCGGGCATTCAAAGCGCATCTGCAGAACGGGAAAAACCCGGCATGACTCTGTGCGCGGCTATTTCCAAAAAACTGTGGTTCGGCCATTTTTACCTGGGGATAGCGATTGCCTTACCCCTGCTAATCATTGCCGCCAGCGGCATCGTACTGAGTTTCCATGACGATCTGCGCTACACCGCACCGCCCTATCGCCTGGCAAGCCCGGTGTATCGATCGCTTGATGCCGATACCTTGGCCAAATCCGTCCGGCACCACTATCCCCGGCACCGCCTGGAGATGCTGTTCCTGCCGACAGCTCCGGAGCATAGCGCAAGGGTCAAGCTTGCCGGGCCGGAACCTCTGATGGTATTTGTCGATCCCGGTACAACCGCCATCCTGGAGGCAAAGGATGCCACCGACTTGGACGGATTGGATTGGCTGCGGGAACTACACCGCGGCAGCGTATTGGGTCTGCCAGGAAAGATCGCCGCCAGCTTGGCCGGCTTAGGAACACTGTTTCTTTGGGCGATGGGGTTGTGGCTATGGTATAGGCGCAGTGCGACGGCAAAACGGCAGCGGCGCAGGGTAAAGTGTTTCCCCGGATTAGTAACGATTCACCGGCAAACGGGGATGCTGCTGGGTGGCCCCATTGCCGTTCTAGCCTTACTGGGGGCGCTGCTCAACTTTGCCGGGCCTTTGATGCAATGGCTGGACCCGCCGCCAGCGATTGTGATGCCAACTTCCACGCAGCAGCTAACGACGCTGCCATTGCCCAGATTGGTCGATGCAGCGGTTAATGGTTACCGCAACTCTCCGTTGGAGCGCATCTATTTTCCGGCCACCGCGAATCAGCCGTGGCGTTTTCGCTTCTTGGACGGAAGCTGGGGGTTCGTAGACGGGCAAAATGGAACCTGCTTAAACTCAAAACACCATCCTCTCATTGGGCCAATCTGCTATATCCCCTGCATAGTGGCAAATTGCTGGGCATGTCTGGCCATTGGCTGTCAGTCTTTTTTGGCTTAGCCTTGATTTTGTTGGTCGGCAGTGGCTTGCGTCATAGCCTGCCCATTATTAAACCGCGTTACCATAGGGGGGCTCAGCAGCAAAATAATATCCGCAGTGATTTATAAATCATGCGTGTCTCGATAAAAGTTGGTTGTATAGAAATATGATCTTCGAGATCGAATGATATTACTTAAATTAATTGTGGCCAAAATATTGCTGAATAACTATGTACCAAAATAGTTAATACTTACTTGTTAAGCCCCTTAGCTGCTAACATTCCAGTATTTAGTGATTCTGCATAATAACCGTTAGGCATTCGATCGGGAAAGTACTGGATGGACAGGGACAACAAACACGATACGATCATGACCGAGGCGGATACCAGTCGCGAATTTGTCACCCCAAAATTGGTTCAAGCGGGCTGGTCAGTCTCGCCCCATTCAATCGGCGAACAACGCACTTTTACCAACGGTCGGATTTTTGTTACCGGCGGCAAAGTCCGTCGCGGTCAACAAAAACGCGCTGATTATCTGTTGTACTACCGGCGTGATTTCCCTCTGGCCGTCGTCGAAGTTAAAAGCATCAGCTTCCCCGCTGAAACCGGCGTCCAGCAAGCCCGTGAATATGCCGAAATCCTAGGCCTGAAATTCGCTTACGCGACTAATGGCCGGCACATCATCGAAATCGATTACACAATGGGCACTGAACGTATCATTGATCATTACCCAAGTCCCCATGACCTCTGGCACCGTCTAACCGCCTCCACCTCACTGTCTGAAACAGCCAGTAAACAATTGCTGGAACCGTTTAACTTGGTGTCGGGAAAAATTCCCCGTTACTACCAGGTTATTGCCATCAACCGCATCATCGAAACGATTTTACTCGGACAAAAACGCATCTTGACCACCATGGCCACCGGCACGGGCAAAACCTGCGTGGCATTTCAATTGTGTTGGAAGTTGTGGAATAGCCGCTGGAACCGCACAGGCGAATACCGCCGCCCCAAAATTCTGTTTCTCGCCGACCGCAACATTCTGGTCGACGATCCTATGGCCAAGATGTTTGCCCCGTTCGGCGATGCCCGCTTCAAAATTTCCGGTAACGATGTCAGTCAAGGCCGGGAAATGTATTTCGGCATCTACCAGGCATTGACCAATCCCGCCAGCGATGTGTTTCGTCAGTACCGTCCGGACTTTTTCGATTTGATCATCATCGACGAGTGCCATCGCGGCTCCAGTCGCAACGACAGCAGTTGGCGGGCGGTGCTAGATTATTTCCAACCGGCGGTACAAGTCGGCATGACTGCTACCCCATTGAGAGAAGACTCGCGCGATAGCTACGAATATTTTGGCAATCCGGTCTACACCTACAGTCTGCGTCAAGGCATTGAAGACGGCTTTCTGGCGCCATATCGTGTGCATCGCGTGATTACCACCGTCGACGCCGCTGGCTGGCGCCCCTCGAAAGACGAACTGGATCGTTACGGCCGCCCGGTACCGGATGATGAATATCAGACCAAGGATTTCGAACGCGTGATTGCCTTACGCGCAAGAACTCGCGCCATGGCCAAGCATCTCAGCGATTTTTTGAAAGGTACTGATCGCTTCGCCAAAACCTTGGTGTTTTGCGTTGATCAGGAACACGCCTCGGAAATGCGCCAGGAACTGCTCAATCTGAATAGCGACCTGGTCAAGCAATATCCCGATTACGTCTGCCGAGTTACCGCCGACGAAGGCGCCATCGGCTTGACCCATTTGGCCCATTTTCAAGATGTCGACAAACCCACCCCCGCCATCCTGACCACCTCGCAACTCCTCACCACCGGAGTCGATGCCGAAATGGTGAAAAACGTGGTTTTAGCTCGTGTCGTCGGTTCGCGCTCGGAATTCAAGCAAATCGTCGGCCGTGGCACGCGTCTGAAGGTCGATTACGGCAAGGAATATTTCAACATCATCGATTTCACCGGAACGGCGACACGACATTTCGCTGATCCGGACTTTGACGGCGATCCCGCGCGTATCGAAGAAGTCACCATCGATGAAGAAGGCGAAATTGTCGATACCACGGTCGAGATCATTGATAACGAAGTCCAGGAAATTCCCGGCGAATACCAGCCGGACGATGACAATCCTCCCGACGGCGAAGGTGAAATCATCACCGATCCGCCGCAGGAACCGCGTAAATTTTATGTCGATGGCGGCATGGTCGAAGTCATCGGCCACCTGGTCTACGATCTGGATACCGACGGCAAGAAACTGCAAGTCGTGCGCTACACCGAATATTCCGGTCGCGCTGTGCGTTCGATGTATCCCGGCAGTCAGGAATTCCAGCGCGACTGGGCCAACCCGGATACCCGTAGCGACTTGCTACGCGAACTGACCGAACGCGGCATCAGCTTCGAAGAACTCGCAGCGTCGTCTGACTTACCGGACGCCGATCCCTTCGATCTGCTTTGCCACTTGGCCTGGAATGCGCCGCTATTGACCCGTCGGCAACGTGCCGAGTATGCCCGTAAATCGGCACAAAATCTATTCAGCCAGCACAGCGAAACGGCCCGCGAAATCCTCGCGCTGATGCTGGATAAATACATCGAGCGCGGCATTAGCCAATTCAATGCCTTATCCGAATTGATGAAAATCCAGCCGTTCGAACAATACGGCACCCCCACGGAAATCGCCAACCGCCATTTCGGCGGCATTCAGGGCCTGAAAGCAGCTGTATCGCAATTACAGTCCGCCATCTACCAATAATTATTCATTCTTTGCATGGCCAAACCTAAAAAAACCTTAACTACTCAGCTAACCACCGCACAACAACTGTCCGCATTGATCAAATCGGCGCGCGACATCCTGCGTAAAGACAAAGGCTTGAACGGCGACGTCGACCGCTTGCCGCTGCTCACCTGGGTGATGTTTCTGAAATTCCTCGACGATTTGGAACTACTCCACGAACAGGAAGCCGAGCTGGACGGCAAACGCTATCAAGGCATCGTCGAATCGCCTTATCGCTGGCGGGATTGGGCAGCACGGGAAGACGGCGTCACCGGCGAGGAATTATTGTCTTTCATCAACCAGGACGAAACCATCCGACCCGACGGTCAACGCGGTAAAGGCTTGTTCGCTTATCTGCGTGGTTTGGCCGGCGAAGGTGAGAAAGGCAGTCAGCGTGAAGTCATCGCCAACGTGTTTAAAGGCGTGCAAAACCGCATGGTCAGCGGCTTTTTATTGCGTGACATCATCAACAAGATCAACGGCATTCATTTCAACAGCAGCGAAGAGATTCACACCCTGTCGCATCTGTACGAATCCATGCTGCGGGAAATGCGCGATGCGGCGGGTGATTCCGGCGAGTTTTATACTCCGCGCCCGGTGGTACGCTTCATGGTGCAAGTCACCGACCCCAAGCTCGGCGAAACCGTGCTCGATCCGGCTTGCGGTACCGGCGGTTTTCTAGTCGAAGCCTATGATCACTTGCTTCAACAAGTTTCTACGCCCGATGACCGCCGGATACTTCAGCGCGAAACGCTGTTAGGCCAGGAAGCCAAACCGCTACCGTATATGCTGGTGCAGATGAACTTGCTGTTACACGGTCTGGAGGCCCCGCAGATCGGTTACGGCAATACTCTGGAACGCCGCGTCACTGAAATCGGCCATAGCGAACGCGTCGATGTCATCCTGACCAACCCGCCGTTCGGCGGCGAGGAAGAAGCCGGCATTAAAGCCAATTTCCCGGCCAACATGCAGACCGCCGAGACCGCCCTGCTCTTCCTGCAATTTATCATGCGTAAATTGCGCTACGCGGGCTTCGGCGCGGAACGTGGAGGTCGCGCTGCCGTGGTCGTGCCCAACGGCACTCTGTTTGGCGATGGCGTGTGCGCCACCATCAAGGAAGAACTGCTGAAAGAATTCAACCTGCATACCATCGTCCGCCTGCCGCAAGGCGTGTTTGCGCCGTATACCGACATCCCGGCCAACCTGCTGTTTTTCAAGCGCGGCGGCCCCACCGAAACCATCTGGTATTACGAACAACCGTTACCGGAAGGCCGCAAGAAATACAGCAAAACCGCACCGTTGCAATTCGAGGAACTGGAACCGGCCTTAAACTGGTGGCACAACCGCGAGGAAACCCCGCAAGCCTGGAAAGTCGATTTTGCCGGCAAACGCGCGGCAGCCTTGGCCGCCGCCGAACCGCACTGGCAACGCGCCGAAAGCGAACGCGCCGCCGCGCTGGCCTTGGGCAAACAGATTCGCGAACTGGAACAAGCCGTGTCCGCCGTCGGCAACGGTGACAAAGCCGCATTGCAAACTAAACTACGCGACCTGAAAGCCAAGCAACAAGTCCACGAAGCCGCCGCCAAAGCCGCGCAGAGCGAAGGTGATGCGCTGTACTGGCCGATTTATAATCTCGACCAAAAGAATCCCCACGCCAAGGCCGGCCTGGAACACGCCGACCCCAAAGACCTGATCGCCAGTATGCGCAGTCACGAAACCGAAGTGATGCGTTTATTGGGCGAGATCGAAACCTTGGTACATGAGGTGGAACAATGAACATTTCCGAGGCACTGTCTCGGAAATCTCAATGCCATGGTTCCCACGCTCCGCGTGGTAACCCAGTCACAGACGTTCCAGCGTCCCGAGTCGAGACTTTAAAACATGAGGTGGAGCTATGAGCGAAACCAACGATTTGCCTATTGCTTACGGCAACATTCATACCGATATTGTCGCGTTACTGGAAAACGCTCGCCGCGCTGCCGCCCGTAGCGTCAATGCCTTAATGACGGCCAGTTACTGGGAAATTGGCCGCCGCATCGTCGAATTCGAACAAGGCGGTGAAGACCGCGCTGCGTATGGTGATGCCATAACTGAACGTCTTGCTCTCGATTTGACCAATCGTTTTGGCCGGGGCTTTAGCGTTCGTAATCTCCAGCAAATGCGGGCGTTTTATCTAGCCTGGCCATTGGAGCAAATTTGCCAGACAGTGTCTGGCATTTCTTCCCGAAATACGCAGACACTGTCTGCGCCATCTTTCATGTCACCCATTCAGCAGACATTGTCTGCAGAATCTTCTTCAACGCCAATTATCCAGACAGCGTCTGGACAATCACCAACCCTCGCAACCTTGGCCGAAGCCTTCCCGCTACCCTGGTCGGCCTATGTACGTTTGTTGTCGGTCAAAAAGCCGGAAGCGCGCGGCTTCTACGAAACCGAAGCCCTGCGTTGCGGCTGGACGGTGCGGCAACTGGATCGGCAGATCAACAGCCAGTTTTACGAGCGAACGGCATTATCCAAAAACAAAGTGGCGATGTTGGCGCAAGCGGAACACACAGAACCGGATGACGCCATTACGCCGGAACAAGCCATCAAGGATCCGTTCGTGCTGGAATTTCTCAACCTGAAAGACCAATACTCGGAATCCGATCTCGAAGATGCGCTGATCCAGCATTTGGCCGATTTTCTGCTGGAATTGGGCGACGACTTTGCCTTTGTCGGTCGCCAGCGCCGCTTGCGGCTCGACGATACTTGGTTTCGCATCGACTTGCTGTTTTTCCATCGCAGCCTGAAATGCCTGGTGGTGATCGATCTCAAGGTCGGCAAGTTCAGCTATGCCGACGCCGGCCAGATGCACCTATACCTGAATTATGCCCGCGAGCACTGGATGAAACCCGGCGAAAACCCGCCGGTGGGCCTGATACTCTGCGCCGCCAAAGGTGCAGCGGAAGCGCATTACGCCTTGGACAACCTGCCGAATAAAGTTCTTGCCGCCGAATATCAAACCGTATTGCCGGATGAAAAGCTGTTGGCGGAAGAATTGGAGCGGTCGCGGTTTGAGTTGGAAGCGCGGCGGTTTACGGGTTCGAAAAATGAGGATGAGGCATGAGTCGGTGGCCCATGGTTTCTTTAGGTGAGTTGCTTAGGCGAAGCAATGAGACTGCAATACTTGATTTCGATACTGAATATCATGAAGTCACGATTCGGCTTTGGGGTAAAGGCGTTATCAGCAGGGGCAAAGTAAAAGGTAACGATGTAGGAACATCTCGCCAAGTGGTTCGAGCCAATCAACTTATTCTCTCGAAGATTGATGCCCGAAATGGTGCGATCGGCATTGTTCCCCCGGAATTGGATGGCGCAATCGTTAGTAACGATTTTCCATCATTCGAATTTGCCGAAAAGCTCGACTCTTCATTCATGGGTTGGCTAGTTCGGTCAACACCCTTTGTTGAGCTATGCAAAGCTGCTAGCGAAGGTACAACCAACCGGGTTCGAATTAAAGAAGATCGATTTTTAACTCAGCAAATCCAATTACCCTCGTTAGAAAAGCAGCAAACCATCGTTGCCCGCCTGGATCAATTGGCGGACAAAGTGCGGCAAGTCAACGAACATCTGGATGCGACGGAAACCGATGCCGAAGCTTTGATTCGCAACTATATTTTTTCGCCTTCCGGAAAAGGCATTACCAAGCGCAAAATGTCGGAACTGGTATCGTTACGACAACCTGATGTCGCAGTCGATCAACTAGAAAATTATCAATTCGCCGGGGTATATTCGTTCGGGCGCGGCGTGTTTGCCAGTGTCAACAAAGCCGGAAGCGAGTTTGCCTATCCGCGACTATCCACCGTAAAGACTGGCGACTTTATTTACCCCAAACTCATGGCATGGGAAGGCGCACTAGGTGTCGTTCCCGAAGCTTGCGATGGAATGGTGGTATCCCCCGAATTTCCGGTGTTCACTATTGATACCGATGCCGTCTTGCCGGAGATAATCGACATTTACTTTCGTACGCCATCAGTATGGCCAGAACTGGCAGGAATAAGCGGAGGCACTAATGTCCGTCGTCGAAGGCTTCAACCATCGGTATTTTTGAACTACGAAATGCCGGTTCCCCCCATGTCAACACAACTCAAAATCCGCGAAATGCATCAGCGTGTTCAACAATTAAAAACATCGCACAAGGCAATCCGCGAAGCCAATCAAGCGCTAATCCCGGCCACGCTGGAACGACTTTTTTCAAATGCAACGGGCGAACACAAAACTAAATGCAATTAGCTGATCCGCTCTTCAATTCTTTGATCGGAGGCGCCACCAATCATCTGGAGCACCCAAAGTCCAGACTGTTAGCCAAAATCCTCGAAAAATACGAATTGAAAGCCAGTCTGTCGATGGTTGCAGGGATTGCAACAGTGCCGAGTTTCCAGGCTAATAGCTATCGAATCGAACTACTCACACACCTGATTGTTGCGTGCTGTTGCGGAAGAAAAATACCAACTTGGCAGCACATGAATCATTGGTTGAATCGACATGCGGGGGACTTCGATATTGCAAAAATGGAAGATCCTCCTGAAGACACATTTGTCGTCAATGTTATTACACCAGAGGGCGATTTCCGTGTTTTGGGCGGACTGTGGGAATCTGCTGACAGCGCAACGACATTACTTATCGAAACGTTGACGCTCACTGGTGATGCTAGCCAAAAATCCTGGCTTGAACCTGCCATAGCACTATTACGACTTTCTGATGCAGTGCTTGAACGAGCAGGTCTACCACGTTGGCATATGGAGTATTCAGCACCCAGAGCAATCATTAAACTGGTGCCCGCCAACCCATTGAAAGAATGGTCGAACCGCGTTGTATTCAACCCTGACGATCTGAAACAACTTGGAATTGATCATAACCAGCTAGAGCCATTTTTATTCGATTTATCCGAATGCCAAAAATTACTGGGTCAGCATAATGAAGAATCAACTCTTCACCAAAAGCCGGTAGTCAAAATCGGCAATGATTATGTGGTCGCATTACCCAATGCAATCACCTACGCCATACGTCGTTATATTCTGAAAGGTGCGTCCAATGCTGGGCAATTAGAAAATCTACAGTCCAATCTTATGGGATGCGCACAGCGCAGGCTTTTTAATGCAACTCGGTTCGGAAGTCGCCACCGATTAAATAAAATCAAACTGCCTGAAGAAATTACTTGGCTCAACGGTATATGTTGTAGCTCCGTTGTCCAGGTAGGTACTCGGCGATTTTTACACTTTCTGATGGTCGCCGATGATCTTAGCGTAATGAATCAATACGGTATAAGGGAAGTCAGCCAATTATCCACAACTAATGAAAAGCTGGTGGAAAACCACTTAAATACCGTACGAGATTTTCTTGATGAAAACTTTGACTTGGATTCTGGCCATACCTTCTGGCTGATGGGATTTTTAGGTCAAGGTTGCATGGTTACTCCGCCACAGGAGCGTACCAAATGGACATTCGAAACCGCTCATCTTGATGATCTTGAGATGTTATTCAGGGATTCGGATGGCCCGATGGACAGGCTGATTTTGTTAATGAATCAGAAGCAAGAATTAGAAAAGACAGGACTTCAGTTCCCGTTTCAAAACGGTTTACTTAACTTGTATGCGTTTTGGTTAAAACAAGGTTTTCATCTCCGCGCGGCAGAAGTGCCACATGATCAAGGTAGTGTTATTCAAATTGGCTCTGATTTTGTTGCAGATTATCGCCGTGAACGTCGAATGGCGGTAGACGAACACTGTGAGCCTAATTTATTCAAAGGCAATGTGGTCGTTCAACACGGCAACGAACAAGCTGTTTATCGATCCTTGCGGGAGGTTCCATCCTACGTAAGCATGGAGCACGTTGACATGGGATTATTAAGTTTTTGCTTAAACCATCAGGGAACAACGATATGGCTAACAGTACTTGCGCCTAATGATACCGAAGTCCGTGATCTAGCATTCAAATTATGGGAAGCCTTGCAACTATTACTTCATAGGACATTAAATCACCTTTCCTCGGCATTCATTTTCCAATTCCCAGTATTAGAAATAATAATCGACCTGACGAAAATCGTTGGTCCGGAGATTAATGATTCTGAATTAGATAACGCCAAAGACATACATGTGCGGCGCCATGTAAGAATTCCTGTTGTAAAGCTCATCGCTGAAACTGGGTTTATTCAAAATTTCAAAGGCGTTGACAATTTTGGGGAACGCCTCCTCCTATCGAGGGTTATATATGCCCTTTGCTTATTATCCAATAACAACGATGCAGAATTTTTCAATTGTGACGAAGAAGCAATTGGCATACTTGGTGGACAAGATGCCAGAATTCTCCATGCCTTTAAAATAGACGATTACGTAGATTACTTGATATCTGCAAATTCAAAACGCACCTATCAAGAACCTACCGAACACATCAAGTCGATTTCAGTAGATGTTTTTACGTGGTTGCCGTCGTCAGAAAAAGCAGTTTTTTTAAATCATGAACAAAGTATCCATGCACTTAATCAATCCGTTAAAAATATCGCCGACAAATTAGTATCAATTCTTAAAAAATTTGATCGTGTTGAAATGATTTCCACGTTATTTCAAATGCACGAGAGCCTATTAAGAGAAAGAAAGCGCTGGAAATATACTGCTAGAGCCGTTGTGGGTCTTTATGGTCCTAATGAAGGAACCGATGCTGCAGCAAAAATCGAACAAGAACATATTCAGTTAAAAATAGCGATTCGCGCGTTAATCGAGGCAGCCATATGCGAATGCCCTTTAATTAATGGCGTGTTGCCTGATGAATATTCGATTGACGAATTGATTGGATTAATGGTGATCCTTATTAACTTAGGCCGTGAATCTGATATTTTATATTACAAGCTCTGTGGCAACGGGATTACGATTTACCCAAATGGTGGACATTCACTCGTAGCTCATGAGCTTGAACAAGTCACAAAGCCATATCATAAAGACATTTTTGGCGAAGCATATTCGTATGCGGCCGCCAACTATGAAAAATGGGTAGGATTTAATGAAACTAAGTCAACGAAAACCGAGGATTCAATTTTTAACTCCACAGAGTTTCTCACCGCTTGGCATAAGGAATATGGACTTACGCTCCATGCTTTTAAAGAAATCATAGGTGAATTACAAGATCTTGGTTTTAAGCATAAGACCGTATTGGTAGAAACCACCATTGAAGAAATAGCCGATAACCGAGCTGCTGAAGGTGTCACAATTGGTGACGTTAACGCGTTCTTAAACTCATTTGGATTACACACGAGACCTGCTTGGTTAATTGCCGAGCCGCCTTACAAAGCTAAAGACATCAATCCGTGGCGTTTTGAGCGCCGACTTTCGTTGAGTCTTAAGCCAATTGTTGTCTGCGACCTAGATTCGGCCAAAAAGTTGATTTATGGGCTTGGCTCTTTACGAGAATCGATTGGATATGTTCTTGATAGCATTCAAGAAGCATCCTTTGATAAAGACGTGTTTAGTTCCAGAGAAATGAGGGCTTTGCTTGGCAAAACAATAGATGGACTTGGCCGAGAATTTACCAACCAAGTGGCATCTTTACTTTGTTCTGAAGGCTGGTCAACCAAGACAGAATTGAAATTAACTCAGCTTAATGCACCCAAGTCACCAAATTTAGGAGATATTGACGTATTGGCGTGGCGATCGGATGGCCAAGTATTAATTATTGAGTGCAAACGATTAAAACGCTACCGTACAGTCGCCGAAATAGCCTTAGCCTGTCAGCGATTTAAGGGCAATGTGGATGACCATCTTTATAAGCATATTCGCCGAACGAATTGGTCGAAAGATAATATCCAGCAAATTGCGAAATTTACCAAACTAGAGGCCCACGATATTAAAATTCGAAATCCCCTTGTCGTCAGTAGACCAGTCCCGTTTAAGTATCTGCAAGATTTACCGCTTGCGACTGAGGAAATCGTCAGTTTTGACAACTTTTCGGATTGGTTGAAATTAATATAGATTCAACTGTACTCACGGTTCGAGGAAATCCATCAGGACAGGCAACTGCGCTTTCTAATTTTGTATTAGTGGTCGCCGACAACGATATTCGCGTCCTCATGAACATCGTTTTCTACAATAACCTCTGGCTCTGAGGGCAACCCAGACGCTTCTCTTGCGCCACGGACTTCTTCCCCAAATCCTTGCGCATATGCCGCCCGATGCGCCTGCCGTTCTATCGTGACAATCCGGTTGGCCAAGCGCTGCAAGCGTTGCTGCCAATGGTATCGGGCTTCCACGCAGTGCTTATTGTCGATGACCTGGCACAGCCACAACGTATCCATGACGATCATCAGTTGATCGAGTAAGCGAATCAGCTCGACAAACTGGGCAATCTGCGGAGAGGCGATGCGGGCGACAAATTCGGTCGGATGAGTGTAGGTCGGTGTTTCGGTTATGCCGTTGTCGGCTTTGAGTTTTTCCAGCCGGGCTTTTTCCTGCTGAAGCTGTTCGGCGCAATCGGCAATCATCGAGCTGACGATAGCCTCGATTTCATCAATGGCTTGTTCCTGGCCGACGATGCGCAAAATCACATCGATCGCATATAGCGACTTAATCAGCCGGTCATAGCTTTTGCGAATGACCCGTATCGCCTGTTCGCTGTTGATCTTGAACGTGCGTTCAAATACCGGGCGGCTGATCTCAAATCGAGCCGGTTTTACTGGGGCAGAAGTTTCAGCCATTTGCATTCCTTGATGAGTGTGGGATGGACTCCGATAGTAATCGAAGATTTTTTCATCCCTTTTGCAGCTAATGGTGAATTCGATATTAGCTGCAAGCTCACGCTAAAACATTTCTGCTTCAATGGCGCCAAGTGTTATTGGCCGCTGCCTACCTGATCTTTCTAGGCATTCATTTTTTGCCAGCAATACTTTCCCACTCTTCATGCTGTCTTTCCAGATAGCTTGATCCGGTTTCGGCCGGCGTTCCGTTTTTAAGCGGCGTCGATGGTTTTTATCGGCGTGTCAGGTGCGTCAAGCCTGATGTGTTTTCGTTTTTGAACCCTGTTCCTGGGAAAGCTTATTCCCAGCCGGGTGAGCCTGCCGGACTTTACCCATCGCCGCGCAGGTGGGTTTACTTCTTTTTTGTCGGGCGCGGTCGATTGGAGGATTTCATCATGGCAAGTCGTGGTGTAAACAAAGTCATATTACTGGGCCGACTCGGCGCCGAGCCGGATATTCGGTATTTACCCAATAACGGCGGTAAGGTGGTGGCAATCCGTTTGGCGACTAGCGAAGTTTGGAAGGACCAAGCCAAAGCCAAACAGGAACACACCGAGTGGCACCGGTTGGTGTTTTTCAAAAAACTGGCTGATACCGCCGAGCAGTATCTGCACAAAGGCTGCAAAATCTACATTGAAGGCAGTCTTCGCACCCAGCAATGGGATAAAAACGGCGAAAAACGCTACCGCACGGAAGTGGTTGTCCGTGAGTTACAGATGCTGGACCGTGCTGATGAAAACGGGGCTCCTCGTCACTCCAGTCAATCTTCTACACCGCCTACTGAGGCTAATGACGCAGGCTTGGATGAGGACTTCGATGACATTCCGTTTTTCTGAGTAGCCACTTGGCAAAAGTTATCCGCTATTCAGATTGATCTTTAATTAACCCGCCTGGCAGCATCTGCTGTTTAGGTGTTTCACCCGATGGGGACGTAACTCCCCAACCGGGGCATTGCGTCCTCTAATTTTTAAGGAGACACGCCATGAGCAATCAACCTCGCAATAATCCTGTGAAAACCCGCAATCTGCCAATGCCCATCGATGTCAATCAGGTCTATGGCATTTCGGAGCAGTCCTGGAAAGTCCTCACCGACGTGACGTTCCCAACGGCTAAAACCCCGGAAGCCATCATGATGGCGCTGGATTACTGCAAGGCCCGCAAACTGGATATTTTCAAAAAACCAGTCCATGTGGTGCCGATGTGGAGTGCCGCCTTGGGTCGCAATGTCGAAACCGTCTGGCCGTCCATCATGGAAATCCAGACCACCGCGTCTCGAACAGGAGTCTGGGCCGGCATGGACAGACCCGCCTGGGGCCCGGATATGACCAAAACGTTCACAGGACGCTACAAGGATGACAACGATCAATGGCAGGAATCTAGCGTTACTGTGACGTTTCCCGAATGGGTGGCGGTCACGGTGTACCGGATTGTGGGCGGCAAGCGCTGTGCATTCACCGAGGAAGTGTATTGGCAAGAAGCCTATAGCGCCGCCGGCGGCAAAAACTCACAAGTGCCAACAGCCATGTGGATCAAGCGACCCAAAGGTCAGCTGGCCAAGTGCGGTAAAGCAGCTTCGCTACGGGCAGCCTTTCCGGAGGAATGCGGTTACGCGGCCGAGGAAATGGATGGCAAAAGCATCGACGACATGAATGACAGCAGTGTGATTAACGGCACTGCCAGTCGTATCGAAGAAGCGGACGTTATCGATGATGCGATTGTCGGCAGCGTCGAACCACCGCGGGTGATTGATTTATCCATGATACCGCCCAAGGTACAAAAAGCGGTCAGTGAACTGGTTAGACGCACCGCTCTTGCCGGTGCCTGGAAAGCCGCCTACGACTATGCCAATAACAAGTTTGTGGGACTGGATCTGACCTATGCCATTGCTGAACTGGATAAAGCCTCAGCCGTTGCCAAGAACACGTCGGCTCAGGGTGATGTTAATCATCAGCCCATAGACGCTTCTGGTATGCCACCCGCTACTAATCCAGCTTCAGAGGCTTTGAACAAGGCTCGCGAGACCTTGGGATCGGCACGTCAGCCTTAGCCGTTTTAACTATCAAGCGCCGGTAAATTGCCGGTAATTATTTTCAACCCTACCAGGGCGTATTGAATCGCCCTTGGGGTGAAATTCATGACGCCCTTTTGTTTAAGAGGAGATGTCATGAATGCCATTGATCAATCATCCAACCGTATACCGTGTCATACCGACTGGCATCGCTACGATTCACCCACGGTGATTCGCCGGCATGGCCGTGGTTACCTGGAGCGCAACTGGAGTCCGGGCAATTCTATCCATGAAATCCAAGCACCTACCAAGCCAGAGCTGCAAAGTCTGGTCGAAAGCTATGGCGGTTTGGTCATGCCGACCCCCGATCTCGTGTTGCTGCTGTTTGCAGACTATCACTGGGCTCGGCGTTGTGAAAACCAACTCGTTAAACGCGGCGTGTCGACGCTGCGGCTAGGCTGCCATATCCAATTGCAGGAGTATCGGTGATGAAAGTCATCAATGTCTCTCAGCGATCACCGGAATGGCGGTTATGGCGTTCACAAGGTGTCAGCGCCAGTGAAGCGGCGATCATTATGAATCGTTCGCCGCACAAAACCCCTTGGCGGTTATGGGCGGAAAAGACGGGTCTCGTGCTGGAACAAAGTCTGGACAACAACCCGTTGATCCGAGCCGGCATTCAAAACGAGCCGCAGGCCTTGCAACGCTTCGAGGAAAAGCACGATGTAATGCTGCTACCCCTCTGCGGCGAGTCTGATTGGTATTCGCTAATGCGGGCGTCCTTCGATGGTTTGTCGGAAAACAACGAACCGGTCGAAGTCAAATGCCCACATGAAACGACTTTTCTGGATGTGATGTTGAACCGTGAACAGTCTGAAGCCTATCAGCTTTACTGGTGCCAAGTGCAACAGCAAATGCTGGTAGCGGATGCACAACGCGGCTTTTTGTTCTTCTATCACCAAGGTCAGGATGTGGAGTTTGAGATCGAGCGGGATGAAGTCTTTTTAAACCGGCTCGTCGATACCGCCATGGAATTCTGGTCGAACGTCAAACAGCGACAGGAACCCGAAAAAAATCCTGACCGCGATCTTTATCTACCTAAAGGCCATGCCGAACTGCAATGGCAGCAATTGGCGGCGAATTATCGCAGCCAGGCGTTAAAGATCGATGACCTGAAAGCCCAGCTCAAAGCGTTGGAAGCCACTCAATTCGACATCGAGCAAACCTTGGTGTTGTTGATGGGGGATTACATGGCAGCCGAGCATTCGGGTTTACGTGTCAGTCGCTTTCAGATCCAAGGCAGTGTGGATTACAAAGCGGTGATGAAGGCGCTACTGCCGGATGTCACCGAAGCAATGCTTGACACTTACCGAAAGCAACCGTCCAGCCGCGTCCGCATAACCTGTCGGGATGACTCCGGCAGGCTGGCGGAAGTGCCTTTCGATGCGGACGCGTTGAAAGAGATGGTCGGCGCTGATTTCTGGTTCTGACCTCAGGTTTTGACGTCAGTGAGGAGAATTTAGCAGGAAAACAGTTTGGCTGTTTCATTCGAAACACGCTGAATCCGGTGTAAACCGGCGTTCCGCTT
This sequence comes from Methylomonas methanica, assembly GCA_001644045.1. Classification (GTDB taxonomy): domain Bacteria; phylum Pseudomonadota; class Gammaproteobacteria; order Methylococcales; family Methylomonadaceae; genus Methylomonas; species Methylomonas methanica. The sequence goes on along the minus strand of LUUF01000056.1, from coordinate 57,475 downwards.
TTGAGGCGGCATGAAGGTGAATCACTTTCATGTGCCAGGTGCGTCAAGCCTGGTTTGCAGTCCCGTCGGGGTTCATCACCCTAGCGGATCATGGTGGCCCCTTTTATCAACAAAGGAGGTTCGCTATGAATAAAGACTTTTGGAAATGCCTGTTTTGCTGGTTGGAAACGGCCAGTGTTGACGAGATTAGAGATAAACAGCGTGTGGTTCGGCAGATGCTCGGTCAAACCCGAGACCCGGATTTCAAAGCTGACATTCGGCGGATTTTGCGCTTTATGGACGAGGAAATCCTCGCCCGCGCGGAATTGGCGAACCTGATGCGAATGTCAGTATCGATGCCTCGCTAATGGTAGTTTTGACAACGCTTTAACCTTTTATCGTTCAACGTACTAAACCCCTGGCTTGCCAGGAAATTATCTCAACCCGACGGGGACACACTACCCGTCAGGGGAATGGTGTGCCTCATGTTGCGGGTTTAACCCAAGCATAAGGAGTTCACCATGTATCAATCTTATTCCATTGCCGACACTTTCGGCATACCTGCACCGGCCTCCATGAAAGTGGAAGGCTTTATCCCTGGACAAAATGTCTATGTGCCTGCGCAAAAACCGTATGTGTTTCGCAAGGATCACTTGCGCGACGTGTTGGCGTTTTTAGGCGCGCACAATGGCGACGGTTTATACCTGACCGGCCCCACAGGTTCCGGTAAAACCTCGTTGTTGGAACAAGTTGCGGCGCGTCTCAATTGGGGCGTGCATTCGGTCACCGGTCACGGTCGACTGGAACTCAATGACCTGCTGGGCCAGTACATGCTGGTCGACGGCAGCGCGATGAAGTGGATCGATGGCCCGTTGACCTTGGCGGTTCGCTTAGGCCATGTGCTGTTGATTAACGAAATCGATGCGATCGATCCGGCCGAGTTGATCGGTTTGAATGAAATCGTCGAAGGCAAGCCGTTGACGATTCCGCAGACCGGCGATGTAATTGTCCCGCACCCGAAGTTTCGTTTGGTCGCCACCGGCAATAGTGCTGGGTCTGGCGATCAGTCGGGCTTGTACCAAGGCGTGTTACGGCAAAACCTCGCTTTTCTGGATCGGTTTCGACTGATGGAAGTCGGTTACCCGGAACCGGAAGATGAAATGAAACTGTTGGCCGATGTGGTGCCGAGCATGCCGGAAACGGTACGCGAAAGCATGATCAAAGTCGCCAATCAGATTCGTAAAGTCTTTATCGGCGGTGCGGATGGCGGTGGCATGTTATCAGTGACCTTATCCACGCGCGGTTTAGTGCGCTGGGCATCGTTAGTGGCCACTTTCAAAAGTGCGCCCAATGCCTTGGCGTATTCCTTGGACCGGGCCTTGACCTTTCGGGCGGAACCCGCCGAACGCGAAGCGATTCATCGCATTGCGAAAGATGTGTTTGGCGATGACTGGCAGGTGTAACCATGGCCGCCTGGAATTTATATCGTCATCGTAACAGTGACGGCAGTTCCAAGGACTGGGCAGTCAGGAGTAATTCGGATGGATCAATCACCACCCGTTGGGGCAAAACGGCAGATAGTTTACCCGGTGTTAGTAATCGTTTCGGCGTTAAGCAGTTCGACATCGAACGACAAAAGCAGGCCAAAGGCTATGTGTTGGTCGGCGCAGTGGATATTGATGTGAACGGCAAGGTGGTGTTTCCGGGTAAGGCTTCGGCAACGCCATCACAATTGCCTGAACCTGATTCAAATCCCGAACCCATGCCAACACCGCCAGTCGAGTCGCTATATTGGACCATTGATTGCCATGCAAAGCAGGCGGTTCGAGTGGACTTGGGTATCGAGGTTAGGCGACTGATCGGGGTTATTCAAAACGTGTCGGATGGTGATGCTACGCCTGAACAGGAATGGAATGGCTGGCAACAATTCATTGATGCCACCCTCAATGCTGAAACTTTTGAACTCAGTGGTCAAATCAAATCAGCGCATGGCGTTTTGCCTTGGCTGTTTTTACTGGCACTGAAAGCAAAAAGCTTCAAAGGCGTGGACATCGATATTGCCACCGAAACCGCCCGAGATCTCTCGGTCGATCTGAAAGCTGAACAGGACGTGCTGGTGTTTTTTGGCACCGACCTCGACAGCATTCGAGAAACTGCTGAAATCTTAGGTTTGCTCAAACCCCGATTAAATCTGGCAGCGGCCATGTCCGACACGGACGACTGCTGGTTTTAACCGCATTAGTATTTTCATTTAACCCTAAGGGGCACATTAGCCCAAACGGGATGGGTGTGCCTCTCAATTTAGGAGGTTCTCATGTCCCATGAAACGCAAGTGATATTAGACCGCGTGGTCTTGATAAAAGTGGACGCCAATATCTACGGCGCCCGCAAGAAACTGAAAAAAGAAGACTTGGTGCTGGCCGATGGCAGCAAATTGCCGCCGGAGGATTTAGCCAGCTTAGGGTCTAAACGTTTGCTCGATCCCGATAAGCTGACGGTGTTCAACCGCCTGAAGAAGGAAGCCGAACGCATATGTTTACGCGTCGGCACCCGGTTTCTGGGTGGCTTTGCCGTGCCGGTTGAATCGGCCGCTGGTATTACCGCTGAGCTCGAGCGCATTGCGCTGGATTTTGCAGCGGCTAAAACCGAGTTTATTGCTGGCTACGATGCCGCGGTCAATGACTGGGTGGTTCGCCATCCAGAGTTTGCCGGCATCATTGAACAAGCGGTGGATTCGGTGGAGTTTGTCTCGACGCGGTTGTCGTTTGATTTTCTGGTAGTCAGCGTCAGTTTGCCCGACAGTTTGCAGCCAGCGGATGTCGCGCGTCTAGACAGCAAAATCGGTTCACTCAGTGAGCAGATGTTCTACGAAATCTCCGTGGAAGCCAATCAACTCATCGAGCAATCGTTGCTGGGCAAAGAGCAAGTAACGCGTAATGCGTTACGGCCGATTCGCCGCATGCGCGACAAACTCGATGGGCTAGGTTTTCTGGATCATCGGGTCGCACCGGTCGTCAGCACCATTGACGACCTATTAGCGAGAATTCCCAACAAAGGCGCCATTGAAGGCAGCATTTTGCAGGAGATTTTAGCCACGGCGATGCTGTTGTCCGATCCGGATAAAACCCGGCGGCACGGTGAAGGATTGTTGGTTAATCAAACACCCGTTGTTGAAGAAACGGACGTTGATGAAATCGCCGAACACGCCGAGTTAGAGCCACCAATGGTACCAACAGCAGCAACAATCGCAACCGAACCAACACCCGTCATCGCTGAAAACGTTTCAGACAGTCCCGATTTTACCGATCTGTTTGACGGCATCTTTGATGATGAATTCGAACCGGAATCGGCATCGGAAGACTGGGCGCTTGAGGTCTTGCTGGATAAAAATCAGACCAAACTGGTAACCGAGAGCAATGCAGATGAATCCAACCCTTCTGAGCATTCAGCAGAACCGGCAATGGTGACGGCGGGAGACGATGAGGAGGCGGACGATTCCGACCAGGATTACTGGTTCTGATCTGACTTAATTTAACTTTTCACCCACTGGGGCAAATTCATGTCCCGCTGGGGTCATGGTTTGCCCTTTATTTAGGAGCACACCATGAAAAATAGAACCTTACACAACGCATTTCCCATCGTCGCGGCGGCCATTGGCAATCGATTTGGCGTCAAAGTCAGTGTCGGCGGTGATAAAGCCGAAACCGATGGCCAAACCATTTGGCTGCCAGCCTATGAGGGCGACGATCCGGATTATCAGGATGTCGCCTGGGGCCTTTTAGCCCACGAAGCCGCGCATATTCGTTATTCGGATTTTACGTTGCGCTTTGGACATTCGGTATTGCGCCGGCGCTTATGCAATGCCATCGAAGATGTCCGCATCGAGCACGAACTGGCCAAGGACTTTCCGGGTACCAGGCTGACCATCCGCACCGTGATTGAAAAGATGATTGTCAAAGGGGACTTTGTGGCCAGCAGCATTGATGATCATCCGGCCAATATTCTGTACAGTTTCGTGTTGAAAAGTTTGCGTGCCAGGGTGTTAGGTCAAACGGCCTTACTGCCTTTGGTCGAGCAAACCGAAGCGGCATTGAAAGCAACGTTTCCGAAAGGTGCCGTGACGCGCCTGAAAGGCTTGTTGTCAGAAGTCCCGGAGGGCTTGCAATCGGAGAGTGATTGTCTGCATTTGACCGATCGCATCCTGACCATGATTGAGCAGGAGTTCGAGCAACAACGGCAGCGTAATCAGGCCCAGCAATCGGTAGATGAGGATACATTGTCTGACCAGACTGATACGGATGATGCAGAACAAGACACTGACTCTGCCGATTCGGACTGTCCGGATTCCAAGGATGAAATGGAACCAGATCAACGTTTACCTACCGACACTGGCGACAACGCGTCTTCAGAATCGGAGGGTGACGATGATTCGAATCCGGGAAATCCTAGCGATGACCCGACAACGTCATCCGACAGTTCTTCATCCAACCCGCAAGGTGATGATGAAGAAAGCACGGAGATTGCCAACCCTATGAGTGTCTTGCAGACCTTGTTGTCCGCAGGAGACGGTGACATCGAGCAGGATTTATTCGAATCGCTGAAATCGGTGTTGTCGTTAGCAGCTGAAAACGTATCGGAACTGTTGATGCCCAGTGGCCACGAGCCGCCCATGGACGAGCGAGCCGGTGCATTTTTGCTGCGTAAGGTGCAAGGCGAATCGGGAAAAATCCGTGCCGCTTTGCAAGGCTTGGTGCAATCGCAAACCTTAAACCGCTCGCAACACGCCAGTCGAGGTCGGCGGATGGATGGCAAGCGTTTACACCGTTTGCCATTAGGCGAAACCAAGCTGTTTCAACGCAAACAGGCCAAAACAGCACCCAATACGGCCATGCATCTGTTACTGGATAAATCCGAAAGCATGGGTTATCAGGTATCGGATAGCCAAGGTCAGCCCATTGGATCGCGGATGCCGATTGCGTTGGAAGCCACCTTAGCACTGGCGTTGGCCTTTGAAGGCATTCCGGGAGTCAATCCTGGCGTGACCGCGTTTCCAGGCCATCAAGACGATTCGGTGTTTAGATTGCTCGAACATGGCCAACGTGTGAATGCCCGAACCGGTGCTTTTTCGCTGGCCGCCACTGGCAGTACGCCGATGACCGAAGCGATTTGGTTTGGTGCGGCGTCACTGCTGAGTTGCCGAGAACCGCGCAAGGTGTTGATGGTGATGACCGATGGTCAGCCCAACGATACGCTCAGCACACTGGAGCTTTTGCAGCGCTGCCGGGATAGCGGTATTGAAACGGTCGGCGTAGGCTTGGGATTGGATGTCAGCCATCTATTCCCGGTTGCCATCACCATTAACGATCTTACAGAGCTTAGAGCACAATTGTTCGAACTCTCGAAAGCGGTGTTGTTGGCGGCGTAATTCTTAGCCAGTCAATTATCCGTAGCCCAATCCTTAGGTATTAACCTAGCGATTGTGGCTATGGGTAGCTGATTGCAACACGCAGTTTGTCGAATGCACTCACTTACTGGAGCCCATTCGACAAACAGACCTTTCATGCGTTCTTTTCGAAGAATGCTGAATCCGACTTCGGTCGGCGTTCCGTCTTTAGGTGGCGAGCACGTTAAACCGTGATCGTGTCGGGTGCGTTAAGCCCGATGTAAATCGCAGTGGTATTCACCCCTGCAAATCAAAACTCGCTTCGGGCGACCATCGCCCGGCCGGGTGCTGTTCATTCGAAGTGTTTTCTTAAATTTTATAAAGGAGAACTTCAATGAACTTTATTTTCGGCATCATTATTTTGGCGCTGTTCATCCTCGCCTTGCGGGTCATATTGGCAACGGCGTTGCAACTGCTGAGCGCATTCAAACACGCAGCTCAATCGCTTCACCGCTATCGAGCGCGTTTGGCACAACATCGGCTACCGGTTGTCATGCCAAGCATCCGTCATGAGGTGGATTGGCTGGCCATGTCCGATTCGGTGCGCCAGGAAATTCAGACACGCAATCACGGTGTTAATCGTGAGGCGCTTAGACTGGAGGCACAATTACAGGCCAAGTTAAAAACCATCGAGATCTATGAGGCGGATATTCAAATCGCCAAGCTCGAACGAGAATTATTGAAGATCAAACCAGTGATCGAAAGTCCCGAGCCTGAGGTCAAAAAATCTGGGCGCTCGAAAAAGCAATCGGTTGCGGTAGCAGGTGTAGAAACTCAGAAAGTTCCGCATCAGGTCTCCCAATTACGGGCAGCACTGAAAGGCAACGGTTTATCCGTGCCGGTCAGTGAGTCTGTCCGCCATTGAATACCGCAAGGGTCGCACCGGTTTGTGTTATCACGGTGCGTACCGGGCTAGCCAAATCATTCTTGGGTTCGTCGAAACAAAAGCCGTCCGGCAACAGCGATTGGAGATCCACAAAGGTTTCCCGTCGCAATTGCCGGATATTGCTCAACAACTCCCAGGCTCGCTTCGGATCGTCGATGTTTTGCAAAACATCGGCTTCCGCGGCATCCAACTTGGTCAAAATGGTTTTGCAAAGATTTAACGCATTCAGTCTGGGATCGAGTGGTATTGCCATCGATTTTCGTACGGGTTGCATGCTCTCAGTCCGCTTTGGACCGAGGAAATCAAAAATGCGCAAAATATCGTCAAACATGGTTATTTCTCTGCTTTTTAGTGAGTTTTAGCCACAATATACCGAATTTTGCGCGAATTCAACCCCGCTGTGCGAGCCGATTTTCGGCATTAATCAGCGTTCTTTACCTGCAGGAACACCATCCTGCCGGGTGGTCGTTCCTGCATTTTTTGGAGGACATGACCATGAAAATAATCGAACGACCAGGCATTACTGCAATGCAGACCGAAGCCAGCACGATTCGCTATCTGAATCAGTACCACTGCCCTTACTGCCAAACGGAATGGGAGGATGTATGGGATTGCGGCTGTAACGATCGCTGCCCGGACTGCAACAAGGAGATCGAGCCTTATGAAAGCGCATTGATCGAGGGTGAATCGGCGGAAACCGAATCGCCGGTCGATAGCCCCTCCTTAGCCAATGCAGCGGCGAATGGCGTGAATCGACGCTTCGTAGTGTCGTATGAAATCGACTATGTGCACCGGGTGTCGGTGGGTATTACCGCAGATAGTCCCGAATCGGCACAACAGATTGCCGAACAGGCATTCAACGATGCCGCCATTTGGGATGACACCGCTGCCATGCCGTTATTGTCCGATGAATATCATGAAGCGGAGGGTGAAAGCCTAGTCTGGGAAAGCGTTGCCGTTGCACAGTTGCCGGAACCGGATTATTCGGTACGGCAATTGAAGCAGGAACATGCGGCCATGCAGGTTTGCCGGGGATTAGTTGAAGCCTATCAACAAGGCGAAACCAGAGGCGGCAGTATCGATTGGGAGGATTTGGATCAGTTAATACCGCTGGCATTTCTAGCCTTGGGAAAACCTGTACTGGAAATCCAATCCTGAAAACTGCGCCCGTTGAGACACACTATTTGTAACAGCCTGAGTTAGCCAAGTCATCCGATTCGGCACTCATTTTTATCCACCCACGCGGGAATGCCCTATTCCCGCTGGGGAATCGTGATGTTCCCATTTTTCATTGAGGACAACATCATGAATCAAATCTTTGAACACACCTTCAGCACGGGGCATTGCATCCAGTATCAGCGCTTGCCATCCGGCACCTGTTATCACGCCGACACACCGGAACCGGTGGTTGAGTTGTTGGAACAGCTTCGGCATAGCCGACGCAAAATCCGGCTGTATTACGGCGATCCAGCTACCGGTCAGTCGTGGCTTGATGAGCAAGATGTCATCGGTTGGATTGGTCGTTCGACCGGCACCATCAAAGTGCCGCTGTTGATCGAACCGGGTGACATCGGTGGTCCTGCATTATTGGATCACTGCATCGTCCGTGTCGACAGTCCCCGCCTGGTGCTTTACCAACATGATGATTTTCGAGTTGGCACGGTAGAACTGGTGAGAGGCGAGCTTAAACGTTTGCCTTGGGAAATCTGGATCGATGGCGGCGTGCATGCCCGGTTCAAAGTGAAAACCGAGGCCCGGCAGTATCAGGACTTCATTCAAGGTAAGCGGTTTGCGTTGATCTGACGCACCGTTTTCATTTTTGACACTCGGTTAAGCCGAGTTTTTATTTAACCCCTGCGGGATGATTCTATCCCGCCAGGGATAAATCGGTCGTCAGGGGTCTCATCGGAGAACACCATGATAGACAATCATCAGTATTATCCAACGCCGGAAGCTTTGAGCATTAAGGCCTGGGAAACTTTCAAGAATCGGCAGTTCGTTCGGGTATTGGAACCCTCTGCTGGCGAAGGTCATTTATTAAAACCTCGACCTTTCAATCACTGGCAGAAAATTCCGGTCGACTGCATTGAAATCGATATCAGCAGACACCCGATCTTGCGTTCGCTTGGGTTTTCGGTGGTGGGCATGGATTTTATGCAGTTCAAAAGCGGCAGTCTGTATTCCCATGTGTTGATGAATCCCCCGTTTGCCGACGGCGCACAGCATGTGCTGAAGGCTTGGGAGATTTTATTCGACGGTGAGATCGTAGCCATACTCAATGCTGAAACCTTGAAAAACCCGTTTTCCAAGGAACGAAAGCATTTGCTCCGATTGATTGAACAGTTTGGCGAAGTGGAATACTTGTCGGCAATGTTTGCCGGCCAGGCTGCCGAGCGTAAAACGGATGTGGAAATCGCGCTGGTATGGCTGAAGAAAACCTCAACGTTTGAAGAGGAGCTGTTAGGCAACATACTCGACGATTTACGTCGCGATCAAGCGAGCGCAGAGAGCTTGGCCGGTGATAGCCAGCCAGTTCATGAACTGGCGTTAGCCAATGCCTTTATCGACAATGCGGTGCTGATGTTCAATGCCGCGGTTGAAGCGGCCCGGCGATCGGCATTTAGTGAAGCGCGCGCCATGCGCTATCGCAAAATGCTGGGGCAAACACTTGGTGAATTGAATGGCGATGCGGCGGTCAAATCCACGCAGTCCACGCTGGATTGGGTGAAGAATCAGCTTTATACCGATTACAGCGATCTGAAAGACCGTGCCTGGTCCGGTATTTTGCGTTCCACGCAAGTCACCTCGCGGTTGTCGTCGGCGGCGCAAAAACGGCTGGAGTCGGATTTCGAGACGATTAAGTCACTGGAATTCACCGTACCTAATATCTACGGTTTTTTACAGGGCATCATTGATCAGCAAGGCGATATTCAGCTGAGCATGGTGTGCGATGTGTTCGATTTGATCACCCGCTATCACAGCGACAATACGGTGTTTTATATGGGCTGGAAGTCAAACGATAAGCATCGCTCACTGGGCATGCGCATCAAAACCACCCGTTTTGTCATCCCAGGTCATGCCACCGAATCGTATCAAAACGATTTGTCGTGGGAGTCCCAACGGATGCTGGCGGATTTTGACAAAGTGTTTGCGATGCTGGATGGCAAGTATGAAGTGGCTGTAGGGCTGGAATCGGTTTTCCGAAATCACTTTCATGCCCTGCGAACCGGGCAAAGGATTAGCGGCAGCTATTTTGATGTTCGCTACTATCCGGGCGTGGGCACGATTCATTTCTTCCCCAGCAATAAAACGCTGATTGATCGGATGAATCGTCTGGTTGGCAAGCATCGTCGTTGGCTACCACCGGCGGAAACCAAAGCAGGAACCGGTTTTTGGCAGCAGTTCGATCAAGCGGAAAAACTCGATAAAGCCTTCCGGAGTGAAGTCAGTAAACACTGTAAACGGGATGGTCGGCGTTATCACTTTGATCCATTTTGGGCGTTCAAATACGGCGGTGAATCGGAACGTGAGCTTGGCAATGCCATGCTGACCCAGGCCATGAGCACGGTATTCGCGAATCATGGCATTGATCCCGATAGCTTGTTGGATAGCGATCAAAACGGTGTCCGGCAATTGGATTGGGATGGCCTGACTGATAGCCAGTTGGCTTTAGCTTCATAGCCAGCGCACAAATCCTAAAGTAAGACTTTTACCTAACCACTGGTCTAACCAGTATCACCCGCCTCGGGGAGATGAACGACTCTCCCCGAGGGGTTAGTCTGTTTCATGTCCTCGGGGCATTTTTATACCCGGAGAAAACACATGAACACACCAACCAACGCAGTCGCGATGAAAGTTAACCAAGCCAATTTGGTTAAAAGTCTACGCTTCAGTTTCACCAACAAAACCACTGTCTTGGGCGAGTTAATGCAAAATGCCCGCCGGGCCAATGCGGCTATGGTGGTGATTAACTTTTGCCCTGAGACCAAAACCCTTCAAGTTTTGGATGATGGCTGCGGCATTGAGTCGATGGCAACATTACTGACAGTAGCCGAATCCGGCTGGGATGCAGACGTGGTTGCTCACGAGCATCCTTTTGGAATCGGCTTTCTATCGGCACTGTTTGCCTGTCGGCGCATCAGCGTCATCAGTAAAAGCGGATCAATTGACGTCGAAACCGACCACATTTTGGCATTCAAACCGGTGACGATCACGCCAGTCCACGACTGGAACGGTATCACTAGCATTACCTTGCACGATGTGGAATTGGACATGGGACAAATAGCCACCACGCTAAAACGCTTGGCGCGTGGTTTTCCCATTCCAGTATTGTTCAACGATCAATTGCTTGAACGTGCCTGCGCGCTGGATAGCGGATTGAGTTTTGTGGACACCGAGGTTGGCGCGATGTATTTGCATGGCATGGACCAACCCAATGGCGCGCAGTATGAGTTCGATGTCTATCTGCAAGGTTTACCCATTTATACCTCGCACAGCTACACATCGCACCTCCATATCATTCATCTGGACTCTTCCCGTTTTCACGCCCGCTTGCCGGATCGTGACAAACTGGTCGATGAAGCGGATGTCGTCAAACGGATTAAAGCGGTTCTGGCACAAACCATCGAACAGCGCTTTATCCAGATGAAAGCCAGTCTATCAGCCGAAGCGTTCATTGGTTTTTATGAAATGCTGAGGCATTGGGAATTACTGAAGTTACTCAACGATGTGCCTGTAGTACCAACCGAGGCTTTACGCGAAATCATTGCTTATCCAGTCTGCGATACCGAAGTTTTTGATAACTTTGAGCAGCGGCCGGAAAAAGCCATGACCCGTGCAGAAATTTTGGCCCGCGGCATCGTCTCGATTGACGATGACATCAAAGTAGACGGTGCAGGTCGATATTTGTTTGCCTGGAACCGTGATTATTTGCTGTACCACGGCACTTTGGATAGCGGGCATTGGCTTCATGCTCTGGTTCGGCATCTCAATGATGAGGAACTGGTGATTGAAACGATCAATGAAAACCATCAAGCTCAATTCCAAGGTGATTGGTGTTGGGTCTTCGTGCCGTTTTTGCGATGCTTACCGAGTCCGGCTTGGGCAGGATGTTGTTGAGATCACGGATGAGGCTTGCTACCAAGGCCAGGAAAACGCCGATGACATCATTGTGCCCAAAGGCGATTGCTCGGCTCAGGTGTTGCAACAAATGGCCAGTTTCAGAAGCGAATATGATGAATTTCAGGAATCGACCTTTGAAAGCGATTCGGATGCCTTCATCGCTTTTGTGGTGGCCAATACCGCCAGCGATCCGGCCAATGCCATGCAGCGACTGTTACCAAACTTTTGCGGCTGTCCGGCGCTGTATGGTAAAGCTTTTGTGGTTGAGTTGGATCAGCAAGGTAAACCGGCTTCGGTGATGGCATATCCTGTCGAATCGGGTCAAAAGCAAATCCTTCAAACCAGCATGGATTGATAATACTTTGTGCATGAGCGCATTATCCAGACGGATAATTGCGCTCATTTTCATTACCAAAAATGAAAATAAACCATAGCTCCATCCTCACCAAAATGGCTGAAACGACCTTTGAAACGGTTATCGATCTACCAGTAACCGCCCGCACCGCGTAATCCGATCAAAACTGAACACATGCTCTCTTGGGCTTTCATAACATCGCCCCACCAATCTGCGGCGGTAATCCGGTTCGCCTTTTTCAAGATAAATCGTGGCGCCACAAATGGGACATGGCGCCGAATACCGGACTAACCGCACCACTCTTAAATCCCCGTCACGTAACAGTTCGAACTGCGCAGACTGTTCATAAAAATTTGTGAAGAGTTCATGGGCTACGACGATTCGATCATCCAACAATAATATCCAAGGCTTGATGATCGTGACCCAGGAACCATAGGGAATCACGAAAATACTTATCAGCAATGTCAAATCTTGTGTTGTCACCGGCCTGGGCACGGATAAAGATAGCCATCCAGCATAGGCAATTAACAATGCGAATCCAGCTATGGTTGCTAGCCAGCCCAATAAAACCCAGACATGCCATTGTCTTAATTCGATCTGTCCACGCCGGAATAACCAACTCGCAATCCAACTGGGTTTAACCTCGCCGAGTGCCGTCATTTGATAGTTGACTTGTAAATCGGCTGTTTTGCCCCCCGTCCGCATGTCTTCTATCGACTGCTCTTCTTCCATGATATCCGGAACCGGTTCCGCTTTGATATAGAACGTCGTGTGTCGTCCAGGCCCTCCCTTTGTGCTTTTACGATCGGGCTTTGGATAACGAGGCAATCCACGTTTACGGGCAAATTCGATGATTTGGGGCTCGCGGGTTTCGCAATATTTTTTTAACGAACCTGGCCAGTCGATCCATTTTTTAGGTTCGGCACTTTCTAAGGTTTCACCAATAGCAGCGACGATTGCATCGGCCGTGAAACGTCGCTTCGACTCTTCGAATTCTGCTTTCTTTAACGATTCCTGGGCTAACGCGCGCAATATGCGGTGGCCTTTTTCATCGCTTGGCTCGCTATCCAGCCAATCGATCAAGCATTGAATTACCTCGCGCATAAACCACCCCAAACCAGGTAACCGGCAGTTGCGGTCTGGTTAGCGAACAGCCTATTCATAACTATATCCTCCATTAACAATGCGATATGAGTGAAGTAAAAATGATTTTGAAATGTAGATATTTAGGTCATACGCCAAGCAGAACGCGGCGTGTTGTAGGCAAGGAACTTGGCAAGCAGAGGAAGGTTAGAAGAATTTCAGGAGCAGTCAATTCACTAGACCATAAAAACAGCCTGCCGTTATCAAATTGGTCATCCATCACATGCCGAAAAAGGCGTCGCAAGCGCAATAATCCAATTATTTTCAACAAAGCCAAATCATATCAATCGGGGGTTCCAGAGGTTTGTGACCCAAATCAGGTCACTTTGCGACCGGGACATTTGCGCGTTGTCTTCCTAGCATATCGACAACAGTCGTTAATCAACTTAGAGGTGTTTATGTCAACACTGGATGAAGATCTTGCCCGGTTAAATTTCGAATATCTCATGCTCGCCAGGGAATGCGCACGCAGTAATCCGGCGGAAACAGCCTGGCGCTTTGGCATTGATCGGGGAGGCATAGACCGTCTCGCCAGCATGACACAGCAGCAACTTCGTGAACACGCCGAAAGCAGTCGTGCAGTAATTCATTTATTGCCTGTCTATGCCCCAAGCAACTTGCCCACGGTTGCCTATGTGGATCTTCTCCAACCTTGTATCACTGGAACTGCGGATGAAACCCATGCCCTTTAAAAGCAGGCCAAACATAGGCGCAGACTTGCTCTTGGCGGAAAGACTAATCCAACTCGGCGCCCGTCCGCCAATTGTCAGCCAACTCTGCCATTTAACCCGAAAGCAAAGCATCGAATTTTTTAAAGCGGTACAAGGACAATCGCCCAAACAAGGCATGCTGCCTCATGATCATCAATGGGCCATCCGCTCGGCGTTCAACAACATTCATGCCTCGCTATTTTTAAACATGATCGAAGACATCAGATACCGGCTTTATACCCCGAGCCTAAATGCAACCTTATTGGTTACGGCCTATGAGATCTACAGCAATGTCGCTTCCAGAATTTTAGCCAATCGGCAATATACCCAACCACGCTCCAGCCAACATTATCCGTTAGATATAAACCGCGCTTGGTATTTAGCCAGCCTGCTCTCGGCGGGTGATTTGGTATTCATTCTTTGCGAGCGTTGCCGCGCCCGTTATTTGGGCATGATTCACCCTGATGCCACATTTAGTCAATGTCCTATCTGCGATGTGTGGACTGATCGCTCAGGTCGGCGACGCTGGGTTTCCGCAAAATCAAAAAAGCTCACATTGAACAAACCAAGCGCTCGTTAGAGACGATCCATCAGCTACTAAGGAGAAGTCGCATGCATATCATTGTCGTCACCGCCACCAGTTCCCAAATACCTCAGCCAATCCATGGCAAAAATCTCTCGCGACTGACACGCGAGTGCTTTGCCAATCAGCAATCGCTGACGATTGATTTTAAGGACGTCAAAAGCATCACGCTGGGGTTCTTTCAGGAATTGTTTTTGCCATTGGTCGCCGAATTCGGATCCGATTATCTGAAATCGAAACTGAAAATAGTCAATATGGCGGGGCACATCGACAACATGATGCAGTCAGCATTCAAAAATCTCGAGGTCTACTTTGACAAACTGACGGCGATCGATCAACTGGGTTGCGATGAAGAGATTTATGCCATGAATCAGGCCTGGCTCATCAAAGCCAGAGAAATCGCACGGGAGAACCCGGTGATGACCGAATTAATTTTAGGGATTACCGATGAGGCCATGCGCTTGGCTGTTGGGCGTTTATCTTTAGAAGATATTGACTTCATTGCCCGCTCCAACTGGCTATGTTTTACCCCCCGATTTTCGAGTCAGTTTATTCAAAACATCAACAGAGAATCTCCGTCGATGGTGGAATCCATGCTCGGATTAAGTGGCAATATTGACTAAGGGAGACAGTTAATGCTCAAGAAATATCAACAGCAATCCCTGGCAATTGAACTGCTTAATCGTCACGCCAAGGTCAAAATCGTGCATCAAGCCACGGGGATTTCGATCAAATTGTTGCGACAGACCTACCGACAACTGCATGGTCGTTCCCCAAGTCGTGGTTCTATAAAATTTTCCACCCGAGGCTTGACTGGAAGTAGGCGGAAATACAAGGACGTAACGCTATTCGCCGTGTGCTATCGGGCTGCTTCAAACAAATCGGCCGACAGTCAAATTCAAACACTAATCAACGCATTTGATGCTTACAAAATATCTTTTCCTTCCGGGCAACTCGACTTTTCGGCTGCATGGGTGGTGGCCCAGGACATCAAAGATAAAAAAGTTCAGATATCGACATGCACGAATTGTCGAGCCTGGGTCTTGTTAAATGCTAGGGATGACCATGATCGCTGTGAGATCTGTAAGACCGGCATGTAAACGATATGTTGATAATAACCACAGACGCATAATTCAAAAAACTGCTATGGAGACACTTGACTTAAACGAAGCTGCACTGTTTTTAAAGACCAATCCAGAAGTACTCCGAAGAAAAGCAAAATCGAAGCAAGTTCCCGGTAAAAAAGTTGGGAAACGATGGGTTTTTGTTAAGGAACATCTTGCCGATTGGGTCAGTGATCGTTATCCTACATCTGCGAGAAATCTGCAAGTAGTTGACGGATATACATCTAAGGAGAATATTCCATGTCAATCTACAAGCGAAAAGACACATGGTGGATTCAATTCACCGCGCCGGACGGAACGAGAATACAACGATCTGCTGGCACTAAAATCAAGCAAGAAGCACAAGAACTGCACGACAGATTAAAGGCTGATGCTTGGAAAACGAAAAATCTTGGCGTGAAGCCAATACGCACTTGGCAAGAAGCTGTTATTAAGTGGCTTATAGAGCAGGGTCATAAGCGAAGCATAGAAACCGACAAATTTCACCTTCGTTGGCTTGATGAAATTCTTGGCAACAAGACTTTAAATCAAATCGACAAAATGATGCTGGAACGCATTACGGAGGCCAAAAAAGCCGAAGGTTCGAGTAATGCCACTGCCAATCGGATTCTTTCGCTGGTCCGGGCGATTTTAAATCGGGCTAAAAACGAGTGGGAATGGATTGATGCTGTACCCAATTTTCGCTTTTTGCCAGAACCGAATGAGCGAATACGCTGGTTAACACATGAGGAAGCCAGCAAGCTCTTAAATGAACTGCCAAGTCATTTGGAAGCCATGGCAATATTCGCACTTGCTACTGGTCTGAGGGAAGCGAACGTCACCGGTTTAAAATGGTCGCAAGTCGATTTGAGACGAGAATGTGCATGGGTAGATGCCGCGCAAGCTAAAGCCAAAAAGCCGATTTCAGTACCGCTCAATACTGATGCCATGGCTGTACTTAGAAGTCAACAAGGGCAGCACAATACCTTTGTTTTTACTTTTGAAGGCGGCCCCATCAAAAAGGCAGGCGGAAAAGCCTGGAAAAAGGCGTTAAAACGCACTGAAATTGAGGACTTCCGATGGCATGACTTACGCCATACTTGGGCAAGCTGGCACGTTCAAGCGGGAACGCCGCTAAACGTTCTGCAAGAACTAGGAGGATGGGCAAGTTACGACATGGTTTTAAGATATGCACATCTTTCGAGTGAACACCTTAAAGTCCATGCAGCAAACTCAAAGCTTGTTGTGACAAAAATACTACACCTCGAAAAAATAGCGTAGTAAAAAATCATGTAAGCCATTGAAAATATTGGTCGGAACGACAGGATTTGAACCTGCGACCCCTTGTCCCCCAGACAAGTGCGCTACCAGGCTGCGCTACGCCCCGAAGTTTATCGCTAAACGCATGCTCGCTTAACGGAGCAAGCCGCGCATAATACCATATTATTCGCGAAACGTTATTTCAACAGCTCCAAAATATCTTCCAATTCACCTATCATTTGATGAATTAGCTGCTTGGTACGCAAACTGTCTTCCTTGGCGCTACCACTCGCCAGATGAGCGCGCGCTCCACCTATCGTGTAACCTTGCTCGTATAACAAAGCGCGAATTTGTCGAATCAACAGCACGTCATGGCGCTGATAATAACGACGATTTCCTCGGCGTTTTACCGGACTAAGTTCGGTAAATTCCTGCTCCCAATAACGCAATACATGAGGCTTTACCGCGCAGAGGTCGCTAACTTCGCCTATCGTAAAATATCGCTTGGCCGGAATAACCGGCAGCTCGTTGTTATTACTGGGTTCCAGCATACGCTTCTACTCGAGCTTTCAATTTTTGCCCTGTTCTAAAGGTCACCACGCGGCGCGGGGTGATCGGAATCTCTTCACCGGTTTTCGGGTTTCTACCTGGGCGACCGCTTTTGTCACGCAACTCGAATTTACCAAAACCGGAGATTTTTACCTGTTCTCCGCTCTCCAGACTTTTTTTAATTTCATCGAAAAACAATTCTACGATTTCTTTAGCTTCTCGCTTGTTTAAACCGAGGTCTTCAAACAATTTCTCTGCAATATCTGCTTTGGTTAATGCCACAATCACTCCCTCAATTTTGCATTCAGTTTAGCCGCTAAAGTGTCCAGCACTTTGCGAAATATAGCATCAATTTCCGTGTCGGTAAGAGTTTGTGCAAAATCCTGCAAGATCAAAGCTAACGCGACACTCTTGTATCCTTCGGCAACACCTGGTCCGCGATAAATATCGAAGATCGATATTTCACGTATCGCCGTCTCCCGGCATTCTTCAATAACGCTGGTGATCGCGGCAGCCGATACAGCCTCCTCCACCAATAAAGCCATATCGCGGCGCACCGAAGGGTATTTGGATAACGTACTAAATTTAGGCACATTACGTTCCAAGACGGCATCCTGTTCCAGCTCGAACAAGAATACCGGACTATCGAAACCCAATTGCTTTTCGAGCGTCGGGTGCAACATGCCCAATAAACCTATCGCGTCGCCACGTTGGTTTTTGATTTGCGCGGCTTGGCCGGGATGCAACGCCGGATGTTGATGGGCAACAAACTCAGCGGTAATGCTCGCCAAACCGAATAAAGCTTCGACGTCGGCTTTCACATCGAAGAAATCCAGCTTTCTGACTTTTTCGCCCCACTGTTCGGCATTAACCGTCCCCAAGGCCAAACCGGATAACATTTTTCGCTGTTGAATTTGCCCATCTTGATAGAAAAACCGCAAGCCGGCTTCGAATAAGCGCACCCGATTCTGTTGGCGGTTTATATTGTACAAAGCCGCGTTCAATAATCCGCACCATAGCGTAGTACGCATCGCTGCTAATTCGGAAGATATAGGGTTTTGAATCCGGATAAATTCCTCGCCAGGCGCGACGGCATTTTGCATCGCCTCATCGACAAAGCTATAGGTAATCGCTTCCTGATAACCGCGATCAACCAAGCAATCCTGCAATCTGGCCAACGGCAATTGGGCTTCAGGCGCTTTGCCAAGCTCAGAGCGCATTAACAGATTGCTGCTGGGCAGGTTGTTGTATCCATAGATTCTGCCGATTTCTTCCAGCAAATCTTCTTCGATGGCAATATCAAAACGAAAGCCCGGCGGGGTAATTTCCCAACCGTTCTCAACTACCTGAACCTGCATACCCAAGCCTTCAAACAGCGCATGTACTTCATCGTCGCCGAATTGAATACCTAATACTTTGGTAATACGCTGGCTACGCAATTTGACCGGCGCTCTAGCCGGCAGCGCCGCAGCGGCAATCGCTTCGTGAATCGGACCAGGGCTACCGCCTGCAATCTCCAAAATCAATTGCGTCGCACGTTCGATAGCGCGGCGTTGCAAATTAAAATCCACGCCTCTTTCAAAGCGGTGCGAGGAATCGGTGTGCAAACCAAATTGGCGGGCTTTGCCGGCCACATTAATCGGCGTAAAAAACGCGCACTCCAGGAATATGTCGCGCGTTTCACCGAATACCGCACTGTCCTTGCCGCCCATCACTCCTGCCAAGGCCAATGCTTGCTTTTGATCGGCAATGACTAAGGCGTCACCATCCAGTTCTATGGTTTGATCGTTCAATAAAGCCAAGGACTCGCCGCCTCGGCTACGTCTAATTACGATAGGCGCGCTCAGTTTATCGGCATCGAAAGCATGCAGCGGTTGACCCAATTCGATCAACACATAGTTAGTGACATCGACAACCGGACTTAAACTTCTAATACCACAACGGCGCAGACGCTCCTGCATCCACAATGGCGTGACCGCAGCAGGGTTAATATTTTTGATCAAACGTCCAAGATAAACCGGGCAAGCTTCAGCGGCTTCGACCTTAACTTCCAGGGTTTCTGTGTGCTGCGGATCGACGGTGGCAAACGCCGTAGCCTGGAACGGCAGATTGTTCAACACCGCCACTTCCCTGGCAACGCCTTCGACGCTCAAGCAATCGGCGCGATTAGGGGTTAAGCCCAACTCGATCACGTTATCGTTCAGCATCAAATAGTCGCGGATATCGACACCCACCGGTGCGTCAGCCGGCAATTCCATCAAACCATCAGAATTTACCGCTAAGCCTAATTCTTTTTCCGAGCACAACATACCGAATGATAATTCGCCACGCAGCTTGGATTCTTTTATTTTGAAATCGCCGGGCAATACCGCGCCAATCAATGCTGCCGGAATTTTCAAACCGGGCCTGACATTGCTGGCGCCGCAAACGATTTGCAGGGGTTCGGCTTGGCCGACGCTGACCTGGCAAACCCTAAGTTTATCGGCGTTTGGATGTTGAATGGTGGAGAGTACTTCGCCAACTACCACACCGGAAAATTCGGCTGCAACAGGCGTCACGGCATCAACTTCCAAACCGGCCATGGTCAGTTGCGCAACCAATTCGGCGGTAGCGATAGGCGGATTGACCAGCTCTCTTAACCAAGCTTCACTGACTTGCATGATTACTATCCACCGTTACTTAAACTGTTGTAAAAATTTCAGATCGTTTTCGAAAAACATCCGTAAGTCGTTGATGCCGTATTTCATCATCGCCAGACGTTCGACTCCGGTCCCAAAGGCAAAGCCCGAATAAACTTGGTTATCGATACCGACCGATTTGAATACTTCCGGGTGTATCATCCCGCAACCGCCGACCTCCAGCCAGCCCGTTTGTTTACAGACGCGACAGCCTTTGCCGTCGCACATGACACAGGACACATCGAATTCGGCGGAAGGCTCTGTGAACGGAAAATAGGAAGGACGAAAGCGCACGTTGACCTCCTTTTCGAAGAAGGCGCGCAGAAACTCAAAAATGACGCCTTTCAGGTCGCCGAAGCTAACATCGGTATCGACCAAAAAGCCTTCGACCTGATGGAACATAGGCGAGTGGGTCATATCCGAGTCACAACGGTACACCCGGCCCGGCGCGATAATTTTCAAGGGCGGCTTTTCTGATTCCATCACCCGAATCTGCACCGGCGACGTATGAGTTCTCAATACGGTATGCGCATCGAAATAGAAGGTATCGTGCATCGCCCGCGCTGGATGATGCTCGGGAATATTCAAGGCGCCGAAGTTATGGTAATCGTCTTCAATTTCGGGGCCTTCGACGATACTAAAGCCAGCGTCTGCAAAAATTTTGGAAATCCGCCGCAACGTAATTGTGACCGGATGCAATCCAGATACGGCTTGGCCGCGACCCGGCAAGGTGACATCGACACATTCGCTAGCCAAACGCGCAGCCAGTTCGGCGCTTTCCAAAGTCAATTTGCGTGCATCTAACGCCTCTTGAAAGGCGTTTTTGGCATCGTTGATAACTTGACCAGCACTGCGTCGCTGCTCGGGATCCAGACTCCCCAGCTCTTTCATCTGCTGAGTAAATAAGCCTTTTTTGCCTAGATAATTGACTCTGACCTGATCCAGTTGGCTAAGGTCTGTTGCATGTGCAAGCTCTTGTAATGCCTGCGTAACAATATCTTCGATACTAGCCGACACGACTCAGCTCACTTTTGTCTGCAATTGAGGGAGATTCCAAAACGATAGGTTCCCGCCAAACGAGTTGCGGCGGAAAACTCCCCGCCAAAAACGGGGAGCCGAGCGATTAAGCAGTTCTGTAAGAACTGCTTAATGTTTTCCTTACGGTTTGCTTTGGTTCGCTATAGCCACTTTCGCGATCGCGCCGAAAGCGTCGATATCGCGGACAGCCAAGTCAGCCAATACTTTGCGATCAATCGCAACGTTGGCTTTGTTCAGACCGTTGATCAAACGGCTATAGGAAATACCGTACAAACGTGCGGCAGCGTTGATACGCACGATCCACAAGGCGCGGAATTGGCGTTTTTTCTGTTTACGGTCGCGATAAGCATATTGGCCGGCCTTGATGACCGCCTGCTTGGCGACGCGGTAAACTCGACTCCGGGCACCGTAGTAACCTTTTGCCAGTTTTAAAATCTTTTTGTGTCTTGCTCTAGCGGTGACGCCGCGTTTAACTCTAGCCATGTTCTACTCTCTTCAATATCAATGATAAATCAACTGTACGGCAGCATACGCGCAACCAATGGCGTATCCGACGGATGAAGAATGGCTGTTTTACGCAGTTGTCTTTTACGTTTGGTGGTTTTTTTGGTCAGAATATGACGCTTATGCGATTGTTTGCATTTAAAACCGCCGCTTCCGATTTTCTTGAAGCGCTTGCCGGCACCACTATGGCTTTTCATTTTTGGCATTTGTTTTCTCCAATGGTTAAAAGTAAAGTCCCTGAGATAAAACCCAGTGAGGCAAAATGCTTGGCCCCATTGAATTTCCGGACACAAAAGTATCCGCTAGCCGATTCGTTCCTGAATCGCGTTGCCGTTTTAAAAAACGGCAAAAACCGTGTGATCGAATTATTTCTTTTTCTTGGGGCCCATTACCATGACCATTTGCCGGCCTTCCAATTTAGGAAATTGCTCGACTATGGCCATTTCTTCAAGATCGGTTTCGATACGTTTCAACAAGTCCATGCCCAACTCGCGATGAGTCAGCTCACGACCTTTAAAACGCACGGTGATCTTGGTTTTGTCGCCTTCGTTTAGAAATTTGATCAGGCTGCGCAGCTTGACCTGGTAATCGCCTTCTTCGGTACCGGGTCTAAACTTGATTTCCTTGATCTGGATTTGTTTTTGCTTTTTCTTGGCGGCTTGCAGTTTTTTATTTAATTCAAACTGGTATTTGCCAAAGTCCATGACTTTGCAAACCGGAGGATCCGCATTGGGCGATATTTCGACCAGATCCATGTTTGCATCGTAGGCGAGCTGTAACGCTTCGTTTATTGAAACAACCCCGACTTGTTCACCTTCAGCGCCTACTACCCGAACCCGCCTGGCGGTAATTTCGGTATTTAAGCGCGTTGCATCTTTTTTAGAGCTGATACCCTAATCCTCCAAGTTGTTATTATTTTCGATCCGCAATCTGGTTTCTCAAGCGTTCGCCAAGTTCGCCAATTGACAGACTTCCTAGATCCTCACCCTGTTGAGTGCGTACACTGACAGTCTGAGTTTCTAATTCCTTGTCGCCGATAATCAAAAGATACGGCACTCGCTGCATGGAATGCTCGCGGATTTTAAAGCCTATCTTCTCGTTTCTCAAGTCAATTTTGACTCTAAGACCTTGTTTTTCAAGTTGTCGCCTAACTTCCTCGGCATAATCCGCGTGGCGATCAGTGATATTCATCACTACCAACTGCACCGGTGCCAACCATAACGGGAAGGTTCCGGCAAATTGCTCGATCAAAATCCCGATGAAACGCTCCAAGGAACCCAGAATCGCCCGATGCAACATCACCGGTACGTGCCTGGCGCTATCTTCGCCTATATACGAGGCATCCAATCTTTCCGGCATCGAGAAATCAACCTGTATAGTACCGCATTGCCAGACCCGACCTATACAATCTTTTAAGGAGAATTCAATTTTAGGGCCATAAAAGGCGCCCTCGCCCGGCTGTAGAGCCCAATCCAGGCCTTTATTATTCAATGCCAATTCCAAGGCATTTTCAGCCTTATCCCACACCGCATCGTCGCCTACCCGATTTTCCGGGCGAGTCGACAGCTTGATAATCACTTCCTCGAAGCCAAAATCCTTATAAACTTCAAACAACAGATCGATAAACGTGGAGACTTCGGATTGAATCTGATCTTCGGTACAGAAGATGTGCGCATCGTCCTGCACGAAGTTTCTAACCCGCATCAAGCCGTGCAAAGTACCGGATGGCTCGTTACGGTGGCAGGAGCCGAATTCGGCCAGACGCACCGGCAAATCACGGTAGCTCTTAATGCCTTGGTTGTAAATCTGGATATGGCAGGGGCAATTCATCGGCTTCACCGCATAATCGCGGCTTTCCGAATGCGTGGTGAACATCATCGCACTGAATTTATCCCAGTGACCTGACTTTTCCCACAGGGTGCGATCGACAATTTGCGGCGTTTTTACCTCGCCATAGCCGTTCACACGCAATTTATCGCGCACGTATTGCTCGATCTGCTGATAAATAGTCCAGCCTTTGTCATGCCAGAACACCATACCCGGCGCTTCTTCCTGGGTATGAAACAAATCCAGAGCCTTGCCGATTTTACGGTGGTCGCGCTTTTCGGCTTCTTCCAGCCGGTGCAGATAAGCGGATAATTCCTTAGCATCGCCCCATGCCGTACCATAAATGCGTTGCAGCATTTCATTTTTTGAATCGCCGCGCCAATAGGCGCCGGCAATTTTCATCAACTTAAAGGCTTTTAATTTGCCGGTGCTAGGCACATGCGGGCCGCGGCACAAATCAGTAAATTCGCCTTGTTGGTATAAAGACAAATCTTCGTTAGCCGGAATCGAAGCAATAATTTCAGCTTTATATTTCTCGCCCAAGCCTTCAAAAAACTTTACAGCCTCGTCGCGCGATAACAGCGAACGACTAATGGCAATATCTTGTGCAGCCAACTCCGCCATTTTCTTTTCAATGGCCGCCAGATCTTCGGGCGTAAAGGAGCGCTCAAAGGCGAAGTCGTAATAGAAACCGTTTTCTATGACCGGGCCTATCGTTACCTGTGCAGAGGGAAATAGTTGTTTGACGGCCTGCGCCAGCAAATGCGCCGTGGAGTGGCGGATTACATCAATCCCCTCCTCATCTTTGGCCGTGACGATTTGCAAACTTGCATCGGAATCGATCAGCGTACTGGCATCCACCAACTTGCCGTTCACCTTTCCGGCCAACGTAGCCTTCGCCAAACCCGTACCGATAGACAGGGCCACATCCATTACAGATACCGCTTGGTCGAATTGACGCTGAGAGCCGTCGGGCAAAGTAATTACAGGCATTTTCGATTCCACAATAAAAAAAGCACCGTCATGCGGTGCTTTATGTTTTGGTAGGCGCGAGTGGACTCGAACCACCGACCCCCACCATGTCAAGGTGGTGCTCTAACCAACTGAGCTACGCGCCTAAAGTCTATCGTTCGAGCCGTGCATTATAACGATCTAAACCGCTTATGCAAGCTTTTTCTACCGCGAAAACTGCTTTAAGCCGTTGCAGTTAAGATTGAACCCGCAGCGCCAGGGGTTGGCGTGTTGCTCTCACGATTACCGGACAACTTGTTCAGGAACTCCAACAAAGTCGGTTTTTTACCATTCGTCGGAGTGCCCAGCAAATTCACTAGATCGTTAAAACTATCTTGCAATTCTTTATACTTACCGCCAGTTGCACCCGTAGCGTCACCCAGAGCCGTGATCAAATTTTTCAAATTATCGGTGAATTTACCGTAGCCATTTCGACCTACCGCCTTGTCGCCATACTGACCGTCATCGTCGGAGCCGTGACGACGATCAGCACTGTATTTCAAAGCCTGACGCAAATCGTGCAAGAAGCTGTGCAAGGCCTGGCGTACATCGGCTACAGTTGCCCGTGGCGCGGGAGTTGTAGTCGTCGTTGCAGGCACAGTTGTCGTAGTTGCTTGCGTACCCGCGTTATTCGTTACGCTGGTTGATGATGTTGCGGCCGTTGATTGTCCGGTTTGCGCCGTGCCCGTCGTTGCAGGCACCGATGTAGTCGCGGTCGACGTAAGCTGCTTTGGTGGCGTTTGCGCGGCACTTGCATCGTCTTGCGCCGCTGTTGCAGGTTGCTGCACGCTGCTTTGCTTCAATACCTGCCGTAAATCCTGCAAAAAGGTCTGCAACAACTGCCCAAGATTGGATGAGTTATTTTGACCGCCGCCAGAATTGCTCTCAGTGGTGTCATCCGCGGTGGAATCATTATTACCGCCAGGAATATTCAATCCGAAACTTTGCAATGTTTGCACGACATTGCGCATGAACGCCCCACCGCCATGATGATGCCCATGCTTCTCACCTCTTCCGCTTACCGCCGGACGTTCTTGATCGTCATCGTTGTGCGTACTTTTGGTACTGGATATGCTGATAGTGGTTTGGGATACATACAATGATGTTGTCAATGAATTGATCGTAGTCATTAGATTCACCTTGACGCTGCATAAAAAACAAATGGTTAATAACCTAACTTAAGCACAGAACCGACCTACTCAAACCAATTCCCGAATTGGCGGTTACAACCATACCGTTTCTTTTAGCGGCAGAAATTTTGTGAACTTTAGCTAACTATCCAAAAAAAGACCACGCACGCTTGACTACTAACAAAACCTCGCACACGAATTGAATCAGATGCGCCGACTCAACATCAAAAGTCGGCTTCAGCAATGCCTAAACTTAAATTCCTAGCCAGTTTTGTGGACGTAAATATGTATCGTACAACTCCACCTCCAGACTACCCGGTTCAGGCCGCCAATTGTATTGCCAATGCGCGACCGGGGGCATGGACATCAAAATCGATTCGGTCCGACCGCCCGATTGCAGCCCAAACAAGGTCCCCCGGTCGTACACCAGATTAAACTCGACATAACGCCCACGCCGATACAACTGAAAATTACGCTCCCGGTCGCCATAGACGGTGTCTTTACGTTTTTGCACGATGGGCAAATAGGCATCCAGGTAATGGTCGCCGACGCTCTGCATAAATGCAAAAGCTTGAGCAAAATCGGGCTCGTTCAAATCGTCGAAAAACAAACCACCGACGCCACGGGTTTCGTTGCGGTGCTTTAAAAAGAAATACTCATCGCACCAGTTTTTATAACGCGTATACACATCTTCGCCAAACGGCAGACAAGCCTGACGCGCAACTTGATGCCAATGCAATACGTCTTCACGGAAAGGATAAAACGGCGTCAAATCGAAACCGCCGCCAAACCACCAAATAGGCGGCTCACCGTCTTTTTTAGCGATAAAAAACCGCACATTGGCATGCGATGTAGGGACATAAGGGTTACGAGGATGCATCACCAACGATACACCCATCGCTTCGAATTGCCGGTCGGCCAACTCGGGCCGCTTAGCGGTTGCCGATGGCGGTAGATTACTGCCAAACACATGCGAAAAATTAACGCCGCCTTGCTCAAACACCTCGCCATTCGCCAACACCCGCGTACGTCCGCCACCGCCTTCGGCGCGCACCCAAGCATCTTCAATGAATCGCGCAGTGGGCTCTTCAGCCTCCAAAGCGGTACAAATTTGATCTTGTAATTTCAGCAAATACGTTTTTACTGCGGAGATTTCGTTCTCAATCATGATGAAGCGCTGTCCTGTCTATAGTAATTTTACTAGGCAACCGTTATGCGGTAGCCGATTGAGCGCAAATTACCACAAAACATGGCAGCCAGGGCTCGGATAAGCCATGCATAAAGACTTACGCCGGCAAACTGGAAAATCCGGGCAGCATCACACAGTGTGATTAACAGTGTTTTATTCACGCAAGAAATTGTCAGCTTGTAACATAGGAAATCGATTGCACTATTGGCTTGATGTTTCCCGATGTACAATCTCTTTTTATTCCTTGATAAAAGTGTGGATACATTATGGGTTTTGAAGAACTAGCATCGCTCAGAGATGAACTTGTCAAGCAAGCGGCGGCCGAAAAATCCGTACAAAAGCAAAAAAAGACAGCGGAGAAACCACCTATTAAGAAGTCCGGCAAAGCTGATGCGTTAGTATCCATCATAGGTTTGCTCCAAAAGACTTTTCCCTTGGCATTTCCGAAAAAACCTGCCGCCAAACTGCCGCTTAAAATTGGCATCCATAAAGACATCCTGGCGCACGCGGATCAACTCGGTACAGAAAAAAACCAACTACGTACCGCACTTAAAGCTTGGTGCTGGGGCCATCGTTACTGGGATTGCCTGACGGAAGACGCTGTCAGAGTCGATTTAAACGGAAACCCAGCCGGCCAAGTCACGAAAGCAGATGCCGAACAAGCGAATAAATTGAAAGCGGAACGACGGAAACGGTCCGAGGCAGCTGACGCAGTGCCTACAGAAAGCGCATAGTTTTTGTACGCTCACATTACGGAAACGAGCCAGACTCTGATAGCTCAATCCAAACAATAGGTTTTCACGCACCCAAAGTAAGCAAATTCGGGCGTTTGCCGGCATCATAGAATGTCTCTGCAAAATTTTTGCCCTGGAGCATCTAGATCCCATTAAAATAAATGCCGATTCTGCGACGCTACCCTATAAACTCAATCCATCGACTGCAAAATTGCCGTCACTTTTTTCTCGCGATTAAGCCTTATGTTTACCGATAACAAGGCTTCCTCTATCCTAAACATAGCAAAAGTCGGCAACACAGAGCCTTAAAGCCCCTCGGCACAAGCCAGGCGTTACTCTTTCATACTTTTCAAACTCCGACACTGGATCGCAGTTTGCCCGATCCTGAATTTTTAGTTCCCAGGAGGAATTATGTGTTGGAGTGGCGAGGCATCGGCCGCGCTTGCCGTAACCGGCTTTGCGAGCACTGCTTTTTTTTATCGACGCGGCGAATCCAAGGTCTTATGCTTGGCGCTGGCTTATTTTTCTCTGATGGAATTACTACAGGCGTATACCTATTCAGTGATAGACCAGTGTCTTAATCCGAATAATCAAGTCGCCACCTTTCTGGGGTATATGCACATCGCGTTTCAACCGTTTTTTGTCAACGCGGTCACCATGCACTTTATCCCGGAACCCCTACGAAAACGCATCGCACCTTTTGTATATACACTCTGCTTTGCTGCGGCCACCGTATTCATGATGCGGATTTATCCATTTCAATGGAGTAGCTTTTGCTTCGACCACTACTACCAGTTTTTACCCGGTACTAACATTAAATTCACCATGCCTTTTTGCGGCACGGAAATTTGCTCAACGTCCGGACAATGGCATATCGCCTGGGCAATACCGGCCAGCGGCAGCATTCAAATGGCTAACAGTTATGTATACGCTGCCTTCCTGCTGCCCTTGCTTTACGGTTCCTGGAAGTTGGTGTTGTATCACCTAAATACCGGTCCGCTGCTAGCCTATTTGACTACCAACGATATGAACGAATGGGCCGCCGTATGGTGTCTATATTCGATAGGCTTACTGCTATTGTTAATTAAAACCCCCATCCGCCAATACTTGCATGTTACTAACTGGTATGGTTGCCGCTATCCTCAGTTTTTAAAATAAATTGATAAATTAACACCACATCCCTCAAGTTTGTTGAAGGTTCAACCCAACTAGGAAATAATGCACAAAAGGGTAGTTCTATACTGACAGTCAATCGCCGACAATGCCCGCATAAATCTCAAACTACCTATCCATGGACTCAGATAAAATCTTCCGCAAAGGCTTGTTTGCAATCTTCATAGGAATTTTCGGCGTGTCCTCGGTTTTACCTTACGCCCAAGCGGAATGGCATGGCGAACTAACTTTTCTTAGCGATTATTTGTATCGCGGCTATTCCAAGAATCGCGGCAATCCTTTAGCGCAAGCGCATATCGATTATCAAGACCCGATGGGGTGGTTTGGCGGTGTGGGAGTTTCGCAAGTCAGTTTTGACGACCGCCGCTATAAAAATTACGCCGATGTGGAAATCAAACCCTATCTGGGTTGGAGCCTGCCATTAAATCATGATTGGCGCACTGAGTTATCGGTAGCCGGCTACCTGTTCGACGGCAAGATTTTTGGAAAGTATGCCGATTACGCGGAGTTTTACGCCTCCCTGCACTACCAAAACTGGCTGACCGGTACGGTGTCGGTCGCGCCTAATGCCTATCGCCGCGACGCAACCGTAATGAATTACGAACTCAAATATCGCCGCGACATCCTGGACAACCTGCAGTTTTCCGCGGGACTGGGCTATTACCAAGCCAACAAACTGTTGGATGAGGACTATTTCTATTGGAACGCCGGCGCATCGTGGTTTATCAGCTCCAACCTGGCGCTGGACATGCGCTACGTCGACGTCAATCTGAACAATCATCAAGAAGAGCCCCATCACCACGAGTTTTATCCCCGCTTACAGGACAACAAGTTTTTAATTTCCGTGACCGTCGGATTTTAAAAAATTTTTCGCGGCTTTGAACCTTCCCGCTTCGCAGCGGAATACACTCGCACACCAAGCTAAAATCATAGGAATCCAGGTTTGAGCCATGCTGCGTTTAGTACCTAACCTACATCGACCGACCATGCCCGAACAGCCCGATACCCGCTCGGACGAGCACACTTTGCTGCAACTTATCGGCGAAGGCGATACCGCCGCGTTCGAGGCCTTCTACAAAAACTACTATCCACGCTTGTTTCGTTTCATATTGCGCATGACGCGCCAACCCGAAGCGGTGGAAGAGTTAATACAGGAAACCCTGCTCGTCGTTTGGGAAAAACCGCACGGCTTCAACCATGAGAGCAAAATTTCCACCTGGATATTCGGCATCGCCTATCACAAAACCTTGAAAGCCATGGCAAAAAGCGCCAGACGCGGCAACGATGTCGATATCGATGAATTAACGGAAACCATAGGCGATCCAACCGCGAATCCAGCCAAAAATTGGGAAAACGAAGATTGGCTAAACTATGCGCTGGCCACTTTACCGCCGGAGCAACGCGCCGTTATCGAACTAACTTTTTACCACGGTTTGTCTTATCAGGATGTCGCCAAAATCCTCGATTGCCCGGAAAATACCGTAAAGACCCGTATGTTTCATGCCCGCAGGAAACTGCAGGTTTTTGCCGATGCACAGGAGAAATAAGGCCATGAACTCACAGATTTCGTCATCCGCTGCTTCCCACTCGGAAATCGTGTTGCTGCTGCCCTGGTATGTCAATCAAAGCCTGACAGTTAACGAACGCCGACAGGTAGACCAACATGTAAAAAGCTGCCTAGTCTGCCGACGCGAATTGCTGGCGCTGCGTAAACTCGCGGCAGCCGTGCAACAAGCGGCCGATCTGGACGTAGCTGCCGAAGCCTCTTTCGCCGGCCTGCGAGCCAAAATGCAAACAGCCAGTCAACTCCCGCTTAGCGCACGGGCAGATAGCCAACCCGAAAAGCTTGCTAGCGCTAATGTAAAACTATTCAGCGCTGGTCGCGGATTTTGGCGAATCGCCGGCAATACCGGAAAAGGCCTGGCTATTGCCGCGTCCTTGTTATTGGTCACGCTACCGGCCGCCGTGCAATACCTGCGGCCGGCCAATACCACCGACTATTACACGCTTTCCGCGGCCAAACCGGACACTGGTCCGACCGGCCAGTTTCGCGTGGTGTTTGCGAAGAACCTGGCAGAAAAAGACATAGACGCCGCGCTTAACCAAATTGGCGGAATACGGGTAGACGGGCCGAACAGCGTCGGCGCTTACACTGTCAAAATCGCCACCGGCAAGCCTGATGCCGACATGGCCGACGCTTTGGCGTTGCTCCGCGGCCGACAGGATGTAATACTGGCCGAACCGATTTTACAACCGTAATTGATCATGAAACTAGTGCGCTTAAATCTGTTTATTTGCTTGCTCGGGCTGCTTAGCGCCTGCGCCTGCGCCAGCGATTTATCGCGGCTGGGCGACAGCAAAACCGCGGAAGAACGCCGTCTGCTGGTCACCTTTACCGACCGCAGCATTGATCGGGCACTGCCGGCCAATGCCTTGGACGGTTATCGCTTGCGGGGTCAATACGGCAACTCCGGCTGGAGCGAACATATTGCTCAGGACCTGGCCGAGCGCCATCATTTGCAGTTCGTCGCCCAGTGGCCGGTTACCACATTGGGCGTCAGCTGCGTGGTGTACGAGGTGCCGGATAGCTTACCCGTGCAACAAGCAATAGCGGAGTTGCAACAGGACAGCGACGTGTCGTCCGTCCAGCAAATGCATGGTTTTCAGGTATTAGGTAAACAAGCGGCACCTACTCAGACATACAGCGATCCGTACCTGCATTTACAAACCGGTTTTAACGCGTTGCGGATAGCCGATCTGCACCGTACGACCACCGGCCAGGGCGTGCGTATTGCCGTCATTGACACCGGCGTGGATACCGAACACCCGGACTTACAGGGCCGGATCAAGTATTCGGAAAACACCGCGCCGGAACCCAGCGATCACAATCTGGCCGACATACACGGCACGGCGGTCGCTGGCGTGTTATCCGCACACCCTAACAACGGCATAGGCATAGCCGGCATCGCCCCGGAAGCGGAAATTTTGGCGTTCCGAGCTTGCTGGCCG
Organism: Methylomonas methanica; assembly: GCA_001644045.1. GTDB lineage: Bacteria > Pseudomonadota > Gammaproteobacteria > Methylococcales > Methylomonadaceae > Methylomonas > Methylomonas methanica. The sequence continues at coordinate 26,050 of LUUF01000056.1, read as the reverse complement.
GAAAAACCCAATTCCTTGGCGGCACATTGCAACAGCTTTACATTAGCGTTGGCCTTGAATCAGGCTATCAGAATGAATAGCCATATCATCAATCTGAGCCTGAGCGGCCCCGAAGACCCTTTAGTACATCAACTAATTGAGAAAGCGTTGGCCAAAGGCATTATTGTAGTCGCGGCAGTGCCGAGCCAAAATCAAGCCGGCGGCTTTCCGGCCAACATTCCCGGGGTGATAGCGGTTGGTCAGACAAACGACGGCAACAACCAGCAAATCGTCGCGCCCGGCAAAGACATCCTGACGACGGTGCCACACCAAGCCTATGATTTCATGAGCGGCAGTTCCTTCGCCACGCCGCATGTGGCCGGCATGGCCGCTTTGCTGCTGCAACTGCATCCAGACTGGAAAGCTGCGGACATCAAACGCCGGCTCGGCAGCGACGCATCGACCGCCAATTTGCTCGATTCGAGTACCGCCCTAGCCTCTCCTACGGAACGCTCGCGCTAGTCTTCACAAAATCCACCCTCAAGCATCACCCTTATCCGTCGACTGATTTCGGCCGCGCCATTAATAGCTATGGCCTGTTGCGGATAAGTTTGATTTATCGTTTCCCTGATTTTGATATTTAGCCGTTCCGGCGTCAGATCCTTGTCGGTTAACGGAAATACAAAGCCTTTGCCGGCCAGCTTTTCAATCCGCAGACCTTGCTCGCTATTGCCGGCGTAAGGATAAGCCAACGCTGGCGTGCGAGTGCTGATCACGTCCATCAATGTGTTGTCGCCGCCCAGGCTGATCGACAACGCGGCGGATTGCAGATTCTCCTGAAAGTCATTCAAGAACGAAACGACTTGAACATTCGGGCTGCCGACCAGCGCCTGCAACTCGGCAATTTTGCTTGCCGAGGCTCTGGAGCTGGTGACAACCAGAAAATGGTAATCCGGCAGCAATCGCGCGGTCTGGATCGCGGCGCGCAGCAGAGTCTTGCCGATTTCACCGCCGCCCTGACTGACGACGATCCTGTTCCGTCGTACCGGCCAACTTGCCGGAGGCGGCGGACTAACGTAGCCCACATAAACCAAGCGGTCGGCAATTTCGGCGGTCAAACTAAAGGTTTCTTCAAAACGCACAATGTCCGGATCGCCGCGCACGAATACCGTTTGAATATGCTCCCGCACCAGTTTCACCATACGCTGTTCGGCTTCCAGTGGCGCCGGCACCAGAATTTCCCGGACAAAACAAAAAATAGGTATCGCGCCGCAACGCTGCCTGACGGTGGCAAACAAGCCAAGAATCTCTTTTTTCAGGCGCCGCCGGCCGAACGGGAAAAATTCGACAATCACCGCATCGTAAGGCCAGTTTACAAATTGCTCGATAGCCACGGCGCGCTCGGCCCAGAGCACTTCGATTGGCTTGTCGCTATCGGGCGCATAAAATTCATCGGTTGCACTGTCGATTAAAATCGTCGGCAAACGCAGATGCCGAAATCCCGGCAGTTCCGGCATCTGCTGCAAACCTTGGCCGCCGTGGATCAAATCCACATCGGCAAAAGTCGACAGCTCGCGGATTACCAGCAAGCTGCTGGTCAAATGCCCCAAACCGACCAGGCTTTGGCAATAAAACAGGATTTTGCGGCGTTTCGAATGCATGGCAGCCGGCCCTTAAAAGCTGTATTTAAAGGTCAGATCGAGCTGGAAGGAGTTATTGCCTTCCAACGCGCCGAAAGCCGGGCCGGCCATGAATAGTGAGCCGGCAAATTGCACCTGTAAATGCTTCCATTCGTCCAGGGACAATACCAAATCGAACTCGTCCCCCAGCGTGCCTCTTCTACCGTTGGGCGTGGCCCGTATCCGTGAATCGCGAATCGTAGCCGAAGGCGTGGCCTGTTCGTAGTGGTGGTAGAGCAAATCGATGGAACTTTGCTCGGAGATCGGAAAGCCCAACGCGGCGGTCATGATGTTCAAATTCGACAACTCCGGCCGAAACAGCTCGCCGTAATAGCGAAACCGCTGGCTGCCGGATAATTTGATTTTGTTGTTGTGTATCCCTGATTGCCGGTAACTACTATCGGTGCCGTCTCCGGGATTGGAATCGCCGGAACCGTAGGCATAACCCAAAGTCAGGTAAGGTTCCAAAAACAGATTGCTGTACCAGGTAATGCCGGCGTCCATGCCCCAGGCCTCGACGTGCCGCGGCGTTTGCGCTCTGACCCGGGACACGTTGCTGTTAATGTCGGTGAAGGTTTGGGTGGTCTCTTCCCCAAATACAAACGCCGAGTCCAGCCAATAACCGATCTTGCCGACACGCTCGATTTTGAATTTACCCATCGCCCGGCCGCCGAACCAATTCAAGTCGCCGTCGCTGGCATCTTTACGATTGGCTCGGATCACGTCGCCGGGATGTTGATTGTCCGAATTGTCGAACTGGCTCAGAAAGAACAAGGACAAGTTTTGCTTCGGGTCCCATTGCCAAACCATGTCGCCCATCAAGCGCACCACCCGGTCGCTGACCGGGTCGATGAAATCCTGATCGGATTGTTTGGAGCCCAATTCCTTGGCGATGGCCAATTCGGCAAACAGCGTATCCTCGCCATAATAAATCCGCGCCGCATCCAGTTCGTCGTTCCACCACCATTGGCGCTTGTCGGCGATACGCTGCCGGCCCACTTGCAAACTATATTCCGAATCGAACATTTGATGGATGAACAGCCAGGCCTGGGTCAGTTTAATGCCGGCCTCGTATTGATCCAGACCGCTTTCGGTGTAGACCTCCGGATCGTAATAAACGTCGGACTGCACAAAAAACGATACGGATTTGGACCACTGGTAAAACAACTCCAGCTTCAGGTCTTGATAAACATTGGCCACATCGTCGTCGCGGCGCGGATCCAGACGCCGGTCTTCGACATAGCGGGGCTCGAGTTCGTAGGCGCCGCCGATCGTCAACGGGTGACCGAATACGTCAACCTTAAACTGGTCGGCGGGCCGTTTGTCGCCTGGGTTGATACGCAGCGGCTCCTTCCTGACGCCGTCGCCGTTGTCCTGGCGGAACGCATTATCATTACGTTGCGCCGATGCTGTCGCTTGCTGGACAACCGTGTCGGCGAGTACGGATAGACTGAGCAAGGCGCCGCCGGCCAGCAGTGCGGTTTTTCCGGTTTTTATTATGAAGGGTGTGAAGCTCATCAGTGGAAGGCAAATCAGTGGATGGGTTGATCGGAGGTAAGGCCGTAAGCCGGCAACGGCACGACCTGGGAGTCAAACGCCACAGCACAAGCCGCTGTATCGACAACGTGTGCGGGGCGCAAAAATTCGCGCATCAATCGGCAATGGACATTGGGATGTTCACGGAACAGGCGCAGCAAGGCTTGCAGACGATCGAGGTCGTCGCTGTCCATCACCGCATGGTGCAACATGATGCCCAGTGGATCTGGATGCTCTTGTTGCAAAACATCGGTTATGGCTTGACCAAGCGCAAGCCAGGGCTGAGCGGATTTGACCCTGATTCCGCACCAGTCGATAGCCACCGGAATTTCCCGCAATGTTCCGGTGTTGAGCAGAGCCGCACATCGGTTGCGCGACAGCGCTTGAAAACCCAGTTTAACCAAGCTGTCGGCCGTGGCTTGGCTACAACGGTTCCAGGGCGGTGTGAAAATCCCGTCCAGTACCGGACCCAACCATTGCTCCAGCTGTAGTTTGCCTGTGTGTAAATCCTGGTATTGCCGGTCGCCGCTGCGGCTCTCGCCGAATTCGCATTTGCGGCCTTGAACTTCGTGGTTATCATGACTAAAGCCGTGCTGGTGCAAACCCAGCATCGCCGGTTTTGTTTGCCAGCGCGCCAGCAGTGCTTCGACAAGTTTTTCGGTGGTAGCCTGCGGAATCATGGCCAGATCGATCGGCACCTCGCAAGCTTGAAAGCAATCGAGTAGCTCGAACAGACGGCTATCATCCCAACCGGCATCGTCGTCGCGAAAGAAAATCTCGATCGGCCGCTCTTTGGCATCCAATGCCGCGCGGACCGGAGTCAACCAATCAGCAGGCATGGGCATACTCCTTTGGCAGAGATTCGGCGTTCGCGTCCTGTCTGCTTGTCAGTAATTCCAGAATCAGGCGCACGGTATGGTCTGCGCCGGCCAAATCCAGGCCGGCCGAATTGGGCGAAAACCCTCTTAATTGCAAAATACGCTCGGCCAAACGCGGGCCAGTCAGTTCCGTCGGATTCAATACTTTCACCAAGCCCAATTGCGCCAACTTTTGCGCCCGCTGGCTTTGCTCGTCTTCCTGGCCGCGCACAAACGGCACGACCAAGGCCGGGGTACGAGATTCGAGGATGTCCATCACCGTGTTGTAACCGCACTGGCTGACCGACAGGCTGTGCGCCGCCAGCAAAGGCTGCATCGCCGGCACCGAGCGCAGTAAGGTCAGACCTTCCATGCCTTTGACTTGCGCCGATAATTCCTGCCAATCTGTTTCCGGTAAAAACGGCCCGGCGACGATGGTCATCGGCAATCTTTCACTTGCCCAATTCATGGCATGGGCCTGAATCGCAGCCTGAAATAGCGGCGCGCCGACCATGCCGCCGCCAGCCGATACCAACACACCGCGCCGGGGCGGTTTTACCGCGGCGGGGATGCGGCCGGGGGCGACAAAGCCGGTGTAAAGTAGCGGGGTTTTCAGCGGATGGCGCGGGCGGAAGCTGTCTTCCAGGCGGGCAAAACGCGGATCGGCGTGTACCAACAGACCGTCGAAATAACGGTCGGTAATCCAGCGAGCGCGCTCGTCGTGACGACTTTGGTCTTTGCGGGCATTGACCATGATGTCTCGCAGACTGCATAGCACCAACGGCCGGGCCTGTTTGTCGCGACGCGCGGTTTTTAATAGCGGCAGTAACTCGCCAGCCAGTTTCTTGCGGCCGAACGGGAACAGTTCGATCAAAACCACTTCCGGCCTGAGCAAGGCATAGCTATCCAGTATCAGTTGCCGGCGCAATGCCAATGCTTCCGTAACGCTGTAACGATCATCCTGGCTATACAGCTGATGATCCTCGCCCATGCCCAGCGGCGGCAGATTCAGCATATCAAGATCGGCAATGGCGGCCTGATGATCCGGTGCGCGGCCGCCATTCAGAAAGGTCACCCGAAACTCGCGGCTCAAGGCATTGGCCAAGGTCATCGCCCTGACCCAATGGCCCATGCCCAACGAGTGTTGGCAATATAAGAGTAATCGCGGTTTGTAGTGGTTCATGCGGCACGCAACCCATGTTGGAGTTTATACAGTTCGTGATAATGGCCGCCCATCTGCATCAAGGCTTCGTGGCTGCCCTGCTCGACAATCACGCCTTGCTTCAATACTAAAATCCGGTCGAAATTGCGGATGGTGTGAAACTGATGGGCGATCACCAGCACGGTTTTGCCGCCGTGCAGATTGTCGATGGCGTCGCGGATCAAGGCCTGAGACTTGGCATCCACCGCTGAGGTCGGTTCGTCTAGAATCAGAATCGAGGATTTGCGCAACAAGGCCCGCGCCAGACACAGGCGTTGCTTTTGACCGCCGGACAGATTGCCGCCGCTTTCGCCCAAGACCGTGTCGTAGCCGTCCGGCAAATTGCGGATAAATTCGTCGGCATGCACCAGGCGCGCGGCGGCTTCGATGTCGTCCAGCGTGGCGTCCGGGCTGCCGTAGCCGATGTTTTCGCGAATGCTGGTGCCGAACAGAATCGAGTCCTGCAACACCACACCGATTTCCCGGCGTAAACCAGTGCGTTGATAACGGCCAACCTCGATACCGTCGATGCGTACCTCGCCCTGTTGCGGATCGTAAAGGCGGATCAGCAGGCGGGCGATGGTCGATTTACCGGCCCCGGAAGCGCCGACCAAGGCCACCCGCTCACCGGGTTGAATGTGAAAGGAAATATCCCGCAGGATAGGTTTGCCGGTCGGATAACCAAAAGACACATGGCTGAATTCGATCTCGCCGCGCAAGTCTTTGGGCAGCACCGCATCCGGCACATCTTGAATGTCCGGCTCGGTATCGAGAATTTCGCTGATGCGTTCTATGCTGACGCTGGCCTTGGAAAAGCGCGTGGACAAGCGGGTGATTTGCCGAATCGGTTGATACATCTGGGCTATATACGAACTGAATACCAGCACATCTCCCGGCGTCAGCACTCCGGCAAACACTTGCAAGCAGCCGAACAGCACCACGATGCCGGTGCCGATCGCACTGATGATTTCAATCATCCGCGTCGCCCCGGCTTCGATGCGGGCGGTGCGCACGCTTTCGGTCATCGATTGGCTGCTTTCGGCATCGAAGCGCTCGCGTTCGTAATCTTCCATGCCGTAGGTTTGCACCAGCGGCACCGCATTCAACAATTCGCTGACCCGTGATGCCAAGCGCCCTTCGTTATGGCGTTGCTTGCGCGCCGAGCGTTTGACTTTGCTGTAAATCATCACGATGGCCAGACACAGCAGCGGAAAGCTGGCCAGCACTATCAAGCTCAGTTTCACGCTCAGGCTGAACATGATCGCGAACATGCCCAGCACGGTTAGGACATGGGTGGTAAAGGTCAAGGCCGAGTCGGCGTAAACGTCTTTTAAGGTGTTGGTATCGCTGGTGAGTTTGTTCAACAACTCGCCGGATGGCGTGCTGCTGTGAAACGCCAGCGACAGGCGTTGCAAATGGTCGAACAACTCGCTACGCAAGGTGTAGACCAGCAAGTAGCCGATGCGCGAGGTCAGAAACAGCTGATAGTAGGAAAACACGCCTTTGAACAAGGCAATCACCACCATGCTGCCGCAGAGTATCCACAACGCCTGCTCGCTACCGCCGTAAAGCAAGGGCTGCGCCGCTGCCAACTGTGCCGGCAGCGGATGATTCAGCAACACATGATCAAAGATCAGCTTTAGCGGCCAGGGCACGATCAGGCTGGTCAGCGTGGACCCCAGAATACAGACGACGGCCGCGAAAATACTGCCGCGCACCCGGCGCAGATGCGCCAGCACGATCTGTCTGAAACGGCTTTGAGATGGAGTTTGATCGGTCATAAACGGTTTTCCTGATGAATTCAGCCGGCCAGCGGCCAGGGACGCAAAGCCAGGGCAATAAATTCGGCAACCCGCTGCGGCGCGGCCGATTTTTGTTGGATGAAGGTACGGTAAGCGCGGGTCAGTAATTGCCCGCGCAGATGCCAGGCAAAACGCTGCGGATCGATGTGGCCTTGGTTGGCGGCCGAATAGGCCGTAAACAGTTGCATAACGAGTTGATCTATCGCGGCAACGGCATAGGGATAGTTGTATAAGTCCGCCGCGAAATTGGCGAGATCCTGCAACGGATCGCCGAGCGCCAATTCGTCGTAATCGAATAAGGCCAAATGGCCGTCCGGCAAAACCAGCAATTGATCGATGTGAAAATCGCCGTGGATCAGGCCCGGCATTTCAAGCTCGGGGAGATTTTGTTGCAATTCGGTAAGCAACGATGTCAACGCCGGCTGGATGGAGGGATAGGCGTGGCTCAATTTATCGACTTTCTTGCGCCACTCCTGCAACTGTTGCTGTAAGGTAACGACCGTTAAAGACGGCGGCGCGAACTGGTGAAAAGCGGCAACTGCATTGACCAAGGCCGGAATTTTCTCAGCAACACCGGCCGCGAAATCCAGCTCGGCCAAGGCCTGGCCCTGCAAGCCTTCCAGCCACAAAGTACGGTGGTCGGCGGCGTAAGCCAGGGCTTCAGGCATGACAAAGGCGGCGGCCGATTGGGATTGGCCTTGCAGCGCGCGTAGATTGTCGTAAATCGTCTGGCCGCGTTCATCGGCGTACGTTTTACCGTAAACCACACGAGCCGGTTCAGCCTCGCTGGCGACGAATCGGTAACGCGCCGTGCAGCGAATTTCCGGCCGGTAGTTAACGATCTCGATAGCGGACGGTGGCTGCTTGCCCAATTCGGGAATCCGCCGGCTATCCATCAGTTGCGCCAACCAGGGCATCGCCGGATCGTCCGGAAAACGCCAGCCGACCATGCCCAGCTCGGCCAGATGAATCACTTTTTCACCGCTGGTTTGGGCTTCGGCAAACGCCTGATGGCTGCGCCTGCCTAAATAGGCTCGGGCGTAGAGTATGCGCTGATCGGCAATGGATGATGGCAATTGCCGGCCTTGCAAATGGTAAACCAGCGATAAAAACGAGCGCTCTCGGTTTTCGGCGAGACGATAGGTTTTATAGCGCGGATGCTGAATCTCGCAGCCAGTCACCTGCCAGTCGCCGGCCAAACATTCTGGCAAATGCCGTTGCAGGGTTGCGGCCATCCGCTCGGCATCGAGTAAGGGCGCAAATTGATCCAGCGGATTGTTCATGTGCGCAGCCCTGGGTAATGACGGCCGTGATGCTCGCCGCCTAAGCGAATCGTCATCACTTTAGGCTTGGCCACCCAATCGATGGCGTACAGATACTTGTTTTTGACGTTAATCTCGGCTTCGCCGCTAAAGTCGTTGGCCAGCAGCCGGGCCAATATCACTTCATTGGTGTTGCGATGGCCGACAAGCAGAATCGTGCCGCTGCTATTGGCCAAGATTTGCTCCAGACTGCTCAGCACCCGGTTCGTGAAAGCCGAATAAGCTTCGGCGCCGGGCACCATGAAACGGTGTTTGTCATGCGCCCGCGCCGCCCATAACTGGCAGGCCTCGGGGTCGCGCTCGTCGACATGTCTTCCTTCCAGAATACCCAAGCCAATTTCCCGCAAACCGTCCAGTGTTTGAATCGGCAATCCGTGCATCGCGGCGGCGGGGCCGGCCGTCTGTGTGGCTCGCGTCAGGCTGCTGCTATAAATTGCGCTCAAGGTTTCATGCTTTAGCACATCAGCCAAGGCTTGGGCCTGTTCCAAGCCTTTGGCCGACAGCCGGGCGTCGGCCTGACCGGAGATGCGTTGCTGAAGATTCAGCTCGCTTTGGCCGTGTCTGGCTAAATAAATGCGTAACGGGCGGTCAAATGAGCGCATCGCCTGCTCCGGTTGGCTGTCTACTGCGCGCCAGGTAGCTTTCGCTGAGCGCCAGATAACTTTGGATATGAGCGATACGCAACTCATCCATTTGCCGCAGGCTGCGGCGAGTGACTTCGTGAATCAAAGCCGCCGCCACCTGCCAACGCAAGGCGGGTAATGACACGGGATGGAGGCTATGCTTCCGGTAAGCGCTAAGCAGTTGGTTCACCAGCAGGTGTACCTGCTTGATAGCATCGCCTTCCCGCAGGCCGTGTAGGTAAAAGTTGGCGATCAGACTGGCCAAATCGGCCAGCGGGTCGCCCAGGCAGACGCAATCCAGGTCTATCAAGCCCAGCTTGTCACCATCGACTAAAAAGTTGTTCAGTTTTAGGTCGTGGTGTAGCGTCGCCAGGGCTGGCTCGGGCAGATCGATTCCGCTCGCTAACAAGTCAGCAACTGCACCTTGGATACGTTCCGCCAGTTCCGGCCGGGCTTGCTCGGCAAGCCTAACGGTGGCCAGCAGACCTTCGCTAATCTCGTCTTGACTGAAACGCTGCGCGGTATCGATTTCACAGGCGTGAAACATGGCTACGCAGCAGCCAATGCGTTCCGCGAAGACCAAACCATCGCCCTGTTGCAAATCGGCCCAGCACAATGTCGATCCGGGAACATGCGATTGCCAGAGCGTGCGGGTTTGTGCGTCGTAGGCCAGGGCCTTGGCGCCACAGCTAAATTGGCTGCTTAGTTGCTGCATCACCGCGAATACGTCGCGGCCGCTATCGTCGGCGTAATTTTTGGCATACAACAAGCGGGGTTCATCCGATCCGCCCAGCGACACGCAGTAGCGGATCATGCAGGAGCGTTCAGGCAGATAGTGCAGCACGTCGGATTCGACAGTCTGGACTCGATCACCCCCGGTTAAATCCTGCGCGCCAATCCGGTTTCTGATGGATTCCGCATCCAACAGGGTCGGCAAATGAACCAGTTTGCGATCATAAGGAAACGCCCAAATCAGCATCGCCGGCTCGTGCAAAAACGTCAGTGCGCCTGCCGCCAGATTGGGCCGTTTGCTACGTGCCAATTCAAACTCCCGGCTCGCCGCGCCCGGCGGACAGAGGCGGCCGGTCACGTAGCGCGATTGGAGAACTTTGTCCGATTGGGCATTAAGCCGGTAACCGATCACCAGACTCTTACCGGGTTTATGGCGTTTTTCGCCGATGCAACATTCAACATGGCCGGGTGTAATGCCGGGCGTGCCCAGCACCCAGCTCAGCAACGGTCCCATCACGGCGGGATTCAGCGCGTCGGCCATTTGCGGGAAGCGTGGGTCGTGGTTCATGCTGGCACACTCCCGTCGATAGCGTCGATTTGTAGCTGGCCCTTGGCGTAATTCAGGCAAACCGGCTTGCCGACGCTGTCCAGCAGTTTGCGTCCGCCAATTTCCAGCCATTCCGCCGCATAAGCCCGAACGCTGAGGATGCCGTCTTCGGCATCGCGGCGGATGAACAAGACTTGTGCCCGGCAGATGATGTCGGCAAAGCGGTATTCCGATAGGCCGGGTTGATGGGCGACGAAAAAGTAATCGTGGTAACGCGTGGTCTTTGATTCAATGATGATATTTAGCGCCAAGGCCTGCGTAGCGAGCGCGGATTGACCAAGACTCGTTACTGAAAGAGCATCCACTCGCAAAGCCGGAGCGCTTTCTTTATAAGGATATAGAACGGTTTGAAACCAGCCGCTGCCGGTGCATTCCTGGCTAAAGCTCAACACTGGCGCGGATTGCTTGACGCCATATTCCGGCGACACCCAGCCGGGTTTTAAACTTGTTTCAATCTCAGCGCGCCTCGCTTGCGCGATCAACAGATTGGGGGCTCGAATGCCTTGACCTTGCTCCGCTTCCAACCATTCGGTTTGACACTGCGCTTCCGGTACCAAATGAAAAAATTGCTCGTAACGATGCGCTTCGGTGGCAAGCAATAGATCGCTGATAATCCAATATTCGGCTTCGGCGAAGAAAATGCTGCGCTGATGCTCCACTTCATAACGCGGACTCAACGCGCGGCCATGCACGAAATCAAAGCCTTGGTTCGATTCAAAGCTTAATACCGCAGCCCGCGGTTGCGGGCCGACAGGCTCATGGCATTGGTAGGCCATCTGATCCATGCCATCGATCATGACGGTGTTGTGCGCGGCAGTGCCTTTGAAGGCATGCCGCCAGCTGACGCCTTCGCTGTCATGTTCGTGATAGGTGTAACGGCCCGGATCGACGATCAACGAACGACCATAGGCGGCCATTTCGAAACTCAAGAGGTCGTAATGGCCGTGGCTACCAAAGCCCAAGTCGCCGCAGTCGAAAAACAGATAACGGCCATCGGCATAAGGCCGCTCCGCCCAGTCGCTACGCAGAATGCAGTAGCCGCTGTCGGCAAACAGGCGCGAGCGTTGCGCCGGTAGCTTGCCGTGCTCTCCCTGACTAAGCACATAACTCAGCGCGTCGCCGGGATAGTAGCGTTGGGCTTTGCGCAGTAGCGACAGGTAACTGTTGATATCGCCATCGTTGATGGCCGGCAGCCAGCCGTCGGGTTTATGGGCATGAATCGAAAATTCCAATGCCTTGCCGATCAACGTATCGAACTCAGCGGGCAAGATCAGGCCATTTAAATCGGCCAGCTCGCGGACTCGTAGAAAGTTCTTCAACACCGTGTGGTGGTAGTCGGTGGACAGCTCTTTTTGTACGCCGTCGGCCAGAAAATCTTCGCGAAGATTGGCCAGTAGTTCGTGTTGGGCAAAGGCCAATAATTCGGCCGATTGGCTTAACTCCGGGAATAGTAAGGCAACCGCGAAAATTGCATACAGCTCGATAGTGCGGTGATTGCCTTCCGGCGTTAAATTGCGGCTGAGAAACTCAGCCTGCGACTGGATGGAACCCAACAAAGCCAGCAAAAACTCGGCGCTTATCGCCGAGCATTCCCGGCCGGGCACGAAGTAGTGGTAAGCCAGCAGCCATTGCTGCAAGCGGCGGCCGGTGACTTGGCTGTTGACAAAACCATCCGGTACCTTGCGTATCCAGGAGTAGACCAGTTCCACCCATTTATCGGCATAGCGTTCGTCGCCACTGTAGTCGTAGGCCAGCGCCAGATCGCGGGAATAATAAAACTTGTGCAGCAGAATCAGCCATTCCAGATCGGGGCTGGGATTTTCCAGCCAATCAAAACGGTTACCCAAGGTGTAGGTTTCGTTGTTAAAGGCAAATTCGTTTTGCAAAATCCGTTCCGCGCTTAACACATGTTTGATTTTTCCGGCTTGCAGCGGGAAATAATTGGTCGCTACGCGTTGGCGAAAATACGCCAGTAGCTCGCTAGGGGTTAACGAGCCGAAAGCTGGCAACAGCAATGCCGGCTTTGAATCGTCTCTAAATAGTTCCCGGCCTAACAACGCCGATAAATCCATGACCGAATCATTGGGCTTCATGGTTTATCCGTGCTCCACGGCTGTCGCTTCGGCGTGCCATGCCAAAACACGCCCGCTTTGGTCCTTGCGTCGGAATAAAAACGGGCTGTCGGTTTTTAAATCCGCAAACGTGTAACCGCCGCCACTGCCGTGCGCTATAAATAACTCGTCGCAGAATTCGCCGTGCGGTTGGCTACTATGAATGCTTAACGCGCTGGTCAGATGGTCTTCAAGCACATCGCCGTCGAGGCTCACCGGTAGCCGTTTTAGCGTGAGTTGTGGCGGCGTCGATTGATACGGAAACAGCACGGTCAGAAAACAATAATTGGCCGCATGCGCGGAAAATTTGACGACCGGTGCGGGCTGTTTGATGCCGTAGCTGGGTGAAACAAAGCCCGGCTCCAGCGTCAATTGGGTGGCCGGTTGCGGCGCTTGCAGGATGATCAGATTCGGCGAGTCGACCCGCAACCCGGCCGCATCGACCTGCGTCGAGGCGCGTTGCTCGGCCAGCGTATCCAGATGGAAGCGCAGTTCGTAGTTGTGAGCTTGCTCGGCGCGCAACACATCGCAGATCAGCCAGTATTCGCCAGCGACGAACAGAATCTTGCGCTCGTGAATCACCGGATATTCATGACTGGCAGCGATGCCGTGCAAATAATCGAAGCCTGGCCAGTGCAGCGCACATTTAAATTCGCGCACCGGTTCCGGGCCTTGAATCTTGTATTTGCGGATATGCGGCGCGTAGCGGGTTTGGTCCTTGCCGTCGATTTGCACCGTGTTGTGATAGCCGGTGCCGCGAAACAGTACCCGCCAATTGGTGTCGCCGGATTCGTCGTAGGTATAACGACCCGGATCGACGATCAACGACCGGCCGTAAGCGGCCATTTCTATATTCAGTAAATCCAGATGACCATGATTGCCGGCACCCAAGGGCGCGCAATCGAAAAACAAGTAGCGTTCGTCCTGATAGGCTTCGCCTTGTTCGCCCCAACCGCTACGCAGGATGCTGTATCCGCTGGCTGCGAAGGTTTTCGAACGCTCTGCTGGCGCCTGGCCTTTTTTACCGGCTGTGGCGACGTAGAGCATCGCCGGATCGTCATACAGCTCATGGCCTTGCCTTAGCAAGTCCAGGAAATTGGCGCTGTCGCCGTCGCTGATCGCCGGGATCAAGCCGTCGGGTTTGTGCGTATGCAGGCAAAAACTCAGGGCTTTTTTGATCGCCGCATCCATGTCGGCCGGCAGCTCAATGTTATTCAACATCGCCAAACGGCGGATGCCCAGGAAATTGCGCAACACTATATGGTGGTAATCGGTCGAGAGCTCGCAATGCACGCCGTCGGCCAGCAAATCGGTTTGCAGGTTGCGCTGCAATTCATCAATCGAAAAACTCAGACATTCATCAGCACCGCGCAATTCCGGAAACACGACTGCGGCCAGGAAAATCGCGTAAAGCTCCAGGGTGCGGTGGTTGCGGGCCGATGTCAGGTTGTTGCACAAATAGGCGACTTGCTGTTGTAGCGAGGCTAGAAAATCCAGGTGAAATTCCGCATCGATCGCCGGTTCGGCGGCCTCCGACACGAAATAGCGGTAGGCAAAAATCCAGTTTTGTACGCGGCGGCCGGTGACATCGCTGGACAGAAAATCGACCGGCACCCTATCGATCCAGCTGCGGGAGAGCGCTTGCCATTTGTCGCGGTAGCGGGTGTCACCGGTTTGCTGGAATCGTCTGCCCAAGCCGACCGCGTAATAAAACTTGTGCAGCAGAATCAACCATTCAACATCGGAGCTGGGATTACTCAGCCAATCGAAGTCATCATCAAGCTGATAAGGCTCGTGATTGAATTCAAAGCGGTTGCGCAAAATGCCGTCCAGTTTTTCCAGGGTGTTTTGCTCTTCATCGATCACCGAAAAATAGCGGACATGTGGGCGATTCTGGAAATACGCCAGCAACTCCGCAGGCGACATATCGCAATAAGGTTTTGCCAGTGCCAATAATCGCGGGTCGGAATTAAGAGTGTTCAGCACAGCAGACATGGGCTTCTAAAGGTTGGCCTTCCAGGCAGGCGTCGAACAATTTTTTCAAGGCGACAGTGGTGTGGCGGGAATTAAAATCCCGGCAAACGGTTTGCCGTGCGGCTTGACCAAGGCGTAGACGTAAGGCTGGATTGTCCAATAAGCTTTGGATAGCGTCGGCCATGGCTTGAGCATTTTTTTCCGGGACCAGCAAGCCGTTAACTTGATCCTGAATCAATTCCGGAATCCCGGAAATGTCGGTCGAGATCACCGGCATTTCCATCGCCATCGCTTCGACCAATACGTTGGGAATGCCGTCGCGATCGCCGTTATCGACCACCAGGCAAGGCAAGGCGAACACATCACCTTGCTGATAAATACCGCGCAGCTCTTCCTGGGTCACCGCGCCGGGCAAGCTGACGATGTCTTGTAAATCCAGGTCGGCAATCAGTTGTTTGATGACTTGCGCGTATTTGTCCGCGCCGCCGACGATGCGGCAGTTAAATTTGACGCCGCGATCGCGCAGAATCGCGCAGGCTTTGACCAGATAATCGAAGCCTTTTTTCTCGACCAAGCGGCCGACCGATAAAATCGTGGGGATTTGATCCGATGAAGCTTGCTCGCGCGGTGCCGGCACAAACAAATCGGTGTCCAGGCCGTGATAAATCCGGTGCACGTCAATATCGCTACCCTTGCAGGCGTCTAAATGTTCCTGATTGGCGCCGGTACAAGTCACGGCGAATTTGGCGCAGCGCATTTTAATTTGCAGCAAGTCGCCCGGGTTCAGTTCGCGTAGATAAATGTCCTTGGCATGGGCGGTAAAGCTGAACGGCAGGCCGCTGATGCGGCTGGCGAACATCGCAATCGTCGTCGCGCCGTGGCAGAAATGCGCATGGAGATGCCGAATGGCCGGATTCTGTAACACCGCTTCGGCGATGTAGCCGGCTTGCAAAAACTCCTTGATGAATACTGTGCGCGGCCAATCCAGCCAGCCGGAACGGTATCTGATGCTCATACTCAGACATTCCAACGCTGTGCCAAGATAGGTAATAGGCCGCTTAAGGAACAGTCTGCCGTGACTGGCTGCAAATTTAGGTAAATTTTCAATTAGCCAATCCAAAAAGCTGTGTCCGGTCAAGTCGCTGGCTTGCGGCAGATAAGTTACCGGCGCGCGGATGGCGTCGACCACGGCGTGATGCTTTTGGCCCTCGAGTTGCTTGATCGAAAAGATCGACAGCTTTAGTCCCAAGGTTTCCAGCAAATGGATTTCATTGGTGATAAAGGTTTCCGAGGTACGCGGAAAGCCTTTGAGGATGTAGGCGACTTGCGCCTGATTACCAGGGTTTTGCATTATAAAATCCAAAATTGTCCTGTCGGCCTTACTCAGGCCGAAGGGGTTATCTCGATGGTGAAGGGTTTAGTCGGCTGCCACGCTGCGGCTTGAAACTCTGGTCCGTGTCGGTAGTTTTGCCTCGGCGTCATACAGCAACTCGCCGATCGACTCGCTGATACGCGGCAAACCGCCCATGTCGATTTGATACAAGCGGCTGTGATGGACGTTGGTGCGTCCCAGCTCTTCACGGACGGTATCCATCAGTAATTTGGGCGTAAGATTGTTGGGGTGAATGGCGCGAACCAAGCCTTGTAAAGCCAGGCGTTCCGCGCGTATCCATTGTTCCTGGGAAGGTTTGACGCGCGGCACCAGAATCGCCCGCTTGCGCAGAGTCAACAATTCGCAGGTGGAGTTGTAACCGCCCATACTGACCACCAGATCGGCTGCTTCCATACAGGCCATCATGTCGGTGTTAAACTCCTGAATCACCACGTTTCGGCAGCTGCGAGCCAAAATTTCGATCTGGTGGCGGCGGCTTTCCGACATTTCCGGGCCGCAAATCATCAGAGTCATGGTGTTATCGCCCAGATCCTGGCGACTCAAGCCTTCCAGATAACTGTGCAGTAATTGGTAACCGTCTTCGCCGCCACCCGCTGTAACCAGCACCAGACGTTCCTTGGTGCAGCCGATTTGCTGCCGAATTTCTCCGGCGCGTTTGTCGCTGCGTTCACGGGCTATGTAGCCGCAGAAGTCGACTTTTTCGTGGCTGGCGTCGGGAAATTCGTATTCCTTGCGCATATCGTAAATGTCCGGCGATCCGACCACCAGTACCTTGTCGTAATGCAGTTGGATGGCGTCGTGATAGCCGTTTTTCTTCCAGACTGGTATCGTGCTTTCCGGGCTATCCAGAATGTCGCGCAGCAATAACACCAGTTTGGCGCGATGGCCACGGCGCTGCATCAAGTGAAGCGCAGCACCCAATTCGTCGCTGACGCCGTAGGGTTTTTTGTCGACCAGGATCAAATCGGGATCGAAATCCAGCACCGCGCTGAGGATGATGTTGCTGCGCAGCTTTAGCAATTGTTCGTATTCCATATCCAGAAATTTCACCGAATAATCGCCTTTGACACTGCGGGACAAACAAGGCAATTTGATGTAATCGATCCGATCGGGAATACGGAAAGCGTGCAGCATCGGCGAACCGGAGAGTATCAGTACCGAGACATTCGGGTCGGCATCCACCAGGGATTTAGAAATTGCCAGCATCCGGCGAATGTTGCCCAGACCGAAGGTATCGTGAGAATACACAATAATTCTTTTGGATTGGTTGATAAGCGTCATGGCCCGGATTCCTTTTGCTGCATCGTTCACTATGCGGGCGCAATTAGTTTCCAGTGGGGATGATCTGGCGCCCGGTTCATTTTCCGTAACCAGACAAAAGTGTAGTTACGTGCAGCGTTTATTCCCAAGCAAACAAGCAAGGTTCAATCGAATCGGCATTTTCATCAAACTTTAATGTGGCGATGTTATCTCGCGCGCCTAAAGACCGTTAGCCGAATTGCCAAGTCGCCTGTTTTAAACAGGCCCGGACAGGCTTGCATTCCATGGAATGGCGGAACTTGATGGCTTGAGAATTTTGCGCCAAGTATCCGCTCGATGATTGAAACGCCGACAGAACCGGAGAATTAAGAGGTTTTTAAGCAATTAGGAGAACAATCCGCCGCGACTGAAACAATCCAACAAAGGAGGATATATGTTCAGGCTTGCAGCGATATTGTTAATCGGCATGTTATGTTCCGGAACCGCACTTGCGCATGGGGATGATTGGGGACATGGACACCATAGACGGCATCACCATCATCACGGCCACGATTACCGGCCATATTTTAGAATGCATAGTCCGGCGAGAATGGGATATTACCCTCCCCCGCCGCCGCGCTATTTCGCACGGCCGCCGTTGGATTATTACGGCTACCCGTCGCGGCCCATGCCCAGATATGACTACAGGGATCGCTGGTGATCAGGCAATTGCCAACCGTCGAAACTGATGAAGTAGATAACTTTGTTTTTGAATAACAAAGGGGATAGCGCAAAGCTTGCCGGGGTTTTGCAAAGGCCGGACACCCGAGCCGCTATCCCCATCGGACTCGCACAAACTCAGACAGCCACGCCCTGCGCATCGAACAAGCCTTCGAATAAGGCGGAACTCAAATAACGCTCGCCGGAATCCGGCAGTATTACCACGATGGTCTTACCGACATTTTCCGGCCGTTTCGCCACACGTACCGCTGCTGCAACAGCCGCACCGCAGGAAATCCCGGATAACAGGCCCTCCTCTCGGGCCAAACGCCTCGCATACTCGATCGCTTCGTCATTACTGACTTGCTCGATGGCATCGACCATGGACAAATCCAATACGTCGGGTACGAATCCGGCGCCTATGCCCTGAATTTTATGCGGCCCCGGTTGCAGATCCTGGCCGCTGCGATATTGGCTCAATACCGGGCTGGCCTCAGGCTCCACCGCGATGGAAACGATGGGTTTACATTGCGTGAGTTTGATATAGCGAGACACACCGGTAATGGTGCCGCCGGTGCCAACGCCGGAAACAAATATATCGACCGCACCGTCGCTGTCGTGCCAAATTTCCGGCCCGGTGGTCTGCTCGTGGATTTGCGGATTGGCCGGGTTTTTGAACTGCTGCAACAGTACATAGCGCTCCGGATCGGAAGCGACGATCTCTTCCGCCTTGGCGATAGCGCCTTTCATGCCTTTCGCGCCCTCGGTCAACACCAATTTGGCGCCATAGGCCACCAGCAGTTTGCGCCGCTCGATACTCATCGTATCGGGCATGGTCAGGGTCAACGGGATGCCGCGCGCCGCAGCGACAAACGCCAACGCAATGCCGGTGTTACCGCTGGTCGGTTCGATCAATTCCTTGCCGGGCCCAAGTAGGCCGCGCTGTTGCGCATCATTAATCATCGCCGCGCCGATCCGGCATTTCACCGAATATCCAGGGTTACGCCCTTCCACTTTAGCCAATAACGTCACTGGCGCACCGTCGGTGATGCGGTTAAGTCTAACCAGCGGCGTCTTGCCGATCGACTGGGAATTGTCAGGGTACCAATATGCCATAGCGTTATCCTCCAAATTTGATTAGGCCAAAAAAAAGCCAGTGCGTTTTTTACGTACACTGGCTTCCGGTTGTGCGGTTGAATTTCGTTAAACTGCGCACACTGCTCCGCGCGGCTAAAAGCCAGCGCTGGACTCGAATTGTCCAAGCAGTCTGTCTGTCCAGAAAGCTCAGATTGCGCCTCTTCGACAAATTTTGCAACATGCAAAACAGTCTAATTAAGCGCAATCCCCGAGTACGCGAACAGACACGACTCGAAATGCTTTTATTCGGCGTTGAAAAATTTGGACAATTTCATCAGATAAACGGGAAAACGAGCGAGGAGAATCAATATCTATAGCGTTCCTAGCAGACTTTAGAGACGCTAGCACGCCGGTGTCCCGGCGTGCTTCTATTTTATGTGCTATTTTCTGGATGATCTTAGTATCGACGTCAGATGACGGCCGCACTGGGCACAAATAAAATTCCCGGTGGGTACGCCTGATACAAATTCTTTGGCTAAGGATGGATGATCGCATTGATCATCGCTTCGGCTTTTAGTAGATGTTTCGGTTTTCTTTGCGTCCATAATCGTCTCCTCGCATTGCGCTTAAACTTATGATTATTCAACAAATTTTATTGTTAAAAACCTAAGCAAAAAACATGCACACAAAACATAAGAGACTGTTAATAAAAGAATTTATTTGACAGTCTATTTCCGAAGCATTGGGATAAACAAAAAACTGTAAAGTTTTTCGACTCGGTCTGAAATTAACCGACAGCGCGATTTTTATCTTCTCATCCGAAAAAAATGCGTCCATAGCCATATCTAGGACAGTTAGTCCAAATTCTCACCGATATATCCGCCACCGCTCTGGCGGAAAACATGCTGCAAGCCTTATTATGCTTAGAGAGCTGTAAAAATTATCGACAGCCATATCTATTAGCACCACATATATAAACCAAGGTGTTGACTGAATGGTTTCGCAGACTCATGGCAACGTCAAATTCTGTAATATTGCAGGCACAAAAAAGGGGCTAAAAAGCCCCTTTTTTCGATTGCGTTAAGCTAATTATTTAACTGCTTCAGCAATTTTATTAAACGCTTCAACCCGCTGTTTGCCGGTATTGGCCAAATCGATGCCGTTCTCGACGATCATTTGAATCAAGCCAGGTGTGCCGTAAACAATTTTGCCCAGGTAAGCGACCACAGGCACCGCGACAATGGCGCCAAACAGGGTGCCAATACCGATCAAATGCAGCAGTTTAGTAATCAGTACCACGATATCCAACGGTAACAGAATCAAAGTACCGAAGTACAATAACACAATGAATGTGAACAGCGCGAACACTACAAACTGCAGCAATCTTACCAATGCGACATTAAGGTTTTTCATGTTTATTTGTCTCGAATGAATGAAGAATCTTTTGCAAACACAGGCAACGGCCTTGATTTTCGTTGCCCTTTTAGCCGTTAGCCAACTGTCGGCATTATAAAATAAAAGCCCTACTGTTTCTTGCTTTTTTGCCGGCTAAATGCCGCTTAGACGCCTATTCATCAGACTAAAATTGATATTCTTCGCGTTTCTTTTCGATAAAAAACGGATGTAACAATGCCCCAGCTGCAAAACCGCCCAAGTGGGCCCACCATGCCGAATCCACCGCTACATTGTCTAAAAACGCCGCAGTAAACACGTCACCGATCTGAATAATCACCCAAAATCCCAGAAAGGCTATCGCCGGCACATGGAAAAACAGCGGATAAAACAGGATAGGCACCAGTATCACCACTGTAGCCTGCGGGAAGCGGAAAAAATACGCACCCAACACGCCGGCAATAGCGCCCGAGGCTCCCACCACCGGTACAGCCATCTTCGGATAGAAATACCATTGCGCATAGGTTGCCAACAGCCCGCATAACACATAAAACACCACAAAACGTTTATGCCCCATCAAGTCTTCGATGTTGTCCGCGAATATCCACAAAAACACCATATTCATCAGCAAATGGCCAAAACCGCCATGCAGGAACAAACTGGTGAAAAACGACAAATAGTGATCCGGAGGCAAACCAAAGCTATAAGCCCAGTCGGGATTGGAATAACGAATCGGCACCATCCCATACATATAGACGAAATGCTGGCCCATCTCGTCCGGCATAAACAACATGAGCACATATACTGCAATACAGATAGCCATGATGCCCCAGGTCACATAAGGCTTGGTGTTACACGGTACCGAATCTCGAATGGGTATCATCTTGGGCTTCCTTCTATAGTGAGCACATAAAATCAGAGGCTGTTTAAAATTTTTCGTTCCATATCTTTTCCAAGCGCGGTACAGAAACCGGAAATGCTGTTTTGAGTTGCTGCGCAAACAAGGACACCCGCAACTCTTCCAAACCCCAGCGGAAGCTATCGCGCTCCGGCATCGGCAACACCGTCTTCGTTTGCTTTTCGACATGCTGCCAAAAGCGCTGCGACAGTCTGTGCAAACCTTGTATATCCGCCGAATCAGGCTTTTGCTTATCCAGACGACACTCGATTGCTTTTAAATAGCGTGGAATCGCCTGCACCTGAGCCAACGGCGTGTAACGCAAAAAGCCGCTAAATAGCAGCAAACTCAGCTGTTTTTCCAAATCCTCTCGCAAACTCGCAGCCACGCCAGACTGTTTCAATCGCTGTCTGACTGCTTGGTAGTTTGCCATGATTTCCGTTACGTGCTTACCCACTTGGTTCCCGACCGTGACCAGCATCGATTTTTTTGCCGCCAACGCCGCTTCGAACTGTTGCTGACTGCGGATTGTGCTATCCGCGATGAACACACTATTAAAGATCAAGAATAGTAGATCTTCCTTAAAATCGCCGCCCGGCCGCTCCTTCAATAAAGGATGCTTGGGCAATTGGTTATAGGCCAATTGCAAGGTCGCCGCGACTCCGCTATTTTTTAGCAGGTATTGCGCATCCTTCCGGCATTGCAATTGAAACAACTTGGTCAAACCATCGAAATGCGCCAAATCGGCCTTGTGCTGGGTATCGAGGATCTTGACCCCCACCGTTTCGCCTTCGTCGACAATGGCCGGAAAGCCGATAAAGGTCTGACCTTTTTGCATGAACTGCCAGGTTTCCGGCAAGTCATCGAAAGCCCAGGCGATACAGCCGGTATGGTTCATCTCTTCTTGCGCCAACTTGTCGAAACTGTCGCCGGCCTTGGTCGCATAGTCGGCTTGCAATTTGGCCAGATTGCGGCCATAACCCAAGGCCCGGCCATGATCGTCGACAATCCGAAAATTCATCTTCAAATGGTCCGGCAACGCGTCCGCCTGCCATTCGTTTAGCGGTATCGATTCGCCGGTCAATTTGCGCAAACGGCCGCTCAACCACTCGAACAACGAGCCCTTAAAATCCGGCTCGATTTCCAGACAAGCCTTGGCGGTGTTCGGCACCGGCACGAAATGTTTACGCAGATGTTTGGGCAGTGACTTGATCAACGCGGTTACTTTTTCTTCCAGCATGCCCGGCACCAACCAATCGAACGGCGCTTGGCGGACTTGATTGAGCTGATGCACCGGCACGATGGCCGTTACCCCGTCCTCGTCGTGCCCCGGTTCAAAGCGGTAATGCAATTCGATGGTTAAGTCGCCGATTTTTTTGCTGTCCGGAAAATCCCAATCGTTGATCTTGCCATCGTCGTGGCGGGTCAAATCTTCCTTAGTCAGAAACAAAATCTTCGGGTTCTCGCGTTCGACTTTCTTGCGCCATTGGTCCAAAGCAATGCCGCTGACCACTTCCGCCGGCAGCTTGTTATCGTAAAACTGGTACAGCCATTCCTCGTCTTCCACCAAATCGACGCGGCGACCCTTGTGCTGGATATAACCCACCTCTTCCAGCAAGGCCTCGTTGGCCTTAAAGAACGGCGCGTTGCTGTGATAATCGTGATTCACCAGTGCGTGGCGAATAAACATTTCCCGCGCGGCTTTGGGATCGACGTTTTCGTAAGGGACTTTACGCTTGGCTTGCAAGGTCAAGCCGTACAACAAGGTGCGCTCGTAAACGCCGCTGCGACCGGCGTTTTTCTCCCAATGCGGGTCGTAGTAATTGCGTTTGACCAAGTGCTGCGCGGCGGCTTCTATCCATTCCGGTTCGATTCTGGCCACGGTGCGCGCATAAACCTTGCTAGTTTCCACTTGCTCGGCTGCCATGATCCACTTGGGCTTTAGTTTGTGCTGACCTGAACCGGGGAAGATGAAAAACTTTAACCCGCGTGCGCCCAAATATTCATATTGCTCGTGCCTAAAACCAATATTGGACAACAAACCCGGCAACAGCGCGCAATGAACCTGCTCGTAGTTGGCCGGATTGTCGTTAAACTTTAGCTTCAACTCGCCGCGCGCCACCTGCATGATTTGCGCATGAATGTCATACCACTCGCGCATGCGAATGTAAGACAAAAAATTGTCCTGGCAGTATTTGCGCAACTTGTTATTGGTCAGATGCTTTTTCTGCGCCTCAAAGGTATTCCACAGATTTAACAGCGTCAGAAAATCCGATTCCTCGGCCTTGAACTGTGCGTGTTTGGCCTCTGCTTGCGGCATTTTATCGGCGGGTTTATCGCGCGGGTCTTGAATGCTCAGGGCCGAGACGATGATCGCCACTTCGGTCAACGACGCCAATTCGGCAGCTGATAACAACATGCGCGCCAGCTTGGGGTCAGTCGGGATTTTCGCCAACTGCCGGCCGGTATCGGTGAGCTGGCCTTGCTTGTCCAGCGCGTCCACCTCAAACAGCGCATTCTTGCCGTCGCGGATCATCTTGTCGTCTGGCGGCTCAACAAACGGAAAATCTTCTATGTCGCCCAGCTTCAAGGCGGCCATCTGCAAAATCACCGACGACAGATTGGTTCGCAATATCTCCGGTTCGGTAAATTCCGGCCGCGCCAGATAATCCTCTTTCGAATATAACCTGATGCAGATACCCTCGGCCACCCGGCCGCAACGCCCTGCCCGTTGATTGGCGCTGGCTTGGGAGATACGCTCGATAGGCAAGCGCTGAATCTTGCTTTTATGACTGTAACGGCTGATGCGGGCATGACCGGAATCGATCACGCAACGGATGCCCGGCACGGTCAAGGAGGTTTCGGCGACGTTGGTCGCCAGCACGATGCGCGGCTTGTTGCCGCTGGGTTTGAACACCCGCTCCTGCTCGCTGACACTGAGTTTGGAATACAGCGGCAACACCTCGTAACGGGCATTATTGTGCGACTTGCGCAAGGACTCGGTGGTCTCGCGAATCTCATGTTCGCCGCTCAAGAAAATCAGGATGTCGCCGCGCATATCCCGATACAACTCGTCCACCGCATCCAGAATGGCTTGCTGCAAATCGGCGGAAGTCTCGTCGTCTTCCTCGATTAACTCAATAGGCCTATACCGCACATCCACCGGATAGGTACGGCCGGACACGTTGACGATGGGCGCATCATTAAAATGCTTGGCAAACCGCTCCGGGTCGATAGTTGCGGAGGTAATCACCACTTTTAGATCGGGACGCTTCGGCAATAGCCAGCGCAGATAGCCCATCAAAAAATCGATATTCAGGCTGCGCTCATGCGCCTCGTCGATGATGATGGTGTCGTATTGATTTAAGTAAGGATCGTTCTGCGACTCGGCGAGCAGAATGCCGTCGGTCATCAGCTTGACTAGCGAATTGGGGTGAGTCTGGTCGTGAAACCGCACCTTATAACCGACTGCCTGACCGATGGGCTGGCCCAGTTCCTCGGCAATCCGGTCAGCAACGGTGCGAGCCGCGATCCGGCGCGGTTGGGTGTGACCGATCAAACCGGTTAAGCCACGACCTATTTCCAGACAAATCTTCGGCAACTGCGTGGTCTTACCGGAACCGGTCTCGCCGCAGACGATGGTAACCTGATGGTTTTTAATCAACTCGGCAATCTCGTCCTTTTTGCCGCTGACCGGCAAATCCGGGTAATTGATCTCCGGCACCGAAGCCCGGCGCTGGTTGTAACGCCCGACCGAACGCTCGATCTTGTCCGCCACTTGCTGCAAGGCCCCCGCCACGTCCTTGCCCTTACTCGCCTCACTACGCAAGCGGTCCAATTGCCGCTTCAAGCCGTGGCGATCGGTACCCATGCAGTTTTGGAGATTTTTGGCGAGTTGTTTCAGGGTGTCGTGGACGGACATGGGGATGGCTAATATCGTAAAAGCCCGGCATTATAAGGGCAGACGGGGCGGGTTTACATTTAGCTTATTGATCCGGCCTTTAAATGTTTCAACCGTTCGTGCTGAGCTTGTCGAAGCACAAGCAGCCTTTCGATAAGCTCAAGGCGAACGGATATTAAAACTTCACAAGGCCAGATATAACCCCCGTTCGGCATTTTGCAACCATTCGCAGGCATTCATAACGGTACACCGTCGCGTTTCACATTTTCCAACAAGCGCGGATGAGTAGAGCTTTCCGGACAATCACATTCGGATTACCATATCGGCAAGGGCTGGATCAATACCCCGGTTTCCAGCAGCACATCGTAAGCAATGTCCGCCAAAGCCAGCTTGGTTTCCAGGAATGGACCGGGCGAACCGGATAACAACACCGCCACGTCGGTGTCGCTTTGCGCCCGATGATCGCCACGAGCCCGACTGCCGAACAGTAACGCTCCGACTAAACGGAAGCGGCCAGCCGTTCGAGCGATAAATAGCCGCGCCGCCGCGAGGGTGTTAGGGTCGATTGGACGTGGTGGCATAGGTATGGGTCATACTCTAGAAAATCAAGCCTTATCTTACTATTAGCCGACGCCCAGCGAATCGGAATTTTTGCTTAATGTTGGCTATACACCCATCCCTAAAATAGACTCGCACCTACGACTCGGTAAAATCAACAAGATGGATCACGGCCCGGCGCAACTCAGCTACGCGCCTATCCTTTAGCCATAGTCCGGCATTCAAAGTTTGAGTGGGTTTGTATCCGAGCGACCGGTGGTTTTGATCGGAATTCGCACAGTGCCGGCTCAGAAAAATCCACCCGTCGCCTAATAAACCTACCGAGATTAAATCCAAGAAATCCCATATTTCCTCTTACCAGCCACCGATTCCGATAAGATTGCTCCACTAGCGAATGACGGCTTTTGGAAGTAACAAATATAGCAAACGATCCAGGCTGTGTAAAAACG
>LUUF01000054.1 GCA_001644045.1 Methylomonas methanica | reverse complement strand
GCCATGGGGCTGGGGTAATCGAAATTGGTCTGGCTGATCTTGCGACGCACCAGTCCGTCGACGACAAACGGCAACAAGGCGGCCGCCAAGTAAGGAAACCAAATACACGCCGTAGTCAGACGTTTGATCATTTGGAAAATCGTGTCCCACAGCACGTTGAGCCGGCTTTCGATAAAGGGAAATAAATCGTTACGTCCCACATCCTCGAAGCCTTTGGACATCTGCCGTTCGCGCTCGGTCGGGATGAAGTAGCGGAACACGCTTTCTCGAATACCGGTGGTGACGAACAAACGATCGAACCAGCGTTGCGCGGTTTTGCTGATCTGTGATTCTTTATCGGCGCCAAAATAGCCGATCATCATCTGATCTTCGGCACTCTGCAGTTCCCGCGTCCAGCGGTCGGACACGAAACTGGCCACCAGAATCACTTCCAGTAGCCAAAGCATCAGGCTGAACAGCAGATTGCGGGTCATGAGCTCGCACCTTGGCGATTCTGTTGTCGGTCCAGTGCCGACCGCAGTATCGGCAAGCGACCTTTGACGATGCGGCCGCCGGATAACTTGGCGATGTAATGCAGGTCCGGCAGTTGTCCGAGTAACTGCGGGGCAAACAAATCACCTTCTTCTTCCATCAAGCGTTCACCGACATTGCCGGAAAACACGGTGGGATTGGTCGCACTGGTGGCCACGCCTTGGGTGCGCATGATGTACTTCAACCGCGTCTTCGGCAGATTGTCGGTAATGTACTGCTGGGTTTCGCTGTCCATGATCCTGAGCGCGATCAGGTTGTTGACGTTACCCAGTACCTGGCGGGCTTTGTCCTGGGAACCGGTGCGGGCGGCAAAATCGGCAAAGGTTTGCGTGGCGATGAACAGCCGAATCTTGGCACCGCGGCCTTTGTTCAACACCTGAATGAAGGGATCGTTGATGACTTCCGCCGCCTCGTCGACAAACACATTCACGGGTCGGTCCGAGACGCCATAGTTGTAGCGATCGCCGGCGACAGCGGCCAAGTCGGCCAGCAGAATCGAACCAATGGCGCTGCCCACCATGCCATCCGATAACGAGTCCAAACCGATGTAAGCGACCTGGGCTTTTTCGATGATATGGCCGGTATTGGTAATCGGGCGCAGATCATCCACATCGTGCGGATTCGGTGACAGCAAAGGCCCCAAGGAACCGGAGGTCAGCATGTTCATGATAGGAATCAAGGATGCAACCATCTTGCTGAAGTGCGCCCGGTCGTGTTCGAACAAAGACAACAGGCCTTCCAAATCCAAATTGGGCAATTGGTACTGCACGACTTCCCGGTAAAATCGCACCAGACCCAAGGCTTTGGTATCGATGTCCTTGGCATTTTTCAGGTAAGGCCGCGCTTCTTGCCGCCAATGGCCCAAGTTGTTGTCGAAATAGCGTTCCAGGGCTTGAATGACCAGCGTCGAAGGACCGCCTTCCAAGTACCGGCGCAATTTCACCAGCGTTGGCCGTTCCTCGATCACCATCAAGCCCTGAATCACGTTATCCAGCGATTTTTGGCCAAAGGCTTTGAATGGATCGTTACTGCTTTCGCTGGGCGAAATGGCGCTGATGCGGCTGGCAATCTCAGAAGGCCGGTTGAAATTGTGCAAGGGGTCGAGTCGGACGCTGTCTTCAGGAAACGCCGGATGGAAATACACGAAACGATCCGGACGCTTGGCCAAGGCGCAGGCGCGTTTGGCGCAGGTCATCAAATCCTTGTCGCCCTTGGGGTCGATGATGATCACCGCTTCGCCGCGCAACACGGCTTGCGTCACCAACACGTCAAAGGCGCGCGTTTTACCGGCACCGGTGGTACCGACCAGCAGCGTATGGCCGGCGGTATGCTGTAAAGGCTGGCAAATGTCGCTTTCGGACACTTCCAGACCGTGTATCCAGGCCGAGCCCATGCGTTGATGATCGCTCGGAATCAGCGTCGAAACATCACGTTTCAAAATCTCGTAGGCCAATTGCGCGTGCTTTTGCACCCAATCGAATCCCCAGCCGAACCACAAGGACTCGGGGTCGCGCTTCACCATGGTTACAAGCTTTTCGGCATCCAGGTATTGGAATCGAAACTGACGCAACCGGCGTTTGCGATACCAGAGGCTCAACGCCGGCGACAACCGCCAACACGCCATCACTCCGCACGCCGTTATCAGCCAATCGAAGGGCTCACGCGGCAAGCCCGACCAGCGACTGGTCCAATACGCCAAACCGGCACCGCCTAGCCAGCCTGAGATGGCATACACCTCGAAGATGGGCCGCCAGGGAAACTGGTAGTCGTAATCGGATTTCATGGGCGTAACCGAACCTTGATACCTTCCATGGCGCTGACCGAGCGGCAAGCGGGATGGTTGGCGATATCGAGCATTAGGCGAGTACGCTTGATGGTTGGATGTTGCGTTAGAAATTGTTCCAGCGCGGTATTGGACACTGTGTGCCAGTGACCGTCTGGCGATGATTCATCGGGCGGAATGTGTTGTTGCCGCACATGTGTGATCAGCAAGTCGATTGTTCCGGGTTTTGCCGGAGGGGTTGTTAGGGGAGCGCTTGCCTTATCAGGTTCGGAATTGACCGAACTGTCTGTCGCGTTGCTGCTTATGGATTTTTGCGTGCCAGTCGCGTTTGATTTTGAGCGGACAGGCTTAGGTTCGCGAAAGGTCTCGACTTCAGGCTGAGAAGACTTAACTGGAATTCTGGTCTTGTCCGTATTGCTGCTTGGGGTTTGCGCAGATGATTTTGTCAGCGGAGCTTTGCCTTGGAATTTCAATAATGCCTTCAAAGCCAAACTCGGTTCCAATGCCAGCAGGACGCCGCGGACCGATTGGATGGTTTGTACTTTACGCATCGGCGACAGGACGTCGGTCACCAGCCAACCCGTCTCCTCCAGCATTCTGATGAACTGGGGCGGATCGACGGCGAGTTTTTCAGCAGTCGCCGGAAACGGGAGCAAGTATTTGTGTTGGACTTCCAACAGATCGCTGCCTAACTGCCATTGGCCTTGATTGAGCATGCTGGCGACATCCATTAACCATTGGCCGGCATCGCCGTGGTTTTCCAACCAGCACTTGGCGCTGTCGGCCGGATTAGCGATGCTTTTCGTATCAGTAGAGGAAGAATCACTCTTTGCCGCTGAATCTGTTTTTTCTGTGTTGGTCGGTTTGGCTGGCGTTTCGTTTTTCGGTTGTTTTGTCTGACACAACGAAGGGGCGCCATCGGTTGATGTGGATTCCGACAGACCTTGATCGGGATCTGGTGGCAAGGAATTCAAAATGCTTGGTGCCGATTCGAGGGCCGGTAGCTCAGGTTCATCGCTCGTGTCATGAGCAGGTTCTATCTGGGCTTCTTTTGGCTCAACTGGCTTCGGATTATCAGTGCGTTGAGATTGCTTCAGAACCGCGACGTTCTTGGCTTTTGTCGGTTTGCTGATTTGCGGTGCCTGATTGGTAGCAAATTCGATTTTTACGATGCTCGTATCCACATCCGGTTCGTTAATTTCTCGCGCTGCAACCACGAGCGGCGGCTCGCCGCTGAAAATCAGTTCTGCGGATTTTAGGCGTAACAGGTACAGCGGATTGTCCAAGCCTTCAGGCTGCATTAGCCAATAACGGTATTGCCGACCATCCGGCCAGGACTTAGGGATTGCCAAGCCGCGTTCGATCAGGATGTCCGCCAAGGTGTCTTCGTCGCGTGGAATGCCGGGCACTTTGTCCTTGGCCAGCAATGTGACGATGTCTTGCGCACCGGCCCGCCAGACGATATGCAGGCCATCCTCAAAACGCCATAGCCGAGCGCCTTTTTCGTTGACGGTCCACTGTTCGGACTTGACCAAGCGGCGCATGGCGTCGAACAAGTACTTTTCCACCGGCATGCCCAAGGCAGAGTCGATGTTTTGGTAGTGCGCTTTTAAATCCCGTTCCACGCTTTTACAGTCGGCGGTTATCACCAGTGCGTACACTTTTGAACCGCGGTCCAAACCGTTAATGGTTTCCAGCATGGCCTGCATGATGTCGGGGCCGGACTCCAGAATGAATGTGCGCGCTTCTCGGGTGAGGACGCGCTCGATTACCAAGGCCGAAAACTGTTCATGGCGTTTATGGCGGTTATCCCTCCAACGTAGAAAGTATCGGTCGATCTGATGTCGCACAGCCCAGTCGGTGATGTTTTCATCGCAAGGGTTCCAGGTATGTTGCCCCTGTGCGTCGACCACGGCGATATCGGCGACCGGTTTGCCGATGTCATGCAACAGCCCGGCAAAACAGACCGCCAGACGCCAGCGTAATTCTTGTGCTTTTCGTTCCTTGGGTGATGCTGACGTGGCAAACAAACTGCCTTGGGAAGCCAAGGTCGCCCAATGGGCGACTTCCAATCCGTGCCGAAACAAGCCGCCGGCGCCACGATGATGATGCGACTCCGAAGCCGGCAACAAGTGGCTGTAGGCGGCGTAACGGCGTATGACCGGCGCAGCTATGGTCTGATAAAGACTATCCGGCATAGCCAGCGCCTGTTCAATGGCCGCAATCAACTCTGTTTGACTGGACAGGATGCGTTCCACTGGCGCAGCCGGCAGACCCTTTCATGAATGGCGGATAACGCGGCACATCCTCATCAATCGTTGTCGCAACCTGACCGACAGGCGCGGACTCGACGCCAAACAGACGTTGGCGGATGCGGGTAATGAGAGTCGAGGGCGTATTTTCCATAACGCCGCATCTTGCCGGGAATTTTTCAATCCTCGCTTGCAGCTGACGTCGAATTCGACGTCAGCTGCAAGCAGGCTTGGTAAAAGAGTGTTTAGTGTAACGAGCTCCCTTTAATTTCCCCTGGAGCTCTCATGAAATCCAAATCGCTCGCAATCCATTGTCTTGTGTCTGCAGTGGGCGGCACGGCATGTACTTCGCTAAATCATCCCGATGCTGCCGTGAGCGAGACCGTTATCGAATCGATGGTGCCGATTCAACCCGAACAACCCTGGCGCCTGGATAATGCGTGGCAGACAGGAGGATTGGGCGGTTCGGTATTACGGTCTGCATCGATTGAACACGTTGTCAGGCAAGTCGATCAGCCGCTTGGCGTTTACGCGGAAAGTGACGACGTAGCGGGTCATGTCCTTAATGTCAGCACGTCCCACATCTCAGATAGCCCGGATGACGATGCACAGGTCATCGAACGCGCCTGGCGAAAATATTGCCATCACCAACTCGATATGACGCTGGAGGAACAGGCGTTAGTCAAAACCATGACTATCCCGCACAACGTGCTGAGCTATGGCTGCAATCCTGGCAGCCTGAAGAAGTGAGTCGGTGATCATGGACAGAAATAGCACAAACCACTCGCTCGATAATCTCACCGAACGCTTTCAGTCTCTGACGGAACGGAAAAAAGCCAAATTGCGGGTCGTCGAACCCATGAAGTCGTTACCCAACTGGCCGTCAGCAATCCGCGGTACGCCGAACGCCTGTTTGCGGAGTGCGTTGTTCGCCGGCATCCAGGGTAAGGAACGCATTGCTTACAAAAAACGCACCTTGCTGGCTGCGGTCT
Source organism: Methylomonas methanica (assembly GCA_001644045.1). GTDB lineage: Bacteria > Pseudomonadota > Gammaproteobacteria > Methylococcales > Methylomonadaceae > Methylomonas > Methylomonas methanica. The sequence goes on along the minus strand of LUUF01000054.1, from coordinate 750 downwards.
ATGGGATCGAGGTTCGTTATCTCGGAATACAACTCAACCAATCCGATCTCGATATCTGGATGCAGATCGTGCACTTGTCCCGGCAACAATTACCGGGATTTAGCGTGACGTTCAGCGCCCATGCCCTATTGACGGCATTGGGGCGCGGTAGCGGCAAAAGCCAACATGAATGGTTGAAGGAATCGATGGCCCGCTTGGGCGGCGCCTTTGTCGAAATCACCTTTCACGGCCGGGATGCCTTCGGTGAAAAAGGCTTCTTGCGCTATTACCGCGATGAACTGACGCAGCGCTATGTGGTGGAATTGACTGAATCCATGCTACGCCTGTTCGAGGAGGGCTACACCTACATCGAATTCGAGCAGCGGCAGAAATTGCGCAAACAACCCTTGGCCTTATGGTTACACGGTTTCCTGTCGTCTCATGCCGCGCCGTTCCCGATGAAAATTACCACCATTCACCGACTCAGCGGTAGTGGCTCAAAAACCCTGCGCGATTTCAAATATCGGTTGGGTAAAGCGTTGGAGGCTTTGGTTAGCATTGGTACTTTGGCTAGCTTTGAATTCGCTGACGATATGGTGAAGATCAAACGCCAACCGACGCCCAGTCAACAACGTTTTCTGGGTGACCAGCAGCTCTAAAAAAGCACGGCATTAGACTGACGCTATTTTCGGTCGGTCGAAGCCTCTCGATACGGCATTAGGCCGACGCGGATACGGCATTAGACCGACGGAGGCACGGCATTCGGCCGAC
>LUUF01000053.1 GCA_001644045.1 Methylomonas methanica | reverse complement strand
TCGTGGCGGGGATCAAACTATCTTCCTAGCTTCCTAGCTTCCTTGGAAACCACTAGGGTATCTCAAATATTAAATGCTTCTCCGATGGCAATAACTAGTACATATTCCCACGCAAAAGCGTGGGAATAGGAATGATCTCTCATTTATCGTTTTTCGCATGGAGATTCAGCAATGACCATCACCCTAGGCCCCATAATCGGCCACACCACCGACACTTCGGTAAAAATCTGGATACGCGGCGCGAAAGGCCCTAATCATGCCAGCCGCGAGTTTTGCTATGGCGCTTTCGATTTATACGAGGGTGCCAATTTGGTGGCGTCGAAATATTGCTTTTTAAAGGATTATTACGATTTCACCGGGGTGGTGAGTTTCGATGGGTTGAAAGCCGATACCGCTTATCGCCTGGAATGCGGGCTGGTATATAAGCGCGATGCACAGGTGCCAAATACCGCTGATCTGGTGCAGGGACCGGTCGTGAATAGCGCAGAAAAAGTCGGCACCACGTTTAAAACCCACCGGGCCAGCAACGACACCACGCTGAATTTTGTGTTCGGCTCTTGCCGATATTTGTATTGGGACAATTTTGTTTTGAATGACGCGGAAAAAGGCGACAAGACTTTTCGTTCCATTTTCACTGAGCATCAACAAAATCCGCTGGATTTCTTTTTAGCGGTTGGCGATCAGGTGTATGCCGATCCCTTGAACAAGTTGCACGAGTATTCCAACTTCGACGAGCTATGTGAGATTTATCGCAAATCATTTAAGTTGGCCAATATCCGCGCATTGATGAGTTGCGTGCCCACTTACATGATTCTGGACGATCATGAAATTCGTAACGACTGGTCGAAAAACCAGATGCGCGATGAAAACAGCGGTTTTTTCGCGACGCGAATGCGGGCCTATGCATCTTATCAACACCTTCATAACCCGGACACCCCTAACGGCCAGTTCTGGTATCACTTTGAGAAGGGGCCGTTTCCGTTTTTTGTAATGGATACCCGCACGTTAAGGATTAGCGAAGCGACCAGCATTGAAGGTAAAACCATGCTCGGCCGCGAACAACTCAACGCCTTTTTAGAGTGGTTACATGTACACCGCAATGCACCGGTGAAATTTGTAGTATCCAGCGTACCGTTCTTCCCCGACCCGAAGCCGGCCAAAGGCAGCGAGGACAAATGGGCCGGCTTTAACGACGAACGCAGCATGATCCTGGAATTCATCCGGGTGGAAGGCATTAGCGACATTGTGTTTTTGTCCGGCGACGTGCATAACTCCAGTTTCGCGCGAATGCGCTGCTACCAGGATCAGCAATTTCTGTTGACCTCGTTGGTATCATCGCCGTTTTATTGGCCCTACCCGCACGAAAGTAAAAGCGATTTTTACGGCGGCAAGACACTAGAATTTATGCAATGGTCTGACGGCACCCGCCGGCTACGCGACCGCGTCGAATACCGCTACGAAGGTGAAGGCTTTATCGGCGACGAGAGCTTCACCCGCGTATCGGTGGATATTGGTAAGGGCAAGCCTTGGTGTAGCGCGGAGATTTTTGATCGGAAAGGCAATAAGTTTTCCGATTATCCCAATCCGTTTTTGTTTTAGTGTTCCCTTAAATATTTCCTCTCCCTCTGAGCAATTTGTTTTATATACCCTCATCCTAACCTTCTCCCAGAGGGAGAAGGGACTGTCGACTTTAAGGCTATCAATATTAGTTACAACACCGGTGCCAAGCTCGAGGGGTTACTTCCCGCCGCCAATCAACGCCACCATCTCCTCCCTCTGAATCACCTCTTTCTCCTGTAGCAAGTCCGCCAACTTATCCAAATAACCGCGTTTCTCGCTTAATATCTTTTGCGCGCGGCGTTCGGCGTCTTCGATTAAGGCCTTGATCTCGGCATCGACGACACGCGCGGTTTCCTCGCTGTAGTTGCGTTGTTCGGAAATGTCGCCGGGCAGGAATTGCAGTTGCTGGCGTTGGCCGTAGATTTGTGGCCCCAGTTTTTTACTCATACCCAAGAAGCAAACCATATTGCGGGCAATTTCGCTGGCTTTTTCCAGGTCGTTTTGGGCGCCGGTGGAGATGCTTTGCAGCGCCAGTTGCTCGGCGACGCGACCACCCAGTAGGATGGCTAGTTGGTCTTTCAATTCAGCTTCGGTAGACAGGTATTTTTCCTCGACAGGTAGCTGTAACGTAAAACCCAGCGCCGAAACGCCGCGCGGGATGATGGAGATTTTATGCACCGGCTGGCCGGTGGGGACGTTTTCCGCAACCAAGGCATGGCCGGCCTCGTGATAAGCCACTCGGCGCTTCTCGTCCGGGCCGAGGATGCGGTTTTTCTTTTCCGGCCCGGCCATCACTCTGTCGATAGCGGCTTCGAAATCAGCCATGTTGACGGTGTCGCGGCCGCCGCGTGCGGCCAGGATTGCCGCTTCGTTGGCGATGTTGGACAGATCGGCGCCGACGAAACCGGGCGTGCGCTTGGCAACGGTGTTCAAGTCGATGTCTTTGTCCAGTTGCATGGCTTTGCTATGCAGTTTCAGGATAGCCACGCGGTCGATCAGATCGGGTTTATCGACCACAATTTGCCTGTCGAAGCGGCCGGCACGCAGCAAGGCTTTGTCGAGAATTTCCGGTCGATTGGTCGCCGCCATTACTACAACGCCCGAGGTAGCGTCGAAACCATCCATTTCGGTCAGCAATTGATTCAAGGTTTGCTCGCGCTCGTCGTTGCCGCCCATAATCGCAGGGCCGCCACGGGAACGGCCAATCGCGTCCAGTTCGTCGATAAAGATGATGCACGGCGCCTTTTGTCTGGCTTGTTCGAACAAATCCCGCACCCGCGCCGCGCCGATACCGACAAACATTTCGATAAACTCCGAGGCGCTGATGTTAAAGAACGGCACCCCAGCTTCGCCGGATACAGCCCGGGCCAACAGGGTTTTACCGGTACCCGGCGAACCCACCAACAACACGCCTTTCGGCATGCGGCCGCCCAGCTTTTGCAGTTTTTCCGGAGATTTTAAAAACTCTATGGTTTCCTTCAATTCCTGCTTCGCGCTTTCCGCGCCGGCGACGTCGTCGAAGGTGGTTTTGGAGGTTTCCTGCTGAATACGGATTTTATTGCCCAAATTCAAAAAGCCGCGCCCTGCGCCGCCGGTCATTTTCGGCAGCAGCCACATCCACAACCCGGCAAAGATCGCCAGTGGTATCACCCAGTTGAACAGCAAATTGCTCAACCAGTTGTCGCCGCTTCTGACCACATACTCAACTTTATGCTCTTGCAGATTTTTAACCAGCGACTCGTCCCACAAGGGCACGGTGAAGAAATGTTTGCCGATTTTTTTGTCTTCCTCTTTTAAAGTGCCGTTAATAAATCGCTGGGTAACCACGGCATTTTCGACTTTATTGTCGTTTACCAAAGTTAAAAACTGGCTGTAGGGTATTTCCTGGCCCTGGATGCGTTCGCCGCCGGCGAATAACGAAAGTACAAATATACCCAGCAATACATACAACCATACCGGAGAGCGTTTGGACTCCGCGCTGTCGGGTTGGTCGGAGCCAGGTTTAGGTTTGGATAGGCTTTGCCACGTCGATTTGAGCCAAGCCCAAACTACGCATAACCACTCGATAAAAGCCTGATAAAATTCGATCAGTTTTTGCTTGTCTATCATGACGCATGCCCCCTATGTATTGGTTAGGGTACCTCGCAAAACGCTTGTTTCGTCTATCCCAAATTTAGGGATAACGCGTTATTTAAGGCCCCCATTATTTTTTGTTTACTCTACTCCAGTTTTACCCGTTTTTGTCGAGTAATCAATACGTACTGTAACGGCAACTTATTAGCTTCGTCGTCAAATTTCAGCTAATTGCCATGCCAAAACCCCGCATACAAACTGGGCTGACCGAGAACTAGATCCAACGTAATTTAAGAACCGAATTACCAAATCCAAGTACATTTTTGACCGCGCATAAAGTGAAAAAAGCATCCAAACCTTTGGTAATTTCGTACATCGCTATAAAACCCGATTTCGACATAATCACACCATCAATTGAGTTGCTGTTTAGCCGCATTTGCTATTTAATGAATAGCGATCATGGCAACCCGGGCACACTGTCCCGCAACTCATTTTTCCCAACTCAGAAGGAGGGACAAAATGTCAAACCCGCTTAACATGCTGATCGGCAAACTATTCACGGACCCGGTCGAACAGGTCGGCATCGCTTTGCCGTCCGCGGCCTTGGTGGCGGTGTTTTTCAATTATCGAGAGCAGATTCATCCCGCCCTACTGCGCCTACCCGACCCATTCGCCGCCAGCACGGCCGGCGCGCTGATTTTTCTGGTGCTGACGTTGGCAGCCTCCCTCGTCATCAAACGCCTGTCGCACGACTTACTCAATACCACCTACGATTATTTGTATCGAGACCGCAAACGCCTGAAATCGGATAGTTGGTACCGGCGCGCGCAGAATCTGGCTTTATCCACCAACGACCCGTTGCTGAGTAAATATCACGAAGCCTTGGATAGGCTCAGGGATAACGATAATCCGGTGGTCGCCAAGGTGGAAGCGCTGCAAATTCAATCCAAACTGGCGCGCAGCCTGACCTTGATATTGGCGATATTTAGCTTGGTATTGTTTATTGAAAAACTGATTTTACTGGCGTTGGTCTGCGGAGGTGTTTCAGGATTAATGCTAGCCAGTTTTTGCAAGGAACGTTGGGCCGCATCCGAAATGGTTTATCAAGCGCTTTACGAAACCTATTACCGCCAGGAGCGCCGCCACCCGATATGGACTTCGCCGGTCATTCGTATCAAAAAGCCGGCGCAACAATCACGCGAAACCGAGTCTGTAGAATAAGAAAACCGTAATTGGCAGATCGAAAAACCGGTCCGGAGTCGCAGAGAACGAATACTAGACCAGCGGATAGAGCGGGTATATCATCCGCCCGGCAAGCCTAACTAGAGACCTTAATCGATCAACGAGATCGTTACCAAAAAGGCGGACTTATGCATAAACCGACATATCGACTTAAAACCCTTAGTTACATCGGGCTGAGCCTGCTCCCGCTCTCCGTTGCCGCGCAAACCGCGGCCGTTAACGGCGAGGAAAAACCCATCGCCCTATCGATTCATTTTCTGATCACACTGGGTATCCTGGCGGTAGTTGTGCTCGCCTTTTTACTGTATTTGCGGCATCTGCAAAAAACCTTTCTGGAAACCTGCACCCGCGAAAAACAACTGGCACTATTTTTTCAAAGCCCGGCCGGCTTACCCGAGGGCACGATACGCGGCGTGATCGCGATGCTGATCGTCACCGCCTCGATGCTGTTTTTAGCCTTACCCAATAACCAGTTTCCGGACGTATTGGGCGGCATCCTCGGCACCATTATCGGCTTTTATTTTGGTGCGCGCGGGCAAAATAGGGATTCGGAAAGCGCCGCATTACAGCAAGCCCATGAGGCAACCACGCAACGCGACGAAGCCGTCAGCCAGCAACAGCAATCCAAAACAGGTTCCATGCTGGAAACCGTCAGCACCGGCATCGACATGGCGCGCACCGTGGCCGGTTTGCTGCCCAAGGAAATTGGCGGCAAATACGTCGATCTGGCGAATAAAGTCGAAAAAGGCGTGAATGTCGCGAAAGGCCTGATGGGCGAAGGCAAAATAGAAGATGCGCTGCACGCGGTCACCGACACGCAAATTACGCTGGACCAGGACGGCCCGTTGACCGACATCGTCGGCAGCGCGGTAAAAACCTTCGGCGCTACGCTGGGCACCTTCATGCCGCCGGCCGCCTTGATCGCCGCAGTAGTGGCCGGCACCGTCAAGCTGACCGGCATTTATTACCAAAAATGGAAAGCGCGGATTTTGCACATGCCCTTCTCGCCGGCGGCCGGCTTGACGCTAGAGCCGGTTGATGACAATACCGGCTTTATGTTGCTGCGACAAAGCCCTTTATTTCGTACCGCGTTCCAGGCACAAATGGAAAATCCCAAGTTTATGAAAGACGCGGTGAACGATTTCATTGGGAATGCCGATTCGGCGAAATTGTTCGAAAAATACGCCGAGCTGGGCGGCTTTAAAACCTTGGAGCAATTTGAAGAAGGTCTGGACGAATTCCATCGCACCGCCGCAGACCGCGAATTGAAATCCTTGATCCTGGCCCGCGACCCGGCCATGTTCGGCAACACCGGCGGTTACGAGTCGGTATTGCAAGCCGTCGACAAACTGCACCAAAACCCGGACGCGTTAAAAGACTTGGATAGCTTGATCGTGGTGACCGAAAAGCTGCAAGCCGAGGATAAACCCGTCGCCGGCATGATCAACAAAATTCTGGAGGGCCCAGCGTCATGAGGCCAAATCTGAAAATAGTCATACCTTTTTTAGTGATGGGTTTGCTAGTCTCCGGCTGCGCCACCCGACAATTGAAAAACTTCAAGGAAGCTGCCGCTGAAAATAATTGGCAGGAAATCGCCGCAGCGGAAGTCGATTGCAAAGCCGACGAAGCAGCCTGTAACCAGCTGCATTTGTTAAAAGGCGACGCTTGTTACCGGCTGGCCAAACAAAACACCGACAGCGTCAAAAACTACCAATGCGCTGCCGAGCAACTCGAACAAGGCATTCACCTGACAAGCGACTGGGCCAACGCCGAGGCCGTAGTCGGCAAACGCGCCCAGTATTTCGAAAACTGGTGCGAGTCGTTGCGCTTACTGCGTAGCGAACAAACCAGCACGGCCGCCGCCACGCCTTACAATCAAAAGCTACACGCTTGTGCCCGCGAGTTTCTGCAAGCTCCCGGCGACTTAAAACCGGCAGCCACCTTTTTTCTGCATAACGCCGAACTGGCCGCGATTCGTTTCCAAATCAACGATACCGGCAGTTGCCAGGCGCTAAAGCAATTGCAACAGAACGAGAGTCAAACCGCCTCTGAGGCTGCCCAAAGCCGCTACGCCGATTATCATCGGCGCTTGTTAAACGACATCGCCGGGATCAGAGCGTCGATTCCCGGTTGCCCATAAGCCTTTAGCAGATAGGAGCCGGTCATGGCCTTTAGTCGCCCTCTTAAATTTCAACTGCCGATGCTGCGCGGCCGCGATGTACTCGAAGTACAAACACGGTTAAAAAGCTTGCAGATAAATGGTGTCGGCCAACCCGACGGTTTATTCGGCGCCAAAACATCCGCAGCCGTCGTGGCGTTTCAAACCAGTCATGGCTTGGACAGCGATGGTATCGTCGGCCCATTGACCTGGAGCAGTTTGTTCCAGGACGACAGTTCCCCGAATACGCAACGTCCCGCCGCTAACGATGCCAGCAGTACGGTTATCGGTCAAGATTTACTCGACGAGTTAAAAACCAAGCATGCCTATCAAGATAGCGTGTCCTGGCAATTAAGCGCGCAGGGCTTATTGGTAGGCAACGACAATACAGCAGTGGGCACGGGCGGCGAGCCGAAAACGGTTGCCAAAATCTGGAGCCAATACGGTAGTGCGTTGACGCATTGGTCCACCGAGTTGAAAGTGCCGGTAGAGCTAATCATCGCCACCATTTGCACCGAGTCGTCCGGCAACCAAAACGCGGTGCGCGAAGAGCCCGGCTTTATCGACGAAGTGCGCACGCCGCATAAAATCTCGCCCGGTCTGATGCAAACCTTGATTTCCACCGCCCGCGCGGCCTTGAACAAAGACGACATCGACAAAGCCTGGCTATTAATCCCCAGCAATTCGATTCAGGCCGGCACCGCCTATATCGCCGGGCAATGGAAGCAAACCCATTTCGATCCGCCGAAAGTGGCGTGCGCATACAACGCCGGCGGCATCTATCGTAACGACTCGGCCCGTAATCGCTGGAAAATGCGTCAATATCCGATCGGCAGCGCCGAACACGCCGACCGCTTTGTCAAATGGTTTAATGATTGTTTTGTGTTTTTCGAGAACAACGGCGGCGCGCCGGAATGCAGTTTTTTTAACGCATTGCGTAAACAAGGATAGGCTGTCGTAAAAGTCAAACGTAGGTTAGGCAGAGCAACGCGAAGCCCAACAAAAACCGAATGTTGGGCTATATCGTCATCAATAGGGCGGAATACGAATTTCACTACATCTAAATGACAGGAATATTTTTTTGCCTGTAGCATAACAATATGGCGAACTAAAATATCGATATATGGAAAGAGGCTACAAGGTGGTATATGCAGATCCTGAGTCCATTGCTCAGGCCGGATTTGGGAAAGTCGCATAGTTGCCGTTCATCTTTGACTCACGGCTTGCCTATCATCGCCATGGCAGCCGATTCCTGATTGATCGTGGGCTTGGAATATGGGGCCCGCGTAATCGCGGCGCAGACCAAAACCCGCATACGCCGTCCGCAAAGAGCATGAGAAATTATGCTGACAGGCTGGCAAATTTCCTTGATTGGTGCGAACTTCGCAGCCTCGACCCCATGACCGTTGACTACAAGCGCGACTTGATTGGGCGCTATCAGAAAGAAATGCTCACGGGAATCTGGTCTCGCGATAACAGGCCACTGTCCGAGCGCACAATCAATGTGCGTGTTGAGACTGCCGCAGACTACTTGTCCTGGATGGCCGACAAGGCGCTGCGCGTACCTTTTTCTATCCCGAAGATCACGCGACCCATCGTAATTAACAACCCTAAGAATTCTAGGGGCCACTTACCGAAGGAGATCGGGGCTCGGGAAGGTAGGCTTCGCGAAACCGAAAGGCACTTGACCTTTCCTGAGGACGAGGAAATCGTGGCCTGGTTGAAGCGCCTGTACGCGAAGGAAGGCTCAGGATCTACGGTAGGGCTAATTGCCGAACTTGTGTTGGAAACGGGCATCCGACGTGAGGAGGCTGCATGCTGGCGGATGGATACTTTGCATCGAGATCCGACGAAATGGAGGATTGTTAACCCGAAATCCGTAACCGATGACCAGGCCGTAGTCGTTACCCTCCGATACGGTACAAAGGGCAAGGAATATGGGCGCGATCACGGTGACAAGATCGGCCCATCTGGCGAAATTCTCGTTCCTTACCCGATGGCGTGTCAATCGGCGTTGAAAATTTTCCA
>LUUF01000055.1 GCA_001644045.1 Methylomonas methanica | reverse complement strand
TTTTCACCAGCCTGCTAAGTTTAGTGTTGCAGGAGAAACAAAAGGGATGCATTTAAATTGGATTATTTGTGCTACAAGTTTTTCTTCACGCAATATGATGGAATATGTCGAGCCTATCATTAAACAAGCCAGTGAAAGAAATATGCCACTTCTAGTGTACGCATACACATTCGAGTTTACCGACTATCGTTCGCCGTCCATGTATGCGTTACCTTCAAAAAGAAACAAGTCCCAATCTGAATATCTTGTAAGCTTAACTGCCCAAAGATTATCTATTGCTTTTAGCATGTAAATTTTTATTGTTTCGAAGTAAAACGTAAAAAATACTGGATAACAGTATCTACCAATACCGATTTTATAGTTTGTAATTCCGGGACGGTTTTCTCCCCTATATGCCGCGCCGAGCACCGGAGGGTTTGAGCGGACTAGCCCGCAGGGGAGCGGCAGGGATGCCGGTCGTTTTCGGAGGGCTATGGATAGCCCTTCCGAAAACCCCGTTCAAACCCTTCGGCGCGCAGGATAAAAGCGGCATCGGGGTGGCATTTTCTTTAGGTACTTTCTTTTGGCCAAGCAAAAGAAAGTACCTCGGCCGTCGGGCCGAGACCCGACTTTAAAAATAACCGTCGCGTTAGCGACACAAACCAAACAAGAACAATGACCGATACACCAGACATTTTAAAAACCATCCTAGCCAAAAAAGCCGAAGAAGTCGCCCGCCGCAAAAGCAATACGCCGCTGTCGCTACTGGAAAAACTGGCCGGCACCGTGCAAGGCCCGCGCGGCTTTTATTCGGCATTGCGCAGCAAGGCCGATCAGAAAAAGCCGGCGATCATCGCCGAAATCAAGAAAGCCTCGCCCAGCCAGGGCGTGATCCGCGAGAACTTCAAGCCGGTGGAAATTGCTGTCGATTATGCATTTAGCGGCGCGACCTGTTTGTCGGTGCTGACCGACAAAGAGTTTTTCCAGGGTTCGGAAGCCAATCTGCAAATGGTGCGGCAAAACTGCCCGCTGCCGGCAATTCGCAAGGACTTCATGATAGATCCCTATCAAATCCACGAATCACGGGCTTTGGGCGCCGACTGTATTTTGCTGATCGCCGCCGCATTGGACGACTCGATGTTGAAAGAACTGGCCGACACCGCCACCGGCTTGGGCATGGACGTGTTGACCGAAGTACACGACGCGGATGAACTGGAACGGGCATTGCGGCTGAACACCAATATGATCGGCATCAATAACCGCAATCTGCGTACCTTCGATGTATCGCTGCAAACCACGCTGGATTTGAAAAACGCCATCCCGGCCGACAAATTGATCGTCACCGAAAGCGGCATTCACACCCCGGCCGATGTGAAATTGATGCAGTACAACGGCATCTATACCTTCCTGGTCGGCGAAGCCTTCATGCGCGCCGAGTCGCCGGGGCAAAAAATGCGCGAGTTGTTCTTTTAAATAAACGGTAACTATTCAGCGAACCTTCTGTAGATACCGTCTCTCAAGTCGATGTTAAATTGCATACTCAGGGTTACAAGGCACACGAGTTTTCAAAACGCCAAAGCACAAATGCACGAGTTTGCGCATCGCAGCGCCGAGCGCGGACATTTTAGTTTTGCCACGGGCTTGCAAACGCTGATAGAGCACCTTGCCGGATCGACCTTGCTGAGCTCTCGCTGGAGCTGACCAATCCGTTGGTTTGTCGATTCTGATTTGCAATGAATCTCGTTATTTTAGGGCTGTACCGTAGTCACGCCAATTGCTGGCTGGCTCACGCCGGTTACGAGCAACGCTGCGGAGCAATATCTGAAAATTAAATATACATATGCCATTTAGTCATTAATTAGCTATGTGATTGCGCTGGCATAATGGACTCTCTTATCTGATTCTACGAAGTAAAAGGTAATTTTTTATGAATTTAATGTATACGGCATCCGGTTTTTTCGTCGGTATGCTGGTGGGTGTTACCGGGGTTGGTGGCGGTTCGTTGATGACGCCATTACTGGTATTTTTGTTCGGATTTAAACCGGCGGTCGCGGTAGGTACGGATCTGCTGTACGCCTCGATCACGAAAACCGCCGGGGTGTTCGTTCATCATGGTAAGCACGGCTCGGTGGATTGGAAAATCGTCGGTTGGTTGGCGTTGGGTAGTTTGCCTTTTGCCGGTATAACGCTGTATGTGTTGAAAAATCTGATGGCAGTCGGTAAGGAAGTGACCGGCGCAATTACCTTTACATTGGGTGTCGCGTTGTTACTGACGGCTCTGGCCTTGCTGGTCCGCAGCATTTTGTTGCGCAAGGCAGCCAAGACTGCGGCAATCGATGACGAGCATAGTAATCAGGAAAATAGCGGCCGCTTCTCTCCACGCTGGGAAAAAATTGCCACGGTGTTTACCGGCGCGGTGCTGGGGGTGTTGGTTACATTATCCTCGGTTGGGGCCGGGGCTTTGGGGACTGTGGCTCTTTTGTTTCTTTATCCAAGAATGACGACCTTGAAAATTGTCGGTACCGATTTGGCGCATGCGATACCTTTGACTGCGGTAGCCGGTTTGGGGCATTTGAGTCTGGGGAATTTCGATCTGGATTTACTGATTAGCTTGTTGCTGGGGTCGGTGCCCGGTATCTGGGTCGGTAGTCATCTGAGTGCGAAGATTCCCGAATATTTTTTGCGTCCGGTGTTAGCGACTTTGCTGCTGGTGATAGGCTTAAAATTTGTGTTGCAATAAATCCGCGTTTTGATGGCTTAGCTTGGAGAAACCGTTCTCGTCAATGGCGAGAACGGTTTTTTAGCCTGACTATTTCGGCGCGCGTTTGCGTTCGTTTTCAGTCAATAAGATTTTACGTAGACGAATTGATTTAGGCGTTACTTCGACTAATTCGTCATCGCTGATAAATTCCAAGGCTTGTTCCAGCGTCATTTTTTGGATTTTGGCGCAGGTCAAGCTGTCGTCAGTACCTGCGGCACGAATGTTGGTTAACGGTTTTGGTTTGGTTGGGTTAACCACTAAATCGCTGCTGCGTGAATGGATGCCGACTAATTGGCCTTCGTAGATTTCGTCACCATTAACCACTAACAACTCACCGCGAGCTTGCAGCGGATACAGCGAGTAATCGACCGCTTTACCTTTCGCCATGGAAATCAACACGCCACGCACGCGACTACCGACTGCGCCTTCTTTCACCGGGCCATAATGATCGAAAACGTGATAGAACAAGCCCGATCCGGAAGTTGCGGTCAGGAATTCGGTCTGGAAGCCCAATAAGCCGCGGGAAGGCACGACATATTCCAAGCGGATACGGCCTTTACCGTCGGGTACCATGTCTTTCAGGTCGCCTTTACGCTCGCCTAATTTTTCCATGATTGTGCCTTGATGCTGCTCTTCAACCTCAATGGTGACGTTTTCAAACGGCTCCTGTTTAACGCCATCGATTTCTTTGATGATCACTTGTGGGCGGGATACGCCCAACTCGAAACCTTCCCGACGCATGTTTTCGATCAGTACCGATAAATGCAATTCGCCACGCCCGGAGACTTTAAATTTATCCGGATCGTCCGTGGTTTCAACACGCAGGGCGACGTTGTGCTGCAACTCTTTTTGCAAACGATCGTAAATTTGGCGGGTGGTAATGAATTTACCTTCTCTGCCCGCAAATGGAGAATTGTTGACCTGGAAGGTCATGCTGACAGTCGGCTCATCGACCGATAGCGGCGGCAAAGCCACAACATTATTCGGATCGCATAAGGTTTCCGAAATTTTTAGATTTTCAATGCCGCAGAAGGCAATAATGTCGCCCGCTTGCGCGGTCTCCACTTCGACGCGCTCTAGGCCATGGAAGCCATACAGTTTCAGCATCCGACCGCTACGGTTTTTGCCTTCGTTATCCACGATGGTCAGCGGCATATTGCGAGTTACTTTGCCATGCTGAATACGACCGATGCCGATAACGCCGACGTAGGAGTTGTAATCCAAACTGATAACCTGCATTTGGAAGGGCGCGTCAACCTCAACGGGCGGTGGCGCCACTTTATCGACGATGGTTTGAAACAGCGGTGTCATATCGCCGCCCGATACATCGGCTTCCAGTCCGGCAAAACCATTCAACGCGGAGGCGTAAACAATCGGGAAATCCAATTGCTCATCGGTCGCGCCCAAGTTATCGAACAAATCAAAGGTTTGATCGACTACCCAATCAGGGCGGGCGCCTGGACGGTCCACTTTATTGATGACGACGATAGGTTTTAAACCCAAGGCAAAGGCTTTTTTAGTCACAAAGCGGGTTTGCGGCATGGGGCCGTCGACGGCGTCGACCAACAGTAAAACCGAGTCCACCATCGATAAAACCCGCTCGACTTCGCCACCGAAGTCGGCATGGCCCGGGGTGTCGACGATGTTGATGTGATAGCCGTTCCAGTCGATCGCGGTGTTTTTCGCCAAGATGGTAATGCCGCGTTCTTTTTCCAGCGCGTTAGAGTCCATCACCCGTTCGTCGACTTTGGTGTGCGCGTCGAAGGTACCGGATTGCTGTAAAAGTTGATCGACTAACGTGGTTTTGCCGTGGTCGACGTGGGCGATGATCGCGATGTTTCTGAGTTTTTCTATCACAATAATTTACTAGATGATTTTTAAGGAACAGATAGGCTGGACGGTTAAGCCGACCAGCGAGATTTAGTTTTGGTTTACGCGCAGGCGCGGACCGATGGTAGAGGGATTAGCTTTGTTGCCAAGGCAAACCGTGAAAACGCCAGCCGCCTGTATTGCCGCGGTGTTTGTTTTCATCCAGCGGACCTTCGAAGCCTTCCAGGATGTTGATCAGATGTTCGTAGCCTGCTGCTTCCAGGGCTTTGGCTGCGTCTACAGAGCGTTGTCCGCTGCGGCACAGCAACAGAATCGGCGCGGTTTTATCCGGCGCATGCTGTTGCACTTGCTCTACGAAACCCGTGTTTAATTGCATGCCGGGAAATTCCTTCCAGGCCACATGAATTGCTTTGGGAGGGTGGCCGACAAAGCTGTGTTCAATGGCTGTTCTGACATCGATCAGTACCGCTGCCGGATTAGTTTGTAATACCGCCCAGGATTGTTTGGGGTCGAGATTTTCTATCATTAGTTTACCGCTTCATTTTTGCCCGATAAAACAGGCTTCGTTTCTATTGCCGATTCGCACATCGCCGAGTTTTACGTATTCCTGGTAAAAAACCACGTTTAAGGGGCTGAATAGCCGCAATAATTCGTTGCTTGCCAGTAAGTAGTCGGGATTGCTGGGGCCTTGTTGGTCAAGTTTGTTGCGGGTAAATGTTTGATAAAACAGCAGGCCGCCCGGTTTCAAGGCTGCCATTATCGCATTACACAGGGTTCGGTCAAGAAAACGACAGATGACAATCACATCGTAAGTCTGCTTTGTAAGTGTTTCGGCGTTGATATGGCATTGCTGAGTGGTGATGGAAAGGCTTTTTTCGGTAGCCTGTTGTTGCAATATTCCCAAGCCGACCGAGGATATATCCCAGGCCTCGACAGTCAGTCCTGATTCGGCTAGCAATATCGCATTGCCGCCCAGGCCACAGGCCAAATCCAGCGCTTTGCCTTGCTTGGGTAGCAGGTATCGATGCTTGGACAACACTTCGGCAGGCGATGCCGGCGCTGAAGCGCTTCGGTACACCGTATCCCATTTGTCTTGCAAATCGGTCATGGGTTCATGCCGATCCGATGCGGTAACCAAGCTTGAATAAACTCCAAAAATGACCGGACTTTGGCCGACAAATATTTGCGGTGTGGGTAAACCGCATAAATTTCCAAAGGCGAGATGCCGTATTGTTCCATTACCACTTGCAAGCGACCTTGTTCGATGTCGCGGCCAACGATGTAGCGCGGCAACATGATCAGGCCCAAGCCATTCACTGCGGCGTTGCGGATCGGGTCGGCCATATTGGCCTGCATTCTGCCCGTGACGGTGACGGTGCGTTCCCCGAGTATGCCCTTGAAACGCCATTTATTGCGAGGTGGAATAGCCCAGTTGATCAAGCAGCTGTGGTCTTCCAGATCCTCCGGATCTTGCGGCGTGCCGTGTGCTTTCAGGTATTCCGGGGAGGCGCACACCACCAACGACGAACTGGCAAGTTTGCGAGCCACCAGGCTGGTGTCGTTAAGTTGGCCCAGATAAATCGCCAGATCGACACCCTCGTCTATTAGATCAACCTGACCACCTTTCAGCACCATTTCCACCGAGAGGTCCGGGTAGTTTTTTAGATATTCAGTCAAGCCCGGCGAAATATGGCTGGCGCCGATGACCGGCGGCGCGAGAATTTTCAGGGTGCCGCGAGGTTCCGTTTGCAAGTGCGTGATTGCCGATTCCATCTCCGCCACATCCAGTAAAACCTGCTGGCAACGTTCCAGGTAGGCCTCGCCGGCTTCGGTTAGACTTAAGCTGCGGGTCGTACGATTGAACAGGCGTGTATTCAGCTCGCTTTCCAATTGCATGATATGTTTGGTCGCCATGGCCCTGGAAATGTCGAGATCCTTGGCGGCCCCGGCAAAGCTGCCCGCTTTGGCGACGCGGACAAAGACATTCATGCTGGTTAATTTGTCCATGTAATCTCCTGAATAGTAAAAAATTCACCAAAAGGCGTTGACATTTTTATTGTTTCTCAATTGTATACAATTTATTTAATAAAAGCCTAATTGTAAACTTTTTTCTATCCTGTATAGTGGTTAGCAACTGATGAGCAGGCGCATGAAATTTTGTCAAGCACGAGATTTCAAAACAGAGAATTTGAGCACAATGAGCGATTTAAAAAAAGATATCTTAATCGGCACTTTGTTTGTCGCCGGTATTTGGAGCTTTATTTCAGGCTTATTCCTAATCTCCGCTGTGCTGTTCGCTGCCACATCCATGTTTAGCAACATGTCGACAAAAGCGCAGTTGAATAGCTGATTCAAGAATTTGTAACTACCTCCTGGTGTTGTAATAACGAGCGGAAACCTCCTTCTAAGCACTCCGCTGGTTTTTTTGCCTTCCTCTGCGCAAGCATTGGGAGGCTTTTTTTTGCCAATAGATTTTTTTTAGCCGTTTCGGCAACGTGCTATGATTTTGCAGCCCTCAATCGACACATAAACTAATGAGCGACGTTTTACAGCAATTAGCCCAGGTTCTGGAGCAGCGTAAGCTGCAGACGGCCGATCAGTCCTATGTGGCCAGTTTATATGCCAAAGGCTTGGACCACATTTTGAAAAAAATCGGCGAAGAGGCCACGGAAACGGTTATTGCCGCCAAAGACGGCGACAAGGATAAAATAGTCTACGAGACCGCCGATCTTTGGTTTCACTGCATGGTTATGTTGGCGCATCAGGAACTAGGGCCTGAACATGTGATCAATGAGTTGCAGCGCCGCTTCGGCTTATCCGGTTTACAGGAAAAAGCGCAACGCGACGCATCTTGATGGTTAAATTAAGGAGTGAACAATGGGTTTAAGTATTCCTCATCTATTAGTAGTGTTAGTTATCGTGGTGCTGGTGTTCGGTACCAAACGACTGAAAAATGTCGGCGCCGATCTCGGCGAAGCCATCAAGGGATTTCGTTCCGCCGTTAAGGAAAGCGACGAAGATAAAGCCATCGCTCGCAAGGACGAAGAGCCCTTGGAAGGCGAAGTCACCAGTAAAGAAAAAGATCAGGCTTAGTCAGCAATATGTTTGATGTAGGCTTTTCAGAATTGTTGATGGTCGGGCTGGTAGCACTATTGGTGCTGGGTCCGGAAAAATTACCGAAGGCGGCGCGATTGGCCGGTTTATGGGTGGGAAAAGCCCGTACCGTATTAGCTACCGCAAAAGCCGAAATCAAACAGGAATTGCACGCGGAAGAAATGCGTCAGTTGATGCAACAGCAAAGCATTGCCGGCGAATTGGAAAAAGTTGTGCAGGATACCCAGTCGGCCCTTGACGATATTAATTTCAATGTTCAGGCTGCTGCCGAAATCAATCAGGACGATGACAAATCAACAACCGCAGGATAACGAGCAGTCTTTTTTTAGCCATTTGGTCGAACTGCGCGACCGCCTGCTAAAGGTGGTGTTGTGCGTGTTGCTGGTGTTTGTCGGCACCGCCAGTTATGCCAACGAAATATACGCCTATTTGGCAGAGCCGCTGTTGCAGCACATGCCGAAAAACAGCACGATGATCGCCATCGACGTGGCGTCGCCGTTTTTCACGCCATTCAAACTGGCTTTTGTGGTGGCTGTGTTTATTTCCATACCGATTATCCTTTATCAGTTTTGGGGCTTTGTGGCGCCGGGCTTGTATCGTCACGAGAAGCTGATGGTGGCGCCCTTGCTATTGGCCAGTACGCTGTTGTTTTACGGCGGCGCGGCCTTCGCCTATTTTCTGGTATTTCCTTTAGTGTTCGGTTACCTCACTTCGGCGGCACCGGTCGGCGTGGCGGTGATGACCGATATAGCCACCTATCTCGATTTTGTACTGGCAATGTTTTTTGCCTTCGGTTTGTCGTTCGAGATTCCGATTTTCACTATTGTGTTGGTCTGGACCGGCATCATCACGCCGGAAACGCTGGCCGAAAAAAGGCCTTATGTCATCGTTGGCGTGTTTGTCATCGCGATGTTCCTGACGCCGCCGGACGCGTTATCGCAAACTCTGCTGGCGATGCCGATGTGGCTGCTGTTCGAATCCGGATTGCTGTTTTCGCGCTTATTCGTCAAAAAAGAGTCGGCGGCTGAGGGTCGTGAATAGTATCGCTCAACGTTTCGCCAAGGTCCGCAAGCAACTCCGCCAGGCCGAAATCAACGCGCAACGTGCGCTGGGTAGCGTGCAACTATTGGCCGTCAGCAAGACCAAGCCTGCTGCCGATATTGCCGCAGTCTACAGTTTCGGTCAGCGCCATTTCGGCGAAAATTATCTGCAGGAAGCACTGAAAAAACAGCAGGAGCTGGCGGCTTTCAGTATTAGCTGGCATTTCATCGGGCCGATTCAATCCAACAAAACCAAACCGATAGCTCAGCATTTTGCCTGGGTGCATAGCGTCGATCGTCTGAAAATAGCCGAGCGCCTCAACGAACAGCGTCCCGACTATCTGCCGCCGCTGAATATCTGTTTGCAAGTCAACATCAGCGATGAAGCTAGCAAATCCGGCATTGAGTTGGCCGATCTGCCGGATCTGATCGAGCAAGTCGGCAAATTGCCTAACTTGCGTTTACGCGGGGTGATGGCAATTCCGGAGCCGCAGCAGGATTATCAGGCGCAATGCCTGCCCTACCGCCGGCTTTATCAAGCGGTGCGGCAACTTGATCGTAGCGATCTCGATACCTTTTCGTTTGGAATGAGCGGCGATCTGCAGGCGGCGGTCGCCGAAGGTTCAACGCTGGTGCGGATAGGCACGGCGCTGTTCGGCGAGCGTCCTAGCCAATAATTTGTTTTTAATGGATAATGGCGGCTATTTTCCGATAAATCCCCATTTTTCAACGCGATGAAACAAAAGCTGGAATCCCTTTTACAACAAGCCGTTACAGCCCTTAAAACTCAAGGTATTCTCGAAAACGATTTTATTGCACAAATCAATTTAGAGCGCACGCGCGACGCGCAACACGGCGATTTCGCCACCAACCTGGCAATGTTGCTGGCCAAGCCGGCCAAACTTAATCCTAGACAACTGGCCGAAAAAATCGTCGCGGCTTTGCCGAGCGATGCGCTTATTACCAAGGTCGACATCGCCGGTCCCGGATTTATCAATTTCTTCATCAATCCCGATAGCCAGTTCCAGGTTGTCAAACAGATACTCGATGCGGGAACGGAGTTTGGTTTAAGCAAGATCGGCGCGGGCAAACGCGTGCAAGTCGAATTCGTTTCCGCCAATCCCACCGGGCCTTTGCATGTCGGCCATGGCCGCGGTGCGGCTTATGGTTCGGCGGTGGCGGATTTGCTGGCAGCCGCCGGTTTTCAAGTCGAACGCGAATACTACGTTAACGATGCCGGCCGGCAGATGGATATTCTCGCCACCAGCGTCTGGTTGCGGTACTTGGAAGTTTGCGACGAGGTTCTGCCATTTCCAAGCAACGGTTATCGCGGCGAATACGTCCGGGAAATTTCCGCGAATTTGCATAAGAAAGCCGGTGATGCATACCGCCGAGCCGCCGCGCTAGTGATGGCGGATTTGCCTGACGATGAGCCGCAAGGCGGCGACAAGGAAAAACACATCGATGCGTTGATCGACCGAGCCAAAACCTTGCTTGGCGACGCTTATAAAGAGGTTTTTCAAGCCGGTCTGGACGAGATTCTGGACGATATCAAAGACGATCTGGCGGAGTTCGGCGTCAGCTATCAACAATGGTTTTCCGAGCGTTCGTTGATGGACGATCATTCCGTTGAGCAAGCCTTGCAGCGTCTGGATGTGGCCGGGTACCTTTACCAGCAGGAAGGTGCTACCTGGTTTGCCTCCAGTCGCCTGGGCGATGAAAAAGACAGAGTAGTGGTGCGCGATAACGGTCAGACCACCTATTTTGCGTCCGATATTGCCTACCACATGAACAAGTTGGATCGCGGCTTCGATCAAATCGTCAACATCTGGGGCGCCGACCACCACGGCTATATTCCGCGCGTAAAAGCGGCGATGCAGGCCTTGGGCGCCGACGAAGCCAAGCTGAAAGTATTGCTGGTGCAATTTGCGATCCTGTATCGCGGCGAAGAGAAAGTACAGATGTCCACCCGCTCCGGCGAGTTCGTAACCTTAAGACAGCTACGCAACGAAGTCGGTAGAGATGCTTGCCGCTTCTTTTATGTGATGCGTAAATCCGAGCAACACATGGATTTCGATTTGAAGCTGGCTACCTCCAGAAGCAACGAAAATCCGGTGTATTACGTGCAGTATGCCCATGCCAGGGTTTGCAGCGTATTACGCCAGCTCGACGAAAAAGGTCGGCAACGCAATCCGCATTTGGGTATGGAAAATCTGAATCTGTTGACCGAAGAGCAGGAAACCGCGTTACTGACTACACTTTCGAAGTACCCGGAAGCTTTGGAACGTGCGGCTGTGAATTACGAACCTCATCAATTGATACATTATCTGCGGGAGTTGGCCAATCAGTTCCACAGTTATTACAACGCGCACCAATTCCTGGTAGACGACGACAAGCTTTGCAACGCCCGTATCAATTTGATTTGCGCGGTGAAGCAAGTACTGGTCAATGCCCTATCCCTATTGAAAATCAATACACCTGAAGCGATGTAATGGCCAGAGACTATAAGCACCGCGTTCAAAGCCCCAGTTACGCTAACAGTCGCAGAAAACCAAAAAAGTCTTCGGTAGCGCTATGGCGTTGGTTGCTGGTCATCGCGTTGATTGTGGCTTTTGGGGTGTTTTTGAACATGATCCGCAAGATGGTACCGGAATTAGTTGCCGGCAAACCGGAAGCGGAAACGCCGCAAGTAGTGGAAAAGTTAAAACAGGAATTACCGGTCAAACCGCAAATTCAAGCGGCGGCCGAACCAGAAAAACCGGCGGAGCCGTCACAACCTGCGGAACCGGAAGAGCCGCGTTACGATTTTTATACCATACTGCCACAGGCGGAAGTGGTGGTGCCCGATTACGAAATCAAAACCCGGGTGCGTGAGCAGTTGGTCGGCAAAACCAAGGTTGCTAAATACATTATGCAAGCCGGTTCTTTCCGGGAAGCGCCGGAAGCCGAACGCCACAAGGCCAAGCTGGCATCGCTCGGTATAGAGTCCCGGGTCGAGAAGGCTAAAGTCGGCAATGTGATTTGGCACCGCGTTAAGGTCGGTCCTTACGATAATCCCGCCAGCGTTTCCACGATTAAGGAGTTGCTGCAGAAAAACGGCATCGGCGTGATTGTTACCGAAAGCGGTCAATAAATTTTCAACAAGTCCAGGGTTTGATCTGGCCTCGCTCAAGCAATTCCCCAGTGCAATGCTGTGTGCGGTACGGTAGTAAATTAGATTGACTCGCTTGCTGTTTTAAGCTCTGATAACTTAAATAATTACGAGAGGAGAGGCTTTATGGTTAACAAAAAGACGATGGTGCTGATGCTGTTGGCGCTGATCATGCTGAGCGGTTGTAGCCGGGGGTTTCGGGCTAGCGAAGTCAAAGATGACGATTTGGTCGAGGTAAGCTACGAGGCAGTCGATCGGCTGATTCTCGATTTACGCGAACCTTTGCCCAGGGGTAGTTTGGTGGTTATCAATTCGCTGGTTAATGTCGGCGAACTCGAACAAACTCTGGCGTTTGGCCGAATTGTCTCCGATCAAATTTCCTCGGCCTTTCATCGTTCCGGTTACCGGGTGATGGGTATGGAATTGCCTACCGAAATTTTTGCTAAGAACGAAGCAGGCATCCTGCAACTGCCTGACAAAACCAAGGAAGCTTTAAATAATGTCGGTGCTAAAGCGGTGATCATTGGTTCGTTTGCGCCGGGCTACAATAACGTCTACGTATCTTTGCGAGTTGTGGATATTGCCAGCCAAAACGTGATTTCCTCCACCGACTATTCCGTGTCGATGGGGCCTGACGCCAAGGTATTGGTTAAAAAACCGCAACCACCGGCACCAGTCAAGCCGTAACATTCAAACCTTAAGCGGATTGCCATAAGGCAATCCGCTCCTCGCTAAACCCTAGCCGTCAGACTCGTTTAGAAGCTGTAACTGCAGCTTATCAACATATTGTAAGAATCGAGCCGTAATTACAGTTGCTCGTGAGCCAAATCCCGAACTAAATACTCAGAGATTGCCTGCGGCGTGTCGAAATTGCCGTAAGCCAATAATAATTTAGCGTAAGCCGTTTCCAGCGAAGTATTCCAGATCATTTCCGCACCGCAATCCAGCAGTTCCCGGGTAGAGGCATACGCGCTTTCGGAATATAGCGCCGGTGCCAGATAAATTTTGATGTCCTGTCCGGTGCAGCGTTTGATGAACTCGACCAGGCTGTATTGCTCTCCAACCGCGCTAGAGGCGCAGGCCGTCCCGGAATGGTAAAGGTCGTGCAGCACAGCATCGACTTTGTCGAGATTGTATGTCGAGTAATCCAGACCGGGATAAGGCCTGATCAGCAAGATGCGTTTGGAAAAATCAGGCTTAAGCGAAATCGGCGAACGCGCGCTTAGCGCCAAATTTTGCAAGGGTTGAAATTGCCCGTTTTCGAAACGCATCCAGGCCTGCGACCGCGCGCTGATGAAATCGCTACTTAAGGGCAGACAGGACGATAGGCGGCTACCGAGATGAATCTGCATAGCTTGCCCTGGATTTCGATACGGTACAAACACGCCGGCCAGACCGAGTTGGCGGATAAGTTCCACCGCACACAGAAAGTTCGCCACGCCGTTGGCTTGTGGATTGTCTAGCGGCAGATTGCTGGAAACCAGCAGTAGCGGAATCGACAAGCCATTGAAATACTGACTCAGTGCGGCAGCGCTAAAGGCCAGGCTGTCGGTGCCGTGGGTGACGATGATGCCGTCGAATTGGCTTAGATCCTCGGCTTCAATTGCTGCGATGATTTGTGGCCAGTGGCTGGGATGCAGGTTTTCGCTGAGAATCTGCAAGGGCTGCAAGGTTTTGAATCTCACCGAATCCGGCTTGGGGTCTTGTTCTGTAAAGCGTTGCAATAACTTAAAACCGGCGCTGCCGTCGGTATTGATGGTGTCGCCGCTAAGCTGCGAGCCAATGGTGCCGCCAGTAAACACCAGCAGGATGTTTTTCTTCATAAACGATGGTTTCTAGTATGATGTTTTGCTTACAAAGCCCATCTTAAACACTCCGCATGAAAATATCACTGATCGTGGCGATGGCCAGCAATCGCGCCATTGGCCTGAACGGCCAAATGCCCTGGCATCTCTCGGCAGACTTGAAGCGCTTCAAACAAATCACGATGGGGTCGCCGATATTGATGGGGCGTAAAACGTTCGAGGCCATAGGCCGGCCTTTGCCGGGGCGGGAGAATATCATTATCAGCCGCGACTCGGATTATCAACAGCCTGGTTGTCGGGTGTTTGGCGACATCGATAGCGTGTTGCAATGCTATGCCGATACTCCGGAATTATTCGTGATTGGCGGCGCCACCTTATATGAGGCATTGCTGCCCCACGCGGATTATTTGTATCTGACCGAAATCCATAAAATTTTCGCGGGCGACACCTTCTTTCCGGAGGTCGATGCCTGTCAATGGCGGGAATTGGACAGAGACGATGTCGAAAACGATCAAGCCGTTGATTTTACTTACAGCTTCTTAAAGCTGGAAAATGTCCGGATTGACGCCAAGACTAGCTAGATTTTGGCGAAACTCGCCTCCGGTAATTAAAGTTCGGCGTATTTGTCATAAAACTGTCATATTCTCTTCATACTATTGTCACGCTGGATTGGCAATATGAATCTTAAGTTTTAAACATTTCGAGAAAATATATGAAAAATACATTCAAGCTGAAATCGCTGGTTTTAGGATTTGGTTTTGCATCGGCTGCTTTGGTCGGCGGTGAAGCAGTCGCGGCACCCGCGACATTGGATTCGGCCTTGCCCGAATATGCGGCGGCCAGCGGCGTGTCCGGCAACATTTCCAGCGTTGGCTCGGATACTCTCGCTAACTTGATGACCTTGTGGGCCGAAGAATTCGGCAAGATTTATCCCAATGTTAACATCCAGATTCAAGCAGCCGGTTCTTCTACCGCGCCGCCGGCTCTGACCGAAGGCACCGCCAACCTGGGTCCGATGAGCCGGAAAATGAAAGACAACGAAATCGACGATTTCGAAAGCAAATACGGTTACAAACCGACTGCTATCCCGGTTGCTATCGATGCGCTGGCGGTTTTCGTCAACAAGGACAACCCGGTGAAAGGCTTAAGCATTCCGCAAGTGGATGCGATTTTGTCGTCAACCCGCAAATGCGGTTTTGCTACAGACATAACCAACTGGGGGCAAGTTGGCCTGACCGGCGGCTGGGCGAGCAGACCGATTCAAATGTACGGCCGTAACTCGGTTTCCGGCACTTACGGTTTCTTCAAAGACGAAGCATTGTGCAAAGGCGACTTCAAAAGCAACGTCAACGAGCAGCCTGGTTCCGCTTCGGTCGTGCAATCGGTTACTACTTCGGCAAACGGCATCGGTTATTCCGGTATCGGTTACTCCACCTCGGGCGTAAAAGCCGTGCCTCTGGCCCTGAAAGATGGCCAGCCATTTGTTGAGGCTAGCCCGGAAAATGCCACGTCCGGTGCTTATCCGTTATCGCGTTTCTTGTATGTTTACGTAAACAAAAAGCCTAACGAGCCGCTGGCGCCAATGGAAAAAGAGTTCATCAAAATGGTGTTGTCTAAAACCGGCCAACAAGTCGTGATCAAGGACGGCTATATTCCGCTGCCGGCTAAGGCAGTCGAAAAAGCCTTGACGCTGATTCAGTAATTACATCAGCCAAGGATGTCTGATAAAGGGACAATTTTGCATGGACGCAGCAAGGGATTGGCTAATAGAAACAATGTCATTACCTCCTCTCGCCAAGTAATGGCGGATGATCTTGTATAATATCAAGCCGATAATTCCTAAGATTTATCGGCTTTTTTGTCTCTGAATGCGTTGCGATTGTTCGGCGCAGCTTTGTTAACCAACGATACCTTGTTATGACTGAAGCTCATCCTACTCAAGCGAAAGCCACGCTGTTCCAGACAGCGACTAGCGACCGTTATCAGCGCTGGCGGCTGGTAAAAGACAAGATGGTCGCGCGAGGCGTGGTAGCCGGTGGTTTGAGCATTATTCTTGCCGTGGTGTTGATCTTTTTTTACCTGTTGTATGTGGTTTTTCCGATACTGCTGCCGTCCCATGCGGAAGCTGTCGGTCGTTACGACGTGCCCGAGCAGGCGCTGGGCAATACCGTCTTCCTGTCGATGGAAGAGCAGAATGAAGTGGCGGTGCGCTTTACCGACACCGGTAAGGCGATCTTTTTCAGCGTCGCCACTGGCCAGCTGATTCGCGTGGACGCGTTGCCTATCCCCGAGCAAGTACAAATCACCAGTTACGCTCATGGCGGCGTCGATAAAGGTGTGATTGCCTTTGGTTTATCGGATGGGCGCGCCGTGGTCGTCAAGCACGATTACAAACTGTCTTATCCAAATGGCAAGCGGGTAATTACTCCCGCCATTCAATATCCGCTGGGTGCAGAACCCTTGGTGGTGGATAAACAAGGCCAGGCGCTAACCAAGCTGGCGGTGAAGCTGGGCGATAAAAACAGCACGCTGCTGGCAAAAACCGCTGACAACCGCATGGTGTTGAGCAGTCTCAGTAAAAAAGAATCGTTGTTCGACGACGAAGGCACTTGGGAGGCCACCGATTCGGTTATCGAGATGGCTGCCGGCGACGTGGATTTCATCCTGCTGGATAAAGAGTTGCGTAATCTGTATCTGGCCAGCCGTTCCGGGGATTTGACCGTGGTCGATATTCTCGACAAGAGCAAACCCGAGATCAAACACAAACTGAACGTGCTGAACCAAGGCGTGCAAATCAGCAGCATGGAATTTTTGAACGGCGATATTTCCCTATTAATAGGCGATACCAGCGGGGTGATGGCGCAATGGTCCATGGTCCGCGACCAGCAAAACCATTTCAGTATTGAAAAACTGCGCGCGTTTAAAGTATCCGACGCGCCGATTATTACCATCAATCCGGAACAGCGCCGCAAAGGCATGCTGGCGGCCGACGCCAACGGCGAGATCGGTATCTACAGTTCCACCGCCGAACGGGAATTGATCAAGGAAAAAATCGCCGGCGGTAAACCTGTTTCCGTCACCTTGTCGCCGCGCGCCAATGCGCTGCTGTTGCAGTCAGAAGACGGCAAAATCAATCATTGGACTATTGAAAACGAACACCCGGAAGTATCTTGGAGTTCGTTATGGAACAAGGTCTGGTACGAAAGTTATCCCAAACCCGATTACATATGGCAATCCTCGGCGGCCAGCAACGATTTCGAACCGAAAATGAGTCTGACGCCGCTGGTGTTCGGTACCTTAAAAGCCTCGTTTTATGCGATGTTGATGGGCGTGCCGCTAGCTCTTTTTGGCGCGATTTATACCGGTTACTTCATGGCGCCCAGCGTGCGGCAATATGTGAAGCCGGGCGTGGAAATCATGGGGGCGTTGCCGACCGTGATTCTAGGCTTTTTGGCCGGTCTGTGGCTGGCGCCTTTCGTGGAAGCCAATCTGACCGGGATTTTTTCGCTGTTGATGATCGTGCCGTTGTCGGTGATGATTTTTGCCTATTTTTGGCAATTCCTGCCGGAACAAACCCGCCACAAAATCCCTGACGGCTGGGATGCGGTAGTGTTGATCCCGGTGGTGATATTCGGCGCCTGGCTGTCTTTTCAGCTAAGTCCCACCATCGAAGCGTTGTGCTTTAACGGCGATTTACGGACCTGGATGCGCGAGGAATTCGGTATCGGTTACGATCAGCGCAACACGCTGGTAGTGGGTTTGGCGATGGGTTTTGCGGTGATTCCGATGATTTTTTCTATCGCCGAAGACGCTATTTTCAGCGTACCCAAGCATCTGACCACCGGCTCGCTAGCACTGGGCGCCACTCCCTGGCAGACCATGACCAAGGTGGTGTTGCTGACCGCCAGCCCCGGTATTTTCTCGGCGATCATGATCGGTTTCGGCCGCGCGGTCGGCGAGACGATGATCGTGCTGATGGCCACCGGCAATACCGCGGTGATGGATTTGAGCATCTTCCAGGGGCTGCGCACGTTGTCGGCTAATATCGCGGTGGAAATGCCTGAATCGGAAGTCAACAGCACCCACTATCGCGTGTTGTTCCTCGCGGCCCTGGTGTTGTTCATGTTCACTTTTGTAGTCAACACGCTGGCTGAAGTTATTCGGCAGAATCTAAGACAAAAATACAGCTCATTATGATTAAAGCATGGTTTAAGAGCGGTTCGCCCTGGATATGGATGACCGCCGGCGCGGTCAGTTTAAATCTGATACTGGTGGTGGGCTTACTGCTGCTGATTGCGGTGCGGGGCTTGGGACATTTCTGGCCGGCCGACATCATCGAATATCGTTATCAAGATCGCGATGGCCCGGAGAGTTCCATTATCGGCGAAGCGGTGGCCACGTCGCTATTGCCGGCCGCGCAAGCCAAGGCCGCCGGTCATGAGTTGCTGGACAACGGCGAATACCTGGTGCAACACCTGGTAAAAACCGGTAACCGCGATATCCTCGGCAGCGATTTCCGCTGGATCCAGCAGCAATATATTCACAGCCAATCCACGCCGGACGATTTGATCATGGTCGAACGCCGCGAGTGGGGCAATTTCTATGGCCGATTGTTGGCGGTTAAGGAAGACGGCGCGGTGATCGCTCAAGGCGAGCAAGCCTGGCAGGTCGCGCAAGAAAAGTTGGCCAAAGTGTTGGAGCAGCACGACGAAATCGATAGTTTGCAGGATCACGAAGTCGGTGCGATCAATTATCAATTGGAACGTCTGCGTTTGAAGCAACGCGCACTGGAACTGAAAAATGCCTGGAACGATGCGGCCAAACAGGAGTTTGCCGCGCAAAAGCAGACTTACGAAAAGCAATACCAAGTCATCCAGCAGCAAATTGGCAAACTGAGCAAGGAAAGCAAACGCTACAGCCTGGTGGTTGCGGAAGCCGGGCAAAAGGAAATTAGTCTGCCCTTGAATCGGGTGGTAAAAATGACTCGTCCCAACACGATGAGCCTGCTGGACAAGTGTATCGAATATGTCGGTAATTTCGCGACGTTTGTCAGCGACGAACCGCGTGAAGCCAACACCGAAGGCGGTATTTTTCCGGCTATTTTCGGTACCGTGTTGATGGTGATGCTGATGGCCGTCGTCGTCACGCCGTTCGGGGTGATCGCGGCGGTTTATCTGCGCGAATACGCCAAGCAGGGCTTTATCACCCGGGTGATCCGAATTGCCGTTAATAATCTGGCCGGCGTACCGTCCATCGTTTACGGTGTGTTCGGTTTGGGCTTTTTCGTGTATATCATCGGCGGCAATATCGACCGCTTGTTTTTCCCGGAAGCAGCACCCGCGCCGGTGTTCGGTACGCCGGGTTTGCTGTGGGCCTCGTTGACGCTGGCCTTGATGACCTTGCCGGTGGTGATCGTCGCCACCGAGGAAGGTTTGTCGCGGATTCCCAAATCGATTCGGGAAGGCAGCTTGGCGCTGGGCGCAACCAAAGCCGAAACCCTGTGGCGCACGGTATTGCCGATGGCCAGTCCGGCGATCATGACCGGTTTGATTCTGGCCGTGGCGCGCGCCGCCGGTGAAGTAGCGCCATTGATGCTGGTGGGCGTAGTGAAACTGGCGCCGACCTTGCCTTTGGACGGCAATTTCCCTTATCTGCATCTTGATAGAAAATTTATGCATTTGGGATTTCATATATACGACGTCGGCTTCCAGAGTCCGAATGTCGAAGCGGCCAGACCTTTGGTTTACGCGACGTCCCTACTACTGGTGATGGTCATTATCGGTCTGAATATGTTCGCTATCTCCATACGTAACAATTTGCGGGAAAAATACCGCGCCCTGGAAAATTAAATTCGCATACCTATCCGGAAGACTGGACCCTATATCATGACAACAGCTCAAAAGAATACCCACGCCATTGATCTCAGTGCGTTGAAAAGGGAAGACAGAAAAAGCGCCGAGCAGCTGGAAACCTGTATCAAAGTCGAAAATCTGGATTTGTTCTACGGCCAGAAGCAGGCTTTGCATAGCGTGAATATGGAAATGCCGCACAAGAAGGTGACCGCTTATATCGGTCCCAGCGGCTGCGGCAAATCGACTCTGTTGCGCTGTATCAACCGGATGAACGATCTGGTCGACGGCGTCACCATCAAAGGTAAGATTTTGCTGGATGGTGAGGATATTTACGATAAGTCAGTGAATGTCGCGGCTCTGCGCCGGCGGGTGGGAATGGTGTTTCAAAAGCCCAATCCGTTCCCGAAGACTATTTATGAAAACGTGGCTTACGGGCTGCGGATTCAGGGCATCAACGACCGGCGCATCCTCGACGAAGTGGTCGAAAAATCCTTGCGCGGTGCCGCGTTATGGGATGAGATGAAAGACCGGTTGAACGACAATGCCTTGGGCATGTCCGGCGGTCAGCAGCAAAGGTTGGTGATTGCCCGGGCGATTGCGATCGAGCCGGAAGTGATTCTGTTGGACGAACCGGCTTCGGCGCTGGATCCGATCTCGACCTTGAAAATCGAAGAATTGATTAACGAATTGAAAGAAAAATATACGATAGTGATCGTCACCCACAATATGCAGCAGGCGGCGCGGGTATCCGATTTCACCGCGTTCATGTACATGGGCGAATTAATCGAATTTGGTGAAACCAGCGAGTTGTTTACCAATCCGGCGAAAAAACAAACAGAAGATTACATTACCGGCAGGTACGGCTAGGAGGTAGACAATGGATAACAGCAAAATCAAACAGCACATTTCCCGTCAATTCAACGAGGAGATGGAAGATATTCGCAACAAGGTGCTGACCATGGGCGGCCTGGTGGAGCAGCAAGTTGATCTGGCGACCAAGGCTTTCATGGGCAACGACATGGAAAATGCCGAAAAAGTGGTGCAGCAGGACCAGTATGTCAATGAGATGGAAAA
This sequence comes from Methylomonas methanica, assembly GCA_001644045.1. Taxonomy (GTDB): domain Bacteria; phylum Pseudomonadota; class Gammaproteobacteria; order Methylococcales; family Methylomonadaceae; genus Methylomonas; species Methylomonas methanica. The sequence continues at coordinate 32,222 of LUUF01000055.1, read as the reverse complement.
AGACATCGATCACGAATGTACCGAAATCATGGCCAAGCGCCAGCCGGCGGCTTTTGACTTACGCATGTTGATCGCCACCATCAAAATCATCACCGACCTGGAACGCATCGGCGACGAAGCGGCGCGCATCGCCAAAATGACCATGCGTCTGGAGGGTGCCGATTATTACCAAGACAAGTACTACGAAATCGAACATCTGCTGAATTTGGTCAAGGATATGCTGAACGGCGCCTTGGATGCCTATGCCAGAAACGATGTCGAGGAAGTGATTGCGATCACCGAACAGGATGCCAAGGTTGACCGGGAATACACCAGCATCACCCGGCAGTTAATCACGCAGATGATGGAAAACCCGCGTAACATCACCAGAGCCCTGGATATGTTGTGGGCCGCCAGAGCCTTGGAACGGATAGGCGACCACTCCTGCAATGTCTGCGAGCAGGTGATATACATGGTGAAAGGCAAGGATGTGCGTCATCTCAGCCGCGAAGAGCTGGAACGTACCGTCAATTCGGTTCGTTAGTTGATAGTATTGGCTTGATTCAGGGTAATGGTAAATTCACTACCCTGACCTGGTTGGCTGCTGACTTGGAGTGTGCCGCCCATCAGTTCCACCATATGTTTGGTGATCAGTAAGCCGATTCCGGTACCTTCGATGCTTTCCTGATGCTGGTGAAAGCGGGTAAACGGTTGAAACAGCATGGGAAACTGATCCGGAGTAATGCCGATACCGGTGTCCTTGACGGTTATACGGATATTCTCGTCCAGTTTCTCGACCGAGACTGCCACTTTGCCATGCGGCCTATTGTATTTGACGGCGTTGGACAATAGATTGAGCAAACATTGTTTCAAACGCAAGCGGTCCGCACTGACCATAAAAGCTTGTGCCGGGTTTTGGTATTGGATGTGAATGTCCCGTTCCTTGGCATGATGACGAATCAGCTCCATGGCTTCCTCAATCACGCTCCGGCATTCCACGGCATCAATACAGACCGTCAATTTGCCGCTTTCCACCGCGGCGAGATCCAGCAACTCGCTGATTAAGTCCAGCAAATGCAAGCCGGCGCTCAAAATATGACTGACGGAATCTTTCTTATCGGCGTTTAACGGTTCAGCCTCGTCCGATTCCAGCAACTGACTAAAGCCGATAATCGCGTTCAGCGGCGTGCGTAGCTCATGGCTCATCCGCGATAAAAATTCCGATTTGGCTTGGCTGGCGCGTTCCGCTTCCCACTTGGCGTGCGATAAATTGACGATTAGGGCGTTTTTGTTGAATTCGTGTTGCTCTAGCCGCTCCAGCATCGAGTTAAAGGTTTTGATCAAAACGCCGGTTTCATCAGAGGTGTCTACCTGCAGCCGGGTATCGAAGGTATTGCTTTCACCGATTTTCTCGATTTGCGAGGTTAGGTGCAGCAGCGGGCGGCTGATTTTATAGCCCAGCCAGCGGGCCAACAACATCGCGATCAACATTGCCAACAGCATGGCCCCCAACGCTTCCAACGTTGTGTACCGGAAGTTGTATATCAATTCCGCCAAAGATAAGTGCAAGGCAATATAGCCGATAAGCCGTTGATCGATGTTAATCGGCACGACCAAATCCAGGAAATCCGGGTGAAAAACGTGATCATCGTACTGGCCACGCGGCAGAGCCGTAAATTGCTGCCAGAATTCGCCGCTGTGATGGTCAATTGTTTGCAAAATAGCCAGGTTTTGGGGCAATTGGCTTTGATAATCGGCGAATAGCCGGTAGTCGGCAGTAAAAATATACGCCCCGATCACGTCGTCCTTTTCCTTGAGCGCTGCCAGGATTTCCCGGGCTGTGCCCGGATCTTGATAAACCAGGGCCGCCGAGACATTACTGGCCAACATTTTCGACAACACCCGATTTTGTTCCAGTAACTTTTGTTTCTGATGCCGATAATCGGTGCTTAGAAAAAACACCAGCATGAATGCCGTGGTGATTAACGCCGTTAGCAAGGCGATGGCCAAAATTTTCCGATGAATTGACGCGTGCTGGTAGGCGGTGGTTAGCGACATGCTTATTCGAGTAGCCGCGAACTGCGCAGCAGTTTGGAACTAATCGTCAGTCCGGTTCGCGTCACATTTTTTAGCTGAATAACCGGTTGGATACGCGGGCCATCGTTAGCCAGACGGATCATGCCGCCGCGGTGCTCGAAATCGGCAATGTCGCTGACGGTCAGCACCGGGAATGGCCTGACAAATTCCAGTGTCGCCGCGAGAATTCTTTCCTGTTGCGCCGGAATATAAATCACCTGGCACTCGTGCAATTGCGCCGGAACGGGGTCGATAATTAGTTGAATAGGCTGATCGTGTACGCGCTCGCCTTCTATCAGTTGCGCCAGAATGCCGGTTACCGGCGAGTTGGCGTAACTGCAAAACAGAAACTCCTTGTTGGCTGCCGGCCAGTTGACGAAGTAGGCAAAGTTATACAGATAGGCTGCTTTAAGTTCCGTCTCGTTAAAACGCGGTTCGTCCGCTCTGCCCGATTGTATCGGCAGCAAACAGCCCAGCAGCAGCACTAACAGGCTTCGCCGAGCAGCAGCGCCGACGTTCGCCAAGACCGCAGACAGGCTCGGATAGCGCATCTAATAACGCACCGTGGCTTTAAGGTAGTAATTGCGTTCGAATTCGCTACTGATCACGGCGTTGTCTAAATAAGGGCTGAACTCCAGATGTCGGTTGTCCAGCAAATTCTGCGCACCGACAGCCAGTTCGAAATGCAGATTAGGCTGCCAACCTAAGCGCAAGTCCAGGCGGTGATAGGCACGTACTTGGTTAATCAGGTGGTCGGTGTAATACCAATGCGCATCGAATTCCAATTGATACGGCAGATTGAAGTAGGAGCTGAGATTGAAACGGTTGCGGGCGCTATTGCCTTCAGCGACTGTCGCGGCGCTATCCAGGCTGCCGTCGCGCTGATGCAAGGCAATCGCAAACAGGCTATAACTACCTTGCATACGCCATCGTTCGGAAACCCGCCAGTTCAGTGCCGTTTCCCAGCCATACGTTTCGCCGTTAGCCTTGTTGGCGATCAGAAACGGGATAGTGGTATTTTCGCCGTTGACAATCGGCGTCTGCGGTTCGGTGGTGCTGAGCCGGCCGTAATCGCTGTAAAACAGCGTGGTATCCAGGGTAAAGGCGTCGCTGGGGAAAAAGCGGTAGCCCAATTCATATGTAATCGCGCTTTCCGAGTCGAAATTATCGTCTCCGATTACATTGGCGGTGGTGCCGGGGCCGACGTTAAACAAGACGTTCAGATCATGATCGACCCTCGCCGGCACCCGCACCGCTCTGGACACTGCTCCCCACATGCTGTGCTGCCGATTGGGCATCCACAATAGCCGGGCGGAAGGCTGGATTTCGAAGCCGGTAAAATCGTTGTGCTCGACTTTGCTACCGTATATCAAGCGCAGTTCGTCTTCAAGAAATCGCCATTCGTCCTGAGCGAAGACATTGAATAAGTGCACATCGCGTTGAGACGGGTCGAAACGCAGCAAGACCTGTTTTTGCTCGAGTTGATCGCTGTTGAAACGATAACCGGCACCCCAAGTCACGTTATGGGCTTGCCAACTGAAATCATGTTGTAGATCCAGGTCGAAGGTGCTGCGCCGATAGTCCAGTCGGCTATGATTGCGGACAGCATGATCGAAATAACTACGGATCTGCAGGCGGCTATCGTTTTCCAGGGTTTGTTGCCAGCGCAGCAGCAGGTTGCCGCCATATTTTTTAGCGTTGTCGGCTGTGATCGGGTTCACCGGGTCGAGACTATTTAGCGATTGCTGCATGTCGCCATTAAAATAATCGCCCTGTACGATCAGATTTTTGCGGGCGTCCGGGGTCCAGTCGCTGCGAAAGCCGGCGCGGCCCATATCCAGGCTATCGTTGGCTTTGTCGCCGTTGCCGAAATGAAAATCCTCGCGATGATTGTATTTACCGTAGACTCGATAGTTAAAATCCGGATTGAGTCGGCCGCCGTAACGAAAGGTGCCGAATCCGGGTTCTTCCTTGCTGGTGCCGCCTGACAGCAACACACCTTGCGACTCCTGCGCGGAACGGGTAACGATATTGATGACGCCGTTGACGGCGTTGGAGCCCCAAAGTGTTGCGCCAGGGCCGCAAATCACCTCGATACGGTCTATGTCCTCCAGCGGGTAGTCATGTTCGTTCCAGTAAACGCCGGAGTTCAACGGATCGTAAACGGTGCGCCCGTCCATCATCACTAACAGTTTGTTGGCATTGATACCATTAAAACCGCGGCTACTGATCGCCCATTGATTGGCGTCCACGCGTGCGACTTCCAGGCCGGGTACCTTGCGTAGCAGTTCCGGAATCGACTGCATCCCGGACCGTCTGATTTCTTCGTGGCTGATGACGAATACCGCCGACGGGGTTTCGCTGATAGGTTGTTGGTTTTTCGAGGCGATGGAAACCGTGGTCGCACTTAGCTCCTGCAGAGATAAGGTTTTTAGATGGGATAGTGTATCGTCTGCGCCAGCTGTGTCGACAGTCTGCAAGGCAATGCAGAAAAGCGCAATGCGCTGATTTTTGCCCGCCGATTTAAACTTATTTGCCATAAATTCCGTCATCTACGCCTGATTAAGCACGCATTCATTGTAGACGGCGGCGACTAAATAGTAAAAACCACCTTATTAGGCGGGTTTACGACGAGGGCTTACTTGATGGCGCGGATCAGTTTGATCATGTCGCTGCTGGCGGGATCGACAAATATTTTTTGGAACGGACAGGCTTGAACGCTCTTTAAGGTTTGCCGATTGATATTGGCGCCCAAGGTTTTCACAATCAGAGGGTTGAACAAATTCATCAGGGTAGCCAGAACTTTGTTGGAGCTTAACACATGTTCCAGCAACAGCACTTGGCCGCCGGGTTTGCAAACGCGATAGAGCTCCTTCAGGCCTTTTCGGGGTTTCGGCACCGAACAGAACACAAAACTGGCGATGACCGTATCGAAGCTGTTATCGGCGTAATCAAGAGACTGCACATCCATCAGCGCCAGATCGACTTCAAGCTGCTTGCGTTGCTGTTTGCGGCGGGCCATTTCCAACATTTTCGGGCTGAAGTCGATGCCGGTGATCCGGGCATCATCGGGGTAGAACGGAAAATTCTTCCCCGTCCCCACCCCTACTTCCAAAATGTGGGCACCGCTGGCTTGCGACCAGAGTCTTTTACGTAATCGGCGAAACAGCAAACCTTCCAGAAAGCCTTCCAAGCCATCGAAATAAGGCGCCAGCCTATCGTAGCGCTGTCTGACTTTATTGCTGTCCGCCGCCATGCGGGCTTATTCCGCTAATTGTTGAATGCCGTCCAGGAACCAGCGGGTTTGTTTGCTGTTAATGGGTTTGACGAAATGCCATACCTCTTTGATGGGTTCGGCTTTCGCGCCGTCTTCGCTGATCAACGCGTCGAACAAGACTACCGCTTCCAGTTCCGAGCCGGCTTCGCGCACATCGAGCAATTCGGCATTAAGTTTCAGCACCTCGGTTTTGTTATCGGCAGCGGATGCGCGCAGTTGTTCCTGAATTTCCGCAAATACCTTGTCGGTAGTCAGGCCGCGGATTTCCGCCAAGTCGCGACTGTCCCAAGCCGCTTGCAAGTGACGGTAGGCGTTTTCGGCGCCGCTTAAAAAAGCGCGCTGATCGAATCCGGCCGGCAGATTGTTTGCGTCAAAACTAGCAGGCTGTTGATAGTCGTTGTTGCTCGATCCAGCTGTTTTGCCTTTTTTAAATAGCACATCGGTATCGAAGCCTGAGCCGCTGGCTGCCGATTGTTGATTTTCGCGGTAATAGTTTTGCGATTCCGATTGTTGCGAATGTGCCGGTCCGTAACCGGTCGGTGCGGCGGGTTGCTGGCGGGCTCTGGCCGCAAACAGTCGATACAGCAGATAGGCGACGCCCGCGAATAGCAGCATGTCCATCAGATTGATGTTTTCGAACGCACCGCCGAAGAACAAGGAGCCTAATAGTCCGCCCAAGGCCAGGCCGCCCAGCATGCCCATCAGGCCGCCGCGACCCGCCCAGTTTTGCCGGGCTGTCTGATTCTGCGCGGCGGCTTGCTGTTGGCTAGCCGAACGGGTTGGCTGGCTGCTGGCGCCGGCAGGCGAGGTAGGGCGTTGAAAAGGCGTGCTGTAGCTCGGCTTGCTACCGAAGGATTTGCCGCCGCCCATGCGTTTGGCCTGAGCTTCCTGGACACTGCCCAGCAGTAAGGCCAGTGCAATGAATAATGTTGCCAAGGTACCGATCTTTCTGTTCATAGGGATGTTTGCCTAATGTGAATAAGTGTATGCCGATATTCGGGGTAAAATCGCGTAATTCAAGTAGAATAGCCTTTCGTACTGCCCTATACAACCGCTGTCTATTGATTAACGACACCCCACAGACATTCTGAAAACATAAATGGTTGCATATTTGCGTCAATTTCTAGTTATGTTTTTGCTGCTGTTGCAAGTGGCGGCGCCGCTGGTGCATGCCCATGTCGGTAAGGATGCCGCGCCGGGTGGCTTGCATTTACACGAATTCGAAGTCTTGCATATCGATCACGACAGCCCCGGTTTTATGGCTGTCGATCATGATCTGCAAATTCAAAACAGTATTGTCAATCTTGGCTCGGCGATCAAACAACAGCAGTTGCTGGACAGGCTGACGCCGGTTTTTTATCTGATCGTTAGCGCGGCTCCCGATTTTGCGATTATGCGTCAAATCGATGCCGTTAATTACTCTCCGCATATTCCGCTGTTTGCGCCGGAACCCTTACTCAGTCACAACCCCTCCCGCGCGCCACCGCTCTGAGAGGGGTAAGCTCCGCTGTCGCGGCGGTGTTCGTTAACACCTAGCAGCCCCCTCGTCCCGTAAAATGGCTAAAGCCCCATCAGGCCTTTGGCCCCAGCCTTATTTAATTATTGCTTTGGAGTGCTCTATGAACGGATACCGTCATCTAAAATGCGGTTTGCCTGTTTTACTGCTGGTTACGGCGCCTTGTCTCGCCGAGCTGAACGCTGTCGGCGAGAGTTTTACCGCGACTCATGGTGAAAGGCCCGCGGAAAACTTGATCGTCGAACACATGGATCCTATCGAAACCGACCCGTCGCTGAGCTTGTCGCAATTAGTCGATATAACCCTGGAAAAGTATCCGGATAGATTGATTAACGAGGCCTTGACTCAAGAAGCCGATGCATTGGCCGAACGCAGCAGTTCCTGGGTGGCCGGTTCGACCGCTCTGGCTTTGGATTATTTCGATGACCGGGTTGCTGATGATTTAGGCTCCAGAGAGGCGGCCGGAAAACTGGAAATAACCACCTGGAAATGGGGGCAGCGCGATGCCGGCCAGGCCGTGGCGGAGCGCGCCGGCGTTTCCGCGCAAAAGCAATCGGCGGCGGTGAAGTTGGAAGTGACGCGCTTGATCCGGGATGCATTGTGGAATATGGAAATCGCCAACATCGGTTTGCAACAGGCGCAAAATGCCTTGTCGATTGCCGATCAATTAATGAAAAAAGTCGAGCGCCGGGTCGAACTGGGCGATTTGCCGCGCGCGGATTTGCTGCTGGCCAAGGGTGAATATTTGCAAAATCGGGCGCTGGTAACCCAAGCCGAAGCGGAAGTGATGCATAGCCGTAAAGCCTATGCCAGCTTGACCACTTTGTCGCGAGTACCGGGCAATTATCAGGAAAAACAAAGCGATATTAGCTCTGTGACCGGCAATCACCCGATGCTGGAAGCCATCAATGCCATCATCGACCGCAAACAAGCGGAAATCGAATGGACCAAAACCACCGATCCGATCAATCAGCCCAAACTCAGTGTGGGCGCGAAAAGCCAACGGGACGGCCGCAGCGGTCAGGACATCGAGAGTGTCGGCGTCGGGGTGGTGATGCTGTTCGGCGGCGATGCCTATAACGCGCCGGAAATCGCGAAGGTGAATGTGGAGCTGAACAATGCCAAGGCTCAACGCGAGCACCTTTACCGGCAATTGGAGAAAAATCTGCACGAGGCCGAACACTCGCTGGAAGTGACGCGGGCGGAACTGGCAATCGCCAACGAACTGAAACAAATCGCCGAAACCCACCTAAAAATGACCGAAATCAGCTTTTCGGCCGGCGAAATCAATCTGCTGGATTTATTAAAAATCCAGGCTCGCAGTCTGGAAGCGATACGCAACGCCAAACTGCAGGAGGTTAAATTGCAGCGCAATATCGCGTTCTACAATCAAGCGGTAGGCGTACAACCATGAGAACGCTAATCTTCAGCCTGCTGTTTGTTCAAGCGTTAAGCGCGTTTGCCCAAGATACACAGATCCATATTTCCCAAGAGCAAATAAACAATTTGGACATCAAAGTCGCGCAACTCAATGTCAGCCGGCAGATCCCGTTGTTTTACGCGCCCGGCAAAGTGGTGGTGCCGGCGGATCGGGAGGTATTGGTCAGCAGCAGTCAGCCCGGTTTGGTCACCCAATTGCCGGTCAATATCGGCGACAAGGTACACAAGGGCCAACTGTTGGCGCAGTTGCACAGCCCGGAACTCGTCGGGTTGCAACAGGCATTTTTAACCGCCGGTAGCGAACTGAACTTATCGAGCCTGGAACGTAGCCGCGATCAAAAATTATTACAAGAAGGTGTGATTGCCGAACGGCGCTGGCAGGAAACGCAAATGCTGCACAGCAGCAAATCGGCCAAGGCCGACGAAGCACGGCAACTGTTACTGTTGGCCGGCATGTCGGCCGCCGAGATCAAAAGCTTGGGGCAAAACCATAAACTGGACAATCGCTTGAATATCCACTCCCCCATCGACGGAGTGGTGCTGGAGCGTCTGACCAGTTTGGGCGCGCGCCTGGATGTACAGGCGCCGCTGTATCGGATTGCCGATTTGTCCGAACTGTGGCTGGAAATCAATATTCCGCAGGAGCGCTTGAGCGGGATTCGGCTCGGCGATTCGGTGCGCCTGGAGGGTAGCGAGATCACCGCCAGAATCAGTCTGCTGGGGCAAAGCGTCAATCGCGACAACCAGACGGTGCTGGGCAGAGCGATGATCGACGGCGCAGCCGATGGTTTGCGGGTTGGACAGAACGTCAATGTGCAGATCATGCAAAACAGCATACAAACCGGCTTTATCGTGCCCAATACCGCAATCGCCCAAAACGAGGGCCACGCCTATGTATTTGTGCGCAATCAAGACGGTTTTGCCGTGACCGAAGTGACGGTGACCGGTAAGCAGGATGCCAATTCCTTGATCAGTGGGCCGTTGTCCGGCAGCGAGCGAATTGCCATAAAAGGCGCGGTGGCCTTGAAAGCCAATTGGTTAGGTCTGGGAGGCGGTGAATAATGGCCGGGTTAATTCGCTTTGCGTTGACCCAACGGCTGTTGATTTTACTGGGTGTACTGCTGCTCATGGGCGGCGGTTATTATGCGGTTAAACATATTCCTATCGATGCGTTCCCGGAGGTGTCGCCGACTCAGGTCAAGATCATCGTCAAAGCCAACGGCATGACGCCGGAAGAAGTGGAAGCGCGGATTACCGCGCCGATTGAAGTCGAGTTGCTGGGCATTCCCCATCAAACCATGCTGCGCTCACTGGCTAAATACGCGATTACCGACATCACGCTGGATTTTGAAGAAGGCACCGACATTTATTGGGCCAGACAACAGGTCGCCGAACGGCTGAACACCTTGTGGGGTAATCTGCCGGAAGGTGTGCAAGGCGGTATCGCACCGATGACCACGCCGCTGGGAGAGATGTTCATGTTCGCCATCGAGGGTGGCGATTTAACTCTGATGCAACGGCGTGAGTTACTGGATTGGACCATCCGCCCTGCTTTACGCACGGTAAGCGGTGTGGCGGATGTGAATGCGCTGGGCGGGCTGGTGCGCAGCTTCGAAGTGGTGCCGGACAATATCCGCATGGCATCCCGAAATATCGATGCCCGGCAATTGATGGCGGCTTTGCAAAACAATAACCGCAACGACGGCGCCGGCCGACTCACCGAAGGCGAGGAAGCGCTGATTGTGCGTGCGGAAGGCCGGATCAAGAACGAACAGGACGTGAAGGCCATTGTGGTGGCGCAACACGAAGGTTTACCAATCCGGGTGGAAGATATTGCCGAAGTGCGCATCGGTGCGCTGACTCGTTACGGTGCGGTCAGTAAGGACGGCAACGGCGAAGCGGTGACTGCTGTTGTGCTTAGTTTGCGCGGAGCGAATGCCCGGCAGACCATTGAGCAGCTGGAAAGCAAGTTGGCGGAACTGCAACCGGGCTTGCCGGAAGGCGTGCACCTGAATGTGTTCTATAACCGTGGCGTGTTGGTGGGGAAAGCGGTTAATACCGTTTCCAAGGCTTTGCTGGAAGCCATCGTGCTGGTGGTGGTGTTGCTGATTCTGTTTCTCGGCGATTTGCGGGCGGCGTTGACCGTGGCGCTGGCCTTGCCTTTGGCGGCGTTGGTGACTTTCATCCTGATGCATGCGTTTGGTATGTCGGCGAACCTGATGAGTTTGGGCGGTCTGGCGATAGCTATCGGTATGTTGGTGGACGGCGCGGTGGTAGTCGTGGAAAACGTGATCACCCAATTGGCCGATCATCACAAGGCCGAACGGTTACCGCGCCTGCATCTGATTTATCGGGCTACTCGCGAAGTGGCGGTGCCGGTGACTTCGGGGATTTTGATTATCATCATCGTGTTTTTACCGCTGCTGACCTTGCAGGGTTTGGAAGGCAAGTTGTTCGGGCCGGTGGCGATGACTATCGTGTTTGCGTTAAGCGGTTCGTTGATTTTGTCGTTGACGGTGATACCGGTGCTGGCCTCGTTGCTACTCAAGCAGGTGTCCCACGAAGAACCCTGGCTGCCGCGCAAGTTGTTGCAGTGGTATCAACCTGTTCTGGTCTGGTGTCTGGCTAACAGCAAAAAAGTGTTTATCGGCGCCGGCGCGATGTTGGTGGCAAGCGTATTAGTATTCACCCAGATCGGCAGCACTTTCATGCCGACGATGGACGAAGGCGACATTATCGTCCAGCTGGAAAAGCTGCCGTCAATTACCTTGCTGGATTCGGTAGCGTTGGACGGTCGTGTGCAGAAAAATATTCTCGAGCACATTCCGGAAGTACAGACCGTGGTTTCCAGGGTCGGCACCGACGAATTGGGTTTGGACCCGATGAGCTTGAACGATACCGACACCTTCCTGATCTTGAAGCCCAAATCGGAATGGCGCATGGAAACCAAGGAAGAATTGATCGAGGAAATCCGGAAAATTATGAACCATACGCCGGGTATTGCGTTCGGTTTTACCCAGCCTATCGAAATGCGGGTGTCGGAGATGTTGACCGGGACGCGTGGCGATGTCGCGATCAAATTATTCGGTGCCGATCTGGATACTTTGAATCATAAAGCCGAGCAAATCGAAGCGGTGCTGAAGACTATTCCGGGTGCCAGTGACGTGTTCACCCGCAAAAACGAAGGGATGCAGTTCTTGCAGCTCAGCATAAATCGGGAAGCCGCCGGCCGTTTCGGGCTGGATAGCAATAGTATCGAAGATATGTTGCGTGCCCAGATTGAAGGTGTACAGCTGGGCATTGTGCAGGAGGGCGTCAAACGCACCCCGTTGCTGCTGCGCGGCGACAGCAACACCGCCAACTTCGATAACCTGCAAATCAGTTTGCCCAATGGCGGCCATGTGCCGATTACCGCCGTCGCGAAAATTCAAGCGGTGGAAGGGGTGGTGTCGATAGATCGGGAAAAAGGCCAGCGCTTCGTGGTGATCCGCTGTAACGTGGAGGGCCGCGATCTGGTCGGTTTTGTCGACGAGGCGCGCAAGGCGGTGGCCGAACGGGTCAAATTGCCAAGTGGTTTTCATGTGGCGTTCGGCGGGCAGTTCGAAAACCAGCAGCGCGCTTCCGCGCGGCTGTCGCTGGTGATTCCATTGTCGCTCGGGTTGATATTTCTGTTGCTGTTTTCCACGTTCGGCTCGGTGCGGCAGGCAGTGCTGGTGCTGTCCAATATCCCGCTGGCAATGATAGGCGGCGTGTTCGCGTTGTGGCTATCCGGCGAATATCTGTCGGTGCCGGCTTCGGTCGGATTTATCGCGCTACTCGGCATCGCGGTTTTGAATGGCGTGGTGATGGTCAGTTATTTTAATCAACTGTGCGCGACCGGCATGGAGTTGTCGCGGGTGGTGGTTATCGGTTCCGGCCGGCGCTTGCGGCCGGTGTTGATGACCGCCAGTATCGCCGCGTTCGGTTTGATTCCGCTGTTGTTCGCGTCCGGGCCCGGCTCGGAAATTCAGCGGCCGTTGGCTATTGTGGTCACCGGCGGATTGCTGTCTTCGACCTTGTTGACCCTAATTTTGTTGCCGATACTCTATCGTTTATACGGCCGTAACCCGGAGCTTTGTTAATGAGTCACGAAGCGTTTTTATTAACGGTGAATGTGCCGCCTAGCCTGGAAGAGGCGCTGGTAGATTGTCTGTTGTCATTGGAATGGCGGCAGGGCTTTACCAGTTTTCCGGCGAATGTTCACGATCATAACCAGCAGGGATTGTCCCTGGCAGAGCAGGTGGCAGGGCATCAGCGCAAAATTCGTTTTCAAATGTATGTCGAAAGACAAAACATTTCCGCATTATTGACTAAGCTAAAGGCGGATTTTGCCGGTTCCGGAATACATTATTGGCTGGTGCCGGCTATCGAACAAGGCATCATCTAAGCATAAAGTATGCAGAAATGCACAGGGGATGCTACAGTTCAGACAAACAGCGGTTAAACATTTTTGAATGAGCTATTTTCTTTGCCATACATAGCCCTATGAACATTTTTTTGCGACGAATTCCTGCTAATACCAGGCATATTGAAATTTCCGAATTTGTGGCCCCGGCTTTGAAAAGCGGCTTATTTAGAAAGTCGGGCCGCATAGTCGATGTAGAGATTCTGGCCTTACAGGATACCCGCATAGGTACTATCGAATATCACGGCGTGGTAACGCTGGATTCCGAGCTTTCGGTGCAAAGAGTCGTTAGAGTCTTAAAAAATCGACGGTTTAACGGCAGAATGGTGGTCGTTAGGCCCTATTACCACCGTAGTTGGTACAACGATCCCCGTCAGAACCAGACCCCTGTGTCTGCCGATATTATCGAAAAGCGCAAAGGCGACCGCAGGCGCGGTAAATATCTGCAAGTGATCAAAAATGCGTCTGATCGCTTCAACAGCGAAGACGATTTTTTCAAAACCGTTCATCATCAACAGTTCTCCATTTCATTTATCGTACCGCCGGTCATGGAGGGGCCGATGATGGAATGTCTAAGCAATTTTGAGGAAGATCTGCTTAATAGCGATACCGGCGAGCACAAGATCACCAAATTTCTTACCGAAGCGGACGATGCCGAACAACAAACCGCGCGCTTTCAGATTTATGCCGAGAAAATGGCGATTTCCGCCTTGCTGGAAAAATTGAAGGCCGAATTTGCCGGATCCGGTATCCATTACTGGATTATGCCGGTGGTGGAAAAGGGTGAAATCTAGCTATTAAACGGCTGTGCTTTAACGATGAGTTGAACCAATGCCCTTTCAGCTAGGAAGGGCGTTGGTTCGTCATCGCGTGATCTAATATAGGATCTTACTTTTCCAACAACGCAAACTTTCCGGATTTGCCGTTCCATTCGTCGGCATCGGGAAGAGCGTCTTTCACTTCGGTGATGATGGGCCATTGTTTAGCCAGTTCCGCGTTCAGCGCCGCGAAGTGTTCTTGACCTTCGGGCAATTCGTCTTCCGCGTGGATGGCGTTGGCTGGGCATTCGGGTTCGCACAAGGTGCAATCGATACATTCGTCGGGGTCTATAACCAGAAAATTTGGACCTTCATGAAAGCAATCGACGGGGCATACGTCAACACAGTCGGTAAATTTGCATTTGATGCAGTTTTCGGTGATTACAAAAGCCATATTGTTCTTCCAAGGTTAGGTAAATGAACAAGCTGCCGTGCATTGCGGAAGCTTTATGGTTAAAAATGCACCTGCCGCTAAACGCGGCAGGTGGCTGATCGGCAATATTAAGCAGAGTAAAGGCCGACAAGGCCAGCCCGTATAATGCTTATTTGTCTTTGTTACGTTCCTTAACTTCTTTGATCACTTCTTCCGCAACGTTGCGAGGGCAAGCCGTGTAGTGCGAGAACTCCATGGAGAACTGACCGCGACCTGAAGTCATGGTACGCAAATCGCCGATGTAACCGAACATGTCGCTCAGCGGTACGTCGGCTTTGATACGGACGCCGGTAACACCTGCATCTTGCGATTTGATCATGCCGCGGCGACGGTTCAAGTCCCCGATCACGTCGCCGACATGCGCATCTGGAGTGAATACGTCAACTTTCATGATAGGTTCCAGCAATTGCGGGTTACCTTTTGGGATCGATTGACGGTACGCGGCGCGGGCGGCGATTTCGAAAGCGATGGACGAGGAGTCAACCGCGTGGAAAGCACCGTCGGTCAGAATGACTTTGAAGTCCAAGCAAGGGAAACCTGCCAACACACCTTTGTCGATACTGGCTTTAAAGCCTTTTTCAACCGCCGGCCAGTATTCGCGAGGCACGTTACCGCCTGTAACTTGCGATTCGAAAACAAAACCGCTGCCGGCCTCGCCTGGCTCGATGACGTAATCGATTTTCGCGTATTGACCTGAACCACCCGATTGCTTTTTGTGGGTGTAGCTGTCTTCGATACGTTGGGTAATAGTTTCGCGGTAAGCCACCTGTGGTTTACCCACGTTGACGTCTACGCCATGGGTACGGCGCAAAATGTCGACTTTGATGTCCAGATGCAACTCGCCCATACCTTTGATGATGGTTTCGCCGCTTTCTTGGTCGGTTTCGACGCGGAAAGACGGATCTTCCTGAACCATCTTGCCGATCGCGATGCCCATTTTCTCGTTGCTGCCTTTGTCTTTTGGCGAAATCGCAATCGAGATAACAGGATCGGGGAATACCATCGGTTCCAGCGTAGCCGGTTGGTCAGGGTCGCACAGGGTATGGCCGGTTTGCACGTTTTTCAAGCCGATCAAGGCCACGATGTCGCCGGCTTGCGCGGTTTCGATCTCGTTACGGTCGTCGGCATGCATTTCCACCATACGGCCGATACGCTCGGTTTTACCGGTAAAGGTATTTAACAGCGTGTCGCCTTTTTTGATGCGGCCGGAGTAGATGCGGACAAAGTTCAAGGCGCCGAAACGGTCATCCATGATTTTGAAGACCAGTGCGCGCAATGGACGGTCGGCATCGACAATCGCGTGTTCGCCGGTTGGAACGCCTTCCAGATCGGTCTCAGGTTGTGGGTTGACTTCGGTTGGGTTAGGCAAATACTCGATAACGCCGTCCAGTACCAACTGCACACCTTTATTTTTGAACGATGAGCCGCAGAAAGTCGGGAAGAAATCCATCGCGATGGTACCTTTGCGGATGCAATGTTTGATTTCTTCGATGGTAGGCTCTTCGCCTTCCAGATATTTCTCCATGATGTCGTCGTCTTGATCTGCCACTTGGTCGATCAATTTCGCACGCCATTCTTCGACTTGCTCCGCCATATCTGCAGGAACGTCTTTAATTTCGTATTTCAATGGGTCGCCGGAGTTATCCCAGACCCAGGCTTTGCGAGTCAGCAAATCGACTACGCCGACAAAATTTTCTTCTTCGCCGATAGGCAGGGTCATCACGACCGGTTTGGCGCCTAATACTTCTTCGACCTGTTTGACGACGCGGTAGAAGTTAGCACCCAGTCTGTCCAGTTTGTTGACGTAGATGACGCGAGAGACTTTGGAGTCGTTCGCATAACGCCAGTTGGTTTCGGATTGTGGCTCAACACCGCCGGAACCGCAAAATACGCCGACACCGCCGTCCAACACTTTCAAGGAACGATAAACTTCGATAGTAAAGTCAACGTGCCCCGGGGTGTCGATGATATTGAAACGATGCGGCTGGAATTGGTTGGTGCTGCCCGGCCAAAAACAGGTGGTCGCGGCCGATTGAATGGTGATGCCGCGTTCTTGCTCCTGCACCATGAAGTCTGTAGTCGCCGCGCCATCGTGCACTTCGCCGATTTTGTGGATTTTTCCGGTCAGCTTCAAAATCCGCTCGGTGGTAGTGGTTTTACCGGCATCGACGTGAGCGAAGATGCCGATGTTTCTGTAAAGCGATAGATCAGTCATGGTTATACTCTAAAAATGGACATAAAAACTTTTAAACCCCAGCACCATTGCCACGGTTGGTTGTGGATCACATAGCTGCTAGTCTAGCGAAATATGCGGCCGGTCTTCGCTTTGCAAGGGTCTGAGGCGAAATTCACACGGCTTCTTCAAAGACAAGGTCAATGAAAATCTTCACATTCTAACCGAAAAATAACAAAAAGCAGAATGTCAATTGCGTGAATTAGTTAAGCAGGCTACTGGAGCGGATTTGCAACTCCAGGAGTTGCATCAATACGTAAAGCGATTCTAGGCAGGGGCAGTCCACACTTTGCCGCTGGGCGGCGCGCACTGCGTTGCCAAGAATGGCCTCGGTTTCCATCGTATGTCCGCGTTCGAAATCCAGCAGCATGCTGGTTTTGTAGGGCGGCATATCACGTGTCAGGGCAATATGATTTTCGACAATATCGGCCGGTAGCGGATGGCCGCACGCGTCGGCAATACTACAGACTTCCCGCATGACGCGGCGAACAAAATTTTCCTGATTCTGCAATATCGCCTGAGTTGCCAATCCGCCGGATAACACCGATAGCGGATTGAACGGTGCATTCCAGACGCACTTTTGCCAGCGGCTGGCGACAATATCTTCACTAATTACGCATTCGATACCGGCTCCCAGGAATAAATCGCGCAAATACTGCGTCTTCGGCTCTTGCCTACCCGACAGATTACCCAAGATCAGCTTGCCATAAGCCAAGTGGCTAATCTCTCCGGGAGCGTTCCGGTTGCAGCAGATAAACGCCAAGCCGCTGACCAACAGATTGTCCGGAAAAGCTTGTTGCAGCTCCCGCTCGATCTCGACACCGTTCTGGATCAGCACAATTGTCGTGCAAGGAGCCACCGCATCGCGAATCAGTGTCACCCGATCGATGTCGGCGGTGACCTTGGTGCATAGAATCAAGTAATCCGGTTGGCCTTGATACTCCGATACGTGGCGTAAAACCTGGTTTGGCATGAGTTGCCAATTGCCCAAGGCGTAACTGTCGATGCGGTAGCCGTAGTGTTTGGCTACATCATAATCGGAGCGGCACACCACCGACACATCGGCGCCGGCCTTGGCTAACAATCCGCCATAAAACCCGCCGATGGCGCCGGCGCCAACTATCAATACCTTGTCGTTCATGTTTCGTCAGCCAGAATCTGCTTTAAAAACGGAATAGTTAATTTGCGTTGCGCGGCCAAGGTGGCGCGGTCGATTTTTTCCAGGAGCAGCCATAGCGCCGCTAAATCGTGAACATAATGATTCAACAAAAACCGCCCTACCGCCGGCGGAATGTCGAAGCCCAAAAAATGGGCTTTATAAGTCAGTGCCTCGATTAACTGGTCATCGCGCAAGGGCTGAATCTTTAAGGTCAGTCCCCAAGCCATCCGGGTTTTCAGGTCGGGTAGATCGAACCCTAAAAACTTCGGCGGGCAATCGGCGGCCAGCAGCAATTTATGATTGTTCTGTCTATGCGTATTATAAAAAGCGAACAATGCGTGTTCCCAGTCGAGATGGCCGGCAAGCATTTGAATATTGTCGAAACAGACCAGTTCCAGATCTTCCAGTCCTTCCAGCAAGGTCGGTGCCGGCAAGTTGTCAGCGTCAAAAGCCAAATAGAACGGATCTTTTCCCGCCAGCTTGGCTTGCTGACAACAAGCCTGTAATAAATGGCTCTTACCGCTACCGGCATCGCCCCAGACAAAAATCTGCTGCTCCTCGCCGTTTGCGGCCAGAGCCTGCAATTGAGCGACGATTTCGGCGTTATTGCCGGGAAAAAAGCTGGCAAAGGTCTGGTTGCTCTGAAACTCGAACTGTAACGGGACTTGCATGCCGGTAATGCTCAGGCTTTTTCCGCCTTATAGACATACAAACCTGCGCCGAAACATAGCAGCAGGCTAAACAGCACTTCCAGCAGCGCATAAGGTCGTTCTATTTGATTCACATAGGCTTCGGCAGTGCCATGAGCGAAATACGGCAGACTCAAATAACTCATCCAGGTGCAGCTTTTCAGGTCGCGGTTCAATAAGCCTTTAAACGGCAGCAATAACGGTCCGGCCGAAATTAACAGCAACAATGCAGTTGGCAGCTTGTTTGATGGCGATAATAATGTGTGCCAGGCCATTAATAATAAAAACAGGCCGAAAAAGCCGATCAAGGCCGCGTAATAGTAATAGATTCGTTGCATGAGAGCGGCAAATGGCCAAGGTGATAGAGTTAAACCTGATCTATTATCACAAAGTCTCTGCAATAATGCAGTGCCGCTCGCTTTTTAACCCACAAAGGAGATGATCATGATTAGAAAACTATGTGCCGTAAGCGCCGCCAGCCTGTTGAGTTTTAGCGTGCTGGCCGCCGATAGTTATACCATCGACAGTCATCACACCTTCCCGAGCTTCGAGATTAGCCATCTCGGGTTTTCCACGCAACGCGGCCGCTTTAACGAAACCAGCGGTAAAGTGACATTGGATGCCGCGGCAGGTAAAGGCAGCATAGACATCAGCGTTAACACCGCTTCGATCAGTACCGGTTTGGCAGAGTTGGAAGAGCATTTGCGCGGCAAGGATTTTTTCGATAGCGCGCAATATCCGGCGATGACTTTCAAATCCGACAAGCTCAGTTTTCAGGGTGAGAAACTGGTCGGCGCGGACGGTATCTTGACCTTACACGGCGCCAGCAAGCCTGTACACCTGAATGTCGAACGCTTTTACTGTGGAATGAATGCCATCAGATTGAAGTACACCTGCGGCGCCGATGCGGTTGGCACGATAAAACGCTCGGAGTTTGGTATCGACAAATATGTGCCGGCGGTGGGCGATGAGGTGAAGGTATTCATCCAGGTCGAGGCGGTTAAAGATTAAGTTGCCAAGTGGTTTGCGCGCGGCGGTAAATCCCGGCTTATCCTTGTGCAATTCGGTAGCGACATTCAAAAAATCAAGCGCATTGGCAACATTCCCGAAGCCTTAAATCCCTGCCGCTGATAAAACCGCTGAGCTTGCAAATTATCGGCATCGGTCAACAAGGTCAGTCGGTGGCAACCATTTTGCCGGGCAAATTCCACCGCGCGCTCCAACAATAGGCTGCCGACACCGTTGCCGCGCGCACCGCTTAACACCGTCATGTCTTCCAGCCAAGCCACTCGGCCGCCCAGTGCGGTGGAGACTGTGTAAAGCAGATTGACCATGCCGACAATCCGATTTTCGGTTCGCGCCACCAAGATATGGCCGATGGCCGGGTCGGCTATGATCAGCCTCAAGCCCTGGCTTTGGGTCGCATAATCCGGCTGAAACTCCGCTTCTTGGCCGAACAGCTCGCTCAATAGTTGGCACAGCGCCGGGATATCGGTCTCGCTGGCTAGGTTTATTTCCATTTTCACTCCTTTCTTTGGCTCTGGATTAAGTCAATCTAGACATCTCCGTAAATACTCTAACGGGCATAGTTGTGTTGACTCGATAAAATCAAGTCAGGGGCCTGCCTATATTTATGGTGCGCTGCGTCTCAAAGTTTATTTTGGATGAGTTTAAGCCGAAATTTGTCGCCGATAAAGAATGCTCCCGCATGCGCCGAGCAAGGTTAATTGGCTTAAGCCGGGATTCCTTAACCCCCCTTGCTGCCTGTCTGGCAGACGCTTTTCAGGTACAATAAGAACATTTTTTATCTATCAAGTGGCTCCCGACGTGTCGATTAGCAAAAACGATGTCTCTACTTTTCAGGGCCTGATTCTGACCTTGCAGGAATACTGGTCGAATCAGGGTTGTGTGTTGTTGCAGCCTTTGGATCAGGAAGTCGGCGCCGGTACCTTCCACCCCGCCACGTTCTTACGTGCCATCGGCCCGGAGCCTTGGAACTCGGCTTACGTACAGCCTTCGCGCCGCCCGACCGATGGCCGTTACGGCGAAAACCCCAACCGCTTGCAGCATTATTACCAATTCCAGGTAATCATGAAGCCCTCGCCGGACAATATCCAGGAATTGTATCTGGGTTCATTGCGGCATTTGGGCCTGGATTTGCTGGAGCATGATATTCGTTTCGTCGAAGACAACTGGGAGTCTCCAACTCTGGGCGCCTGGGGCCTGGGCTGGGAAGTCTGGCTGAACGGCATGGAAGTGACACAATTTACTTATTTCCAACAAGTGGGCGGCCTGGAATGCCGACCTGTTAGCGGCGAAATTACCTACGGCCTCGAGCGGATTGCGATGTATCTGCAAGGCGTGGAGTCTGTGTACGACTTGGTCTGGACCCGCGGCCCGCAAGGCGTTGTGACCTATGGTGACGTGTTCCATCAAAACGAAGTCGAGATGTCCGAGTTCAACTTCGACCACGCCAACGTCGATTTCCTGTTCCAGTGCTTCGACACCTACGAACGCGAATGCCTGATGCTGTTGGAAAAAAACCTGCCGTTGCCGGCTTACGAAATGGTCTTAAAAGCCTCGCATTCCTTTAACTTGCTCGACGCCCGCCACGCCATCTCGGTGACCGAGCGTCAACGTTACATCTTACGGGTACGCAACATGGCTAAATCGGTCGCCGAAGCCTATTACAACCGCCGGGAAGCGCTGGGCTTTCCGATCCTCGCCAGACAGGGAGCGTAACATGACCGAGACTAATCATTTATTGTTCGAACTGGGCTGCGAGGAATTGCCGCCGAAGTCCTTGAAAAAACTCAGCCAGGCCTTACTGGACAACATTATGGCCGGCTTGCAAGAAGCTGGTTTGAGCTACAACCAAGGCCGCGCCTATGCGACGCCGCGCCGTTTGGCGGTATTGATCGACGATGTACAAACCTTCCAGGCCGACAAAGTCGTGGAAAAGCGCGGCCCGGCAATTCAGGCGGCGTACGGTCCCGACGGTACGCCGAGCAAGGCGGCGCTGGGTTTTGCCGCTAGTTGCGGTGCCAGCTTTGACGAATTGGAAAAACTGGAAACCGACAAGGGTTCTTGGCTGATCTTCAAACAGGCGGTGAAAGGCCAGGCAACCGCAGAATTGATTCCGGACATCATCCGCAAAAGTCTGAATAATTTGCCGATCGCTAAACGTATGCGTTGGGGCAGTTTCGACGCAGAGTTTGCCCGACCGGTGCATTGGGCGGTACTGCTGTTCGGCGCGGAAATTCTGATTACCGATATTCTCGGCCGCACCACCGGCCGCGTCACCCGCGGCCATCGTTTTCATTCGCCACTGGATTTGAGCATCGGCAGTCCGCACGAATATCTGGATATTCTGAAACAGCATGGCAAGGTGCTGGCCGACTTCGAAGAACGCATGACCATTATTCGCGATGCGGCGAATCAGGCTGCCAGCAACGTCGGCGGTATCGCCCATATCGAAGACGATTTGCTGGAAGAAGTGGCGGCATTAAACGAATGGCCGGTGCCGGTCGTGGGTAATTTCGATGCGCGTTTTCTGGAGTTGCCGCAGGAGGTGTTGATCACCACCATGCAGGCCAACCAGAAATATTTTCCGGTTAAAAATGCTGCGGGCCGATTGTTGCCACATTTCATTACCTTCGCCAATATCGAAAGCTCCAACCCGGACTCCATCCGCCAAGGTAATGAGCGCGTGGTCTTGCCACGTTTGGTCGACGCCGAGTTTTTCTGGAAACAGGATAGAAAACAATCGCTGGCCGATCGGGTTGAGAGCCTGAAAAGCATCGTTTTCCAAAAAGATCTGGGCACCTTATTCGATAAAACCGAGCGCGTAGCCAAGCTAGCGGCTTTGATTGCCGAAAAATTGGGTGCCGACGTGGAGCTTGCCAGAAGGGCCGCTTTGCTGGCCAAAACTGATTTGATGACTAATATGGTCGGCGAATTCGCCAACCTGCAAGGCACGATGGGCCGCTATTACGCGGCGGCCGACGGCGAACATGCCGACGTGGCTTTAGCCTTGGAAGAACATTATTATCCCAAGCAATCCGGCGGTGCGACGCCGAGCGGTCAAATCGGGCAGGCGTTGGCGTTGGCGGAAAAAATCGACACTTTGGCCGGTATTTTCAGCGCCGGCTTGATCCCAACCGGCGACAAGGACCCTTACGCCTTGCGCCGGGCCACGCTGGGCATTTTACGGGTGTTGATCGAAAACGGTATTGCATTGGATGTAGTGGAACTGCTGGATGCGGCGCTGGATCAATTCAGCCACGGCTTTAATAAAGCTGAAACCAGGCAAAAGCTGATCGCGTTTCTGTTCGACCGTTTAAAAGGCTATTGTCTGGATCAAGGCTATACCAGCCACGAATTCGAGGCGGTACTGGCTGTCAATCCGACTAGCCCTCTGGATTTTATGCTGCGTATTCGCGCGGTGCAAAGCTTTAGAGCCTTGCCGGAAGCGGAAAGTCTGGCGGCCGCGAACAAGCGGATTATCAACATCCTGAAAAAATCGGATCAAGCGCCTACGGAGACCATTGGCACTTTGGTTGAGGCAGCCGAAAAAAACTTGCTGGCCGCTGCCGAGCAATCGGAAACCGACATCTTGCCGCTGTTGGCCGAACAGAATTATCCGCTGGCATTAAGCCGACTGGCGCAATTGCGTGACAGTGTTGATGCGTTTTTCGATAACGTGATGGTTAATACCAACGACGAAGCTTTACGCAACAGCCGCTTGGCATTATTGGCCAAATTGTCCAATCAATTTCTGAAAATCGCCGATATTTCCAAATTGCAATCGTGACCGAGCGTTACGTTATTCTGGATCGGGACGGCACTATCAATGTCGATTCCGACGACTTTATCAAATCACCGGAAGAATGGCTGCCGCTAGCCGGCAGCCTGGAAGCCATCGCGCTGTTAAATCGGCACCGCTACAAAGTCGTGGTGATCACTAATCAGTCGGGGATTGCCAGGGGCTTATTCGATTTGGCGACGCTGGCGGCGATACACGCCAAAATGCTGCAATTGGCATCCCAGGCGGGCGGGCACATAGAAGCCATTTATTTTTGCCCTCACGGCCCAAACGACACTTGTGACTGCCGCAAGCCCCTGGACGGTCTGTTTCGGCGTTTTGCCGCCGACACGCAAGCCGAATTGAGTCGGACTTATGCGATTGGCGATTCCTTGCGCGATATTCAGGCCGCCGAGTCAGTCGGCGCCAAGCCGATCCTGGTCAGAACCGGTAAAGGCGAAAAAACCGCTATTAATCATCCACAACTCAACGTTCCTATTTTCGATAATCTTTATGACGCAGCCACGCACATCGTCTCGACAAGCTGATTTCAGAGTCTATTTAGGCTCGACATTGTTATTCATCTACATCGTGTTCTCGACGCTGATTGTCGGGGTGGCCATCTTGGGCGGTTATTTTCTGCCGTTTCCGATGCGCTATAAGATCGCCGATATTTGGATCGACTGCCTGTTGTTCATGCTGAAGCTGTGTTGCGGTTTAAGTTATGAAGTGGAAGGGCTGGAAAACATTCCGCGCGATCAGGCAGCGATTATTCTCAGCAAGCATCAATCGGCCTGGGAGACTGTGGCTTTAAGACAGTTTATCTCGCCGCAAACTGCGGTTCTGAAAAAATCGTTGCTGCAAATTCCATTCGGCGGCTGGGCCTTGGCGACGCTAAAGCCGATTGCGATTGATCGGCAGAATCAAAAAGAAGCGTTAAAAATGCTGATCGATCAAGGTATCGAGCGTTTGCAGGAAGGTTTGTTTGTGGTGGTGTTTCCTGAAGGAACCAGGGTGGCGCCGGGGGCTCATAAAAAATTTAACGCCGGTGGCTCTATGCTGGCGCAAAAGTCGGGGTTTCCGGTGATTCCGCTGGCGCACAATGCCGGCGAATATTGGCCGCGTAACAGTTTTTTGAAATATCCGGGCGTGATTAAGGTAAAGATTGGGCCGGCTATTAACAGTATCGACAAAAAATCGAAGGATATTAACGCCGAGGCCGAAGCATGGATCAATAAAGCCATGTTGGATATTGCCGAGGAAGGCGCCAAAAAATAAAGTCGACGCACATTTTTATCGTCGGACATAAAAAAGGCCCGCTTTAGCGGGCCTTTTTCTTAAAGCTTAAAAAATTAAAGCGCTACAGAAGTAGAGCTAGAAACTTTTTGTTTTGATGCATCTGGATCGTCCATGCAACCGCTCAGGCCAACAATCATCAGGGTCATAGCTAAAAGAGATAATACTTTTTTCATAACATCCTCCAAATAAAAGTTTTTTATATTTTTTCGTGTACTGAATCTAAACAGAAAATTAAGCACGGCGAGATTTAAACATGCCGAAGCAGTTCAGCGCAAACTAAATATGTTTGGAGGAAAGAATCTGGAATATAAGGCCCACTTGCGTGGGCCTTACTCAGGAAGGAATATCCTGCCAGGGCTAGGATTATTTGAGCCCTGAGCCTTGTTGGTTTGGTGAACCATAGCCTTTTGGTTTAGGGTTGCCACCGTCTGGATCATCCATGCAACCGCTCAAGCTTACAATCACCATAACCATAGCCAAGACAGAAAATACTTTTTTCATAACATCCTCCGATTTAAGGGTTTTTATTTTTGTATGTACTTAAACTCAAGCACGCAAAATTTATAGCATGACAAAACCGAGGATGCAATACCCTAGATGTTTACAAAATATCGATGTCCTTCGGCAGACTGATCTTTACTTCCTTGCCAGCCCATTGTGCCGTGCCGATTGCCTGCCATTCTCCGGACAGGTTGTTGTTCCTTAAATCCTTTTCCCACACAAATGGAGCTTTAATTCGCTTCATTTTTACAATAAATTGAGTGGTTTCCAGGTCTAGGTCGGTTTTTTTGCCCCAAAATGCGGTGACTTTCATGATGAATTTTTTCAAGCGGATTTCATCGATATTCGGCGTTACCGCGATGTTGGCCCACATCGAATGCACGCGCCCCCAATTAGGCGCCAACAAGCGGCCATGCTGGTCGACAAACGGCAGCCATTGCTCTTCTCCATTGGAATCCAAATAGGTAATGGCCAACAAACGGTCGTAGCCCTCGAAATGGTCGTGCAGATACAAGGCATGCGGCGTGATGCCCAAAAACGTGTGAGACATCATCAATATCGCGTTGCTCATATCCGCCAACATACTGGTTATCGGCGACGTACGTGTATCGACATGCAGGCGGTACAACAAGCCATAGTGAAAGCTGCTGTTGAATTGAAACAAGATCAGCACGAGTAATACCTTGCTGATTTTGTGTACGCGACTTCTAGCCGGTAACGCATGCTCCGCCTCAAAGATTCGCTCGTACAAGGTCGGCGGCAAGCTTTCGGCCGATGTGGGCAGGCAGCTCACATCGCACACCAGTCGCGCGCGCGAATCGGCAATCGCCCGATAACGACGACATATCCATTGATATATCAGCGGCAACTTCATTGCCCAGCCAATAAGCGCCGTATAGCGCATCGCAATTAAAATCTGCGCATAGGTATCAACGCCGGCGTAAACCCAGCCATCGTTATCCAGTGCATACAAATCGGTCAGCAATTGCTTTTCGCCCAGCTCGGCTAAAGCCGGATAATCGATCGCAAACACTTGCGCCGGTTTGAAATCCACAGCGTGTAATACGTCGAAGTGATTGAGGGTTAAGACCGTGCGATTGCATAATGGGCATTGTTGGTCGTAGAACACCGTCAATAACGGCTGTTTTAGACGCAGGAAAGCACCGATTTTTCTATACCAGGCAAACGGTATCACCAGCGCATAGAAAATCAGCATCCCCATCCCGAACGGGTAAATATTGAAGGATAGGGTGATGCCCAAATGCAACGAAATCCCGATCAGAAAATACAGCCATCTGAACTGGCGGCGATGGAAAAATAACAGGAAAGTGAACTGGAATACGATGATGGTGTAACCGATGATTTTCTGCAAAATCTCGATATTCAGCAGCCGGGACAAATCCAGCGCGGACATGTAATACGGAATCGAAGACGGCAACCAGGCGCCCAAGCCGTTGCGCCAATGCTCGGCAAACATCTTGTGTATCGCCGAATCGAAGTACAAAAAGCCCAGACAAATCGCGACCGGCAGATAATAGGTCAATGCCGACACTTCCTCAGCTTGATACTGAGAATAATGTACGAACGGACGCAGCAATTTTTTTCTCAGGCTGTCGACCGAGAACGCCTTGTCAATCGGCATGAAGATCAGAAAGAAATTGGCGCCGATCATGAACAAATCGAAGCCGCCGTCGAAATCGCGCTGCATTGGCGTGAAATTGACGAACAGCAGCCAAAAAACGTAATTAGCGATACTGGCGCCCTGGCAGCGGTAGCCGATGATCAGGCAAAACGCCACTGCTGCCCAAAGCCATAAGAAGAGCGGAATCATCGGAAATTCGACATCCATGAACGGGATAGGGTCGAATATCAAGTGATTGAAATACAGTAGAAAGAACACTTCCTGTAGCGTCACCAGTCCGAACAACAGCCTGAACAAGCCTACGCCGGTAGCGGGTACTTTTTTGGAATAAAGCGCGTTTATTTTTTGAACTAACAGTTTGTACATAGCGGGTCGGCAGGCCAAAAGGTCACGGATTATAAGGTATTTAAACCAGGTATGCTTCAGGCAAAAAAAAAGCGGCTACGGGATCTATCCGTAGCCGCTTTTTCCAGAAAAGCTTTGTAAGCGAGGGGTGTAGCTTACTCTTCGTCTTTAGGCTCAGCAAAAACCCATTTTACAAAGAAGTATCCTGCAGCGATGATTACCAGCGCTCCAATCATGCCCGACGGTTCTTTCAGCATTTCTGTTAAATCTAAGATCGCTCCCATGGGTGCCTCCTACCTTTAGTTAGTTGTTATAAAATGTGCCATGTCTTTGGCGGTCGAGCTTCATATGTTACTTTAGCCACCTTCAAAGTCAAGCAATTCATGGCTATCGCGGAAACATCCCACCGTAATTGCCATCCAGGCGGATTATGGTAGTATGCCCTCTCAACCAGATTTTTGAGAATTATAAAAATAGTTAACAGTTACAAGGGGAATAGAGATGATTGGTGGCGTAATAATGATTTTGACGGCAATCTGGGTATATCAAACCCTGATAAAAGCCAAAACTGGTAACGTACTGTTGTGGGTTGCCGGCTGTGCCATAGTGTTCTTGGTGATTCAAGTGATGTTCTACAACATCAATATTATGATTATCGACGGATTAGACGGCAAAGATGTCGGCGGCGAATATGACCGCGATCTGACCAGCGTTGGCGATAGAAAAACTCAGGAAGGTGCTGGCGGTTGGTTCATGCCGGTTTTCTTCGAATTATTGCCGCCGTTTGCCGGCGTACTGGCCGTGGCTTTGATTCGGACCCAGTTCATTCTGAAACAAGCGCTGACACCGGCTAACCTGTTCAGCGGTATCAAAGAGCTGTTTGTTAGCATAAAAGACAGCTTCAAAACTTCCAGCAACTAAACAGGCTGATCCCGAAGCCCAAGGCTGCTTGGGCTTCGTTACCGACCGAAATTCCTCAGCCGCCGGTAACTGCGGATACGATACTGACTATCGTTAAAATAAATAACACAGTCACGACCAGCCCGACGACAATATAGGCAGGCAAAGAGCCATGCTGAAAATCAACCTCTCTGTTCTTATTGCTTTGTACGCCGATCACGGCGGCGATTACGCTTTTTACGACATGCAATAGACTGGGTTTAGACATGATTTCCCTCAAAATTTGGTTTGATAACAATACGGACTAGCCCACCGTACATCCACCCTTGCGACCATCAGGCAGTATGAACAGCACACAAAGATTACACCAGTTATTATCTCAACGGATTTTGTTTCTGGACGGTGCGATGGGCACCATGATACAGAGCTACAAATTGGAGGAGAAGGATTATCGCGGCGCACGCTTTGCCGACTGGCCTGTCGATCTCAAGGGCAACAACGATTTATTATCGATTACCCAGCCGGCTATAATCAAGGCTATTCACCGCGCCTATCTGGATGCCGGTTCGGATATTCTGGAAACCAATACTTTCAACTCCACCCGGATCGCGATGGCCGATTATCGGATGGAGGATTTGGCTTACGAAATCAATGTTGCGTCGGCGCGAGTCGCCAAACAGGTCGCCGAGGAAGTCAGTGCGCTAACGCCCGACAAGCCCCGCTTCGTCGCCGGCGTGTTGGGCCCAACCAACCGCACCTCGTCAATGTCGCCGGATGTCAACGATCCCGGCTTCCGCAACATTACTTTCGACGATCTGGTGGCGGCCTACAGCGAAGCCACTCAGGGCCTGATCGACGGCGGCGCCGACATTATCCTCATCGAAACCGTATTCGATACGCTGAACGCCAAGGCGGCGATTTTCGCGGTCGAACAGACTTTCGACAAACTCGGCTACAAACTGCCGGTGATGATCTCCGGCACAATTACCGACGCCTCCGGCCGCACCTTGTCGGGGCAAACCGCCGCTGCGTTTTGGTACTCGCTAAAACACGTGCAACCGATCTCTATCGGCTTCAACTGCGCGCTGGGCGCTCAGGAATTGCGCCAATATATCGAAGAACTGTCCAACATCGCCGACACCTACGTTTCCGCTCATCCTAACGCCGGTTTGCCCAACGAATTCGGCGAATACGACGAAACCCCGGAGCAAATGGCCGCCGAATTGGCCGACTGGGCCGCCAGCGGCTATTTAAATATCATCGGCGGTTGCTGCGGTACCTCGCCGGACACGATACGCGCCATCGTCGCCGCGCTGGAAAAATATCCGCCGCGCCAGATTCCGGAGCTGGAAAAGCGTTGCCATCTGGCCGGTCTGGAAGCGATGAGCATCGGTCCGGAAACCTTATTCGTTAACGTCGGCGAACGCACCAACGTCACCGGCTCGGCGATCTTCAAGAAAATGATCATCGAAGAACGTTATGAAGAAGCCTTGGAAGTCGCCAAACAGCAGGTCGAGAACGGCGCGCAGATCATCGACATCAATATGGACGAAGGCATGCTGGATTCTAAAGCCGCGATGGTGCGCTTTTTGAACCTGCTCGCCGCCGAGCCGGATATCGCCAAAGTTCCCATCATGCTGGACTCCTCGAAATGGGAGATTCTGGAAGCCGGTCTGAAATGTATCCAGGGCAAGGGCGTCGTTAATTCGATTTCGATCAAGGAAGGCGAGGAAGCGTTTATTAAGCACGCCAAGCTGGTGCGCCGTTATGGCGCCGCAGTGATCGTGATGGCGTTCGACGAGCAAGGCCAGGCCGACACGATGGCGCGCAAGGTGGAAATCTGCACTCGCGCCTATAAAATCCTGACCGAACAAATCGGCTTCCCGCCCGAAGACATTATCTTCGACCCGAATATTTTCGCGGTCGCCACCGGTATCGAAGAACACAACAATTACGGTGTCGATTTCATCGAAGCCACTCGCATCATCAAGCAGACTCTGCCGCACGCATTGATCTCCGGCGGCGTCTCCAACGTGTCGTTCTCGTTCCGCGGCAACAATCCGGTGCGCGAGGCGATCCATGCGGTGTTCCTGTACCACGCGGTCCACGCTGGTATGGACATGGGTATCGTCAACGCTGGCCAGCTGGCGATTTACGCCGATATTCCGGAAGAACTGCGTAACGCTGTCGAAGACGTGATCCTGAACCGCACGCCGGAAGGCACCGAAAAGCTGTTGGAAATTGCCGAAAAATATCGCGGCAGCGGCCAGGCAGCCAAGGTGGAAACACTGGAATGGCGTGAGTGGCCGGTCAGCAAGCGTTTGGAGCATGCACTGGTCAAAGGCATCGCCGATTACATCGAAGAAGATACCGAAGCCGCACGACTGGAAGCCGAAAAACCGCTGCACGTCATCGAAGGTCCGTTGATGGACGGCATGAACGTGGTCGGCGACTTGTTCGGCGAAGGTAAGATGTTCCTGCCGCAAGTGGTGAAATCCGCGCGGGTGATGAAAAAAGCCGTGGCCTATCTGATGCCGTTCATGGATGCGGAAGTCGATGGCAGCGAGCGGCACACCAACGGCAAGGTGTTGATGGCCACCGTGAAAGGCGACGTGCATGACATAGGCAAAAACATCGTCGCCGTGGTGCTGCAATGCAACAACTACGAAGTGATCGACCTGGGCGTGATGGTGCCTGCCGAGACGATTTTGAAAACCGCCCGTGATGAAAAAGTCGATGTGATAGGTCTCAGCGGCTTGATTACCCCGTCGCTGGACGAAATGGTGCATGTCGCCAAGGAAATGCAGCGCCAAGGCTTTACGATCCCGTTGATGATAGGCGGCGCCACCACGTCGCGCGCCCACACGGCGGTGAAGATCGAACCCAATTATCAAGCGGCACCGACGATTTACGTCACCGATGCTTCGCGCGGCGTCGGCGTCGTCAGTGCCTTGCTTAGCGAGGACTTGAGAGCCGATTTCGTGGAGAAGACTCGCGCCGAGTATGAAATTGTGCGCGAACGCCATAAAGGCCGCCACGCAAAAAATCCGCAACATAATCTGGAAAAAGCCCGGCAGAATAAATTCAATTACGCCGGCCATCAGCCGGTTAAACCGAAGTTTCTCGGCGCCAAAGTCATCGATAATTTCCCGCTGGATACGCTGGTTTGGTATATCGACTGGACGCCATTCTTCCAGACCTGGGAGTTGTCCGGCAGCTATCCGGCCATTCTTAGCGACCACGTGGTCGGCGTCGAAGCCACCAAGCTATTCGAAGATGCTCAGGAGATGTTGAAACACCTGATCCGCGAACAATGGTTGACCGCCAAAGCCGTAATCGGTTTTTTCCCGGCCAACAGCGACGGCGACGACATCGTGCTTTACAGCGACGACAGCCGCAGCCAACAACGCGAAGTGTTGCATCATTTGCGCCAGCAAAACGTCAAGGCACCAGGCCGGCCCAATTACTGTCTGTCGGATTTCATCGCCCCGGTGGGTAGCGGCATTGCCGATTATCTGGGCGGTTTCGCGGTGACTTCCGGCATCGGTATCGAAACCAAATTGGCCGAATTCGAAAAAGATCACGACGACTACAGCTCGATTATGCTGAAAGCGCTAGCCGACCGTTTGGCCGAAGCGTTTGCGGAATACATGCATCAAGCCGTGCGCCGCGATTACTGGGGCTATGCGGAAGACGAAGCACACGATAACCACGCCTTGATTGAGGAAGCCTATCAAGGTATTCGCCCAGCGCCTGGCTACCCGGCCTGCCCGGATCATACAGAAAAGGCCAAGTTGTTCGAATTGCTGAACGTCACCGAAAACACCACGATCGAGTTGACCGAAAACTTTGCTATGTATCCGACCGCCGCAGTCAGCGGCTGGTATTTCTCGCACCCGGACTCGCAGTATTTCAACGTCGGCAAGATCGATCAGGACCAGCTGGAGGACTACGCGCGGCGTAAAGGTCTAAAGATTGAAGTGGCCGAACGCTGGTTGGCGGCGCATTTAAACCATTAATCCACCTTCAGTAATGGCGGAATTTATCCTGTTCGGTACCGAAGGCTGCCATTTGTGCGAAGAAGCTGAGGAGCTATTGGCCGCCGCCGGACTTGATTTCAAAAGCCAGGATATTATGGCTAGCGAACAATGGCAGACCGACTACGGCTTGTTGATTCCGGTGTTGTGGCACGCCCAAAGCCGGAGTCAACTGAATTGGCCGTTCGACAGTCTACAAATCCAAAATTTTATGTCTGCAATAAACCGGTAAACTCGAGGCACAGCCTGGGGATTTCATCCCGGCTATTCTCGCAACACATCGGTTTACATTTTTTCTAAAGTTATCGGCTTTCTGTTCGATAACCCGGTAGCACCTAGCAGTGTTGCTGACCGGCGACGCTTTCCTAAATCAACCCGACGAGGCCATGCCATGCTTGATTCCGTCTCTTCCGTTGCCGCATTGGCGACGCAAATGTCCACCCAAAAAACCGCTCAGCAAGTCGAAGTCGCTGTGCTGGCTAAAGCCAAGGAAATGCAGGAGCAACAAGGGCAAAACGCGTTGAAACTATTGGAGTCGGCCAGTGTGCCGAACAACGGTATCGATGTCAGGGTTTGACCTGATCGCTACGCTCTATCTTAGTTGCGTGGTTTGGTAATCCCCCCAGAAAA
>LUUF01000051.1 GCA_001644045.1 Methylomonas methanica | reverse complement strand
CGGCATTCGTAATACGTCATTTAACTTTTTCAGAGCACCTGATATCGAATCACGTCGAAGTTCTCTTCCTGTTGAGGCGCCACGAAGTAATTTGTAATTAATTCAAATTCGGTATCAGCCACAACGAAAGCGTGAGCGCCAGACTCATTTCTCGTATGTAAGCGAGTCAAGCAATCGTCGTCCGACACATCAAGAAAATGTAACGTATGCTTCGATCCGGCTTCGTCGATAATAGACCTCATCCATTTTCTACTTTCCTCAGTATTGGCTGGAAAATCCAATACCACGGACACGCCCATAAGAAGTAAATCAATCACGTGCGGCTTGATCGCCCCACGTAAATACGAAGCATACCTAACATAGTCAGCAATAGACTTGATGTTGTCTGGATAAAGATGTGCAAGCCACACATCCTCACAAATGAGAACCGTGTCTGCTGCCTTGGCCAGTTCGTTTGCCAATGTCGATTTACCAGATGCGATTTTTCCACAGAGCAGATGCAGTGTTGACATAGATTTCGACATTCACAATGCCCCAAGTAATTCAGTGCCATACGAATTATCAATAACGCAAAGCCACTTGCCGGCAGGGTCCTCCCGGAACACATAGGTGGCACGCCTTGACATGCTACTAGCCACGCCGGCAGCATCCACAGTTTCAAGCACGGTTTCCATGATTACTAGAGCCGTATTCCCGCCCTGAATGACCTGCATCGCGCCTTGTTTGACCACAAGACTATGGTTGAAATATTCGACAATTGCGAGAAACGCTTTATGGATTTGTTCCTTGCCAGTTGCGATCAAGCCAGGCTTGATAACAAGCGTTGCATCGTCTGCGTAGAAAGCCATCAATGAATCGAAGTCCTCTTCAGTAATTGCTTTATCAGCAGCTTCGATCATTTGTTTGAGCGGTTGGTATGCCATATCGATCTCCTTGGTAGGGTAAGTCCCCAAGAGACGGGCAATATAAAAAAACCCGCCTCAGGGCGGGTTGCAGTAGAAAGTAAACGTGCTAACCCACCATTGGTGAAATGGTGGTAATAGAAGCCAGCAGGGTTGAGAACACGTTAGTCATGATGGGATGTTAACAGAGGTCATAGTGCCGATCAAACGATAACCTACACCATTTCATAAATCATAATATCTGACGTTGACCTAGATGCCTGCCGATAAAAAATCATCGACAGGCCCGTTTAATAAATTTTGAGATTCCGTACAAGAATTGTGAGACAAATTTAAGAAATTATGAGATCTGACAA
>LUUF01000052.1 GCA_001644045.1 Methylomonas methanica | reverse complement strand
CGGAGGGTGCAGAGGGAGAAGGAGGTTTTTAATTTTTAGCGATCACCCGTTATCTCATCACTCGCTTTACGGCAATCAATACCGCCTCTTCCAAGCCTTCAATTTACGGTGCGAAACAATTCGCACCCCTATCCATAAATGAGCCGCATTAGCTCAATATCCCTTTGTTTTACAAGGTGACTAAATTGTCACCAACGCACTATTAACAAGACAAGCGCCGGATTTTCAAGGAAAATAGTCTTATCTTTACGGTTCGCTGCAGCGCATGTACAAATATGAAGGCCTGGTGGTACACCAAAGCCACGACGACGAAGGCATCATAGAAATCGTTGACAAGGAAGGCGTCAGGGCCTTGCACTTTGGCTCGCATGCCCGGCAAAGCAGCATGCTGCTGGCCGAACCCGACCGCCTCCATTCTCTTTATGCACGAGCCATGATGGCAGGCTTAATGTTTCATGACACGCCCCGCGAAATATTGATGATAGGCTTAGGCGGCGGCACCATCGCCAAATTCATGCTGCATCAGTTTGCCGATTGCCGACTCAAGGTCGTGGAATTTCGGGGCAGCGTTTTGAAAGTGGCGCGTAGTCATTTCGGTTTGCCGTTCGATCCGCGCCTGAAAATCAAGATCGGCTGCGGCGCGCAACATGTGCATCAGGCTAGCCAGGTGCAAAGCGAACAGCACGACTTGATCGTGATAGACGCTTACGACCACGACGGCATGGCCCCGGAAGTGAGCAGCGAAACTTTTTTCGACAATTGCCGAACCTTGCTGACCAAGAACGGTCTGCTGGTGATCAACTTATGGGGCACCGACAAGGACATGTTCCAGCAAGTTGTCTGGAATCTGGGCCGCATGTTCGATAGGCGCATGTTGTTTTTGCCGGTGCGCAATCGCGGTAACGTGATCGGTTTTGCCTTTGGCGAAGCCATGGCAAAGCCCGGCGTCAAACAGCTGATCGACAAAGCCAAACAGCTTGAACAGTTATATCAGCTGGAGTTTCCCACCTATCTGCTGGATTTAAAACGCCACAACCCCAACGTCTTCAACCGGATTATAAAATCGTGATACACAACGCTCCCAACATCTTCGGCTATAAAAAATACTGGGCGCACCGCTTCGGCCCGGCGCCGGAATTGCCGATGACGCTGGCTGAAATGCAGCAATTGGGCTGGGATGCTTGCGACGTTATCTTGGTAACCGGCGATGCCTACGTCGATCATCCCAGCTTTGGCATGGCGGTGATTGGCCGGGTTTTGGAAGCCCAGGGATTCCGAGTCGGCATCATCTCGCAACCGGATTGGCATAGCGCCGAGGACTTTAGGCGGCTGGGCCAACCCAAGCTGTTTTTTGGCGTAACTGGCGGCAATATGGATTCGATGGTGAATCGTTACACCTCGGACAAGAAGATCCGCTCCAATGACGCTTATACTGCCGATGGCGCAGCCGGCAAACGCCCGGACCGCGCCGTGAATGTCTATGCCCACCGTTGCCGCGAAGCCTACAAAAACGTGCCTATCGTGATCGGCGGTATCGAGGCCAGTCTGCGCAGGATTGCGCATTACGATTACTGGTCGGACAAGGTACGCAAGTCTATCTTGCTGGATTCCAAAGCAGACTTACTGGTGTACGGCAACGCCGAACGGCAAGTGGTGGAAATCGCCCAACGACTGGCGAAAGGCGAAACCATTGCCGATTTGAAAGGCATTCGCGGCACCGTGCATTTTGTGAAACAGATACCGCAGGGCTGGATGGAGAAAGATTCCACGGACATCGATAAGCCGGGCGCGGTGATTTCTCACGCGAATCCGTATCAGGAAATGCCGGCATGTGATTCAAAATCCGAACTTGCGGCAGACGAAAAGGTAATTCAATTCAAACCCATCGCTAACAAGCAGCGCATGCAGACCGTAATCCGCTTGCCGGAATATGATGCGGTAAAAGACGATCCGATTCTGTACGCGCATGCTTCGCGGGTGATGCACGGTGAAACCAATCCCGGCAACGCCCGCGCCTTGATTCAGCGCCACGGCAACCGCGAAGTATGGATTAACCCACCACCATTACCGCTGACCACGCCTGAGATGGACGGCGTGTTCGACCTGCCCTACTCGCGCTTGCCGCACACCCATTACGGCAAAGCCAATATCCCGGCTTTTGAAATGATCCAACATTCTGTGCTGATCATGCGCGGCTGTTTCGGCGGCTGCAGCTTTTGTTCGATCACCGAACACGAAGGCCGCATCATCCAAAACCGCTCGGAAGACTCGATCATTCGCGAGATCGAAGCGATCCGCGACACCTCGCCGAACTTTACCGGCCATATTTCGGATCTGGGTGGACCGACCGCCAATATGTGGCGGCTGGCTTGCAAAGACCCAAAAATCGAAGAATCCTGCCGCAAACCATCTTGCGTGTATCCGGGTATTTGTCACAATCTAAACACCGATCAAACGCCGCTGGTCAAACTCTACCGGCGCGCCCGAAAACTACCGGGCATCAAGAAAATCTTCATTGCCTCCGGCCTACGTTACGACATAGCAGTGGAAACCCCGGAATATGTAAAAGAGCTGGTCACTCATCATGTCGGCGGCTACCTGAAAATCGCTCCGGAACACACCGAGCAAGGCCCGCTGTCGAAAATGATGAAACCCGGCATGGGTACTTACGACCGCTTCAAGCAGATGTTTGATAAGTACTCCAAGGAAGCCGGCAAGGAGCAGTATCTAATCCCCTACTTCATCGCCGCCCACCCCGGCACCGAAGATAAGGACATGCTGAATCTGGCGTTATGGCTAAAACGCAACGGCTTCCGCGCCGACCAAGTCCAGGCTTTCTTGCCCTCGCCGATGTCTATCGCCACCGCCATGTATCATTCCGGCAAGGACACACTGCACAAAGTGGCCCGCAACAGCCCTGATATAGCGATTCCAAAAAGCATTAAGCAACGGCGCTTGCATAAGGCGTTTTTGCGCTACCATGATCCGAAAAACTGGCCGTTATTGCGGGAGGCGCTGAAAGATATGGGACGGGCGGACTTGATTGGCAATGGTAAACAGCATTTGGTGCCGAGTTTTCAGCCGAAAACCGATGACCAAGCAGTCAAAACACGATCTAAAACCACACCGTTCAAAACCAAATATACCGGATTCCCGAAAAAACGATCGGTGCGCTAGCCTTGTAGATGCCAATCTTTACACCTCTAGAGACTTTGTGACAGCTAAGCATTGGAATTGAAGATGTTCGCTTCCGCAAAAAAACTTCAGTTCCTTGCACCATTTCTACTACACTTGTTCGTTCATCAAGCTCTAAATCCCGGCCCGATCTTGACCTGAGCCTATGTCAAACTTCACGTAAGCCATCAGCCAAACCGCATAATCAAATGAGTACCCGGCAACAAATTGTTATTACCCCCAATAAAACACTGGGCGACTCGGGGCGTGAATTATGGGAATACCGGGACTTGTTTTATTTTCTGGCATGGAGGGACTTCAAAGTCCGCTACAAACAAACTGCCATAGGCGCGGCCTGGGCAGTCATCAGGCCATTACTGACAATGTTGGTGTTCACTGTGATTTTCGGCAGAATCGCCAAACTGCCGACGGAAGGCGAAGCACCTTATGCCATCATGGTGTTTACCGCGATGCTGCCTTGGAATTTTTTTTCCAATACGCTAAGCGAAAGCGCCAACGCGGTGGTTAATAACTCGGCAATGATCAGCAAAGTCTATTTCCCCAGAATTATCGTTCCCACTGCGCCATTGTTGGTGAATATCGTCGACTTCCTAATTTCATTCGTGCTGTTACTAGCTTTGATGGCTTGGTATCGCTTCCAGCCTTCGATTTATATTTTGTTGATGCCATTGTTCTTATTATTGGCCGCAATCACTGCTTTAGGCTTGGGTTATCTAATCTCGGCACTCAACGTAAAATACCGAGATTTTCGTTATGTCATTCCTTTTATCGTACAGATAGGTCTATATATATCTCCAGTTGGCTTTAGCAGCCAAGTCGTACCGGAACAATGGCGTTTATGGTATTCGTTAAATCCCATGGTTGGCGTCATAGATGGCTTTCGCTGGATTGTGATAGGCGATAACTCCAATATTTACTGGGATGGATTTTTGCTATCCAATGCAATATCTCTGACATTATTCTTAATTGGTTACCGATACTTCATGCACACGGAACGGCAATTTGCCGACAGCCTGTAACTTACACAATTACATCCTGATGAGCACCGCAATCAAAGTCGAAAACCTCGGCAAAAAATATATTATTCAACATCAACATCAACAGCAAAGCCGTTATCAATACACCAGTCTGGCAGAATCTCTGAGCCGCAGCTTTAAAAATCTCGGTAAGAATTTATTACACCCATTCCGAGGCGATGCCAGTTTCGAAAATACCGAAGAATTCTGGGCCTTAAAAGATATTAATTTTGAAATAAAACATGGTGACCGGGTCGGGATTATAGGCAGAAACGGTGCAGGCAAATCGACACTGTTAAAAATATTGAGCCGAATTACTCATCCTAGCACTGGAAAAATCACCATTAATGGCCGAGTATCGAGCTTGTTGGAAGTAGGAACTGGATTTCATCCAGAACTAACTGGCAGGGAAAATATATTCCTGAATGGCGCAATTTTAGGTATGCGCAAACAAGAGATTCAAAGAGCATTCGACGAGATTGTTGATTTTGCCGAAGTTGAAAAATTTTTGGATACGCCGGTTAAGCATTATTCGTCAGGCATGTACGTGCGCCTAGCGTTCGCTGTGGCTGCGCATTTGGAGCCTGATATTTTAATCGTCGATGAAGTATTGGCCGTAGGGGATGCGCAGTTTCAAAGCAAATGTCTGGATAAATTGAAAGAAACAAGCGTAGAAGGAAAAACTGTTTTATTTGTAAGCCACAATATAGCGGCGCTGAGAGCGTTATGTAAAAATGCAATATTACTCGACAATGGGTCATTAACAGGTTATGAGCAATTGGATACTGTTGCGTCAAAATATAGTGCTTTAATTGAAAAAAAATATCGACATAATTTTAAATCATTAACCACACAGCGCATAGAAATAAAAAAAATTGAAACATTGAACTACTCCAACGAAGAGTTACTTAATATATGCTCTGACCTGGGCTTTATTATAAAACTGACATATCAAGTAAAAGAAAAAGGTAGGATTGGATTTTGCATATGTTTTTCAATGGATGGACAACCAGCATTCATAAGCATAAGCAACCACGACCCTGCATTCTATGAAATCAAAAATACAGGCTTTTATTCTACAACCTGCAAAATACCAGACATGCTTTTAAACAGTGGCAGATACTCCATAAGCCTGACGATTTTTGAAGAGAACTACGCAAACACAACAGATTTCAAGGATATTATGCTTATTACTGTTGAAGACTCTCCAATTGTAAGGAAAGATTACTTTGGTGGATATGTTGGCATGGTTAGACCAAAGCTAGAATGGTCGTCTATTTATTTGCATGGCTAAAATGATATGATGATCGAAAATGATGTTTTAAGCTATTTAAATGGCAAAAAATTCTCAACAGGGTACAGACTTAAATTAGATGGAAAATACCCCATAAAAACAAGAATTGATAGCATAAAAGAATTAGCAAAAAATAAATCTGTAATTCATCTTGGCTGCTGCGATCATTTTGAGGTAATTGACGATAAAATTGCATCAAATCAATGGCTGCAAGGTATTATAAATGATATAAGCACAAACAGTATTGGCATTGATATAAACCAAGAAGCAATAAAATACCTTAAAGATCACTATGGTTACACCAACTTAATTTATGCTGATTTATTAGCAGAAGAAGTTCAAGAAATAAAAAATCAAATCTGGGACTTAATTTTCCTAGGCGAAATAATTGAGCATCTCGATAATCCAATTTTATTCCTTAACTCAATCAACAGCAAGTATAAGAATAATATAAAAAAAATAGCAGTCACAGTCCCAAACATAATGTCATTAGCATATGGAAAACAGATATACAAGCTCAATGAATTAATTAATAGCGATCACAGATATTGGTTTACTCCTTATACCGTGTTAAAAGTCATGCATTGCGCAGGAATAAAACCAATTGAGTTGAAGTTTGCAGATCCCTTCTTAAAACCGACGTATTGTATTCCAGAGTATTATTACTACCGCCTATTAGGAAACTCCTATCCATTTTATTATTTCTCCACCATCATATGCATTGGCGAACTACAATGACTATGAAAATAGGAATATTATATATTTGCACAGGGAAATACTATAGTTTTTGGGAAGACTTTTATAACTCAAGTGAAAAGTATTTTTTATCTGGGATCGAAAAAAAATATTTCGTTTTCACAGATAGTACTAAAATTATAAAGAGCCATAATGTTGAAATAATTCATCAAGACAATCTTGGCTGGCCTTTTAACACTCTCTATAGATATAGAATGTTTCTACGCATCGGGGGTGAGCTGAAAAATTTCGATTATATTATATTTTTAAACGCTAATTGTAAATTTATAGATTACATTTCACTAACTGACTTTTTTGGTCTAAACAAAAATTTGGTCGCTTGTATACACCCCGGATTTTTCAATAAAGACAAAAGCGAATTTACTTATGAGAAACGTAAAAAGTCAAAAGCCTTTATTGAAAATGGATATTATTATTTCCCTGGCGGCATCATGGGCGGAGACGCAAATATTTTTTTAAATATATGCAAATCCCTGAATTACGACATTGAATATGATCTTAATAATGGAATTATAGCAATATGGCATGACGAAAGCTACTGGAATGCGCATTTAAATAATAATTATCAAGAAATTAAAGATGATTTGCATATCCTCTCACCATCGTATTTGTATCCAGAAGGATGGAGTATACCGTTTGAGAAAAAAGTGATTTTACGCGACAAGAGCAAATACATTGACATCAAAGGTATTAAAGAAACACACCAGAAACAAACATCTATTTTAAAAAAAATTAGACTTATCTTCCCGTGATCATACAGAATATTATTGGAGGCCTTGGAAACCAATTATTTCAGTATGCCTTCATTTATGCACAGAGCAGAAATCGTAACACATCATTTAAGTTAGATATCAGCAACTTTGAAACTTACCATTTACGAAAATACGCTTTAGATCAGTACAAAATCAAGAATATAATCGCATCAGACGATGAAGTAACCCTCTTAAAATATAAAAATGAAACTAAGTTAGATAAATTAATAAGAAAAATTCTGAAAAAACCAAAATCTATGGCATCTTCATATTATAAAGAGCCAGGTGTTCAATTTGACTGCAACGTTTTTTTCATAAAAGGCGACATTTATTTCGATGGCTACTGGCAAAGCGCTCGTTATTTTGAAAACTATAGAAATGAATTACTGAAGCAGTTTACACTAAAATTATTAACTCTGGATGCAACAAAGAAATACCTAGAAAAAATATCATCCACCGAGTCAGTAAGCTTACACATCAGGCGCGGCGACTATGTAACCAATCCAAGGACGAATGCCATACATGGAACTTGCAGCATCTCCTATTACCAAAATGCTGTTTCCCATATAAAGAAAAATATCAAACAACCATATATTTTTATTTTCAGTGACGACCTAATGTGGGCTAAGGATAATTTATCAATTAACGAACAACTGACTTTCATAGAACTTAATAATAAATTTTCGGATTGCGATGAAATATTTCTAATGAGTCATTGTAAGCACAATATCATCGCTAACAGTTCATTTAGCTGGTGGGGTGCTTGGCTTAATACTAACCCAAATAAAATTGTAATCGCCCCTCAACACTGGTTCAATGACTCATCTTTAAAAACTGATGATCTGATACCTGCGTCCTGGGTACAGTTATGACCTCACCACTGATTACAGTTTTAATGCCAGTTTTCAATGGCGAAGCGTATTTGAGTGAAGCAATTGAAAGCATACTAACACAAAGCTTTAAAGACTTTGAGTTATTGATAATCGATGATGGTTCAACAGATAATACTTTTGAAATTATTAAAACATATGAAAATAGCGATTCTAGAATTCGAGTAATTCAGAACAAAAAAAATATAGGAATTGCATTAT
The DNA here is from genome assembly GCA_001644045.1 of Methylomonas methanica. Classification (GTDB taxonomy): domain Bacteria; phylum Pseudomonadota; class Gammaproteobacteria; order Methylococcales; family Methylomonadaceae; genus Methylomonas; species Methylomonas methanica. The sequence goes on along the minus strand of LUUF01000052.1, from coordinate 93,686 downwards.
CATTGAACATTGGTTTAGCACACTCAAAATCATCAGTAATTGCAAGAATGGATGCCGATGATATTTCCACCATAGGTCGACTGGAAACACAATGGAAATTTCTTCAAAATCACCCGGAAGTTAGTGTAATTGGTTCTTATTATAGAACTTATGAGAATCGTGAAAGCATTCTCAAAGTACCAATTAAAAATGAAAACATTAAAACTAGACTACTTTTTGATACATGCTTTTATCACCCGACCGTCATGTTCAGGAAAAAAATAGTACTGGACTTAGTTAAGCCGTATCGAAGCGAGACAGTACCAGCCGAAGATTATGACCTGTGGTGCAGATTGGCGGATGATAGAAATGTTATTTTTGCAAATATCAACGAACCATTGTTATGCTACCGAACATATTCAGGTATTGACCGTAGTGAATACTTACAAAGACAATTTCAATGTGCTAACGATGTACGAAATAATCAGTTATTTAAACTAAAGCTCTATCCAACTGATAAAGAGTTAACTTGCCATAATTTTTTAGCAAACCCGTATTACTTCACTTTAACCGATGCGCCATCGCTATTAGATTGTTCGCGATGGCTACATCGTATTAGACAAACGAATCTAAAATCAAACATATATTCAGAAAATATCTTAATGCAGGAACTGGAATATAGATGGGTTAATACTTGCTTACGTGTGGCACTTGAAAACCCAGGAACGGCACTAATCTTTATTCAAAGCAATTGGACATCTCATTCATTAACACGACTCTACTTAGCCATAAGAATGATATGGCGATATATTAAAAAACGCTTATGAAAAGTGTCGCTATTATCACCAGGACCAAAGATCGTCCAATTACTTTACGTAGAACTCTACGCAGCATTGAAAACCAGATATATAAAGATGTACAGTGGATTATTGTTAATGATGGCGGTGAAAGGCAGCACGTTGATAAAATTTCCGATTTAGCAATTAAGAATAAAATAGATACTCTTGTTATTCATAATGAAAACTCATTAGGAATGGAGACTTGCTCAAATATTGCTATAAATCACTCAAAAAGCAAATATATTTCATTTATCGATGACGACGACACATGGCACCCTGATTTTTTAAAAAAAACCATTGGCTTTTTAGAAGAGCCTTGCAATAAAACCTGTAAAGGTGTCATCACAAAAACCTCAGTGATAGAAGAATTCTTTTTAAAAAATAACATAGTTACAATTTGCTCATACCCCTTTGCGCCCGGCTTGGAGTATGTAAGTTTATTCGAGTTAACTAAAAGAAATTACATAGCGAATTTATCATTTGTTTATTGCCGTGATGCATTAAAAACCATCGGCTTATATCGTGAAGATTATCCAGTTGTTGGTGACTGGGAGTTTAACATTCGTTTTTTGAGAGCATTTGAAATAGGATTTGTCCCGGAATACCTTGCTAATTGTCATCGACGCAATCAATCGAATGGCAGCTCATACAATCAGAGCAACGTAAATAACATACATTCAAAATATTGCACAATACTCAGAAACGAGCTTTTTAGGCAAGATTTAAATAACAATGCTATCGGACTTGGCTTTGCAGCAAATATTGCGAACGAGATTAACCAACTTGAAAGAGTAATTAGGCGAGGAAGCTTTATATATATCTCAAAAAATATCGGATTTGCTTTATATAAAAAACTCATCAGTTATTATAAAATACTAAGCTATTCATTTAAATGATGAAAATATGAATATCGCAATTGTTAGCAAATCCGATGCAACAGGAGGAGGAGGCAGCCGCCTAGCATCTGGCTTAGTTCGATTATTAAACAACAACCCTAAATACGTAGCGCATCACTGGGCTGGCCGACCCGGCATTAATTCTGATTGGTATACCTATAAGCTTCATGGCGGTCAATGGTTATCCTTAATTCAAGGCGCTTGTTCAATTATATCTAGGTTTATTGGGCTTCCTGACTTTCTAACGCCCGAGTTTTTGATTCATATGAATCGCAAAACTGTCGAATATGATCTTTATCATTTTCATGATATATCATTTACATTTTCTCCTTTGGCTCTTTCCTGGCTTGTAAAACGCAAACCTATTATATGGACATTCCATGATTGTTCACCATTTACAGGTGGCTGTATATACCCCATGGATTGTAAAGCTCACTATGCTCATTGCAATAATTGTCCACAATTAGATTTATTGCCTTTAGGGACATCAATTGATTTAACAGGCTATATGCAGCAGTATAAACGGCGATTATTACAAAAATCGCCTATTATACCTATCTCCCCATCGAAATGGTTAGCCGAAGAGGCAATGAGGGTTATCGATTTCAAAATTGCTCCTATTGTAATACCTAATTATGTAGATACAAACATCTATAAACCATTAGATCGCAAAATACTCAGATCCATCCTTGGCCTGCCCCAGGATCGATTTATTGTTTTATTAACAGCAACCAGCTTGTCAGAAGTTAGAAAAGGTTCTCTTCTTGCTGTTGAAGCACTAAGAAAAATAAATCTATCACCTTTTATTTTGGCCATTGGAAAATTAGAACAAAGCCATTTAATACTTTTTAAAGGATTGAATTTTTATAATACTGGATATATTTATAATGACCAGCTTTTGGCACAATACTATGCAGCAGCTGACGTATTCCTCTTCCCTACATTAGCCGACAATTTGCCAACCGTTGCAATTGAAACCATGGCATGCGGTACACCTGCAATCGCCTTTGCCACGGGAGGTGTCCCTGAGATTATTGAACATGGTAAAACCGGTTGGTTGGCAAAAACTGGGGACGTACAAGGTTTAGTCGATGGTTTGAATTACGTCATCAAGCGTCCGGATATTTTAAATGAATGGCGAATTGCGGGTATTGATAAAGTCAAAGAGAAATTTACCAAAGAAATATTTTTAGCTGCGCATATGCGAGTTTATCAAAACGCGTTGAATGGCGATTATAAATAAATGATAAAAGCATATTCTTTTGACGTCTTTGATACCTGTATAACTCGAGTTTACACTTATCCAACCGATTTATTTTTTGACTTGTCATGTATATTATTATCAGAATACTCACCTATTAAATTTAATACTGACACAATCCAAAAAGTTTCTTCATTGCGGCAACGTGCTGAACATATGGCTAGACGCCAACTAAGGCACTTACATGAAGATATTCAATTAGCCGATATTTACCGCCAGTTTCAATATCTATTGCCATGCCTAATAGATACTGAAAAAGCCATGCATATGGAAATGCAGCTTGAGAAAGAATCTCTTCGCCCTGTTCTTCCTATAAAACATAAAATACATACTCTACGCGAACAAGGTTACAGAATAATCTTTATTTCAGACATGTATTTGCCGTCCATATTCATCAAGCAATGCTTAATCGATTTTGAAATTGCCAATGATGAAGATAACATTTATGTTTCTGGTGAATTAGGCATCACTAAACATCATGGCACACTTTTTACTCATGTCCTTACAACCGAAGGTCTTAATAAAACTGAGCTAGTTCATTGCGGCGACAATCCTCATTCTGATGTGAATGTTCCCCGCAAAATGGGTATAGCAACACAACCTTTTCAAGAAATACATTTGTCACATCACGAACGAAGAATTCTTGCCAAGACCAAGAATTCATTGGATATATCAAAATTGGTAGCTCATACCCGACTTACCCGATTGAGCGATATTGAAAACAGTCAATTGGAACAGAATAGATTGTCCCTGATTACAGCCGTAATTACCCCTCTATTAACTTCTTTCACAGCCTGGGTATTACGCACGGCCCAAGCAGAAGGAATACAACGGCTATATTTTGTTTCTCGAGATGGGCAGGTTTTATACAATATTGCTCAGCAATTAAAGCTAAGCACCCAAGCACCGGAATGTCGATACTTACATGGGTCAAGACAAGCTTGGTTTTTGCCATCCGTAATAAAATGTACACGAAATAATTTGCATTGGTTAACTATTCCTGGCAGTTCCACTGCAATTCGAGATATTTTAAGCCGCCTAGATCTTACTCCAGCTGATTTAAGCGGCTCGCTAACAGAAGCCGGTTTTTTGGAATCAAGTTACAAAAAACAGCTCAATGACGATGAATTAGAGAAATTTAAAGAATTTTTATTCAATACGCCGGCTGTCAAGCAAATTATTGAGCAAAAGGCCGAAGCTGCTCGCACTGTCCTAGCGAGCTATTTTGAACAAGAAAAACTCAATGATGACACCTCATGGGCAATCGTCGATATTGGTTGGAGACTGAATTGTCAGCAGGCCTTGAAAACTATCTTGCATAGCTTCGGATGGTCATGCCAACCCAAGGGATTGTATTTTGAACTTGCTTATGATCATTTATCTGAATCGGAAGCAGGTTGGCACAAAGCTTATTTATCCCGTAAATATCCTTTATTCAGTCCACGCCGTCTTTTGATCGAGCATGTATTCACTCCTGCGACTCACGCTACTGTAGTAGGTTATCGAGGAACTGAGAAAGGTATTGAGCCATTCTATAAAGCAACACCTACCAATGATAAATTGGTTGCATACACTGAGCAACTGCATAGACTATGTATCGAGTTTGCTAAAGATTCGGTTCAGGCTGGTCTTTGGACAAATTACAATCCGGTATTGGATAGCGCGATCTTGCGTAATGCTGTTAATTTTCTTGACCGTCCCTCGAAGGAAGATGCCGAAACCATTAACTGGATTCCCCTAGTGCTTGATCAATTGCACGAACATCAAGATAATCTAGCAATGGCTAACCCTATCAGTATTCAGAATTTACTGAAGTTAATCGGGTATGAACTAGGCTTACCTATTTCTCCTCCGTCAGGATGTTACTGGCTGGAGGGTTCAGCAGCGTTGTCATCTCCCGGAGTAAAGATAATTATTTTTAGCTTATTGTTTGCAAAGCGCAAATTGCAGCGCTTTTCGCCCTAGATTAACAATGTCTGCGCCCACCTCCCTATTGTCGGACGCCTATATCATTGCGATTGTGGTCAACTGGAACGGCAAAGCCTACTTGCAAGCGTGTATTTCATCCGTTCTTGCAGAATTGGCTAATTATGGCGGTGAGTTATTGCTGGTTGATAATGCCTCTACAGACGGAAGTGTCGATTTTGTACAGCGGAATTTTCCCAACGTAACCATTTTGCAAACTGGAGAAAACCTAGGTGGGGCTGGCGGTTTTTCTGCGGGAATGCAAGCAGCATTGCAGTGCAAAAAATGCGAATTCATTTGGTTGTTGGACAACGATATTGTAGTTGAATCCAATGCATTGGCTCCTTTATTGGATAACCTGGATACTAATCCAAATGCCGGAGCTGCAGGCTCGCAAATTTGTTTATATAACAAACCCGATACTATTCAGGAAATTGGTGCGCGATTGACACCTTGGCTAGGCGGATTGCAACAATGCTTTTCCGGCCAGCAACGCTTGCCACCCACCGAGCCGGCATTCGAGGTCGATTATCTCGCCGCTTGCTCGATTTTGATTAAGCGCAGTTGCCTGGAACAAGTAGGTGTTTTTGGTGATTTCTTTATTTTTTATGATGACGTCGAATGGGGATTGCGGACGAAGCGAGCTGGATGGTCTCTATGGGGAGTGCCTGCTTCAGTAATTCGTCATCAATATAGCGCTACTAAACCGATAATTCCCTGGCGTGAATATTATCGTAAGCGTAACCGTCTGGCGTTATTGGCTGTTTATTCCTCTAGAAAGGGTAGAAATTTTGCGAGCCTTATTTATCTTTTTTACCTAAACTATAATATTTATTTTCATAAATGGCATTGTTATCAGGATTTATATAATACCTATTTGTGGGCACGGAACGATGCGTTATTCGGAAAAATGGGCAAACGTGACTTAAGCGGCCTTAGCTCAGCTACAGTTAAAGTCAACGTGGAATTTTTAGCGAGTTCTGACGAAATATTGCTCGATATAGGCGAAAGTCCAGGCGAAGCATTTATATTGATGCAAACTATTCTTCAATCAAAACCCAACACCACTTTTTACTTACCGGAATATTTGTCAAATTACTTACGCTTTATTGATATTCCAGCCGCTTACTTGGTCAAAAACAAAAACTGCTCGACTGTAATTATAGGAAAAAAATATAAACTAAAATCAGCAATATTTTCTGCGAAAGTTTTTGGGTACAAAAATGGCGACCTTATTAACAAGTCGAAACTGGATTTGATCCATGATTTTGCTATCCGTTTGATTGCTTTACTTGCCTCCTTGACTGTGACACCATCGCATTGGCTAACGCTTCGCAGGCAATTTAAAAAAACGATTAGTTTTAATAAAGATTAAATATGCGCTTAACTCAAGAGAAAATTAATACATTAAAACTCAGCCTAGCCCACATCGATACGTCGGCTAAGATTTTCCTTTTCGGGTCCAGACTTGACGACACCAAAAAAGGTGATGATATTGACTTATTAATTACCAGCTCAAAAGTTAGCAAATCTGATGTTCGAAAATTACGAATGGCTTTTTATCAAAATTTTGGTGAACAAAAAATGGATATTTTAATTGATGATGGGAAAATGAACAGCCCGTTCCTGGCAAAAGTACGTGAACAAGCAATTGAACTATGAGCCATAGTAAAAGTATCTTGCTGAAAAACATACAAGCGCTAGAGAATCAATTTTCCTGGCTCGAAAGATCTTATCTAATTTGTCAGTATATCCCATCAGGAGGAAAATATTCACCGGAGGAAATGGATGCCCTGGAAACGCTGTGCTCACGCTCTGCTAGAAGCATTGACTATTTAATACGAAAAGTCTTTCGTTCGATAGACGATGTTGAGTTTGAGAACCAGGGAACGTTGATTGATGTCGTGAATAATGCCGAAAAAAGAGGCTTAATCGAATCCACAGACAAACTTCGAGAAATTAAGGAACTCTGGAACGATATTGTGCATGAATATGTATTAGAAGAAGCGAAAAGCTTGTTTGCCGATGTTATTAAGGCAACTCGATCTGTATTGGAAATAATGCAAAATACCATCACTTACTGTTCAAAATATCGGCAATAGTTTTGTCACACTTCATTGGGCAACAGCCTCTCTCAATTCTTTTGCAAAAGGGTGAAAAATTCATGAAAGCCCAGTCTAAATGAATATTTTTTTCCTATGCAAACGCCACTACATGCAAAAGGACGTCATCGACGACCGTTATGCCCGGCTTTATGAACTACCATATCAATTGGCATTAAAAGGGCATAATGTACGAGGAATTTGCCTTGGCTACCATCGCTGCAACCCTGGTCATTTTATACACATTCAAAATAATACGAGTTCATTGGAATGGTATGGCTTTGATGTTGGCTTTTTTATAATCCCTGGCCTACTAAAGTATTTCAAAAAAACATTTTCACTAATCAAAAGCTGTAAGCCCGATATTTTATTGGGCAGCTCGGACTGTGTGCATGCCGTGATAACAGCGCTATTCGCGAAGTTATTTAATATCCCCTATTATCTCGATCTTTACGACAATTATGAGAGTTTCGGCCTAGCAAAATTACCCGGTCTATTGCCCTTATACCGTATAGCCATAAAAAAAGCTGTCGGAATCAGTTGCGTCAGTGAGCCTCTCGCAGATTATATTCGGCAGCACTATAACCATCGTAACGTCATCACCCTGGAAAGCACGATCGGTGGTAATGATTTCTTGCCTGAGGATAAAGACTTTTGCAGGCAGCAACTAAACTTACCGGCACATGCAAAACTAATTGGCCTGGCAGGATCGTTAGACAAAAATCGAGGCGTTGATTTGCTCTACGCCAGTTTTTTGCAATTAGCCGATACGGATAGTTCGTTGCATTTGGTGTTAGCGGGACCGACTGACGATAACTGCCCGATTCCCGATCATCCTCGCATTCGCTACTTAGGTTTATTACCGCATCGACAAATTAATACCTTTTATAACGCTCTCGATTTGGCCATGATTTGTCTACGGGATAGCGATTTTGGACGATACGCTTTTCCGCAAAAAACCTACGAAATACTGGCGTGTAAAACGCCTGTTTTAGCGCCAAGGCTCGGTGCGCTGGCACAAACACTTAAAGATTATCCGCAATGCTTGTATGAGCCGGACGATTCGATTGACATGCAACGAAAAATGACCACGCTATTACGCGAGTCTTGTGTTATCGACATCGCTATTCCTACATGGGCTGATCAAGCGGCGCGTTTAGCCGCCTGGATGCAAATATGAAAAAACACATTTTAGTCGTGGGGGCAGGCTTTGCCGGAGCAACCATCGCCCGTGAACTCGCAGATAGTGGTGGTTATCAGGTACTTGTGATTGACCGTCGCGAACATATTGCCGGAAATGCTTATGATCCAATCGATGACAAGTTAAGACTACGCATCCACCGCTACGGCCCGCATATTTTCCATACCAATGACCAAGGGATTTTCGACTATCTGTCACGCTTTACGGACTGGTTACCGTATACCCATCGGGTAGAAGCCTGGGTAGAAAACACCGGGTATGTGCCTCTGCCCATTAACCGGCTAACTCTCAATCGTATTTATCGGCAACAACTAACAGACGAAACCGCTGTAAAAGCGTTTCTGGAAACGATCCGCTGTCATCACGACAATCCTACCAACGCGCTACAAGTAGCAGAATCACTGTATGGTCCGGAGTTATCACAATTGTTTTTTGGCCGATATACCCGAAAGATGTGGGGTATAGACCTGGCGAAATTACCGGCAGATGTTTTAAAGCGCCTGCCGGTCCGTTACGACGACAATTGCAATTACTTCAATGACAAAATCCAAGCATTACCTAAGCATGGCTATTTGGGCTTGTTTAGCAATCTGCTGGATCATCCGGATATTGAAGTCAGGCTAGGTTGCGAGTTTGATAAGAGCATGGAAGCCGATTTTTACCATGTCTTTAATTCGATGCCGATTGATGTGTATTTTGACCAGCAATTTGGCGCGCTGCCCTACCGATCAATAAAATTTGTCCACGAAACCGTGAGCATCCACCAACAACCGGTACCAACCATCAACTTTACCGATGAGGGCATTTATACCCGCCAAACCGACTGGAGACTCTATCCGGGCTGCGATTTGGGTGCCAACACCGCCCTATTGACTAAAGAAATACCGTGCAGTTATGAAGAAAACGAATTTGAGCGCTACTACCCAGTCAAGACGGTGGATGGTGCACCGCAAAACTTATACCGCCGTTATCGTACTGAAGCTGAAAAACTGCCAAACATCACTTTTATAGGCCGTTGTGGACAATATATTTACTACGATATGCATCAGGTTGTAGCCAATAGTTTGAAAATTGCCCATACATTTTTGTGCACAGGCTAAATTGGGCAGCAAGCCATTTTGAACCGCATCGACAACAATCATTGTCGATATAAGCTTTCAAATTTTTTGCTTATCAACTGCCAATCATACGTCTGCGCAACCAGCTGACCGGCTTCTGCCAAACGCTGTCGCAGCCTTTCATCCAAAATTAACTCAGCAATCGAATCCGCAAGCTGCTGCGGATTATTTGGCTCGACTAAGTAGCCGATTTTTTTATGCTCAATGACCTCTGCGATACCGCCGGTGAAGGTGCTTATTACCGCCTTTCCGCTGGCCATCGCTTCCAACAGAATTACACCCTGCCCTTCGGTATCTCCCCTAGAATCGGTGATGGACGGCGCGATAAATAGATCGGCTGCCGCATAGTAGTCCGGCAAGCTACCATTGGGTAACTTGCCGTGAAAAATAACTTTGTCGGCGATTTGCAATTCTTTCGCCAAGATCTTCAGCCGACCGCGCTCCGCGCCATCGCCGATGATCCAACACACCACCTGGCTGCGTAATTCTTCAGGCAATTTGGCGAATGCCTGCAGCAGATCCGAGACGCCTTTTTTTTCGACCAACCGCCCTACGTATAACAGAATGAATTTTCCTGGCTCGTTGGGGTGAAACAAGTTTTGGGCGTTTCCCGCGGCAAACTTTCGATAATCAATGCCCATGGGAATGATATGCGGCTTAGGCAAATCCGGGCCTACGGCATCAGCAGTGGCATTGGTGTTACTGGTCCAAGCCGCGCAATGCTTTATGGTCCAGCGTTTGATAGCCCCTAAAAGACTACCTCGCAACGCAAAGGCATCACCGCCATGGGCGGTAACCAACACCGGGACTCTGAACAGCTTGCCTAGCAATACCGCTACCGTGCCTTGCGGAAAAATCCAGTGGGCGTGTATCAACGACGGCCGTTGGACAACCATAATCCAGGCCGCAGTAATAAACATGGACAGGATGAAAAAAGGTACCTGAAATAGCAACCATGGCGCGGCGCGCAAGTTGGGTAAAATCCCCGAACCGTAGGCTAACATTTGCAGCTTACGCGGCCAAAAATAGCGAAAATGGCGGCAGACTATACCGTCAGGTTGCATAGTGGCTAAGACTTCCGGATGATCCGGTGAGAGGATATGAAGACTAACTTTCTGGTTTGCCAGTGCTTCCGCTAAATAGCGCAAGAATACCGAAGCGCTGTCATCTTCGTTGCGAGGATAACTTGATGTCAGCCAAAGCACCTTGATCGGCTTATCCTTGACTGACTGAGCACACATAAAGAACTTTCGGTGAGCTTAAAGGCCTAACGCACCAAACTCAACAAAACCCCCGCCGCGACTGCGGAGCCGATCACGCCAGCTACGTTCGGTCCCATCGCATGCATCAACAGGAAGTTATGCGGGTTACTTTCCAAACCGATTTTATTGGCTACCCTGGCTGCCATTGGTACTGCGGAGACACCAGCGGCACCAATCAAAGGATTGATTGGCGTACTGCTGAAACGGTTCATCACTTTGGCCATCAGCACACCACTAGCGGTACCTATGGAAAAAGCGACTGCGCCCAGGCCCAAAATACCCAGCGTTTCCATTTTCAAAAACGCCTCGGCACTTAATTTGGAGCCGACCGACAAACCCAGGAAGATCGTGACGATATTAATCAATTCGTTCTGCGCGGTTTTGCTTAGTCTGTCCACGACACCGCTGGCGTTCATCAGATTACCCAGACAAAACATACCGACCAGCGGTGCCGCCGAAGGCAGCAACATGGCGGTCAACACCAACAGCATTAACGGGAACACGATTTTTTCCGCCTTGCTGACAACTCTGAGTTGCTGCATTTCTATCCGGCGCTCTTGCTCGCTAGTCAAGGCTCGCATGATGGGCGGTTGAATCAGGGGCACCAATGCCATGTAGGAGTATGCCGCCACGGCAATCGCCCCCAACAATTCAGGGGCTAACTTGGACGCGACATAGATAGCAGTTGGGCCGTCGGCGCCGCCGATAATGGCAATCGCAGCCGCTTGCTTAAGCGTGAAATCCATGCCTGGAACCGCATTCAACGCCAGCGCACCGAATAAGGTCGCAAAAATACCGAATTGCGCGGCGGCACCCAAAAACAAGGTTTTCGGATTGGCCAGCATCGGCCCGAAATCGGTCATCGCGCCGACACCCATAAAAATCAATAGCGGAAAGATGCCCGCCTTAATACCGCCGTACAGGTAATAGAGAATACCGCCCTCGTCTATCATGCCGGCCACCGGGATATTACTCAGCACCGCGCCAAAACCTATCGGCAGCAGCAGCAAGGGTTCAAAGCCTTTCTTGATGGCGAGATAAAGCAACAAAAAACCGACCGCCATCATGATAATTTGCGGCCCGGTAACGTTATAAATACCCGTGCTTTCCCACAACAGTCTAAGATTTTCCATGGAGTATGTATTAAATCGGTTGTTTGATCAGAGTCGCCGCTACCCGAGCCCGCCAACAGCGCGTCGCGAATAGTTGATCAGAGGATTACTTAGATCTCGGCCCTAACCTATAGGGCCGAGACTACTTTTTAACGATAAGAATTATTATAAGGTGACCAACACATCGCCGACCCCTACGGAGTCGCCCTGGCGGACGTTTACCGCGCTGACGATGCCGGCAACTTTGGCGCGGATCTCGGTTTCCATTTTCATTGCTTCCATGATCAACACCACATCTCCCTCGGAGAGATGAGATCCGACATTGACGTTGACTTTAAGCACCACCCCGGCCAGCGGCGACTCCACCACTCCGCTACCGCTAACGATAGGCGCGGTAGCCGCCAACATTGGACCACTGTCCAAAATCGATTGCACCGTAGCCGGTTTGACGACTAAGTCAGCACCGCCAGGCGCGACGGCTACATGAAAGTTTTTACCGTCGACATTAACCGTGTAGATCTCTGCCGCACCAGTGTTCTTAACGATTGCGGGCGCTGCCGCTGCCGCGATCTCACTCCCCGGCACAGGCTCAAAAGCCGCTGGATTACCGCGATTTTGAATAAACTTCCAGCCGATTTGCGCAAATAAACCGTCGATCAACGCATCTTCTTCGACGCTGCCGGCCAACTTCACGCCTTCCGCAGCCGCTTTGGCTTTTACTTCGGCTACCAGCTTGTCCATCTCCGCGTTCAACAAATCCGCGGGCCGGCATGTGATCGGCTCGGCGCCGTTCAGCACGCGCGCCTGCAATTCCTTATCGACAGGGGCTGGGGTAGCACCGTATTCGCCTTTCAACACACCGGCGGTTTCCTTGCTGATGGTTTTATAGCGCTCGCCGGCCAGTACATTCAAAACCGCCTGGGTACCGACAATTTGCGAGGTTGGCGTGACCAGCGGGATATAACCCAGATCTTTGCGCACCAACGGAATTTCCTGCAACACTGCGTCGAAACGATCGGCAGCGCCCTGCTCGCGCAATTGGCTTTCCATATTGGTAAGCATGCCGCCCGGCACTTGCGAGACCAAAATCCGGCCATCGACGCCTTTCAAGCTGCCTTCGAATTGCGCGTATTTTTTGCGCACTTCCCGGAAATACGCCGCAATTTTTTCCAGCTTGATTAAATCCAAACCGGTTTCGCGCTTTTGGCCGGCCATGGCCGCCACGATGGTCTCGGTTGGACTGTGACCGTAGGTCATACTCAGCGACGAGATGGCGGTATCGACATTGTCTACGCCGGCTTCCACTGCCTTGATATAAGTACCGACGCTCAAGCCGGTGGTGGCATGGCATTGCATGTGAATCGGAATTGCCACGGCTTTTTTCAGCTTACTGATCAATTCGTACGCATCGTAAGGCGTCAACAAACCGGCCATGTCCTTGATGCAGATAGAATGCGCACCCATATCCTCGATTTGCTTGCCCTGCTCTACCCATTTCTTGATCGTATGCACCGGGCTGGTGGTGTAAGAGATAGTTCCCTGAGCATGGGCATCGGTATGTAGTACGGCTTTGATCGCGCGTTCGATATTGCGCATATCGTTCATCGCATCGAAAATCCGAAATACGTCTATACCGTTGACCACGCAACGCTCGACGAATTTATCGACCACGTCGTCGGCATAGTGTCGGTAACCCAAAATATTTTGGCCGCGGAACAGCATTTGCTGCGGCGTGTTGGGCATGGCTTTTTTCAGAAAACGCAAACGTTCCCAGGGGTCTTCGCCCAAATAGCGAATACAGGCATCAAAGGTGGCGCCTCCCCAAGACTCGATAGACCAGTAACCGATTTGATCAAGCTGCTCGCAAATCGGCAGCATGTCTTCGATACGTAGCCGGGTCGCCAGAATTGACTGATGGGCGTCGCGTAATACCACCTCAGTAATTCCTAGGGGCTTATTTACCTTTTCCACTCTTTTCTCCTAATGACGTTTTTGGGTCGAGTACTGCTACCTTGTGGGTATGATTATCCGTGCTTATGTTTTTTGCGGTATTGATGAACAGCGGCGGTAATAGCGGCGATGACGGCTTTATCGTTGCCTGCCACGACAGGTTGATCCGAAAATTTGGCAGGCATTTCCGGAAAATAGCGGCGTACCAGCTGGGACATCACATTGATAGCCACTATCAGCATGGCCAAAAATGCGTAGACCATACCCATGCCTATTAACATCAGCTCAATCCCTGAGGACAGCATTTCGTTCATGTGTTTCGTCCAAATGATTAAAAACTGTGTTCATTATCGCCAAAACCGCCCGATTAAACAATCCTGAGCGGGGCGAAGGGTTTAATTACCATAGCCAGCACAAGGCAAAACAGGTATTTTAAAAACCGTTTTGGACAGCCGGATGCTATGCGAAGAGAGTCATCAACTGAGATAGGCGGGCGTCTGATTATTAAGCGGCCGATTGCAAATAGCTCAACACCTCGGCGATGTGGGTTTTGACTTGCACCTTTCGCCACTCCTTGACCAAGACACCGGCTTCGTCGATCAGAAAAGTGCTGCGCTCTATGCCACGCACTTGCTTGCCGTACATGTTTTTCATTTTGATGACATCGAAAAGATTACAAAGGCTCTCGTCCTGATCAGATAGCAAATCGAACGGGAACTCTTGTTTACATTTAAAGCCTTCGTGCATTTTCACGCTGTCACGCGATACACCGAGAATAACGGTATTTAATTGCTTGAACTGTTCGATATTATCCCTGAAAGCTTGGCCTTCCTGGGTACAACCGGGCGTGCTGTCCTTGGGATAAAAATATAAAACGACTTTTTTGCCGCGATAATCGCTAAGTTTGACGGTTTTTTCGCCGGTAGCGGCAATTTCGAAATCGGGAACGGCGGAGCCGAGAGTGGCTAAGGTCATCAGATTACCTTTTGATGGGTTCGAGAATAGCGTCGATGTTCAAGCTGTCGCAAAAATCCAGAAACTCTTCACGCAGCGATAAAATTCTTACTTCCGGCGGCACCAACAACACAAACTTCGTGGAAAACACCAGCGTGTTAAAAAATGCTGCTTGGTGGCGGCTGGCGGTGACTTCTTCGATACAGATACCTCTATCCAATAAAAACGATGTGACCGCGAACAGCACGTCGTTCTTATCCATGGAAATAGTTTCCAAGGTATAAGGAACACCTTCCAATACCGGCGGCGTTTCGTCCGGCCGTAAAAAACTCATCTGAATTTCAAACCGGACTTTTATCGCTTCCAGCATGCCTTCCAGCTTGGCAATATGATTCCAATTGCCGGCAATCAGCACGTAAGCCGCAGTGATTTGAGTCAGATTGGAAGTGCGCAGCTCCACTACACTGCATTGACAGGCACTCAGCGCCGACAGGATTTCCGCGATAAAACCGTTGGACTTGTTGCCCAACACTGTGATTGCAAGTTGCATAAAATAAGTCCTTGATTACGCCTAGCGCAGTGTAACACCAACGCCGCGAAAAGCAGAACCGCGACCAAGCAATCTCGATTACTGTGAATCTATATCGGTAATCACCGCATGATTATCGAAGTGTACCGTTACTTTCTTGCTGGCTCGCGCCGCCGTTACCAGGGTCTCATCGACCTTAAACGCCACGGCCAATTGCTGATCGGTCACGGGCGCGGTGCGCTTCGGAGCGACGCTGGAGTGCAGCCACGATAAATACAAAGTCCAAAACAACCAAATAACAGCGATAACTAGAACAATCTCACCATAGAGTTGCAACAGTTCCAACAGCGTTTTATAACCGCCGAACCAGCGAATCTCGTCGGACAGGCTTTTCAAACCCATCAGCCAGGCGCCGAGCGTAAACAAGGGCCATAAAAAGTACAACCAAAGTACCCAGCTTAATAGCGACATAAACGCCGAGCCGCATTTTTGCTGGAAACTTTGTAGATGCGGCTGGTTGATGATGATGTCTTTCATTTCTGCCTCAAGCCTCGGTCTAAAGTCACCCAAACCGCGCGCTGGCCGCGCTTTTTACGCAAGGCCTTGATACAGCCGTTAATCGTGGTGCCGACGTTGATCAGCCAATAGATGATCGGATACCAGATCATCCAATAATAATGCTGCGCGGAGCCGCCGCTTTTACGCTCGTAGCTGGAATCGATGGTCAAACTGACCGCGAACTGAATCAAACAGGTGACGCACAACAACATACTGGTCCAATGCGGCGATAAATCCTCCAGAGCCTCCTGCGGTTCGTTGCTAAACCACTCGAACGGCACCAAAGCCAGCATGGCCACCACCAGAAACGCCCAGGTCAAACTGATGCAACATTCCAGATACAGCGGCCACATGCCACGGGAACGCCAGCTAAACAGCGGCCGGAAATAACGTAACAACACCTCGACACCGCCCTGTGCCCAGCGACTGCGTTGCTTCCACAAACCGTTTAGCGTCTCCGGCATCAGCACCCAGCACAAGGCGTTGGGTTCGAAACGGATGGCCCAACCTGCCAGCTGTAGCTTCCAGCTGATATCGATGTCCTCTGTGACCATGTCCGGGCTCCAATAACCGACATCGTGCAACGCGGTTTTTCTAAATCCGGCAATCACGCCGGAGATAGTAAATACATGGCCGTAGGAACGCTGCGCACGCTTGATCATGCCGACGATGGCGGAAAACTCCCCTACCTGGATCTTGCCCAACAAAGTGGAACGGTTGCGTATCCGCGGATTGCCGGTCACCGCGCCGACGTGCGGGTCTTCCAGAAAATGCCGGACGATCCAGGCCGTGGCATTCGGCGCCAGCAACGCATCGCCGTCGATACCAATCAGAATTTCGCTATTAGCCAGTAAGGCCGCCGTGCGCAACCCCACCGCCTTGCCTTGATTGCTGGCCAAATTGACCACCCGAATTTGCGGGTGCCGATCAGCCAGTTCGTGCAAAATTTCCAGCGTGTTGTCCTTGCTGCCGTCGTTGATCGCGATGATTTCGTAATTGGGATATTGCTGATGCAGCAGATACTCGATGGTCTCCCGGACATTCTCGCCCTCGTTATAACAAGGGATCAGAATCGATACAGACGGATATTCGGACAACTCCGGCAGATCGGACAACACATTGCCGCGATTACGTTCCCAGCGCACGTAATAAATCATGCCGCCCAACATCCAGACATAGGCCATCAGCAGCGGGTAATAAAACACAAAGCGCGACAGCCATTCGTTGAACTGCCACCATGGCACTTCCTGCAAATGTTCCTGGGTGATCAACCACCAGTCGATAAATTGCTGTACCCAAGCTTGGTCTATCAAGTTCTCCATTTATCCCTTAATCCTTTTTCGAAACCGGAAAGAATTTTTTCAGCTCCGCCAACTTCGGCTGATCGTTAAACACATTATCCGGATAGTAACCGATGTGTTTGGCGCCGTGCTTTTTCAATAACTCGAATTGCTCGGTAAAAACAGGCATAGCAATATCCTGCTTGGTTTTCCAATTAACCGCCTGCAATTCGAACACCATCTTGTCCAGGCCGCCCGGATATTGTGCGGTCTTTTCCACTAACTCTATCAGCCATTGCTTGGGATTTTCAGCTTCTTCCATGAAAGGCATCGCCTCCACCGCCACATAGTCGTAATGCTTTAAAAACGCCGGGAAAGATTGCGCATACCATTCTTCGCTATACGGCTTTAATAGCGGCAGGGAGTAAAAATTGCGGGCGGTTTTAATATAAGGCCGATAGAAACGGACCTTGTCTGCCAAATAATCGGTGAACTGACCGATCAACTCGGTTTTATGCTGCGCCCAGCGCAAGCGTAACTCACTGGAAGCATGGATAGTATCGAACTCGGCCGGCATACCCCACACGTTGCGGCTAAACTCCATCGCCAGCGGCGACACGTCCTCGAAATCAGACAAGATCCCATCGTCGTGAAACAGAATGCCGTTAAAGTCGCAATGTTTAGCCAGGTCTTCATAAATTTCGCCGACAAACTGCCGCGCTTCCGGGTTAAACGGCGACAAGCGGGTATAGATGTGTCTGGATAACTGCGGCTCGCCGTCGCGCCATTCCTTGACATACCACTTCAGCGGCACATCGGCTTTGTAAGCCATGATCGGCATCCAGGCATACACTCTGACGCCTGCCCGCGTGCGCAATTGCAAAGTCACGTGATTGAACATATCCCGGCGCACCGGCAAATGCCGATTAGGGAAATACAGCTTGTCGGCGTTACCGTCGCCGTCCGGGTCGGAATACGCTTGCAGATAGACGGTATTGGCACCGCTGGCTTTAATTCGCTCCACCACCAGGGCCAAATTCTTCTCGGTCTGTTCCTCGTCATCGTCGTAGATGTAATCCATATCCACGTGCGCCACCCGCAGTTCCTGACCGACCCGCTGATTTTTAACGATTTCGCCGAACTGCTTGGCATTCACGTCATCGGTGATCATCATCCGCTTCATCACAAACGCGTCGGCCAGAGTATTGGCGCCATCGTTCAAACCCATGGTCAGGCGCATGCCCGCCAATTTGGTTGCTTCCAGCGCAATGGCGTTATATTCGCCGTAAGGCCACACCATGACCCGCGGCCGCTTGCCCAATATCTGAAACAAACGCTCGGAGCTTTTATCCACTTCCTGAAAAATCCGCTTGCGGTAGTCTTCGTCTTTCTCGTATTCGTCGTATTCGTTGCTGTACAAACGCGAGGTCACCGCGCTTTGCTGATTGCCTTGCGGATTGGCGACGATGCCGTGATGTAAATCAAAGGTATGCGAAGCAATTTCGACCAGACCGCTTTCCGCGACATCGCGAACCTGCGCCGGCGTCATCAAGGCTTTAACGCCCGGTACATTCTGCTGCTCCAGCCAAGAACCGACCACCGCCAACGTGGCCGGATACTTGTACTTTTTCAGCAAGGGCATGGCCCGGGTATAAAAACTCAGGTAGCCGTCGTCAAACGTCAACATCACGGCTTTAGCCGGTAAAACCTTGTCGCCCTTCATGCAATCCAGCAAATCCTGGACGCTGATCACGTGATAGTTGTTCTGTTTCAACCAGGCAAAATGATCGGCAAGATGGTCTTTGTTGACCGCGATTCGATCAAATGGCGGCACCCGCTCTTCTTCTTCGAGAATGTCGTGATAATTCAATACCAGAAAGCTGGAGTTACCGGATTCGGCCGCCGACAAGGGCACTGCGAACAAACAGAAAAAGACAAAAATTACACGAGCAACAATGTGCATATTCATTAATTTAAGCGGGAAAAGATACTGGAAACAGCTGGTTCTCAGTGTTAAAAAAGACCAGAATTGGACGGCGCATTTTACCCGAATCATAAGGCTTGGCCCGTTTTATTTGTCCGTGCGACGCACTGTCGCAGGCACATCCAAGCTTTAAAACTCAGCCTGCGAGCAAGGCCGTCAACTCAAGTTTAGCCATACCCATTACAAAAAGCTCGAACGGCATCCGCCCCATAAACTTCATAATGTTCGGAAAAAACTGGTTATGATTGAATAAAAAACCTCATCCAACCCATTGCCCGGTTAACTGCGCGCATATCGGGCCATGCCCACCATCCCTGGAGAATTCATGCAAAAACCCTCGCTAGCAAATCATTGGCGGCAAGACATTACTGCCGGCTTTTTGGTGTTTCTGATCGCCTTGCCCTTGTGTTTAGGCATAGCTGTCGCTTCCGGATTTCCGCCCATGGCCGGCATCATTTCCGCTATCGTCGGCGGCTTACTGGTATCGCGCATCGGCGGCGCGCAACTCACTATTACCGGCCCGGCGGCCGGTTTGATAGTGGTGATTTTGACCTCCGTGCAAACCTTAGGCGAAGGAGATGCGCTGGCCGGCTACCGTTACACCTTGGCGGCCATCGTCATCGCCGGCGCCTTGCAAACCGTGCTGGGTTACTTCAAAGCCGGACGCTTAGCGGCGTTTTTCCCGGCTTCGGTGGTACACGGCATGCTGGCGGCGATTGGGATTATCATCATCAGCAAACAGTTACCGGTGATGGCGGGCGTACAAAGTCAGGGCGCCAGCATCTTATCCGGCATTGCTGCCTTGCCGCACAGCCTGATTTACTTTATGCCGCAAATCGGCTTGATCGCACTAGCCGGCATCGTAGTACTGATCGGCTGGCCGCAGATTCAACAACCCTTGCTGCGCAAGATTCCGGCGCCCATCATCGTCATCACTTCCGGCATCCTGCTCGGCCATCTGTTCCACCTGGATCAATTGCAACCGGGCGAAACCTTCATAATCCCAAAAGATGTGCTGTTTGCGACTCACTTTCTGGTGACTTTCCCGGACAGCTTGTTGGCCAGTTTTTATCTGCCGGATTTCGGCAAACTGACCGGGTTTAGTTTTTGGGAAAGCGTAGTATCGATTTGTCTGGTCGGCAGCCTGGAAAGCCTACTCAGCGCCGCCGCAGTCGATAAACTCGATCCGGAAAAACGCTATTCCGACTTAAACAAGGAACTGCGCGCGGTCGGTATCGGCAACCTGGTCTCCGGTATGATCGGCGGCTTGCCGATGATTGCGGAAATCGTCCGCAGCTCTGCAAACATCGACGCCGGCGGCCGCAGCAGCTGGGCCAATTTCTTTCACGGCGGCTTCGTCTTGCTGTTTGTCGTGTTGTTTCCGGACTTGATCTCGACGATACCGTTGGCTTCGTTGGCCGCGCTACTGGTTTATACCGGCTTTAGACTGGCCTCGCCGCAAGCCTTTGCCAAAAGCATGGATTTGGGCAAGGAGCAGCTGGCTTTGTTCGTGATTACCATCTTCGCGATACTGGCCAGCAATTTGTTGATCGGCGTCCTGATCGGCATCGCCGCAAAACTGCTGCTGCACATCGGTCGCGGCGTATCCTTGGGCAACCTACTGTCTATCTCTTACCAGCTACAAGCCAGCGGCCCGAACAGCTGGATAATCAAAGTCAGCGGCGCGGCTCTGTTTTCCAACTTTCTGGCGCTAAAAAGCCAGGTCGCCAGCTTGGCCGACGGCCAAACCGTGATCTTCGATTTAAGCGCCGCCGACTTGATCGACCACACTGTGATGGAGTTTATCGCCCATTACCGGGAAGACTACATCGCTCGCGGCGGCCGTTGCGAAATCCAGGGCTTGGCCGACCTGGAATCCCTGGGCGACCATGCTTTAGCCGCTAGACAGCGCAGATAAATAAAGTCTTACTTTCAATATCCGTTAAATGCACCGATAACACCGCCCCGGCACGGATGGCCGGGGTCTGGACTTTAGGAGCGCGTCTGAAGCAAATGCATATCTATTCTTAAAATTTAAAACCATCCACTATGACCGAAGCCACCATCACCTGCCCCAATTGCAGTAGCGCCGTACCGTTGACCGAATCGCTGGCAGCTCCTTTACTGGCCGCTACCCGCAAACAATTCGAGCAGCAGCTGCAACAAAAAGACCAAGCCATCGCGCTGCGTGAACAAGGCATTAAAGACCAGGAAAAACAACTGGCTGAAGCCAAACGCGGCCTGGACGATCAAGTCGCGCAACAAGTTGCCAAGCAACTGCAAGCCGAACGCCAGCGGGTCATCGAAGAAGAAACCCGCAAAGCAAAACAGGCAGCAGCCGCCGAACTGGCGCACAAAAGCCGGGAGCTGGTCGAACTGAACGAAGTATTGAAAGTCCGCGACGCCAAACTTGCCGAAGCTCAACAAGCCCAGGCAGAGCTGATCAAAAAACAGCGGGAACTGGACGACGCCAAGCGCGAGTTGGAACTGACCATCGAAAAACGCGTGCAGACCAATCTCAACGAAGTACGCAATCAGGCCAAACGCGAAGCCGAAGAAGGCCTGAAACTGCGGGTGATGGAAAAAGACCAGACCATCGCCTCCATGCAGCAAAAAATCGAAGAACTGAAACAAAAGGCCGAACAAGGCTCGCAGCAGTTGCAAGGCGAAGTGCAGGAACTGGAGCTGGAAAATTTGCTGCGCGCCAAGTTTCCGTTCGACAATATCGAACCGGTCGCCAAGGGCGAATTCGGCGGCGACCTATTGCAACGCGTGGTCGGCGGCTCCGGGCAAGCTGCCGGCAGCATCCTCTGGGAAGCCAAGCGCACCAAAAACTGGAGCGACGGCTGGCTGGTAAAACTGCGCGAAGACCAGCGCAACGCCAAGGCCGACATCGCCGTACTGGTCAGCCACGCCCTACCCAAAGGCGTGGACAGCTTCGAAGTGATAGACGGCATCTGGGTCACCGCCCCGCGCGCCGCCCTGCCGGTCGCCACCGTGCTGCGCCACACCCTGCTGGAAGTCGGCATGGCTCGCCTCGCCGCCGAAGGCCAACACGGCAAAACCGAAATGGTCTACCAATACCTGACCGGCCCGCGCTTCCGCCACCGGGTCGAAGCCATCGTCGAAGCCTTCTCCACCATGCAGGAAGACCTAGACAAGGAACGCAAAGCCATTACCAAACAATGGGCCAAGCGCGAGGCGCAAATCGAACGGGTGATGAATGCCACAGTCGGTATGTACGGCGATTTGCAGGGTATCGCCGGCAAGTCTTTGCAGGAGATTGAGGGCTTGGAAATGCGGGCGTTGGGGATGGATGAGGATGGAGTAGGTAGGCATTGCTAGCGCTGGGTTGTAGCGACAGCGTAAACCTAAACTACACGCTCTTGTTTTGAAACAAGGCCTTCTACTCCAGCCTGATCGCTCTGGTTCCCAAGCTCCGGCTTGGGAACCAGAAAACTAGAAACTAGGAGACTTAAATGAAAATAGCGCTGGTATTAGGGCAAAGTGACTATCAATCTGTAAATAAATTACCATCGTGTAAAAATGATCTTCAGCATATGAAGCGCATAATTGATGGAACGAAAAGCTATGATAAATACCTACATATTGATGACAGTATATCTATAGCCTCAGATGCGAAAGATAAAATCATTCAATTTTTAGAATCATGCAAAGGCGAACAAATAGATGAACTGCTATTATATTTTACCGGACATGGCTATTTCGACGGCACAGACTTTTATTACATATGGGCTGACTATGCCCCAGCAAAAAAACGACAGACGAGTTTGCAAAACTCTGAAATCGATGCGCTATTAAGGCAACTAAACCCAAAATTAGTTATAAAAATAATTGATGCGTGTAATTCAGGAGTTTCTTATATTAAGGATTCTGAAATAATTGAAAGTTATTTAAAGTCACCGGATCAGTCCTTCAATAAATGCTACTTTTTATTTTCAAGTCAAAATGATCAATCTTCATTTGCGGATCAAAATATTAGCTATTTTACATATGCTTTCATTCAATCGTTGAATCACGATATTGGAAAAAGAATTAGGTATAAGGACATAATAGACAATATATCAGATTCGTTCGAACAAAGAGGGAAGCAAACTCCATTTTTTGTTACGCAAGCCGATTTTACAGATGTTTTTTGTGTAATAAATGATGACATTAAATCTATTTTTCATAGCTTTAAATCAGGAGCCATGCAGAGTGACAGTACAGATGAACCATCAAAGAACACCATTAAAGATTTGATAATTAATGAATCAAAAAGGTATGTTGATCTTAAGTCGGCCTTGGCTTGTGTTGAGGGTCTATTGAATATTGTCTCGAACAGTGTAATTCTTCCAGAAATTGAACCATTTTTTAATATGAAATTTGAGTCAATAAATTCTTATGATCAGCTACCAAAAATAGAATATATTGCTAGCTGGCTTCAGAAAAATGGTTCGGATGCTTATGTTGATATTAGTTATGAGGTTGAAAATTACTCTGAGCGAGTTCGTAAAAACTTGTTCCGATTTTCTGCGCTTGATGCACTATATGATAAAGATGATGATGAATACTATAAGACCGTTATTAAACACAAAACAGTTGCAAAGTCATTTTCGACAAAATTTGAATTACCTTATTGCGCAACAACCCTTACATATATTTCGAAATATCCAAATATTATGAATGCAAGTCTATATCTTGTGCCTATATTATCTAGAACACAATTGTATATATTCTTCACAAAAATTGATTATACAAGAACTAACTGGGACGAGCAGAAAGCTGATGGCAATAGTGCTAAATGGTCATGTAATTCGCTAGATTATGATTTTAATGACATCAAGGCCTATGTTGAAAACATAATAGTCGATAACTTTCAGAAAATAATTTATGCTGACTTGATCAAAAAATATATGCCGAATGATGATCAAATACGGGAAGAAAAATGATCCAATATCTTTGCTAGTTTGTTAACTCCCAAGCTCCAACTTCCGCTCCCCCAAACTCACCCTAGCCCATGACCCGCAGCCGCTACCGAGTCCTCCAAAACCCCAGCCCGCACTTTCTGACCGCGACGATCAATCAGTGGCTGCCGCTGTTTACCCGTCCGGCGACGGTGAATATTGTGCTGGATTCCTGGCGGTTTTTGCAGCACGAGAGCGGATTTCAGCTATACGGTTACGTGATCCTGGAAAATCACTTGCACCTGATTGCCGCTTCGCCGGACTTGAGCCGGGACATGCAGCGCTTTAAAGCTTATACCGCCAAGCAAATCATCGCCTATCTGCAACAAAGCGGCTCTGAGCAGGTGTTGGAGTTATTGGCGTTGCTGAAGCGGCCGCATAAAACCGAAAGCGAGTATCAGGTTTGGGAGGAAGGTAGTCATCCGCAACTGATAGAATCCGAGGCGGCGATGCGGCAGAAGCTGGATTATATTCACCTTAATCCGGTCAAACGCGGTTATGTGGATTTGCCGGAGCATTGGCGTTATTCCAGTGCACGGAATTATGCTGGTTTGGAAGGTTTGATCGAGGTGGTTCGCGACTGGTGATTGAGTCGGGAAGCTGGAGCTTCCGAGGTGTAGGTTCCCAAGCTGGAGCTTGGGGACCAGTGGAAGAGGGGCCAGTGAAAAAATCGCCAGTAGATCTCAACTCGCCGCCGCAGGACCTCGTAACGAACGCAGGTAATCAAGCACACGTGCCTGACGCCAACGCTCGTCGGCAGCGCAGTGAGCGATCCGCGCGCGTTGGCAGGCAAGGATAGATTCATCGCGGCCTGTATCTGTCCAGGGCCTTAGGTCGGCTGGCGTGTTGGCCAGCAGCACGGCGGCCTCCTCATCCGGCGGCGTCGGGCCTTCAAGCAGCCAGACTTCGGCCTGTTCGAAGTTGTCGCGACACATCAATGCGATCATATAATCGCAGGCCGATTGCAGCCCGGACCGCAGCCGGCCGGGGCTGACCGATACCATGGGTAGCAGCGGCGCCAACGAGGGCAACAGGTGATTGGCGTAGATGGTCGCACCCCAGTAGGATTCGGCGGTGCGGCGAAAATGGGCCAGATCGCGCACGGCGACCAAGCCGCTGGCCGCGAGCGGCAGAATTTCCACCGGCGCTTTGTTCACGTCCACGGTATCGTTGGCGACATCGATATACAAACCGCCGAATTGCAGCGCGTTCTGGAAATATTGTTCGCGCAACACGCCCCATACCGAGCGCACGATACCGCCTTGGGCCATGAAGTCGTGCAATAGCAGTTCGATCGGCGTTTCCGGTTGGCGCAACCGGATTGCAAGCAACGCGTAAAGTTCGCGGGTGATCTCCTCGCAGCGGCCATAAGGATAAGCCTTGCCCGCGGCAGCCGGCATTTTAGGTGCCAGAACCGCATCGACCTTGGCCCGCAGCTCCAGAAAATAAGCCTGCAATGCAAAGATCCGCTCTACCAGATAGGCATCGGTCAATGCATGCTGTTGGGGGTCAACAGGGGCGATTTGCTGAGGAAGTAAGGGTGTCATAACCGGCCGGGATTGTCGCCGCGAATCCCAATCGTTGCAAGCTTCCATCATTCGCGGCAGATAAAGTCCATCGCCGGCATCTATCACCCTCCGGCACTACTCAGCAAAACAAAAACAAACCAACTTGGTTTATCTCCCGGCAAATATACTCCGCAACATTGTTACGCTCTTTACCGGATTATCAGCGTGGATTTGTATTCCACATCATAGTTCTCGAACTGGAGCCAGCTGTGAGCTGTTAAAGATTCAGCTTAGGCTTGGCAATGGCAGCTAACGCACCTAGCCGTCGCGCCTTCAAGTCGGATTTATGTTATCGCGGCCCGCAAGCCTTGCCTGCACGTTTGGCTTAGCGTACTTTTGCGCGAGATACTTAATCTCTAGTCAAAACAAGACCACCGATATGGATACGCAAACCGAGTCATTGACGGACATCGAAACCGCTACGCTGAATCACTACAACCAAAATGCGCAATCGTATTGGCAAAGCACCAAAGACCACGATGTAACGCAGAACTATGTGGCCTTCCTGGGCGCGCTGCCGCGAGATCAAGCGCTGGATATTTTGGATTTGGGCTGCGGACCCGGCAGGGATGTGTTCTATTTTAAGTCGTTGGGTCATCGCCCGGTTGGCCTGGACGGCAGCGAGGTGTTTTGCCGGATGGCACGCGCCTACAGTGGCTGCCGAATATTACAGCAAAGCTTGCTTAGCCTGGACTTGCCGGCACGGGGCTTCGATGGCATCTTTGCCAATGCGTCCTTATTTCATGTGCCGAGCCGGGAATTACCGAAAGTGCTGAATGATTTGTATGCGGCATTAAGACCGGCGGGGATTTTGTTTATCTCCAATCCACGCGGCAATGGCGAAGGTTGGTCCGGACAACGCTACGGCCATTTTATGGAACTCGACGCTAGCCGGGAGTTTTTGGCAAACGCGCAATTCGAAATACTCGATCATTATTACCGCCCACTCGGCAAACCCAGGCACGAGCAACCCTGGCTGGCAATTACGGCAAGAAAGCGGGATGAAAGCCGGTAGCCGCATCACCCCTTATGCGTGCGAATCCAATGCCATCATGGCTCGTAGGTAGGGATTGACGTTGCTCAATCCGGCCTGCGAGCTCTTCTGTGATGCTCATTTCAATCTATCCAAAGAAATATGCTTGCAGCGCGACCATGTCGTGAGCAGAAATCACGCGGTCTTGTCGGCTAATATGCTCTTCTTGTAAACCCGGTATATAAAACTGCCAAGCTTCCAAAGCGCCTAGTTCATTCGGAAGAACAGCATCCTTTATACCCATAGTGCGGCTCGTCGG
Source organism: Methylomonas methanica (assembly GCA_001644045.1). Classification (GTDB taxonomy): domain Bacteria; phylum Pseudomonadota; class Gammaproteobacteria; order Methylococcales; family Methylomonadaceae; genus Methylomonas; species Methylomonas methanica. Next base: position 66,869 of record LUUF01000052.1, on the reverse strand, counting down.
CGTGGCTCTGCCACGGCTCATTTCCACGGCGAGATTTTGCTTGTGCTTATCGTGCCACTTTTCTTGCGGGGCGAATGTGCCCCAAAAACCGGATGCAGCCACTTTTAAAGATATTTCGATATAGTTGTCCAGTTCATTCCAGTCAATCGGCACAGCAGCCATATAACGCGCCATCGCACTCATATCTATTTTATTTAACTTGGCTTGTTCGAATCGACCAATAGCACCTTCGTAGTCTTCCTTAAACGGGCTTACCGAACACCACCATGGCGTTATTCCATACTTGGGATCAGACTTGGCTTCCCCCTTGGTTAATTTGAAAAGTTTGAATCCTGCCGGTAAAGTCTCAACGCGAACCGTGTCTTTAACAAATGCGTCTATATGAGACTGAGGTATATACCATTCACCAAGCTTTTGCCGTGCTTTACCTGCCTTAAAATCGCTTTTTATCAGACCTTCGTTAACGGTCATAGCGGCTCTCCTTTTTTCGTTTGCTTACACCCATTCTCCCAAATACTCCATCTCCTCATTTCGTCGTTGAACTGACATTTTTAAATGATCGATAGCTGACTTGGTGATGTAAATTATAGTGAGAAATCGCCTCCACTCTTGCCATGCACCAAAATATTTTAATATTTATTGTGTGGAAATCCCTTGGATTTAACTGTGCTTTTATCGGTGTAAAGATAGATATTGCTGGGGTTTATTGACTAAAAAATCGGCTGCGAATTGAAAGCCTGGCACCCTGTGGATAGAGTAATGACCAAAAGCCCAACTCTGTTATCATTGCCTCCCGCATGTCGGCAAGCGCGCCGCATCATATCGATTAGAGTCTTTGTGAATACACCCGAATTTTCGTCCCTGCCGTTAAAACCCGCCCTACTGGAAAACATCGAATCGCTGGGTTATACCCACCTGACACCGATTCAGGCCGAAAGCCTGCCGCATATTCTGGAGGGTAAGGACGTGATCGCCCAAGCCAAGACAGGCAGCGGCAAGACGGCGGCGTTTGGCATCGGCTTGTTATCGCGGCTGGATTTGAGCAGCTTTAAGGTACAAGCCATGGTGATCTGCCCTACCCGCGAATTGGCCGATCAGGTTTGCAAGGAAATCAGACAACTGGCCCGCTTCACCCAAAATATTAAAGTCCTGGCCTTGTGCGGCGGCACGCCGTTTGCGCCGCAGCGCAGTTCGCTGGAACATGGCGTGCATGTGGTGGTGGGTACGCCGGGCCGTTTGCAGGAGCATCTGCAAAAAGCCAGTTTGCGCCTGGATTATTTAAAAGTGTTGGTGCTGGACGAAGCTGACCGCATGCTGGACATGGGTTTTGCCGACATCATCTCCGACGTGATTTCCTATGCGCCGACGCACCGGCAAACGCTATTGTTCTCCGCGACTTACGCCGAGCCGATTCGCGCCTTAAGCCAGAAATTTCAATTCAAGCCGGTCTCGGTCAGCGTCGAAACCAGCCATCACGATAATCCTATCGAACAACGCTTTCATCAGGTAGACAAAGCCAAGCGCCTGAACGCGCTAGGTTATTTGCTGGCTTACCATCGCCCGGAATCGACGGTGGTGTTTTGCAATACCAAGCGCGACTGCCAGGACGTGGCGGATACATTGACCAATTGCGGATTTTCCGTACAGGCCTTGCATGGCGATCTGGAACAAAAAGACCGCGATCAAGTGCTGGTGCGCTTTGCCAATAAAAGTTGCTCGATTCTGGTTGCCACCGATGTCGCCGCGCGCGGCCTGGACATCAAGGACATGCAGGCGGTGATCAATTACGAATTGCCTTGGGACCCGGAAGTGTACGTGCACAGAATTGGCCGCACCGGCCGAGCCGGAGCGAAAGGCTTGGCGCTGAGTTTGGTCAGCGAAGCGGAGCTGAATCGCGTCAAAGCCATTGAAGAATATATCGCGGGTTCCGTAAAGTGGGACGACATCGCGCCGTTTAAACTCAGCAGCGAGCACCGCTTCGAGCCGCCCATGGTCACGCTGTGGATAGACGGCGGCCGCAAGGACAAAATGCGACCAGGCGATATTTTGGGCGCGCTCACCGGCGCTAACGGCATAACCGGCGGCGAAGTGGGCAAGATAGACATCTTCGATAAACATGCCTATGTTGCCGTGAAGCGCGGCAGTGCGGATAAGGCCTTGACCTGTTTGCGGGCCGGCAAAATCAAGGGCCGCAACTTCAACGTGCGCAAGTCGCAATGGAATTAACCTAAAGCCATAAGCGGCGGCGTTTGCTCGGCGTTAAAACACCCATCAATCCAATTTGGCGTTCCCATTCGGACAAAAACCCACGAAAACAGGCCCCAAGGATCCTCGCATGCGCGGGGAAGACAGTTTCGCAAGAAAGAAACTCGGCTCTTCTCGGCCAGCTTGGTTTGATCTGCCTGTTCGTAACCAGGCAAATAAAACAGTGCACGGATAGCCTAATAGCCAAAGCCTGCTATACCTATCCAGCCGATACCTCCTACTTTAATCAAAACTCAGCCCGTGCCGCCTAAAACCCATATCAGTTATCTTGACACCATTCGGGGTCTAGCGGCCCTGGCCGTCATCAGCGAACATTTCGTGATCGCCTATGGGCTGCCCTGCGAAACGCCACTTTGTCAGCAGCTACTGGATTTTTCGCCATTACACATCTGGTGGGACGGCTCGGCGGCGGTTTCGATGTTTTTCGTACTCAGCGGCGTGGTGCTGTCTTTGCGCTATTTTCGCGCGGGGCACATTCCCGATCTCAGCGAATTTCACTTGGCGCGCTTCTTGATCAATCGGATGTTCCGGATCTGGCTGCCGTATTTACTGGTTTTGCTGATCAGCACAGGTCTGTTTCTGAACACCTTCGACAGCGAGATACTCAAGACTAGTCTGCCTGCCACCGAGTGGATAACCGGCATGTGGCATAAATTTCCGCTTACCCCACCCGATATGCTGCGCGAGAGCTTTTTATTGAAATTGCCCGACCTGATCGTGCTATTGCCGCAAGCCTGGACTTTAAGTATCGAGCTGGTGCTGTCGCTGTTGTTGCCGGTGGGCTTATTGCTGGCCGGACGCGGCACTTCCTGGCTGGTGTTTTTTGGTTTGCTGGCGACTAGCCTGTTGGGCGTGTCGATTTTCTTGCTGCATTTTCTATTGGGCATGACTATTGCAAGACACTATACCGACCTAACCCGCTACCTGTCCGGTCGGCGCTGGCAAAGGCGCTTGTTGCTATTGGCCGGCTTAGCGTTTTATACCTGCGGTACTTTTGTGCCGTCCGATATATTTGGCGATACGGCGGTCTGGCTCGGCTCCGGCTTGGGCGCCGGCTTGATTTTGATGTTCGTGCTAGGTTCTAAAGATGCACAGCAGGTGCTATCGCAGCCGGTATTAAGGCAAATCGGCAAAGTGTCTTACAGCGCGTATCTCAGCCACATGGCCATCCTGATTTGCCTGACGCCACTTGTCTTAAAATGTCTGGAAGGATTTACCGAAAACCGGCTGGCGCTTTGGTTTGGCGGCTGGCTTGTTACGATAGTCTGCGTACAAGGCGTTTCTTTATTGTTTTATCACTGGCTGGAGATACCCAGCATGAGTTTGGGGCGGCGAGTAACCGACGCGATAGCCGCCATCGGTAAGCCGACGGTATAATTGCAGCCAGTTATCCCATTTCCTTGCCAATTAACCATGCGCCTAGCTAGCATTTCATCAATTTTATTAAGCGTTGCCGCGTTGAGCGTTAACACCGACGCTACGGCCGGCTCGACTGCTCAAGACTGGGCCAAGATCACCACGCCAACCCAAGAATCCAGCCAAAGCATAGGCAGCTATACCAGCGGCTGCATCAGCGGCGCGGCTACCCTGCCCCTAGACGGCCAAGGCTATCAAGTGATGCGCTTGTCCCGCCATCGCTATTACGGGCACCCGAATTTAATCGGCTTTATCCAGCACCTGGGCCGGTTCAGCGCTGAGCAAAAACGGGGCTCGTTGTTGATTGGCGACTTGGGCCAACCGCGCGGCGGCCCGACTTTAAGCGGCCATCGCAGCCATCAATCGGGCCTGGATGTAGATATATGGTTTTTGTTATCGGAACAAGCCAGTAATCGGCAACTAACGGCCAACGAACGCGAAACCTGGAGCGCTCCGTCGGTCGTGGATATGCAAAACGATACTATCGATTACCGGCATTGGTCGCTGGATCAGGCAAAGGTGCTGGAAGCCGCTGCGCGCCAGCCGGAGGTTGACAGGATTTTTGTGAACCCCAGCATCAAACAAGAATTGTGCACCACCAAAAGTGCCGGGGCCGGCGAATGGTTGCGCAAAATCCGCCCGTGGTGGAAACACGACGATCATTTTCATGTACGCTTGAAATGTCCGCCGCATAGTCCGCACTGCGATTCGCAAGAGCCGTTGCCAGCCGGCGATGGTTGCGACGCCAGCCTGGCATGGTGGTTTTCCGCTGAAGCTAAAGCGCCGTCGAAAAACGTACCGCTGCCGCCACCCCCGTTACCGGCGTTGTGCGAGCAGCTGTTGCGTCGACCCTAATTATCGCGGCAAACCTGGCTTTAATGTAAATTTTCCCGCAAGCCCGTCTCCTATCATTGCGCTAAAACTCCAGGCGGGCACCCATCGTAAATAAATGGCTTTCCACGTCGCGGTATCCCACCAGCGCGTCGTAGTTCAAGAAGGCGCTAAAGCCTTGCGCAAAAGTGCCGGAGACACCCGTACCCACCGTAAAATAATTGCGGTCCGGGGCGTTGGTGACCGTGTTAAATGCTAAACCGCTGCTGCTATCGCCCAGAAAGCGCACCGCGATGTTGTGGCTGCCGTCCTTGTACTGATGATGCCATTCGCCGCGTACATTGGGAGTAAACACCCCCCATGCCGTACTGACCGCGTACGAAATCTGATTGCCGACCGTGGTGGTGACCGACTCGACGCCTTGATCGGCAAATGCCATGCCCCAGCCGCTGCCGCCCGATTCGCTAAAACCGTCTACATCGAGTTTGATGTAATTGGCTTTTACATACGGATTAAACAGCCATTGTTTGACTGCAAAGTTATAGCCGCTGCCGACGCTAACCGAGTATTGGTTGCCGGTAGGCGCGGCCTTGGCAAGCGTGTTCACCGTTTCAGTCGGTACCGTATATTGGATATGCCGTACCGATGCATAATCGATGGCGCCCATCGTCGCCACACCGTCGAAATACAAGTTATCCGTTGCGTAGTAGGTGCTGTAAAGCGCGCCGGTATAAGCATCGCTGTCCAAGGTACCGCCGCTGCGGTCGAAACTGGACTCGGTGCGCGTATAGGTAAACGCCGCCCCCACGATCAAATCGCTACCAAACCGATAATCGATGCCGGCATTAATGCTGCCGCTGTTTAAGTTATAACCCAGTTGATTGACGTCCGTATCGACATTGCCGGTGTTGTAATTGCCGTTGACGAACCCGCCCAACCGGTCCCAAACGCCGCTGCTATCGCCCGCCGCGCCGCCAAGCGGATTTGCCAGCGAAGCCAAATTGATCGGCACCGCGCCGCTACCCATACCGGCGACCTGGAAACCGCGAGCGCCGGCACGCAATGCGGACATCCGTCCGGCAATAGCATTGAAAGAGGTGCGCGTGGCGGAAACGCCTTGCGACGGTATTTGCTCGGGTGAGGTTTGTTGTAGCGCGTTAAACGTCTGTGGTATCGATCGGTTAAGCGCGGAATTAACCACCGCATCGCAGCGATCCTGAAAATCGTCCGCGTTTATCCCCCGACCACCGGGACAAGCGATTTCGATGACATTGGCCATATTGCTCTGGCTGGAATTGATGCCGCTAGTATTTTGCAGCAATCCCGCAATCGGAGACGCGGCATGCGTTGCGGCCGAGAGGATCGATGCTATCAGTATCACGCCAAGTTTTAACGGTACCTGTAGGTAGCTGCTGTGGGCGGTCCGGTCGGATATTTCTCCGGTCTTATTTTGTGTATTCTTCATTATTTCTCCCCCATGAAAAATGTTTACTCGCTTTAAAAAGCTAAATACCCGCGGGTAATTTAGGCATAGCATAGCCGACAACCTAAATACCTACCAACTCAGTGCGAAATTGCACAACGTGAATTTGTTATTGGGTAATAACAAAATTTAAATCCGCTTGCTTAATCTGCGTAAAAACCGGCATCGCCAATAGAGAAATAGTTACAATAAAACTTTATTCTTACGTTGAGATAGCAATGCCCGAATTCTTACTTCATCCACAGCTAGCACAAGATTGTTTCAAGGTTGGAAGTTTTAGCCTATCGGAATTGTTAATGATGAACGATAGCCAGTATCCATGGTTCATCCTGGTACCGAGGCGCCATAATATTAAAGAAATTTATCAGCTTAACTCGCTGGATAGACAGGCTTTGCAAGCCGAGTCCTGCCTACTTGCCGAAGCGCTTGCCGACATTTATCGTCCCGACAAACTGAATATTGCCGCTATCGGCAATCTAGTCCCGCAGTTGCATGTGCATCATGTGGTGCGCTATCAAACCGATAAGGCTTGGCCCGCGCCGGTATGGGGGAAATTCGCCAGCCTGCCCTATGCCGGCGACCAGCCGGAACAACGAATCACCCAGCTCCGCTCGGCGTTGAGCAATCATTTAATCAATTGATTACTAAATTTAGTTATTTTATTTAGTGTGCCGCAATGGCTGATATTCCAGTTGTTTGCTAACAAAAAACACAAAGCAATAAAATAACATTCAATAACTGAAATACTCCAACATGAGAATGACCGACAATAGTAATAATACGGCATAAGCTGTCGGCCGTTGAAATAACCTAGTTTTTATGTGATTGACGCTAACTATACAAGCGCGTCACAATCGACGAATAGTCGCAAAGTAAGGTCTCACTCGTGCAGCCAATGCTTGTAACTACAGGACCTTTACACTTTCAGCTAACCCGATTTTTCCCGCTCGCCCAAGCCAATCTATCGATAGTTGGGATGTATCAGAAACTGGGAATGACTATGTAAAAATTCACGAACCATTGTTACTACCATGCCTATTTTCATCATCTGCTGTTTAGTACTAAGCACCCTCACCCTAACCCAAAATGGGTTTTTACCGTTACTCAATATAGAGGCCGTCTGGGTTTCCGGCGCCTGCCTGGCGGTACTGTTCCTGTTGAGCGGTTGTTTGAAATTAGCACCCAGTAAAGTATGGCACGATGGCTTTGCCAGCACCGGCTTATGGACTTGGTACGGTTACTGGAGTCCGCAATTCAGCGACGGGTCGCCTCAGTTCAGTGTGTTTCCGGTCTATTTCGCCTTGCTTAGCAGCTGGATGTTGCTCGGCTTAATTAACAAAAGCCCACAGTTCGATTGGGAATCGCAAGAAGCCTTGCGCTATTTACAAAAATATTTATCCCGCTTCGATCCCTGCTTAGTGGCCGCGTTGGTACTCGTCTGTCTGGCATTGCCGGAGCACTATTTATCTTATCCTATTGCAATGACCTTATTCATCGTCCGCAGTGCTTTCCAGCGCTGCCTGGAGATTATCGAACGCCTGTAAGTTTGTGAAAATCGGCTATCCCAACGGCGTCCAATAAATAGCCGAGCAAAAACTAAAGTGCAAAAAAAAGCTCGCATCGCTGCGAGCCTTAGTTTTTGTTTGTGACAATGATTTACTGCAGCGTCTAGTTAATTAAAAATTCCGAGAAGAATACGTCGCGAAAACCGTCGCTATTTTGAATTTTGCTCAACAGATCCGTTATCATCTGTTTGGTTTTCAAGCGTAAAGCTTCGCGCTGTTCCATGCTTTGCAGGTCGGTACTTTTCATGCCGCTGAGCATCAAGATCATCTCATGACGCAAAACCGGCATATGTTTTTTAATGACTTCCAAATGATCGGCACCTTCCACCAGTAACTGCACGTTCAACATCAGGTATTTTTTAGGTTCAGCCAAATTGACGGTGAATTTGGGTTTCATCTCCAGATATTCAATGACAGGCCCAGCACTTTCGTCAGCTTTTTTCTCGCCGGAGTTCGCCCACGTCATCATCGGCAACAGCATCAAACTGATCAACAAAATAAATGTTCGCACGGTTTCCTCATATAATGTAGTGATTAGACCAAAAGTATATTCCAATTTCGACATTTAACACCATGAAACCACAAGCTATCGGCCCGGTCATGATAGACATCGAGGCCCACAGCCTCAGCGCGCTGGACAAGGAAAAAATCGCTCATCCCAATACCGGCGCCTTAATCCTATTTGCCAGAAATTACGACAACCCTCGGCAAGTCGCCGATTTGATCAAACAAATCCGCGCCGCGCGCAACGGCGACTTCCTGATCGCGGTCGATCAGGAAGGCGGCCGGGTACAACGCTTTCAAAACGGCTTTACCCGCTTGCCGGCAGCTGCATATTACGCGGATAAACCCGAGCTGGCCGAAGCCGCCGGCTGGTTGATGGCCAGCGAACTGCTGACGGTGGATGTGGACTTCAGCTTCGCGCCGGTGTTGGATGTGGATTGTGGGGTCAGTGAAATCATCGGCAACCGCTCGTTTTCCCAAGATGCGAAATTAGCCGGAGAACTGGCCGGCGCGTTTCGGCAAGGTATGCGCGCTGCCGGCATGGCAGCCACCGGCAAACACTTCCCCGGCCATGGTGCAGTGGCGCTGGATTCGCATTTGACCCTGCCGGTTGACGAGCGCGACTTGGAAACGATCCGCCAACAAGATTTACTGCCGTTCAAGCAACTGATAGCGCAAGGCCTGGAAGCTATCATGCCGGCTCATGTTGCTTATCCGCAAGTAGATCGCTACCCGGCCGGTTTTTCCAGCTTCTGGCTACAGAACATTTTGCGCGGCGAACTGGGTTTCGACGGTGCAATATTCAGCGACGATCTGAGTATGGAAGGCGCAGCCAGCATCGGCGATTTCACCGAACGCGCCGGCCTTGCCCAGCAAGCCGGCTGCGATATGCTGCTGGTTTGCAACAATTCGGCAGCCGCCGAACAAGTGCTGGATAAACTGCCTATCAGCCAAAACAGCAAACGCGAACAACGCTTGCAAGCGATGCGCGGCAAATGCCTGCTCGATAAAGACGCCTTGGCAAAAAATGAAAAATGGCAAACAGTTTCCAAACAAATCTCGGAATTTTATGAATCCCATGCTTGAAGAAATCGGCATCGTTAAACAACAAGCGCTATTGCTGCATAGCGCCGAGGAAGTCGAGGCGGCGTTGAATAAAATGGCTGCGGCGATCACCGAAAAACTGCAAGACAGTAACCCCCTGGTGCTGTGCGTAATCAACGGCGGCATTATCGCTACCGGCAAATTGCTGCCGCGTCTGGACTTCCCGTTGAATCTGGATAGCGTCCACGCGAGCCGCTATCGCAACACCACCTCGGGTAGCGACATACATTGGCTATTCAAACCCACTACACCATTGGCTGGCAGAATAATATTGGTGGTGGACGATATTCTCGACGAAGGCCATACGCTGCAAGCCATTGTCGAATATTGCCGCGAACAAGGTGCTAGCGCCGTATACACTGCCGCACTGTTCGACAAAGATCTGCAAGTCACCAAACCTATCGAGCCGGATTTTATCGGCCTCACTGTCGCCAATCATTACTTGTTCGGTTACGGCATGGATTACAAAGGTTATCTTAGAAATGCGCCAGGCGTATTTGCCTGCAAGGAAGTGTTATGACATTGGCAATCATCGGCGGCACCGGCCTCACCCAAATCGAAGCGTTAACCATCACTGGTGAAGAACGTGTAACGACACCTTTCGGCGAACCGTCCGCGCCTTATTTGCTTGGCGAGCTAAACGGCAAGAAACTAGTTTTCCTGGCCCGCCACGGCAATCCGCATCGAATCCCGCCGCACAAAATCAACTACCGGGCCAATATCTGGGGTTTAAATCAGCTAGGCGTTACCGAGATTATCGGCGTTGCCGCCGTCGGTGGCATAGGCGCGGAGATGGCACCGGCCGTTATTGCGATTCCAGATCAATTGATAGACTACAGCTACGGCCGGGAACATACGTTTTTTGCCGACGATCTGGAGCATGTCACGCATATCGATTTCACCGAGCCCTATTCGCCTTCCTTACGCGCGCGAATTATTCAAGCCGCGCAACAGGCGCAAATCTCGGTCAGTACCTCGGGCACTTACGGCTGTACCCAAGGGCCGAGGCTGGAAACAATCGCCGAAATCAAACGCATGGCTAAGGACGGTTGCGATTTGGTTGGGATGACCGGCATGCCGGAGGCCTCACTGGCGCGGGAACTGGGTTTGGCTTATGCAAACATCTCGGTGGTCGCCAATTGGGCGGCCGGTGTGGTCGAGGGTGAAATCACAATGGCGGAGATCGAGAAAAACTTGGAGGTTGGCATGGCCAATGCCATAGCCTTGCTGAAAGCAACGGTGTTCTTGAACGACTAAAGAAACGGAAACGGATTTTGACAAGGCCCGGATGCCCCGCCAAAATCCGCGAATTTGGGAAACGCAGATCACACTTCCCGAAACGCTGAAAAGAACTTATCTTTTCGCGCCACCGCTGTGAAGTACATCATTGCGGTAAGCTGAGTTGGCGGAGTCTTCGGCGATATTTTTTGCCGCGGTAGCATATTTGTCATGCTCGGCATTTTTTACCATCAGTACAGCGCCAGCCGCCAAGACGACAGCAATGACGATATAGAGCCAGAAATTATCTTTTTCTTGTACTTCACTCATTTTGTACCTTCCTTTTGTTGTTTGTGATGGTGGTGCTGAAAAAATTTCAACGGGGCAGAAGATAACAAACGGAAGCTTATATTTTTTGATATACATCAAACATTTTATGGTTATTAAATTCCATGCCTAGTGCCCGCCGCTTATTTCTACAGCACTCAGGCATTCTGATCACGGGAGTGTTGCTGGCAGGCAAATCCGCAATCGCGTTCGCGGAGAGACTGGCAAAGCATTTTGCCGCCGATGAATTCGCCACCATCTACACGCAAATAATCGGGCAGCGGCCTGTGATTAATAGCGATAAAATCAATTTGATCCTGCCCGAGATTGCCGAAGATGGCGCGGTGGTGCCGGTGAGCATTGCTAGTGAGTTGGACGGCATCGAGAAACTGTATCTTTTCGCCGATAAAAATCCTACGCCGCTGCTGGCGGAATTCGAACTCACGCCACTTATAGCCCCCTTCCTCACCGCACGGATTAAATTAGCCGAATCTTGCAACGTGATTTTGCTTGCCGAACACAACGGCGAACTATTGCGCACCAGCAGCTGGGTCAATGTAATGCGCGGCGGCTGTGGAACAGGTTGATATGGCTAACAGTATTAAAATCAGAAGCCAGCGGCGCGGCGGCTATACGGAAGTTAAATTGCTGATCACGCATCCGATGGAAAACGGCCGCAACCGCGATGCTAACGGCGAATTGATTCCGGCGCATTTTATCGAGCAATTGCTGGTTAAATTAAACGGTCAACTTATCTTAACTGCCAATATGGCCGGCAGTATCTCCAAGAACCCATTTTTTACGTTTAGATTAAAAGCCGGCAATAACGGCGATAGGCTCAGTGCCGAATGGACTGACAATAGACAAAACAAGGATAGCGCCGAACACCCGCTCGACTGAAGCAAACGCTAATTGACAATAATTTCCGCTGTCTGATTTCGAGCACTGGCAACCAAAAAACTCAACGGCGATGCAGCAAATTGCGCTTCCAACCGAGCCAGTAACTCCGCCGCGCGTTGCGGATCGGCAACCGCGCAAAATCCGGTCGGCCCCCACGAGGTCTGCCCTATCGCCACCGCGCCTTGCGCGGCCAGACTAGCCATCGCTGCCGCGACATCCGGACTGGTAAACACCCCGCCCTGTACCGGCGCGAAATGCTCACCCACCGCCTGTTGCAACCAGGTAATCACTTCGCCGAATTTATCAAGATCGCGTTCAGCCAGAGCCGGCAAACCCTGCATCAGCAGCAAGTAACACAAGCGTTCGGCCTGTGCTTGTGGAAACGGCGGCAACTGTTGGAAAGCGCTGACTTCTTGTTCGCCGTGCAATCCTTGGCCGCGTTGATCAAATACCAAAATAAATCGCCAGTCTTCAGGCACAGCCATCTGCGCAATCATCGGCGGGGTCTTGGTATCCGGTCCGCGACCGCCGTCTACCACCAAGCCGCCTTTTTCAAAGATACCGATGCCGATACCGGAACGCGCGCCGCGATCTGAGAGTTGCGCTATTTCCCGCACCGACAGCCCCAAACCGTAAAAGGCATTCAACGCGGCACCGACAGCCAAAGCCATTTGCGTGCCCGATCCTAACCCAATATGTTCGGGGATGGCATTATCGATAGTAATATTGAGTGCATCGGAAACGCCCAGCAACTGACAAAATTGCCGGGTACATTTCAGAGCGCGATCAGCGGACGGGCCACTGACCTGCATGCTATCCCCTGTAGTTATGGTGAGCCTGGTATTGATTTCGTTCAGAGCCAAACCGATGCTACCGAAATGCCGCCCCAACGCCCCGCTTAAATCGATAAAGCCCATATGCAAGCGAGCCGGAGCTATAACCGTGACTGTTTGGTACCGCGCTTTCACCACCTGGATTCCATCGATTAGTAAGGAGCGGGCATTATAGCGGATGATGTTGGCGGGCCGAGATAAAATCGGCCACTTGTTGCAGATCGTCCAGTAGATAATCGGCGTGTTCGGCGGCCCATGCGTCAGCGGGTTGCAAAGACGGCACGAAAACGCAAGAAGCTCCGGCGGCGAGCGCGGCGCGGATACCGATCGGCGAATCTTCCAACACCAAACAATCTTGAACCGGTTGTGCCAGTTCGGCTGACGCGCGTAAAAAAATATCCGGGGCGGGTTTGGCGGCGCGTACCGTATCGCCGGCAACGATACGGGGGAAAATATCCGTCAATCCGGCCCAGGCCAGGCACTGCCGCGCCGCCGCCAGCGGGCTATTAGTTGCCAGACAGAACGGCAAACCGTACTGGGCAAGTACATCCAGTAAAACAAAAAAACCGGGCTTTACCGCTATTCCGTGCTGCTGAACATGGGCTAGCCAGTAAACGCTACTTAACTGCTGAAACCGTTCCAGATCGAAGTCAACGCCGCATTGCTCCTGCAAACGCTGAGTAACCGTCTTTCCGGAGCAACCCGACAAGCTTGTCCAAAATTGGGCCGGCATCGTAAAACCAAGCTCATCGATCGCCGCCTGCCAAGCCCGCACGTAGGTAGGTTCGCTATCCAAAACAAGACCGTCCATATCGAAGATAACCGCCCGCCAGCAACGCTCTTTCACCGGATTACCTTGATAAATTCGCCTATGGCTTCCCGGTTGGAGCCAACCACTATGCGCTGGACCCCGTCTTGATCGACTTCTAACTGCCCGGCCACGCGAACCCGTTCGCCGGTTTGCGCCTGACCGTTATAAGTAGCGGTAAAACACACCACGCTACCGACTTGCGGGTGTTTGATGCCAAACCGAGCGGGATAATCGAAACTGAATTGGTCTTCGCACACTTCGGCGTCGATACTGATAAAGCCCAGTTTACGGTGGCTTCGCTCCCGTGCTTCCGGGTCGGCAACCGTTAACGACAAATCGAATTTACGCCCGTTGATCATCGCCTTGTTGTACTTGCGCAGCTCGTGCCAGACATATTCGTCAAAGGCAAAATCGCAGGCCCGCCGCTTATAAGCCTCCAACCAATCCTCGTCGTTTAACGCCTGACAACGATCTTCGGCGATCAAGGCTTGGACGATATTGCGCGCGCGATGAAACTCGCTGCGCTCGTAGCATACTAGATCAATATCGGAACTGTGTTTTTGCATACCCACCAGTAGCGAGCCGGTAACACCGAATCGGGTAAGCACCAAGCCATTGTCTCGCAACAAGCCGCACAGTTTATGCAAATCGGCCAACACCGGGTCGCCGGGTGCGTCAGCCAATAAACGTTGCAAGACATGTCTAGGTTGGTAATGCCGAGCAATCGCAGTAACCGGCACGGCATGTAAATGCGCATCGAGCAGCGCCGAATAATGCAGATACTGCGGGTAATATTGGTCAAGATGGCGATTAGCCAGTTCGGTATCGACCTTGCGCCAGACACCCTCCAGACAGAGGTAGCGCAGAAAACATAACACCTTCCCCTGTTCCTGGCCTTCGGCCACTACCGCGAAGATCAGACCTTCCGCGGTTTCTATAAAGTCCTTGGCTCGATACACGTTTTAATTTATTTCCACCCGGTTACGGCCATTTTGCTTGGCCTTATACAATGCGGCATCGGCCGCTTCGACCATCTCTTGTTCGGTTTTATACTGGCCAACATAAGTGGCCACGCCCAAACTCAGGCTCACGCGCCGAGCTTCAGCTTCTCCATAACTAATATCGGTTTCGAAAACTTGCCGGCGAATATTTTCGGCCAACGTGCGCGCATCGTGTAAAGGCGTATCGGGCAAGATTGCTACAAATTCCTCGCCGCCATAGCGACAAATTAGATCGCTGCTGCGTTCCAACTGCTCCGTAATCACTTTGGCCACTTCAATCAAACAAGCATCACCTTGCGGGTGACCCAATGAATCGTTGTAGTTTTTAAAATAATCGATATCGCAGATGATCAGCGACAAAGGCGCTTTGTTACGGCGGGACAGCGCAAATTGCATGGTTAGATTGCTATCGAAATGGCGGCGATTGCCCAAGCCGGTCAATTGATCGCGCAATGACAAACGCTCCAATTCCAGATTGGCGGCCTGTAATTCCCGTTGGGTCTTTTGCAGTTTTTGCCGCATCACGTAAATCCTCTCCATCGCGATTACCGTCAGGCGCAAACGGGTTGGATTCAGCGGCTTGGGCAGATAGGCGTCGCCACCAGCCAAAATGCCATTGACGAACGATTGATCGTCGTCGTGCATGGTAAGAAAAATGATTGGAAACCAATCAGACTTTTTCAACTCGCGGATCGCCTTGGTCGCTTCGAAACCGCTTAGAAACGGCATTTCCACATCCATCAGAATCAAGTCCACATCATGGTCGGCGACATATTGCAGAGCTTCCGAACCGTTTCCGGCATAAGCCACCGCATGTCCCATTTCCTTTAGGCATTCCGCAACCAGCTGCCTGATCACTTTGCTATCATCGACCACCAATATTTTCATCGTTCTTCTAGTTGGCTTAAGCAGACCTTTGGATTCTAGCGTAATTCGCTACGCTCACAGAAAACAATTGATAAAACCGGTTCAATCCCCTATCCTCGCCCGCTGGCTTTTCGGCCTGATAACAATCCGTTCTTTCCCTCCAAACCTTAGGAGAAATCATGAAAATCGGTGTTCCCAAAGAAGTTCACGACGGCGAAAAGCGCGTCGCTACCACGCCAGACGCCGCGGAAAAAATCATTAAACTCGGCTTTGAAGTCTTGGTGGAAAGCGGTGCCGGCGACAATGCCAATATTTCCGATGACGCTTACCGCGCGGCTGGCGTGCAAGTCGTCGCCTCGGCGCAGGAATTATGGCAAAGCAGCGACATCGTCATGAAAGTCCGGGCACCCGAGTTTCATCCGCAACTGGCTATCGACGAAGCCGATTTGCTGCGCGAAGGCCAACAATTGATCAGCTTTATCTGGCCGGCGCAAAACGAAGCGCTGATGCAAAAGCTGGCAGCGAAGAAAGTCACGGTGCTGGCGATGGACAGCGTGCCGCGCATGTCCCGCGCGCAAAAAATGGACGCTCTGAGTTCCATGGCCAATATCGCCGGCTATCGAGCGATTGTGGAAGCCGCCCAGCATTTCGGCCGCTTCTTTACCGGCCAGATCACTGCCGCCGGCAAGATCCCGCCGGCCAAGGTGTTAGTGATCGGCGCCGGCGTCGCCGGTCTGGCGGCCATCGGCGCCGCGAAAGGCATGGGCGCCATCGTCCGCGCTTTCGATACCCGGCCGGAAGTGAAAGAACAAATCGAAAGTATGGACGCTGAGTTTCTGATGCTGGACTTTCAGGAAGACGGTTCCGGTAGCGGCGGCTACGCCAAGACCATGTCCAAGGAATTTATCGAAGCCGAGATGGCCTTGTTTGCTCAACAAGCCAAGGAAGTAGACATCATCGTCACCACCGCCTTGATCCCCGGCAAACCGGCGCCCGAGCTGATTACCGCCGAGATGGTAGCTTCGATGAAACCCGGCAGCGTGATCGTGGATTTGGCCGCCGAACAAGGCGGCAACTGCGCCTTGACCGAGAAAAATCAGGTGGTGGTGAAACACGATGTGACCATCATCGGTTACACCAATTTACCCAGCCGCTTGGCCAATCAATCCAGCCAGCTTTACGCCACCAACCTGCGGCATCTGCTGACCGATCTCACCCCCGGCAAGGACGGCAACACCGTCATCAATATGGAGGACGAAGTGATTCGCGGCGCTACCGTGATCAAGGAAGGCAATATTACCTGGCCGCCACCACCGCCTAAATTATCAGCCGCGCCCAAGCAAGCCGCGGCAACCGAAACTGCCGCAGCCACCGAAACCAAATCGCTGCTGCCCGAACCGGTCAAGCAATGGCTGCCGATCTTGTTGGCAGGTTTGGCACTATTCGGCGTAGGCGCGGTCGCGCCCACTTCGTTTTTGTCGCACTTCACCGTATTCGTGCTGGCTTGCTTCGTCGGCTATCAGGTGATTTGGAATGTCTCGCCGTCGCTGCACACGCCCTTGATGAGCGTCACCAACGCTATCAGCGGCATTATCGTGATTGGCGCGTTGGTGCAAGTCTCCGCGCCCAGTGCCATAGTCAGCATCTTGTCCGCGCTGGCCATCCTGATCGCGTCCATCAATATTGCCGGCGGCTTCCTGGTGACGCGCCGCATGCTCGAAATGTTCAGAAAATAAGGAGAGCTACATGTCAAACGGTCTAGTTACAATGGCGTACATTGCAGCCTCGATTCTATTCATTCTCAGCCTTAGCGGCCTGAGCAAGCAAGACACGTCGCGGCGCGGCAACTACTTCGGTATGACCGGCATGGCGATTGCGATTGTCGCCACGGTATTCGGCGGCAGCGTCACCGCCTATACGATGCTGACCATCGCGCTGTTGATTGGCGGTTTTATCGGCACCAAAGCCGCCGCCAAGGTGGAAATGACGCAAATGCCGGAGCTGGTGGCTTTAATGCACAGTTTGGTCGGTATGGCGGCCGTGCTGGTGGGTTACGCCAACTTCATGGATCATTCCACCAGCCTGGAAGGCGCGGAAAAAACCATCCACGAATTGGAAATCTACATAGGCATTTTCATCGGCGCGGTGACCTTTTCCGGCTCGGTGATTGCTTTCGGCAAGCTGTGCGGACGGATTAGCGGCAAACCGATGTTACTGCCGGCACGGCATTGGCTGAATCTGGCCATGTTCGTTGTGACTTTCATCTTGGGCGGCAGCTTTTTGGACGGCGCCGAAACCGGCGGCGGTTCGATTCCGCTGTTGATCATGACAGTTATTGCCTTGGCTTTTGGCGTGCATATGGTGATGGCCATCGGAGGCGCCGATATGCCGGTGGTGGTATCGATGCTGAACAGCTATTCGGGTTGGGCCGCTGCGGCCACCGGCTTCATGCTCAGCAATGATTTGCTGATCGTGACCGGCGCCTTGGTCGGCTCCAGCGGTGCGATTCTGAGTTACATCATGTGCCGGGCGATGAATCGGCACTTTCTTAGTGTGATAGCCGGCGGTTTCGGTAGTGCGGGTGGCGAAGCGGCGGAAGTGGTCGGCGACGTGCAACCAATCGAAGTCGAAGAAACCGCGCAATTACTGCGCGACGCCAAAGAGATCGTGATTATCCCCGGCTACGGCATGGCGGTGGCGCAAGCGCAGCACACAGTCAACGAAATCACCAAATACCTGACCAGCCACGGCAAAAAAGTCCGCTTTGCAATCCATCCGGTCGCCGGGCGGATGCCTGGGCACATGAACGTATTGTTGGCGGAAGCAAAAGTCCCGTATGACATCGTGTTTGAAATGGACGAAATCAACGAAGACTTCCCACATGTCGATGTCTCCATCGTCATCGGCGCCAACGACATCGTCAACCCGTCGGCTTTAGACGACCCCAACAGCCCGATAGCCGGCATGCCGGTGCTTGAATGTTGGAAAGGCGCCACCACCATCGTGCTGAAGCGCTCGATGGCCTCCGGTTACGCCGGCGTCGGCAATCCACTGTTCGTGCATGAAAATACCCGCATGCTGTTCGGTGATGCCAACGACAAGTTGCAGGGCTTATTGAAGGCTTTGCAGGGTTAACGCTGAGGACACTTATAGGCCCGTAATTGCCAATGCTAGTTGTTGGCAATTACGTCAAACACGACGGGGCTTTATCTTTAGTCCCGAGTGGGTTACGCAACCCGCGCGGAACGTTTTCCATTTCCGCAATATTAATTGATCGGTTCGGCACAGGAGTTAATACTCCATCCCGCTCAAGGGACATGCAAACTTCAATAGGCCCAAAGGCATGTGGCGATTTTGACATGCAAACCCCGCCCATTCCCATCGGTTACGTTTCTCCAAATCTACCAAGAACAGCCGAATAGGCATTTTAGCTTAATGGCCACAGAGCAGCCGTTCAACTCTTAAAAAGCCTGTCAGCTAGTCCGCGGCAAAAATACGCGAAAGGACGTGCCCTTACCGAGTTCGCTCTTCACCTCTATCCATCCATTGTGCTTTTTAACAATCCCATAGGATAACGATAGACCCAAGCCTGTGCCCATGCCGACCGACTTGGTGGTAAAGAACGGATCGAAGATTTTTCCGAGCTGTTCGGGTTTGATGCCCTTGCCGGTATCCTCCACCTCAACCCAGACTTTTTTCTCGTCATGACCGGTGCGAATCGTAATTCGGCCGTGATCCTCGATCGCTTGCACCGCATTGATCAGAAGGTTCATGAACACCTGGTTGAGTTGGGACGCGATGCAGTTAATCTCAGGGATTCTTCCATATTCCTTGACGACTTCGGCTTTGTACTTGATTTCGTTCCACACCACATTAAGCGTACTGTCGAGACCCGACTCAAGATTTGCCAATTGCTGTTCCAATTCGCCGACGTGAGAGAAATCCTTCAGGTCTTTAACGATGCGCCGCACTCGCTGTAAGCCGTCGAGGGATTCCGCCAGAAGATTGCCGATATCGCCGCGCAGATAGCCGATATTGACTTCCTCTTTCAGATGCGTGATATCTTGCAACGCCTCATTCACCAAAGTACTTTCGATATCTTCGTAAGCCGCAAGCAGTCTGAGCATCCCATCGACATACTCTTGCAACGTACTCAAGTTGGAGTTGACGAAGCCAATGGGATTGTTGATCTCGTGTGCCACTCCAGCAGCAAGCTGGCCAATCGAAGCCATTTTTTCGGATTGCAGCAGTTGCATCTGGGTTTCTTCAAGTTGCCTGATGAGATCCTCTTGACGCGCCTTCTCGGCCAGCAATTGCGTATTCGCCATTTGCAGGGACTCAGTGCGCTTATGTACCTGCTCTTCAAGTTTGTCTCGGGAATCGCGCAAAGCTTCCTCTGCCCGTTTGTGTTCGGTGATATCGTTGAATCCGAAGACGCGGCCGATGATGTGCTCACCAAGATATTGCGGCCGCGATCTGCATTCGAAAATCCGGCCATCCTTAAGACTCAGGATATCTTCGGTTTCCCTGCTGCCGACGAGCTCCTGCAGGCGAGCACGAAATGCTTCCGGCTCGACGACCAGCCCGGCAATGAATTCGAGAATATCCGCTTCCTCCCTCTCAAGCAGCAAATCGTCTGAAATGCCCCACATGCTACTGAACTGGCGGTTCATGTTGGCGATCTTGCCATGCCAATCGATGACCAGAATGCCGTTGCCTGTCGATTCCAGCGTTGCCCTCAATTGGGACAATATTTGGGCCAGGGCATCCTCGGCCTTGTGTTCGTTCTGTACATCCCTGGCCTGTATCAGAATCAGAGGGCTCCCTTCATGGTGAATGACCTTGACGGATTTCGTCACCATCAGCATCGAACCATCGGCGCATTGATAAAGTCCATCCTGGGTCTCGATATCGAGATATTGGCCGTTACGGACATCTTCCCAATAAAAGACGTCTTGCAATGAACTTTCGATATTCGTGATTGCCATGGCAAGCAATTCCTGTTCCGAATAGCCAAGCATCTTCTCTACAACCCTGTTGGCAATGATGATCCGCAACTCACTGGGTTCAACCAGCAGCATCATATTTTGGCTGTAATCAATCATCAGATGTTCGAGGCTGCTCATCTGGCGGCTTGCTCCTGCCCGGGTTTGCTCGGATCGAAATAATAATTGACCCGTTTGCGTGGACTAAGATAGTTGTATATTTCCCGCGGAACCTGTGCCGGTCTGATCGCCTTCGCAATATTCGCATCCGCTTCGCACTCCATGTCCACCAGGATCGCTTCATCCCTGGGAATATCCGCGTCGTAAATGAGCACCAGCGGTTTCATCGGCTTGGCGGTATTGACGGTAACCACCATGCCGATCACGCCATTGGAAAACTGCACGATCGTGCCAGGTGGATAAACGCCAAGACAACGGATGAAGACCTGGAGCATTTTCTGATCGAATTTGTTACGCAACTTGGCGAACATCGTCGACAGAGCCTCGTGGGGCGTCAGCGCATCGTTAATATTCACCGGGTTGCAAAGTTCATCGTAATGGTTGGCAATGACGACAATGCGGGAAAGTAAACCGATAGCTTCGCCTTTGAGTTTACTGGGGTAGCCAGTCCCATCGAACAATTCGTGATGTTCGCGGATGATGGCCAAGACGGCCGGTGTAAGCCCCAGTCGCTGGCCGATACCCACGCCGTACTCACAATGCATTTCGAATAAATGGCGCTCAGCCTGATTGAGCGGGTCCTTTTTCATAAGGATTTTTGAGGGAATCTCCTTATGGCCTATATCGTGGAAAAGTGCGCCTATTCCCAAGGTGCTGACCACCTCTTGGGGCAACTCGATGTCGCGAGCCATCATCAGGGAAAGCATGGTGACATTCAAGGAGTGGAAATACATTTCCTCGGCACCCGCCTTGCCTATCATGGCGTGAATAGCGAGTTCCGGCGAGGAAAGAAGCGAGTCGATAATTTGGTCCACCAGTTGTGTCGCCTTTCGCACGGTTTCCGCCGGCATGGTAAACAGGTTTTTCTCGATGCCATGAATCGTTTTAGCGGTATTGACAAAAGCATTTTCAATCCGCGCCGCCGCCTCCCGCTGCAGCTGAATTCGCTCGACTAGCGCGAGCTTGGCCGCCAACACCGGCGAAATATCCGGTTTGGCTGCAACCTGTACTTGTGTCTCCTGTATCTGCTGTGTCTTTTGAGGTAGCGGATTGAAATCGCTGAGGACCGGATCGTAACGAATCGACTTGAGTCCGAGACTCTGGATGGTCTTGATCTGCGCCTCGTTCTTTATCTTGAAATTACTGAACGAGAAAGGGTGATCAAACCACTTGAGATCGAGGTGGATATACAACCCGATTCGCAGCTGATCCATGGTAATGTTGAAGTTATCTTGCATCGGCGCAGAGCTTTGCGATTCACTAAATAGTTACAATTTGCCAACGCTTGAGTTGGCAAATACATGAAAATCTTTAACTCAATTTATCCGGATTATCGCGATCTTTTATCCCGTTCCAGTTCCAAATATTTATGCCGCAAATCCACATAGTTGCCGCCTATCCATTGCCAAAAGGTCGCCGCTGCTTCCGGGTCGGTACTGATTAATTTTACGGCTATCGCGCCGTTGCTGCTGATGTCGGTAATTTGCGCATCTATGTCGATGCTGGCTTTGTTCTTGACGACGCGTTTGTCGGTATCGACCCGAAAAGTAACGGGCTCGCCCACCTGGAAGACGATGTCGCGTTTTAAGCCGCCTAAAAACTTCAAACGGTATTCCGAAACGGATTGAAACGGCAGCACAAATTCCGCATGCCAACGAAACGGCGGGCATTGGATAGGGCCGCTGTTCTTTGGAAAATGTACGGTGTAGCCATCGTCTACCTTGGCTTTAACTACCCCCTTGGTATAAATTTCGTGGCAATTGGTCAGTACCGCATCGCCCGGCTCCAGACCGTATTTTGCAGCGTGTGTAGCTAGGCTAGTAAAAGCCAGGATAAATCCCAAAACGATTATTTTCATGCTGCTCTCCTGATTATTATTGTTAATTTTCATCCCTAAACATTCGGCTTGGCCAACCGAAAACTAGACATCAAATCTAATCCCAATTTAGCTTAGCGAGGTGAGCACCCAGTCTGTATCCGGCACTAGGTGTTGTCAATATTTTGCCTGCGATCAAGCAAAGCAGGAGGCGGAAAACTAAATCCAATCTTTATCGCGGCTGCGGCACACTGGGTTGATACGGGCCAAGCAGGCTACGCGCCAAAGGGTCGGTTTCGTCTATATCCACGGTAATCATGTGCCCTGTGTTTGTACCGAGATAGGCCTGCATCGCCGCGGCCATATACGGGAACACCAGACGCAAATCGTTGCTGGCCCCGCTGCTTTGTACGCTGGTTTTCCACAGCTGCTTACGCTGTTGCTGCTGCAGATAGGCGTCTTTATCGCAGGCTTCCAGCACCAAATAGCGCCGGAATGTAGTATAGGATTCGGTGCGCTGCGAATAACCGCCGACGCCGAAGCCCGGATAATAGCCGTTGTAGAATCTGGACATTCGGTACGGATAGTAATAACCCATGTCGTTCCACATCGGTACTTCGTAGCTATATTGATGCACTTCCGGCGCACCGACCCCGTAACTCAGGAACATCACCAAATTGCTGTCCTGCAGACTGCTGGCCTTGCTGTAGCCGCGATTGGCCAGAACTTTTTCGATATAGGTTTTAAACTCGATAAACTGCAAATCCTGCTCGTTAGCGCCGACATTGCCCGGCAACACCACAAAGCGCATATTGCCCTGCGGATGACTAACGGCAGCCAGCGCATCGATCTCCGTGCGAA
Source organism: Methylomonas methanica (assembly GCA_001644045.1). Classification (GTDB taxonomy): domain Bacteria; phylum Pseudomonadota; class Gammaproteobacteria; order Methylococcales; family Methylomonadaceae; genus Methylomonas; species Methylomonas methanica. The sequence continues at coordinate 43,902 of LUUF01000052.1, read as the reverse complement.
ATTGCAACGGCCTTGGTGTGGTACTGCAGGCCGTCAGTAACGCAGTCAGCAAAACCATCAACACCCGGTAACTTAAACCTTTCAATTTATTGCTGTTCATGTTCACTCCCTGTTTCGCTCGTTGAACCATTCTCTTGCCATAAGCTTTGCGTGCGCTGCTGCAAGCGAATATCGGCAAGCACCTTTTTGTCGTGTAACATCGCCTGATGCGCCAATTGCTCGGTAAGTTGCCGGCTTTCCGCAACTCTTTGCCTGGCTTGCTGGGTTTCCTGGGCAAGCAGTTCCGCTTCCTGGCGCATATCCTTTAACTCGTTTTCGTGGCGTAGCTGTTCGGCATACAAACGCTTTTCAAGTTCCAACTGCCGACTAAGCTGTTCTTGCTTGTCTTCCATCAGGCGCCGCTGTTTTTCGGCTTCCTGAGCCTGCATCTGCAATTCCAGCTCGGATACGCGGCGCAAATGTTCCAGTTGCTGGCGCTTTTCGTGTATTTCCTCCTCCTCCAGCAAGCGTTGCTGCCGGGACAGCTCGCGGGTGCGCTCTTCATTCAATTCAAACGTCTTTTTCAACACGTTCAGATAAACGCTGTCGCGGCCCAACTTCACAGTCGGAAATTCGTTAAAATTGGCAGCTAGGCTGCACAAGGCCTGTGACTGAATTTGCTGTTGCATCAACATTTGGTTAATGGCCAGCGCAATGCGTTTCTCGGTTTCGATTAAACCGGTGTGAATCCAGTTACCGTCTGCCAGGGTTTGCAGCTCAAGATTCACCACATCGTCGATAATGTCGGCGTACAGTTGCTTGATGTGTTGGTTAATCGTGGGCAGCATCTCGCTGTTTTTCAGCACGTACGCCAAGGTGGCCTGAAAGCGCAAGTCCAGCGCCAAGTCCACGGTGCAAAAATCGTCGAACATATTCAGCTGCCGCCGGTATTGCCAGCTTTCTATTGTCAGCGGGTGGATATGATGATAGAAACGTTTGACGAATTTCTTGGGCCGTAAATAGAGCTTTTTATACGGCCCGAGTTTTAGCTGCACCACCTGCCGGTCGGCGTCGAAACCGGCAATCCACTGCTCGGTATCGGCCAGCGACTCTTCGAATAAATCGCCGCCCGCCAGCCAGGCTTCCAGTTCGGTTCCGGGGCTATTCATGGCTAACGGCGCTGGGCGCGGCAGCGGCTTTTTGTTTAAGCGCGGCGATTTTGTCGGACATTTTTTCCGCAATCAGCGGATACAGATTCGGCGCAAACTCCACGGTCCTGTCGTCCACTTTACGCAAGAAGCCGCGACTAAGTAGTAGCCCGACCACGAACATACGCGACCAATCCGAATAACGTCGGGCTTTTTCCAGTTCCGACTTTTCGATGACCATTTCCAGTTCGTCGTTCTCGTTGATCCGAAACTCGGTAAATTGGCGCAGGCATTCGAAAACCAGCTCTTCTTCCTGAATCGTCAACGGGCCCGGCGCGGTAAACTCCAAACGATAAGACAGCAGCACCGTGAAAAAATCCACCATCGCCGCACAAGCAAACGCGAACCAGGAAAACCCGCGCCACATCGCAAACGAGGGTTTAACTTCCTCGACAAACTGTTTATAGGTCATTAGCAAGGGCGCATCGGGTAACGACATGCCCATGCTGCTCGCCAGCTGGTTCACCCCGAGCTGTATGTCCTGATAATTTTTTAAGAATTGTGAATAAGTGGCTTCCTTGTCGTTGGTCACATCCAGCTGATTCAGGTTACTTTGCAGCAGGCGAATATTGCTGTCCAGCGCCTGAAAAGCTTGTTCCTGCTGTTGCAGGGTCTGCTTTTTTTCCTGATAAATTTGATTGTAATGTCGCCAGAACGGCCCCTCGCCTACCTGGTTTTTATAGCCGGGCCCGATCTGATTGTGTGTGCCGAAATACGCCTGACTGGCATCCAGCGAAGCTTTTTCCAGATCCAGTTTTTGTTGGTGCAGCATCTGGCTTTTAACTTGCAAAATGCCGTCTAGATAATCCTTGGTTTGCTGGCGCAGCTGATTCAGCCGATTGATATGCAGGGTTTCCTGCTCGGATATTTCGTAAAACTTGAAATAGGAAAAAGTCACCGAAGCGGCAATCGCCACCGACAACGACGCTACTACGGTAAAGTAGCGCATCCTGTTGGCCTTCCAATGGATGCCGGCCATTTCCAGGGAACAGATAACGATGATGGATTGAATGGCGACGGTGATCACCAACGCAATCCAGGGCGTGATGAAATGCGATAAACCGTAGTAGGTAGTAAAACCGGACGACAGACTGAGCATCAAGACGATGGGTATCGTCCAGATACGCAACATGCTGACAAACAGGGTTTGAATGCGGTTAATAAAATAACCGAGTCCGGTGGAACGTATTTTGATGCTGGGATTGTTCATTGTTATTATTTTTTTGCTCCAGCAGAATGCGGAAAAAACGCGCTTAACTCATACTCAAATAACGCTCACCGGTATCGTGAACAATGGTCACCACGGTTTTACCGGCGCCCAACTGCGCCGCGACGCGAACCGCCGCGCAAACACTGGCGCCGGAAGAAATACCGGCCATAATGCCCTCTTCCTCAATCAGTCTTCTGCGCATTGTAAAGGCTTCCTCCGTTGTGACTAATTCAATACCATCCAACAGATCGACTTCCAGATTTTTCGGCACGAAGCCAGCGCCTATGCCTTGAATTTTGTGCGGCGAATGCGTACCGCCGGAGATTACCGGCGACTCGGCCGGCTCCACCGCAATCACTTGAAATTGCGGCTTGCGGTTCTTTATCACATCAGCAACCCCGGAAATAGTGCCACCGGTGCCGACTCCACACACAAAGGCGTCGATCTGGCCGTCGGTAGCCGACCAGATTTCCTGGGCGGTGGTTTGTCGGTGAACTTCCGGATTTGCCGGATTTTCGAACTGATGAGGCATAAATGCCCCCGGCGTCTGCCTGACTATTTCTTGCGCCTTGGCAATAGCGCCCGTCATGCCTTCGGCACCCGGCGTCAACACGATTTCAGCACCATACAAGGCCAATAATTGCCTACGTTCGATAGACATGGTTTCCGGCATCGTCAAAATGCAGTGGTAACCGCGCGCGGCGGCGACCATGGCTAAGGCAATACCGGTATTACCCGAGGTCGGCTCGACGATAGTACCGCCATTGCGCAAGCGCCCCATTTTTTCGGCGGCTTGAATCATGGCCAGACCTATTCTGTCCTTGACCGAGCCGCCGGGGTTTCTCGATTCCAACTTTGCCAACACCGTCGCGGAGTTATCCAACACGACTTTCTGTAATTTCACTAGCGGCGTATTGCCGATCAATTGCGTTACATTGCTGGCGGTAGGCATTGAGTTACCTCAACTATTTCTCGATTTTAAACGCTAAAAACACCGGACTGCCGTTACGTTGTACCAAAAGTGCTATCGATTTTTCAACCGGTAATTTCGCCACGATGGAATTAAACTCGGCGGCATCGCGCACCACATTATTTTGGATCCGTAAAATAATGTCTCCGGGTTGGATGCCGGCATCCATTGCAATGCCTTTGTTAACTTTTTGTACCAATACGCCGTTTTTCTCCACCTGCAATTGCTGGCGTTGTTCGGCCGTTAAGTCGGCAACGGCCAATCCCAGGCGATTCACAGCCATTTCCGGGGCAGCAGCAGGCGCGTTTGCCATGGCTGAGGGTTGCGCGGGCAGCAAGCCGATTTTCACGCTAAGATCCTGCTTATCACCCTGGCGAATGATTTTAACCTTGGCTTTTTCATCGATAGGCGTCATGCCCACACGAGGCGGTAATTCGCCGGAGGTTTCGATGACTTGGCCGTTAAACTCAACAATGATGTCGCCTATTTGAATACCGGCTTTTTCCGCGGGTCCGCCGGGTATCACTTTAGAAACCAAGGCGCCATGCGGCCGGTCCATGCCAAAGGATTCAGCCAACTGCCGGGTCACATCCTGAATTTGTACACCCAACCAACCCCGCGAGACTTTACCTTTACTTTTAATTTGTTCGACGACATTCATCGCCACATCAATGGGAATCGCAAACGATAAACCCATATAACCGCCGGAACGGCTATAAATTTGCGAGTTAATCCCTACCACCTTGCCTTGCATATTGAATAAGGGGCCGCCGGAATTGCCCGGATTGATGGCCACGTCGGTTTGGATGAACGGCACATAATTACCATCGGGCAGACTACGCCCCTTGGCACTGACGATACCGGCGGTGACGGATTGGTCGAAACCGAACGGCGTACCGATAGCCAGCACCCACTCGCCCACTTGCAATTGTTCGGGAGAACCGACTTCCACTACCGGCAGGTCTTTAGCCTCTACCTTCAACAAGGCCACATCGGTACTTTCGTCGGAGCCGATCAATTTGGCGATTAATTCCCGGCGGTCTTTCAATTTGACGACAATCTCGGAAGCATTGTTGACCACGTGGTGATTAGTCAATACGTATCCGTCTTTGGAAATCACAAACCCCGAACCGAGGGAATTGGTTTCTCGTGGTGTATTACCACCACGCCCAGGCCCCTGGAAAAATCGCCGAAAAAACTCTTCCATTTCCGGCGGCATATCCTCCGGCATTTGCTGTTGATCGGCGCCGGCTTGCGGATCGGGGGCTTTTTGCGTGGTACTGATGTTGACCACTGCATCGCCATTGGTTTTCACCATTTCGGTAAAGTCAGGCAATTGCGCATAGCTTGCGTCAATCGCCAATAAAAATATCAAAACTCCATAAAACAGCTTATTAAGCATGTAATCTCCACTCATACATTTGATTTGTTGCAAAAAAAGGACGCTTTAACGTAGCGCTATGCCGTCAGCGATTAGTTCGACTGTTTTGGCGGGTACTTCACCGAGCACGGTAAATTGGGTATCGCCGATCACCTTACTGAAAGAATTGACAGAACCCAGACTATGCAAACCATTCATACCCTGCGATTCTTTGGCCTCCAAATATACCGACACCGTAGAGAATCCGTCGCTGATCAGTAAATGATCCACGGCTTTCTGGGATTGCTGGATGGAATTGCGAATAAAAAATACCGGCTCAAACCCGGCCGGCCAATTCTTCAACACGAATGTGGCGTTTTCAAACGGCTCGGCTTGGGTGGCGTGGATGTGTTTGACATGAAATTTGTCTTCGTCGACATTGCTGATACGCGGCTCAGCCAATGCGTCGGTTGTTAAATCGGTGAAAACTACTTGCTCCAGGATGCTGCCGTCGAAGTTATAAACTTCAACTTTCAACGGTAAAAAATGCTGGGTATCCACCCAGATTTTTCTCCGGTAACGCAGTGCATCGGTGGGTTCGACACTAACGATTTGCGTGGGCAACATCGCGATAGCTTCCTGACCGGACAAACCTAAGCGGTAATATCTTTCCAGGGTTGAGGTGTTCTGCGGCAAATTGACGATAAACGAACTATCCAGCGGATGGTGATTCACCACTTTTTGACTGGTTTCCTTGAATACGCAGGTCACTTCGTTAGCTTTACGGGTCACTTCCCGCATCGGCGAATTCAAGGAGGCCAGACGTTCCTGTTCGACGCCGTTTTCCACACTATGTTGATATTTCATCGTATCGAGCTGGCCGTTTTTCATGAAAATCACGGTCCCTCGATAGTTAAGGGTTTTCATCGCCCGACTCATATTATCCAGCCATTGTCGCGCCGTAACTTGATCCTTATCGGCAAAAGCGCTTTGGCAAATAACGCACAGCAAAAAAGCTTTTAAAACTCTCACGCGATTATTCCTGCCGATAGCCCACCACCCGCGCGTAGGGTTGCCCCGCTTGCACGCTATTTACATACAATGCGTTATCGTGGGCTTCCAGATAATCCTTGAATCGAGCATGCATTTCCTCGGCGGATACGTTATTGGCATCGGCAACGATCTCGGCTGTGGCGAAAGGATTATGCATTTGTTTGTCGACCTTGCTACTGACCCACACTACGGCCAGAGCTACCGAAGCGGCAATCGCCAACGCGGCTTTTTGCCAATTTACCGCGGACTTTTTCCGCGGCAGAAAGTAAGTCGGTTCTTGTCGAATCTGTTCATGAATCTTGTCGACGAAATCACTGCTAACCAGCGAATATTCGCCGCTCTTCAATACCTGGCTGGCAATTTGATAGCGTCGCAGTTTGTCTTTTAGCAATCCGTCATTCTGCACCGATTTCAACAGCGACAGCGCCTGCTGACTGTCCAGTTCGTCGTCTATGAATTGAGAAAGTTTTTCGTTAAGTTGTTCTTGCATCGATACACCTTTAGTCGAGCAATGGGTTTAATTTTTGGTCTATGGCTTCGCGGGCCCTAAAAATCCGCGAACGTACCGTACCGATGGGGCAATCCATCGCTTCCGCGATTTCCTCGTAACTCATCCCTTCAAACTCCCTGAGCGTAATTGCAATCCGCATCTCTTCCGGTAACCTCTCGATAGCCGATTTAATCACCGCCACTATTTGTTCGTTCATCAACAAATTTTCCGGCGTTTCTATATCTTTCAGTTGCGGCGCGTTTTCAACTTGTTCGGCATCTTGAACATCGATCTCGTAATCAAAATGACGGCGCGAGCGCGACAACAAATAATTTTTGGCCGTGTTAATCGCTATCCGGTACAACCAAGTGTAAAAAGCGCTCTCGCCCCGGAAATCTCCCAAGGCCCGATAAGCCTTGATGAAAGTATCCTGCGCGACATCCTGAGCTTCGCTCGGATCTTTGACATAACGATTCACCAAGTGAACGATCTTATGCTGGTATTTGATCACCAAAAGATCGAAGGCAGATTTATCCCCTTGCTGCACACGCTGCACGAGTTCTTGATCCAGATCTTCGGTATTCCTTACTTGTTCGTTCACTGCTCTATTTTGATAATGAAGTGGACAGAATTAAACCTCATTAGTTCTGGCAACACAAAAAAAATTACCGCAAGATTAAAACGAGATATTATTCAAAAACGCTAAAACTATTCATTCGGCCGCAAAGTTGACCACATTGACAGCAAACCAACTCACCAACACCGCTGATTCTTATTATGACATTCTTATCGCCGGCAGCGGCGGCGCCGGCCTGAGTCTTGCGTTACATCTAGCCGACACCTACAAGGTGGCGGTGCTCGCCAAATTCGCCTTGACCGAATGTAGTACCTACTACGCCCAAGGCGGTATCTCCGCGGTATTCGACGACGAATACGATTCCATAGAATCGCATATCGAAGACACTTTAATCGCCGGCGCCGGCCTTTGCGATCCGGGAATCGTCAGACTGACCGTCGCTCAAGGCCGGCAAAGCATCGAGTGGCTGCGTCGGCAAGGGGTAAACTTTACCGAAGAGCGTAACGCCGACGGCGCCAAGCAATTGCATTTAAACCGCGAAGGCGGCCACTCACACCGCCGCATTGTGCATACCGACGACGCCACCGGCAAAGCGGTATCGCTATCGTTGATCGAACGCGCCCAGGCTCACCCCAACATTACCCTACTGGAATACCACAACGTCGTCGAGCTAATCACCGCCAGCAAATTGGGGGCGAGCGAACAACGCATATGCGGCGCCTATGTGTTGGACAGCAAATCCGGCAGTATCAAATCGATAGCCGCCAAGGTGGTGGTACTGGCGACCGGCGGCGCCAACAAGGTTTATCTGTATTCGACCAATCCGCACATTTCCAGCGGCGATGGTATCGCGCTGGCCTGGCGGGCCGGCTGCCGGATCAGCAATATGGAATTCATGCAATTTCATCCGACTTGCCTGTATCACCCGACCGCTCGTTCGTTTTTAATCAGCGAAGCGGTGCGCGGCGAAGGCGCACATTTGATCTTGCCTGATGGCGAGCGCTTCATGCGCCGTTACGACGAGCGCATGGAACTGGCGCCGCGCGACATCGTCGCCCGCGCCATCGATAGCGAAATCAAAAAACACGGTATCGAATGCGTCTACCTGGACATCAGCCACAAATCGCGAGAGTTCATCCAGAAGCATTTTCCTACCATATATATGCAATGCCTGGAACTGGATATCGACATCAGCCAGCAACCGATTCCTGTGGTACCGGCGGCGCATTACACCTGCGGCGGGGTGTTGACCGACGCCAACGCCCGCACCGACATTCCCGGTTTGTACGCCATCGGCGAGGTCGCCTGCACCGGATTGCACGGTGCCAATCGCATGGCCAGCAACTCCTTACTGGAATGCCTGGTGTTCGCCGAACAAGCCAATCAAGATATTCGCCGCACCTTCGCTCAATTGCCGGCACCACTGCCATTGCCGGATTGGGACGAATCCAAAGTCAGCGACTCGGACGAGGAAGTAGTGATCTCTCACAACTGGGACGAATTGCGCCGTTTCATGTGGGATTACGTCGGCATCGTCCGTACTAATAAGCGACTGGAACGCGCGATGAACCGCCTGGTCTTGTTGAAAGAGGAAATCGCCGAGTACTACGGCCAGTTTCGTATCACCAGCGACCTGCTGGAACTGCGCAATCTGGTCATCGTCGCCGAGCTGATCATCCGCTGCGCGCAACAGCGTAAGGAAAGCCGAGGCTTACATTACACCAAGGATTACCCGGATCTGGACAACAACCAGCCACCGCAAAACACAGTGTTGACACCGAAAAAACCCGGCCGGAAAGCTCACTGATTGTCGTTATTACGTTGTAAAGGGAAGACTGAAACGGGCCGGACACCCTGTTCCGACCCGCCGACATCAGATAAGCAGAACCACAATCTCACCTTAGAATAGACATCAACGACATTCTCCTCCCCCAATATGGCGTACTTCGTTACGCGCCAGCCAACGGTTGGTTGATCAGCTTTTTCATCAGCCTGCGACTGACATATTTCTGACATATTCGCTCACTAGAATCACCGCCATACTCCTTTTTCCAGGACACTGAGCGATGATCGATGCTGAACGCATTCTGCAAGAAACCTATCCGGACTTTAAATTAGGCAAGGACAATAAGCTGGTAGTAAACGCTTTAAAAAAACTGATTCACGAAGACGATTTCAACGACGTTATCCGCAAAAACCAACATCTACGCGGCTTCGCTTTTCTCGACAAGCTACTGAATTACTTCAAATTCAATTATCAAGTCAGCAACGATTGCTATAACAATATCCCCTCCGAAGGCCGCTTGCTGATCGTCGCCAATCACCCTATCGGCACACTCGATGGCTTGGCCTTGGTGAAATTGATTCGTTCGGTGCGGCCCGATGTGCGTATCGTCGCCAACCGGGTCTTGTCGCACATGGAGCCGTTGCAATCGATCTTTCTGCCGGTCGATGTGTTATCTGATAAGAAAAAACTCAAAGACGTTTATAAGGTGATGCTGGAGGCTCTGGAAAACGAAGAGGCGATCATCTTCTTCCCGGCCGGCGAGGTTTCGCGCATCACCCCCAAAGGCATCCGCGACGGCGCCTGGCAATCCGGTTTTATTAAGTTGGCGCGCCGGGCGCAATGCCCGATCTTGCCTATCTTTATTAAAGCCAAGAACTCGGCCTTGTTCTACAGCGCATCGACGCTGTACAAACCGCTGGGCACGATGTTGCTGGTGAAGGAAATGTTCAACAAGAAAGGCCAGGAAATCAAATTCATGGTCGGCGCGCCGGTGCCTTACCAAGTCATCGCCGACAGCGAGGAAAGCAACAAACAGCTCAGTCAGCGCTTCCGTAAGCACGTGCAAAACCTGGGCAAGAAAAACAAGCCGGCGCTATTCGAGACGGTCGCCACCGTGGTGCATCCTTCCGATACCAAAGCCGTGAAGAAGGCGCTGTACCAGTCGCGATTACTCGGCGAAACCCGCGACGGCAAGAAGATCTTTTTATACCAGTTTCGGGACGATTGCCCGGTAATGCGGGAAATCGCCCGTTTGCGCGAGCTGACCTTCAGAACCGTCGAAGAAGGCACAGGACTGGCTTTGGATCTGGACAAATTCGATATTTATTACAGCCATATCGTGCTCTGGGACGACAACGATCTGGAAATCGTCGGCGCGTATCGGGTCGGCGAAGGCCCGGCCATCATGGCCAGCCACGGCGTGGACGGTTTTTATACGCAAACCCTGTTCGATTTGCGCAGCGAATTCGAGGCCTATCTACCCTACAGCATCGAATTGGGCCGCAGTTTCGTGCAACCGCGCTATTGGGGACAGCACAGCCTGGATTATCTCTGGTACGGCATCGGCGCTTATTTGCGCGAACGGCCGGACATCAAATATCTATTCGGCCCGGTCAGTATCAGCAATGCCTATCCGCAGGCCGCCAAGGAACTGATTATCGGTTTTTATCAACAACAGTTCGCCTCCGATTTACAGCACACCAAGGCCAGAACGCCGTTCGTGATTTCCCAACAAGGCAAGGCTTTCGCGGCAACCGAATTTAGCGCAGATTATTCCACCAGCTTCAAAATATTGAATAGCGAGCTGAAAAAATTGGGAGTAAAAGTCCCCACGCTTTATAAACAGTACGTGGAATTGTGCGTCGATAAAGGTTGCCATTTCATCGACTTCAATATCGATCCGGACTTTAATAACTGCATCGACAGCCTGATCATGGTGGAAGTCGATAAAATCGCACCCAAGAAGCGACAGCGCTATATCGAAAAATCGTTAGCCTGCTAGAGAATCGCACTCAATGGAAAATCGCTCATTCCCGGAGCTGGAACAGCTGGAAACGCTGATCGAGCAATTCGGCGACCGCGCCCGTTGCGAGATCGTCGAGCAGATAAACTACAAACACAGGCAATTTCCGATCCATTGCATCAGCCTGGGCTCGAACAGCCCCGACGTCCCCGTATTAGCTTTTTTCGGCGGCGTGCATGGTTTAGAGAAAATCGGCTCGGAAGTGATACTGGCCTACTTACAAACCATTTTGCACCTATTGGATTGGGACGAGGAATTTAACGCCCGCTTGCAACACTCGCGGTTGGTATTCGTGCCCATCGTCAACCCGGTAGGCGTATTTCGGGGCACCCGATGTAACGGCCACGGCGTGGATTTGATGCGCAATTCGCCGATCGAAAGCGTCGGCAATACCCGACTATACAGCGGCCAGCGTTTCAGTGCCAAGCTGCCCTGGTATCGCGGCGATGAATCGAAAATGGAAAAAGAAGCCCAGGCGCTGTGCCGGGTGGTACACAAACATCTGTTCGACGCGCCGCTATCGATTGCTATCGATCTGCATTCCGGATTTGGTATCCACGATAGATTATGGTTTCCCTATGCGTCCTGCCAGACACCGTTTCCGGGCATCGCGGAAGCATATGGCTTAAAACAATTGTTTGATCGCTGCTACCCGCATCATTTCTATAAAATCGAGCCTATGAGCCAGGAATATGTGATTAGCGGCGACTTATGGGATTATCTGTACGACGAATTTATCGACCGGCACGGCAAGCAACGCGTGTTCCTACCGTTAACCCTGGAAATGGGCTCCTGGCTTTGGCTGCGCAAGAGTCCGACGCATTTGTTTCAACGCCACGGTTTGTTCCACCCTCTACTGCCGCATCGCCAACAGCGCATTATGCGCCGGCATCTAACCTTGTTCGATTTTTTGTATCGCAGCCTGCTCTACCCGCAAAAATGGGCGACGTTGAACAGCCAACAACAAGAGCATAAGCGGCGGCAGGCCATGGAACTTTGGTATGCATAAGTTAGCTGGCCGGCATTGGCTATTACTGCGTGGATTATGCCGAGAGGCGGCGCACTGGGGGAAATTCCCGGAGTTATTGCAACAGACTTTTCCGCAATCGACCGTTAACACCATCGATTTACCTGGCACCGGCCGGTTCTACCAAGGACATAGCCCGCACAGCATTGAAGCGATAACGATACAAGTCCGCCGCCAGGCTTTAGCGGACGGCTTACTGGCAAAGCCGGTAACGGTACTGGCCTTCTCCCTCGGCGGCATGGTGACCTGGGAATGGCTGCAACGCTATCCGCAAGACATCGCCGCAACCGCTCTGCTCAATACCAGCTTTGCCGGCCTAAGCCCGTTTTACCGACGCATGCGTTGGCAGAGTTATCCGCAGTTTCTTGGCTTATTACTGGAACGGGATTTATACGAACGGGAATTGTCGATCATTCAATTAGTTAGCAACCGGCCAGAGCACTACCCGCAAACGGCTGAAGCGTGGACTGCGATACAGCAAGCCCGGCCTATCAGTTTTGCAAATTGTGTCAAACAGCTAAAAGCAGCCGCTCGGTATCGGCCTAGCCAGAAAAAACCGGAGACGCCATTGCTGTTATTGAATGGCCGGGGCGACCGTTTAGTCGCACCGGCTTGTTCCGACGCCATTCATGACAAATGGCAAATCGATATCTTCACGCACCCGTGGGCGGGCCATGATCTGTGTTTGGACGATGGAGCCTGGGTAGCAAACCGCTTAAAAGACTGGATGAACCAGCCGACGGTTTAAATCCGAAGATTATTTGATTTCAAACTCGGCTTTATTGCGACCGGACGCCAACAGTTCCTGCATCCATTTTGGCGCCAAACCGCGGCCAGACCAAGTTAACGATGCATCGTTAGGGCTGCGGTATCTAGCCGCGACTTTACCGGTTTTTCTTTCAGATTTCTTCTCGCCGTCTTGAATATCGACAGTTACGCCAATAGAAGCCGCCAATTCCTTTATTTGCGCGATAACTTCTTTACGTTTACTGGATTGTCTTTCTTTTAATGCTTTTTCGGCATTATCAATAACAGCCTGTAATTCGGCTTCGGAGAGTTTATTAAAGTCAGTCATATTTTCCTCGTTAATCAAAAAACGCAATCAATTCTATCACCCGGCGTTTCTAAATAAAACTATTATTCGGCGTTTACTAAAAAATTGACCTCGGAATATACCTTACCTTTTTTGTCCGTCAACTGTACTTGCCATTCGCCTTTATCTTTAACCGACAAGGTTTTACTAGTCCACACCTTGGCTATTTTATCTTTTAAATCCAATTGTTTTTGCTGCACGATTTGACCGTTGCGCGACCATTGATGGTACAAAGCCTTACCTTTCATGTTCTTTATCTCGCTAAAATAAAAAACCTCCGTGGTTTGATTAGGAATAACTCTCAGCGGCGACTTAATCGGCTCGCCAGGTTCGTCATCCTTGGGCTTACTATTTAAAGATGCTCTGATAATCTTGCGATCAAATATAATCGCCGCCGGCTTTTTAATAGTGTCGATTTTTTTAACACTTTCCGAGTTGACCGATTCCTTACGAACAATCGCCGGCACCGGTTTTTCCACTGTCGCCGACTCTTGTTGCGCAACAACTTCAACGTCAGGCTTATTAAATTGTTGAACTTTTTCCGTGGCATCGATCTGAGTATGACTATCTTCGTCATCGCCGCCAAACCATGAAAATAATAATATTGCCATCAAAACTAACGCCAGGACTGCAACCAGTATCCTGCGAATATGCCAAACCGTTACCGTTTGCGGCTCCGTGTTTATGCCTGAGTGTTTCTTATCATAATTAATTTTGATAACTACTTTATTATCAGCCATGTTTTTTCCCAATATTGAATCAACCAAATGAAACTGGAATCACTTGATGCACTAGCTCGTTACAACACTTTGTCCTTGGTAATATAACATTTTAGTTCTAACATAATCGGCTCAACTTGCCGAAAACCTGGATGTTTGCATGAGTAGCCTGCTTAAACAATTCGAAGAGTCCTCCTCATTGTACGGAGGCAACGCCCACTTCATCGAGTACTTATACGAACAGTACCTGAGCAACCCGGAATCCATCAGCCCGAGCTGGCGGCAACGCTTCGACCACATTCGCAGCGGCGCCACCGAAGACACTCCACACAGCGTGATTGTGGAACGCTTCGAAAAACTGGCGATTGCGGAACCGGGCAGGCTGGCCAGAATGCAGGGCTTTACCGAGCAAAGCGTCAAGAAACAATCGGCGGTAGCCCGCTTGATCAATCATTACCGGGTCAAAGGCCATCAGATAGCCTCTAACAACCCGCTTAGTCAATCGCAAAGCGTCCCCGCCGATTTGGAACCCATATATTATGGTTTGACGGAAGCGGACATGAGCACGCTGTTCGACACCGGCGGCCTGTGCGGCGTCGACCGCTTGCCCTTAAAAGCGATTATTCAAACGCTTAACGAGATTTACTGCGGCAGCATCGGCAGCGAATACATGCACATCGTCGATGACGAAAAAAAGCGCTGGATCAAGGATAAACTGGAAGGTGCCAAACCGGATTTCAGCAGCCATCCGGAAAAACGCCAGTGGCTTTTGAAATTGCTGATTGCCGCCGAAGGCCTGGAACGGTTCCTGCACCGCAAATATGTCGGCCAAAAACGTTTTTCACTGGAAGGCGGCGAGTCCTTGATTCCGGTTCTGGACGAATTAATCCAGCGCGCCGGCGAACACAAAGGCAAGGAAATCGTGATCGGCATGGCCCATCGCGGCCGCTTGAACGTACTCATTAATATATTGGGCAAAAGCCCGGCGGTACTGTTCGGCGAATTCGAGGGTACCCACACGTCCTCGCCCGGCGTGTTGACCGGCGACGTCAAATACCATCAAGGTTTTTCCTCCAATATCGCCACGCCAGGCGGCCCGATTCATTTGACATTGGCCTTCAACCCTTCTCACCTGGAAATCATCAATCCGGTGGTGGAAGGTTCGGTAAAAGCCCGGCAAGATCGGCACGGCGTCGATGGTTTCGATGCGATTCTGCCGATATTGATTCATGGCGACGCCGCGTTTGCCGGCCAGGGCATTGTGATGGAAACCTTGAACATGTCGGAAACGCGCGCCTTCTCCACCGGCGGCACCGTACATATCGTCATCAACAATCAAATCGGTTTTACTACCAGCAATCCGTTCGACGCGCGTTCCACCCTATATTGCACCGACGTTGCCAACATGATTCAGGCGCCGGTTTTTCACGTCAACGGCGACGATCCGGAAGCGGTGATTTTCGTCACGCAACTGGCGCTGGATTACCGGAACACCTTTCATAAAGATGTCGTGATCGATCTGATTTGCTACCGCCGCCACGGCCACAACGAAGCGGACGAACCGGCGGCTACCCAGCCGATGATGTACAAATCCATCCGCGATCATCAAACCCCGCCGCAAATCTACGCGCAAAAATTAATCGCGGAAGGCGTGATCACGGAAGACATGGTGCAGAAAATGGAGCAGGATTACCAGCAGTTGCTCAACGAAGGCCAGCCGGTGTCGCGGCCGATTATCGAAAACAACGTTTATTCATACTCCGCGCGCTGGGTGCCTTATCAAAACAAACATTGGGACACGCCCGCCGACACCTCGATAACCTTAGAGCATATTCAGTTTTGCAACCAACGCCTGCAAAGCTTGCCTGAGGGTTTTGAATTACACCCCAGAGTCGCCAAGGTCATGGAAGACCGCAATAAAATGGCGGCCGGCGAAATCCCGATGGATTGGGGCTTCGCGGAAAATCTGGCTTATGCGACGCTGCTATTGGAAAAATACAATATGCGCCTGACCGGCCAGGACATCGGCCGCGGCACTTTTTCTCACCGCCACGCCATTTTGCTGAATCAGGCCAACGGTGAAAACTTCATCCCGCTCAAGCATCTAAGCGAAGACCAGGGCCGGGCGCAAATCTTCAACTCGCTGCTCTCGGAAGCGGGCGTATTGGGTTTCGAATACGGTTACAGTTCCACCGAACCGAATAAACTGGTGATTTGGGAAGCGCAATTCGGCGACTTCGCCAACGGCGCGCAAGTGGTAATCGACCAGTTCATCGCCTCCGGCGAAACCAAATGGGGCAAGCTCAGCGGCTTGGTGATGCTATTGCCGCACGGTTTCGAAGGCCAAGGCCCGGAACATTCCTCGGCCCGCCTGGAGCGCTATTTACAGCTATGCGCCGACCATAATATTCAAGTCTGCGTCCCCACTACACCTGCGCAAATTTTTCATTTGCTGCGCCGGCAAATGCTGCGCCAATATCGTAAGCCGCTCATCGTCATGAGCCCCAAAAGCTTATTGCGCCACAAACTGGCGGTATCGACGCTGAGCGATTTGACCGATGGCGAATTTTTGAACGTGATTGGCGAACAGGACGATATCGACCCCTACCATGTCACGCGCATCGTCTTGTGCGCCGGCAAGGTGTATTTCGACCTGCTGGAAGCCCGCCGCCTGGAACAAGAGCAACTGCGCCACGTCGCCATTATTCGCATCGAGCAGCTCTATCCTTTCCCAAACGAGCAATTCAAACGCGAAATCGACAAATATCCTAATATCGAACATATTGTCTGGTGTCAGGAGGAGCCGAAAAACCAAGGCGCCTGGTACCAAAGCAAACACCATTTTTTCGACCTGATAGACAAGAATATTCCTATCAGCTATGCCGGCCGGGTCGCATCGGCGGCACCGGCGGTCGGTAATTACAAAACCCATCTTAACGAACAACGCGCGGTGGTTCACGCCGCGCTCTATGGCAGCAACGAAGGAAATACACATGAGCTTTGAAATTCTGGTCCCCAGCCTTCCCGAATCCGTGTCCGACGCCACCCTGGTCGCATGGCACAAACAGGCCGGCGAATGGGTGAACGAAGGCGATAATCTGGCCGATCTCGAAACCGACAAAGTCATCCTGGAAGTACCGGCGCCAAAATCCGGCACGCTGGTCGAGCTGGTGGTTCAGGACGGCGAAACCGTGGTCGGCGGTCAACTGCTGGCCAAACTGGACGCCCAGCAAGCCAAACCGGCTCCGGCGAACGAAAAAGCCGAAGAAGCCATTCTTAGCCCTTCCGTTCGCAAACTGGTCGCCGAAAAAGACCTTGATCCGCAAGCTATTGCCGGCTCCGGCAAACACGGCCGAATTCTGAAAAGTGATGTATTGGGCTTCTTGAACGAACAACAGCAGGACGCCCCACCCGCTCCCGCGCCGGCGGCGGAAACTCACTCGCCACTGTCGGCAACCGCCATCGCCAGCCTGCGTCCGGAACAACGGGTGCCGATGACCCGCCTGCGCGCGAAAGTTGCCGAGCGCTTGCTGCAAGCCCAACAAAACGCCGCGATGCTAACCACCTTCAATGAGGTGAACTTAAAAGCGGTGATCGATCTGCGCAATCAATACAAAGACCGCTTCGAGACCAAACACAATATCAAACTGGGCTTCATGTCCTTTTTCGTGAAAGCCTCGATCGAAGCGCTGAAACGCTTTCCGGCCATCAACGCGTCAATAGACGGCAGCGACATCATTTACCACGGCTATTACGACATCGGCATTGCCGTCACCACGCCGCGCGGCTTGATCGTGCCGATTCTGCGCGACGCCGACCAACTGGATTTTGCCGGCATCGAAAAAGGCATCCACGATTTCGGCAACAAAGCCCGCAACGGCTCGATCAGCGTCGAAGATCTGAGCGGCGGTACCTTTACCATTACCAACGGCGGCATCTTCGGTTCCATGTTGTCCACACCTATCCTGAATCCGCCGCAATGCGCGATTCTGGGTATGCATGCGATTAAAGACCGGCCGGTAGTGGAAAACGGCGAAATCGTGATCCGGCCGATCATGTACCTGGCCTTGTCCTACGACCATCGATTGGTGGACGGCAAGGAAGCGGTACAGTTTTTGGGTATCATCAAGGAATGTTTGGAAGCGCCCGCGCATTTGCTGTTGAACATCTAAATCCCATACTCTCGCTCCCGTGCAAACGGGAGCCCTGCAAATCCAATACTGACCAAGCATGCGCTACACCATCATCCCCGTCACCGCCTACCAACAAAACTGCACCTTACTGGTCTGCGAACAAACCAATATAGCTGCCCTGGTCGATCCGGGCGGCGACATCGATGTATTGCTGAAGGAAGTCAAAAAGCAAGGCGTGGAGTTGGAATCGATTCTGGTCACCCATGGCCATCTCGATCATGTCGGCGGCGTGGCCGAGTTGGCTGAAAAACTCTCGTTGCCGATCATCGGCCCGCATATTGAAGATGATTTCTGGATCGCAGCCCTGTCGGAGCAATGCCGGATGTTCGGTTTTCCGGAATCGGCCGGCTTCACCCCGCAGCGTTGGTTGAACGACGGCGACACGGTTAACGTTGGCAACGAAGTGTTACAGGTTATCCACTGCCCCGGTCATACGCCCGGCCATGTGGTGTTTTTTAGCGAAACACAGCGCCTGGCGCTGGTGGGCGATGTGTTATTCAAAGGCTCGATAGGTCGCACCGATTTTCCGAAAGGCAACTATGAAACCTTAATCGACTCGATTCAGTTAAAACTTTGGCCCTTGGGCGAGGACGTGAAATTCATCCCCGGCCACGGCCCGATGTCTACCTTTGACGCGGAAATGCGCAGCAATCCTTACGTCGGCGCCTATCGCTAACCGCGCCGAGCCGCAATGCCCTAACCCTGTTTTGGCGGCACTGCGTCCAAGCCACCCGGCACTGGTCCGGGCACCAAGTCGCTCAATACCGCCTTATCCAGCGTTTGTAAAAACTGCTCCAGCGCACCACCCAATAAACCGATCAGTCCGCAGTTGGTTTGCAGGGCGCAATGGCCTTGTTTTTTGGGATTGAAACATTCGGCCATCTGAAAGCGCCCCTCCACTTCCCGTACCACATTGCCGACACTAATCTCCCGCGCCGGCCGCGATAAACGAATGCCGCCGCCCTTGCCTCTTACAGTTTGCACAAAGCCCTTAATACCCAATTTGTGCACCACCTTGACCAAGTGGTTTCTGGAAACGCCGAAAAACTCGGCCAATTCGGTAATTGTCACCAATTTCTCGGTGTTAATAGTCAGATAAATCAATACGCGCAGCGCGTAATCGGTGTGTGCAGTCAATTGCATGTCGATGAGTCTAATTAAAGCTGTATTTGAAATAAACGTTAATGACGCTTACACTTGCCAAAAAGTTGCATTCTAAACGCATGTTATAAAACTTTCCGGCGGTAAATTAAATGTTGATCGAACCCGTTGCCCTGTCCGATTTTTTCCTGAGCTTTTTCAGCGCGGCGTTGATCATCTTGCTGGCTACCGTATACGCCGCATTGTATGCCTGGTCCAAGATCAGCGGCCGCCGCGCGTTCGGGATTGCCGCTTGGTTAATCTACGCCGCGTTGCTGATTTGCGTCGGCGTGTTCAGCTACGTCAATCATTTTAACGATTATTGGCTGTTGCTGTCGCTGTTAATGGTACTTGGCTACGGCTGGATGCCACGTCTGATCTGGAAATTGTGCGCCGCGACGCACGACGACGAAACTCACCACTCTCATCAATCTGGAGGTCATCATGACTGAGCAAAGCCCGCCCCGCTGGGCGTCGGAAACATTCTGGAAAAAAACCGCGATCTGGGTCACCGGCGGTTCCTTTGTGTTATTAGTAATTTTAAGCTTCGATTCGATGAAACAAATCAGCGCCGGCGGTCCACGCGTGCCGGCTTATAGCGTGATTAACAAAGACGTCAGTTATCGCTTCGACAAGGCCAAACAGCGCTATCAACCGACCATAGGCAATGACGCGCCATTGTTCGGCAAAACCCTGAGCGAAGAAGAAGCGGAAAAACTGGTCGATCACGGCAAAAAAACCGTGCAAGCCAAAAACTGTATGAACTGCCATACCTTGCTCGGCAACGGCGCCTATTTCGCGCCGGACTTGACTAAAGCCTGGCTGGATCAGGGCTGGGGCGCCAAGGAATCGCGCGAACAGATGATGGTGAATTTCCTGCTCGATCCGGAAAAAAATGCCCGCACTTACGGCTCCAACCGCAAGATGCCGAATCTGGACATCACGCCGCCGGAAGCGGAAGCCATCGTCGCTTTCCTGAAATGGATGTCGTCCATCGACACCAACGGCTTCCCGCATAATTTCATCGCGCTGGGCGAAGAGGATAAATAAATGACGCTACAAGCCTATCAAGAGAAAGCCGCTGCCTGCTGGGCCGGTTGCCAACAAAAACATGCCAGCTTAATGGCCAATCCGAATTTGAGCGGCGGTCAAAAACTGGCGGTACACTATTTCACCGTCGCCATGGTGTTGTTCATGGCACAGTTGCTCTTCGGCCTGCTGGCCGGTTTGCAGTTCATCTTCCCGAGCTTTTTATACGAAATCCTCGATTTCAACGTTAACCGCATGGTGCATATCAACGCGATGGTGGTATGGATGCTGTACGGCTTTCTCGGCTCGGTGTACTGGTTTCTGGAAGATGAAAGCGGCGTCGAGATCGTCGGCCTGAAATGGGGTCAACTGGCGTTTTGGGTGCTGACCGGCGCCGTCACCATCGTAGTCTTGGTGTACTTGCTGATTCAAATCGGCAGCGGCACCGACACGTCGCTATGGCTGATCAATGAAGGCCGCGAGTACATCGAAGCGCCGCGCTGGGCCGACATCGGCATCGTCGTCGTGGTACTAACCTTTTTCTACAACGTCGCCGCCACCTTTGCCAAAGGCAAATGGTCGGGCATCGCCGGGGTGTTGACCTTGGATTTGGTAGCCTTGGCCGGTTTGTATCTGGCCGGCATGTTTTATGTGACCAACATTTCCGTCGATCAGTACTGGTGGTGGTGGGTGATCCATTTGTGGGTGGAAGCCACCTGGGAAGTGCTGGTGGGCTGCATCATGGCCTGGAGCTTGATGAAATTGCTGGGCGTACGCCGCAAGGTCGTGCAAACCTGGCTGTATATCGAAGTGGCGTTGATGTTCGGCTCCGGCATCTTGGGCCTTGGGCATCACTATTTCTGGATCGGTACGCCGGAATATTGGTTTACCATCGGCGGCTTCTTCTCCGCCCTGGAACCGATTCCGCTGGTCGCGATGGTGGTGCATTCGATTTACGATGCCGGCGCGCATAAATTTAAAAACAGCAATCACCCGGCCCTGGCCTGGATCATCGCCCATGCCTTCGGTAACTTTCTCGGTGCCGGCGTTTGGGGATTCATGCACACGCTGCCGCAAATCAATCTGTATACCCACGGTACCCAATGGTCCGCTTCGCACGGCCATTTAGCTTTCTTCGGCGCTTATGCCACTATCAACATTGCCTTCTTCTACCTGGCCGCACAGCAAGCCCGCGGTAATGTCTGGATGGGTGGCGAATTGGTCAATGGCTGGCGCTGGAAAACCGCAGCGGTACTTTTGAATCTGGGTGTGATGGGTATGACCATAGCCTTATTGATCGCCGGCTATGAACAATCCTTCATCGAACGCGCGGTCGAAGGCTCAACCTGGGCCGGCTATTTCGCAGCGCAAAATCATCCCTGGTTTATGCAAGCGATGGTCTGGCGCATGGTATTCGGCTTGATGACGGCCGCCGGCGGCGGTTTGTTGTTTTGGGACTTGCTGGAGATCGGCAAAGGCGAACAACGACCTGCGGCGGTAATCGATAGCGAAGCCGTTAACCCTTAACGCAGTCGCAGACGGATTGCCGGCCGGCAATCCGTCTGCGAAAGACTATTCAAGTTACAATAATTCGTTTCATCGACTCGATCACGCCGGCGAACACTGCGGACATGCGGTAGGCTTGGCGAATCGCTCGCCGGCTTTCTTTGCGGCGCTTACCACATTGCTGATCGATCCCAGATAGTAAATCGCATCCTTGGCCGGTAGCGCCGAGCATGTGGATTTATGAATCAGGTGCTCGCCAGTTTCCTGGGCGCTTATCTCAATAAAAAATTCAGCCATGGTCTAATCCTCTTGAAATTTGTTATGCGGACATTCGTTTGAAACCGGCAGGCTACTCGTTCGACCAAGCGGCTGTCGGCCATCGAACATTCGAGCTTGAGCAATGTTATGAAGATGACAGGAAATGTTTAAATTCCCGGCCATTTCAAGGCTCGGTTAGCTACCGAGCAAGAGCTGTACCAAAAGACAGGAGAAACCGGGAACTGAAGACCGATTGAAAATAACGGCCCCGCAAAGCGCATTCTTATCTATACCGACCCTCTATTCCGCTTTAAAAAAACCGCGAATTTCGTTCGCGCCACGGCCGCGCATTCCGATAGGATTGTGCTGTTGAGTGACTGCTTTTGGAACTAGTGGATTGGCGCTATCGCCCCAAATAGGATACTCACCACGAAGGTATTCAGTCGATTTACAAAAATAGTACTATGTTTTAAACATCTACATCCGTAGCGAACTGAAGACCTTTGAAATGGTGTCTATTAGAATTCCATAAACTGCCATGCCCAGTATTGCTCATTCCAAACCACGAATTCTTATTGTTGATGACATCCCCAATAATGTTGAAGTGTTGGGCGATGCGCTAGCGGCGGACAACCAGGTTCAATTTGCGACATCAGGCTTGGAAGGCCTGGCTCTGGCGGAATCCTATCTTCCCGATCTGATATTTTTGGATGTGATGATGCCGGAGATGGACGGGTTTGAAGTTTGCAAGCGCTTAAAATCCAACAACGCGACGCGTCATATCCCGGTGATTTTCGTGACCGCCAAGGATTCGGACGATGATGAGGGGGTTGGCTTAACGCTAGGGGCTGTTGATTACATCAAAAAGCCCTTCAACCCGGCGCTGGTTCGGATGCGGGCGAAGAATCATATCGAATTTAAGCGTCGTGCCGACTTGCTCGAGTCCTTCGCGATGATCGATGCGCTAACGCATCTGTCAAACCGCCGCCGTTTTGACGAACAACTCGAACTCGAATGGAAGCGCAGCCAACGAGAGCGCATACCGCTTTCCGTGCTTATCATGGATATCGACTACTTCAAGCAATTCAATGATCACTACGGGCATGGCGGTGGCGATACCTGCTTGCAGAACGTGGCGCGCGCCATGAAAAGTGCATTGAACCGGCCGACAGATTTTCTTGCACGATATGGCGGTGAAGAATTTGTCGCAATCCTGCCCCAAACCGATGAAGCCGGCGCGGTAGCGATTGGCGAAAGGATACGCCTATCCGTTGAAACGTTAAAAATTCCGCATCGACATTCCCTAGCCGCCCCCATAGTGACGATCTCTGTCGGGGCAGCCACATACTCGCCAATAGCGGAAATGCCGGATGCCTCGGCATTGTTGCAGGCGGCCGATCAGCAGCTCTATCAGGCAAAAGCCAATGGTCGAAATTGCGTGGCGTCCAATTGATTTTACCCGTGTCAATAGCTAGCTAAGGGTTGACTTCATTAGCCACTTGGCTAGTTCAGCATAGAATGGTTCAGGCAAAACCGGTTTGGCCAAGAATGCATTCATGCCGGCTTCAACACAGCGCGCCCTGTCTTCGTCAAACGCATTGGCCGATATCGCCACGATGGGGGTCAGCGCTTTCTCCGGCAGTTGCCGAATGGCACGGGTAGCATCCAGACCGTTCATGATCGGCATCTGGACATCCATCAAAATCAGGTCATACGCATGTATTTGCGCGTTGGAAACGGCTTCGGTACCGTCGCTGGCGATATGAAAGGGTAGTCCGGCATCTTCCAGGAACATGCTGAAAATACTTTGATTGATGCGATCATCGTCCACCAGCAAGATACGGGGTTTGGGCGCCAGGCCCCGCAGCATTTGCAGCGGCGGCAGACTAAATTGCTGATCAATGGGCGGTTTGCCTAGCTTCAGTTTTAGCGCGACCCAAAATTTACTGCCTACGCCGACTTCCGATGCCACGCCCATCGTGCCGCCGATCATTTCAATCAACTTGCGATTGATGGACAAGCCCAGCCCGACGCCGCCATATTGCCGGGTAAGGCCGGAGTCGGCTTGCTCAAAGGGTTTGAATATGTGTTCCAATTTAGCCGACTCGATCCCGATACCCGTATCCTGCACCGTAAACCGGAGATCAACCGCATGCTCAGATCGGTCAATGAGCCAGGCCTCCAGCGTGACGGACCCCTCGCGCGTGAACTTAATCGCATTGGCGGTCAGATTGCGCAATACCTGTTCCAATTTGAGCGGATCACCGATCAGATGTCGCGGAATGTTGGGATCAATCCGGCTCGAATACCTGAGATTTTTTGCCAGCGCTTGATCTTCAGTACTTTCATTGACATGCCGGAAAATATCCGCCAGGTCAAGATCATTGCTAACCTTAGTCATTCCCCCGGATTCTATTTGCGTAAACTCCAGGATCTCGTTAATCGTATCGGACAGATGATTGGCGGCCTTGCGAATACTTGAAAGTTGGTTGGCTACGCCCGGATCTGTGATTTTTTGCAGCAATAAATGGCTAAAACCAATGATGGCCGACATCGGAGTGCGCAGCTCATGACTCATCGCATTCAGGAACAGCGTTTTAGCTTTGCTGGCGGCTTCCGCTTGTTTGGCACGCTCTTCGAGTGCGCTATTCAGAGATTGCACTTGTTGGGTACGCTCCTGGACTTTGCTTTCAAGTAGCGTATTGAGTTGTTGAATATCCCGTTCGCGTTGGCGCAAGCTTAAATGGGTATGAACGCGGGCCCGGACTATTTCCGGAATGATAGGTTTGGAAATAAAATCCACCGCGCCCACGCTCAGCGCTTTCAGTTCATTCTCGATATCGTTGTGGGAGGTAACAAAAATAACCGGGATTTTAGCGGTTTCCGGATTGCGGCTTAATTCGGCAAATACCGCATAACCGTCCATCTCCGGCATCATCACGTCCAACAAGATTAAATCCGGCGCTTTTCTCTGAATTAAATCCAGCCCCTCCGGTCCCGAAGTCGCGAACTGAACGGCATACTCAGCGGATAGTACTTCTCCCACGGCTTCGACGTTGTCGAGGATATCGTCGATGATCAAAATGAGTGGTCGGGATTTAGCGGCAAATTCGCTCATGTATCATCCTAATTGATAAGGTTTTTAGTCCAGTTGACGCTTAAACGCGTCCAATGCCGATAG
Organism: Methylomonas methanica; assembly: GCA_001644045.1. Lineage (GTDB taxonomy): Bacteria > Pseudomonadota > Gammaproteobacteria > Methylococcales > Methylomonadaceae > Methylomonas > Methylomonas methanica. The sequence goes on along the minus strand of LUUF01000052.1, from coordinate 19,100 downwards.
CGCATCTTTAAAACGCATTTTTCTAACGAGATCGCTGACCGCGAAGAATGCGGTGGCTAGCGATGTGTTGCCTAACAGCGTGTCTATCCGCCCCGCCACTTTCTTGGCGTCCAACATGTTTTCGCTGAGAAATCGCTCCAACTCCAGCAATAAAGGCTGAAGTGCCACCTGGTCTATTTTGACGAGCTTTGGTTGAACAATTGTAGCTTCGGAATTCGTATCCAACAGTGGCGTCGGTTGATGCGCCCTGGGCTTTATCCACTTCAGCAAGCTCTTGGTCAACAGCTCAATATTAAAGGGTTTGGGCACATGGTCATTCATACCCGCTTCCAGACAGGCTTGCTTGGCATCCGCCATCACCGACGCAGAGATAGCGATAATCGGTAGCTGTTGACCTTCCGGCAGTGCGCGAATCTGCCGAGTTGCTTCATAGCCGTCCATGATGGGCATTTGTACATCCATCAACACCGCATCAAAGGCTTTTTTGCTCACCCAATGGACCGCTTCCAGGCCATTTACCGCCAATGTCACGTTAAGCTGCATTTTTTCCAAAAATTTCTGTGCAACCAGTTGATTGGTAGGGCTGTCTTCCACCAACAGAATTTCCGCGCCTCGGATGGTGCTGATCAGTGAGCTTGATTCCAACGTTCGGCTATCGGCCAAGCTATTGGCTTCGACTGTGGCAGCAAGCTGAGGACTAGCGGATTCGAAGCGGGCAGTAAAGGTGAAGATGCTGCCTTGGCCTTCGATACTACTGACGCCAATTTCTCCACCCATCAGTTCCACCAGGCGCCTGGAAATAGACAAGCCCAGGCCAGTCCCGCCAAAACGGCGACTAATGGTCGTATCGGCCTGGGTAAACGGTGTAAATAATTGTTCCAGCTGTTCTTGTCGAATACCAATGCCGGTATCGCGAATGCTAAAGCGCAGGATCGCGACATTTGGACTTGCGTCGAGCAAGGGCACTAATTCCACCTTGAGACTAATGCTGCCGTGTTCGGTGAACTTGATGGCATTGCCGAGCAAATTGTTCAGCACTTGCTCCAAGCGCATGCTGTCGCCAATCAAGACCGATGGCAGGTCGGCCCCTAATTCGGCAGTAAACCTGAGGCCTTTTTCCTCCAGCCTGAGCGAGAACAAGAGTGTCGTGTTGTGGATCACATCCTCTAGTCGGAATGGCGCTTTTTCAAAATGTAAATGGCCCGCTTCGATTTTGGAATAATCCAGAATGTCATTGATTAAATTCAAAAGAGATTTGCTGGCGGCTTGCACCTTACCGAGATAATCGCGTTGCTGCCGGGTCAGTTCGGTATCCAGCACTAACGAAGACAAGCCGATAATGGCATTCATTGGCGTGCGGATTTCGTGACTCATATTGGCCAAGAAACTGCTTTTGGCCTGATTGGCTGCTTCCGCGGCTTGCCGGGCTTCGTGCAGGATGTCCTGTTGTTTGATCTCCTCGGAAATATCACGATTGATACCAATTAATCTAGTCTGCTTGCCGTTGAAATCGTATTCAAAGATGGAATCAGGCTTGATATAGCGAATCCGGCCATCCGCTAACACGATTCGAAATATCTTGGCAAAGCTGGTTTCGTTAGAAACGGCTACTTTAAGCGCCGCTTCGGTTTCGAGTAAATCATCGGGATGTATGCGAGACCGCCATAGTTCATAACAGATAGCGCTACCGTCGTTGTCTATTCCGTAAAGCTCGTGCATACGATCATCCCATTCAATTTGACCGCTGCTGATATTCCAGGTCCAGACCCCTATCCCCGAGGCTTTGGTCGCCAACTGGAGATATTGCATCGTCTCACGGATTTGCAGTTCCGCTTGCTTGAGCGAGGTAATGTCCTGGACAATACCGATACCGCTAATCACATTATTCGCCGCATCGAAAGTCAATTCGGCCATCCCCTTGATCCACTTTAGTTGACCCTGGACTTCAATACGAAAAACCACTTCGAAAGGAACTCCCTGACAGGCCGCGTGCCACGCGCTTTCCACCGCGGCTCGATCGTCGGGGTGGATGGGGGCAAACCAGTCGGCGTAAGCCACTAAGCCCTCACCCTCAAAATTAAACATCCTGCGAGTTTCATCGGAGACCGCAAAATAGTCTGTTGATCCAGCCAATTTCCAGCTGCCGACTTTAGCGACGGCTTGCGCCCGCTCCAGATTCTCCTGGCTTTCCCGGAGCGCTTGTTCGGCCTGCTTGCGCCGGGAGATATCGTTTAGCGCAACGATGACATGCGGTACGCCTTCCAACGTAATCGGGCCCAGGCCAATCTCGACCGGAATTTCGACGCCATCGTTCGCCAGCACCGAGACTTCCCGGTTCGCGGACATCTGCCGATGTTGCGGGCTTTGGGCATACTCGGCGCGATGCTGCGCATGGTTATGGCGCTTAACCGAAGGAATCAAGTCATCGACTGAGCAACCCAGCAAGGCTTCCGGTGCGCAACGAATCAATTCGCCGGCTTTTTTATTTGCATCTTGAATGATGCCTTGCCCATCAATCAGCATTACCGCAATCGGATGACTGGCCAAAATTTGCTTGGCTCGACTTTCACTTATGCGTAGCGCTTCAGTGCGCTCCGCCACCTTCCGTTCCAAACTGCTGTTCAGCTCACGCATCGCTCTCTCCAGAACATGACGTTCCGAGATGTCGATGACCACACAATGAGTGCGCATGAATTTGCCTTCCGCATCGCGCTGAATCCGGCCGGCAACGATGACGTCGATCAGCTGACCATCCCGTCGATACAGTTGAATTTCGCCATCGATGCTATGGGTGGTTTTGAAGTGATCGTATGCTGGGGTAAATCCTTCTCGCAATACTTTGTGCCAGTAGTCGACAAAATCCAAACCGGCCATTTGCTCCGGAGAGTCGAAGCCCAGTAAATCCGCCATTTTTTGGTTGCAATCCAGCCAACGTCCGTCGATATCCAGGGATTGGTAAGCAACGGGCAAATGTTCAAACAGCTTGCGAAAGCGTTGCTCACTGTCGCGAAGCAAACTATCGGCTTGCTTGCGCTGAGTAACATCAACACACAGGCCGGCAAATCGTAACGGCTCGCCGGCGGCGTTGTAACTGGCGTTGCCATAGGTGTCAATCCAACGCATGGATGCGTCGGGCAACACAATGCGATACGTCGAGACTAAGGCGTGGCGATCCCGGATGGCTAAGGCGATTTTATTTTCAACCTCTTCCCGATCATCGGGATGCAGTACCGAATGCCATGTGTCAAAGCTGGCTGAGGCGGTTTCCGGAGATAAGCCGAACAGTATAAAAAGCGCGTCCGACCATTCCAGTTCGCCACTTTTTATATCCCAACTCCAGGCACCGGCAGTAGCGGATCGCTCGGCTAAGTGGAGAAGATCCAGGGTTTGCTGCAGGCGTTTTTCTTGCTGTTTACGCTCGGTAATGTCCAATACCATGGCCGAGAAAGTGACTGGAAGCCCTGACTCATCGCGGATTGCCGAAACGGTATTCAAAGCCCAAGAAATTTCGCCATCGGCACGCACATAGCGTTTTTCGATGACAAAGCTTTTGCCGCTGGCCGCCATATGCGCAAACTGGTCCGCGTTATGCTCCCTATCGTCGGGATGCGTAATAGACAACACCTCCCTGCCGAGTAATTGCTCCCGCGTATGGCCGGTAATTGCGCAGTAGCGATCATTGACGAACGTGAGCCTACCGGTAAGATCTGCTTCGGCGATACCGACAATATCCTGATCGACCAAGGCGGCGTAGCGCTGTTCGCTATGAAATTTGGCGGCAATGGCTTGCGCTTCGGCGAGCTGTTTTTCTGTTTCCAGACGTTGCGTGATGTCTTTAATCAAGCATAAATGTCTTGGACTTTCCCCATTGCTTACTTTGACGGGGGCGATCGTCATGCTGATCCAGACAATTGACTGATCGGGACGGATATAGCGTTTGTTCATCTGAAATCCGTCAATTTCTCCGGCGTTCAGGCGTGCCATATTGTCCAGGTCGGCTTGAATATCGTCGGGATGCGTAATTTGCATCCAATCAATGTCCGTGAGTTGTTCCAACGGCCTGCCGACAATGTCCGCATAGGTTTGGTTGACTTCATACAGGTGTCCGGTATGAGAATCGATCAAGGCAGTTCCCAATGGAGACTGTTGAAACATGGCTTTGAAACGGGCTTCGGCAACATGCGTTTTTGCTAAAGCATGTTGCAAATTGCGCTGGGTTTCCAGCAATGTGCTGGTGTTACGTTCTAATTGGTAGTGAACCAATGCCATCAAACAGCCGACGATGAAAAACACCGCAACAGCAGCAATGTGTATCGATTTACTGAAAGCGAAACTATGTACAGGTTCGATGAAAAACCAGTTTATCAACAGCACCGAAATGAGAGTCGCCAGCACGCCACCGACTAAGCCGCCCAATCTGCCGCTAAAAAAAACCGCCGGATAAAATAAGAAAAAAACGAATGGCTGGATGACGTCCCAGAGTAGGATCTGCAGAAAGCAGGCCGCAAACGGCAACAGAATCGAGAGGAATAGTTTTAGCCGCCTTGAGACATTTGGCAATGTGATCATAAGAATACTTCCTGGCAGAAGACAGTGACCCGCTACAAACTATCAGTTAGCAACGCCTGGTTGGATGAGTTTAATCGATAGGCTGATTTTTTCAGTAATTTGATCTTTTGCGTGCCGATATTCTGAGGCGTATTGGCGCTCGGTAAAACTATGCCATGGACTGCAACTCTCCAAAGCTCCACGAGAATATTCAATCCGCCAACAAAACCCGGCCCAACAAACTCCCCTTCTCTATTGCCACGGCCGGCCCGGCGCCGCACTTGGCCAGTATTGTTTGTAATTGCTGCTGTAACCGTTCATTGCGTTGCTGCTCGACCAGTAATATTTGCTCGATTTCAGCCCTAACCGCCGACAACGCTTGTTGATAGCCTTTCTGCAAGCCTTTCAAAGCAGCCTTTTGCAAGGATGGCTGAATTTTTTTGTGCAGGAAAAACGGGATCAGCCAGCTCAGGCCGATCAATAGCACGCTGTGAACCGCGAAGTCGGTACCCAGGTAAGCGGTGGCGTCGGCTGCGCTGTGGTAGTAGCCGGAGAACACCTGGTAACCGACTACGCCCATAGCCGCCAGCGGTAAGACAGTTTCGCAGATTGCGGTTAATCTCAGCAGAAAACGCTGAGCACCGTTACCGGGCTTCAATAAAGCCTGCCTGCCGGCCAGCTCGGTTTGGGCGGTGAGATTTTTCTCGGTTTGCTCGCGCACGTTTTGCAATGCGCTTTTCAAGGGTTTGCTGGGGATATTGGCTTGCGCGGCTTGCAAAACCAGCTCGTCCAGCAAATCGTTTAGGCGGTTCTGCGCCCATTCGTCCCAAAGCTTGATGTCCGCTGGTTGACCCAGATTCTCCGCCCAGAATTGTGCGAGTTGCTTGATCGGCCAGGCCAGACCTTGTTGCAAGCTGGCTTCCGTATGCTGCCATAGTGCATCGAAACTCTGCTGTAATTGCGCGTAGTCTTGCGCGGAAAAGTCGTCGACCAGTTGTTGCAAGGTCTGCTTTAGATGCTGGCGGCGCAGTTGTTCGCCGCGCTGCTCCAATTGGGCGACGCTATGCTGTCCGGAGAGTTGCCGCAACTGCTCCAGCAAGGCGGCAAATTCGTCGCCGTCCGGTTCGCTGCAACTGGTGCGAAAGATGAAGGGATCGGTAAAACCGGCCTTACCCAGCTGCTGTTTAAAATCGTCGTATTGCACCGGTTGGCCGCGATCCCACTGATTCATCACAAACAGCCAGGCGTGTTTTGCACCTTCCGCCAGCAGCAATTGCCAGGCTTTGTTGTCGCGGTAGCGCTCGGGGCTGACTACATACAGCAGCACGTCGATATGCGGCAGCCACTCCAGTACCAGACGCTTGTTGCCGAGTTCTATGCTGTCGAAATCCGGCATGTCGATCCAGACGATATGGCTGTTGACCGCGTCATTGTGCTGGCTGATCTTGATACTATCCAGCGGCAAGCCGGCCGGCAGTTTGTTAATCGCCAGGCTTTGATGATGATACAAAGTCACTTCCCGCGAGGTCGGCCGCTCGATACCGGCCCGGGCTATCGCCTGCCCCGCCAAACGATTCAGCAAGCTGCTTTTACCGACGCCGGTGCCGCCCATGAAGGCCACAATCAAGGGCCTGGTATCCGGATCGGTTTGACTCGCGGCGAATAGGCTTTCCGTGCTGCGCGCGTCTATCGTGGTCAATAATTGAGCCCGATCCGCGCTCAATCGGCCTTCGGCTTGCGCAGCTGCGGCCCATTGCCGGGCTTGGGTCAGCAATTCAGAGTAATCGTAAGCCATGTTTCTTCTCTTTCAGCGCCAGTTCCGCGGCGTGGCATTGTTGTTCGGAGATATTAAAGCGGGTGGGCGACAGCACGCCTTGCGGCAACAAATATAAACGTTGTTTCAGGCAGGCCTCGAACAGCGCGGTTTTCACGGTGTTGAGCTGATGCTGTTTTAATTCGGCTTCGACCTTATGCATATAACTGCCGATGGCGCTTTCCGCCAGCAACGAGGTAATGGTCAGCATCAATGGCGTAATCACCAAATCGTGGATGCCGATGCCGCCGGCCTGGATCGCCAGCAATAAAGCACCGGCATCGGTGGTGACACGGGTAGCACGCAGGCTGTTCAGTATCACCGGCTGCTCTTGCAACTTTACATATAAGCGCTGCGCCGAAGCCTCCACATCCTGTTGAAAATCGCTGTGGTAATCGGTCACCGCCTGCCGGTAAATCTGCAACAGATCGCCGCGTTTTTGTCTAAGCGCCATCGCGGTTTCTTTCCACCAGCGGCTATCGGCCGGCTCGGTTTCGGTTTTCTCCAGTAAGCGGTCGGCAATTTGAATCAACAGGTGCTCGCCTAGCTGATTCAGCACCCCGAGTTCCTGATTGGGATTGATGGCGGCGTTACCGCTACCCAAGGCAAACAACTTACGAAACGGCCAAGTCATGGCCCGCCGGGTCTTGCCCAAGGCTTTGGCGATACCGGGAATTTCCAGCAGCGTCAGCAGGTTTAATAAGGCGTTTTGAAAGGTTTCGTAATGATGCGGATGGTTAAGGTAATCGCGCTGGTACTCCTTAACCGCCTGCGCCAAAGCTTGATCTACCAAAGTTTGCCAATGATGCTGGGCATGGTGTTCGGCAAACACCGGTTGCAGCCAGTCCAACCAATAACGGCTGAGTAATTGCTGCTGGCGAGCGGCGTGTTTATGTCGGGTGACCTTTTTCGCCAGATCGGCGAATACGTGCGCGGCCAACTGCGGCCAGCTCGGCACGGCCGGGGCTTTTTGGAATAACAAGGGTACCACAGTAGGTAAAGGATCATGACGGGTCTGCAGCCATTTTTGCCCCAGGGAATCCAGAATCACCGACTCACTACCCTCGTTGAGCTTATTCACGCAAATCAAGGTGGGCTGTTGGAAAGCCTCGATGGCTTTCATCATTTCCCAAACCGATTGATCGGCGTATTTTTCCTTACTCACCACCAATACCACGATGTCGGCCAGCGCGATGGTACGGATCACGCCTTCGCGATAGTCGGCGGCATCTATCGAATCGAAATCCGGGGTATCCCAACAAACGCAAGCCGGCAACAAGACCGAAGCACCGGCGCTTGGACTCAGGGAATAGCAATCGTATCGCCCCGGCCGCAATTCGGTTTGTTGCAAACGCTGAAAACGGCCGAAATAATGTTGCATCCCGTCGCAGTCGTCCGGTGTTAAGCCATGGCAAAAACCCTGGGCCTGTACCGTGTAACCGGCCAGCGGACTCACGCCGGCGGCATTGGCATTTAACAGCAGATTAACGACGGAACTTTTACCGGCCTGCGTCGGCCCGATGACGGCGACTTGCAACGGAAAACCGGGGTTGCCGTCCAGCAGCTCGCCCTTGCGAATGAAAGCTTCGCCGTGCAACAGTTGTTCGATACGTTGCTGAAAATCCAGGTACTGAGGATTTTTTTTATCCAGCTGCTGTAGCACAGTTTGGTAACGCTGTTTGAGAAGTTGGATAAATTCCAGCATGTGGTAAGCTTGTGTTTTTAATTACCGAGTAATTTGGTTTGTTTGGTAACCCGCGTTGCAACCATTATAAATACAAAATTCGGGTTTGTTTATTTAGCCACTGGGGGGCTGCATCATGAAAAAAGCGTCAACTGTTTTGGTTTTTTTAACCTGTGTACTTTTGGCTGGTTGCAATAAAAGCAATCAAATCAACGGCAGCAGTTTAAAAACGGTCAATCGATCAATCAGTCAAATCAAGGAAAAATTGCCGCTGGACCAACGCATCGAGTTTGAAGTGTCTTTCTGGACCTTACGCGATGAAATCCGCAATAACAAGGAGTTTTTGGACGCTATCGATGGCAAGACACCTGAGCAATTGGTGGAAGCCGGCAAAGAGTTATTCGCCAAACGTAAAGCCGCCGGCAGCAAAGACTACGAAAAATACACAAGCTGGGACCAAATGATTTCCCAATACTCGCAAGAACGTATCGATCAAAACCGCAAGAAAACCCCTGACCAACGGGACAAAAATCCGCCGGCTCGGGTCGATTACAAAATGCATTCCATGTAATTTATTTGCGCACCGGGGCCGGCAGTTGTTTCTGTTCCACCAGAACCGCGACAAACTGGCTGGCCTCGCTGATGGTTTTCTCCATCACCTCGATCAATCTCGAAATATCCACGCCAATTTCCATAAATTCGTGCCGCAATGCCGCTATCGCATGGGCATTCAAGTTGTGCTTTAAAAACAATACCTGATCCTGAAACGCCGCCAACACCGGATGCATGCGGGTTTCCGCAGTCTGCAAGGCTTTTAACAAACGGGCGTATTGCTGCCGGGATTTTTTCAACTGCTGCTGGCTGCGGGCCTTCAAGGCCCGGTTACTATATAAAGCCAGCTCGGCCTCCCATTCCGCAAACAAGGCTTCGCTAATCTCTTCTACCGCCTGAATTTTTTGACTGACTTGGTCGGCCTTACCCTTGCACAGATCGTAACGGCGCTTGAGTTGCTGATAGCGTTGTTCCAGCGAACTATCCGGCAGACTGACGATGCTTTTGAATTTATCCAGCGCATCGACGAATTGATCCCGGCTATCCTTCAAACTCTCGCACGCCTGCCCGACCTGTACTACCACGATGTCGCGCTTTTGATGACCCAGCAAGGACTCGCGGCTTTGATAATAAGCCTTACGCAAACGCTTGTTCAGAATGGCTTTAATAAAATTAATCATGGCGGGACAGGAAACGGTCTTTATTAATCACGGTGATTTTGTAGTGTGCCTGGGCGGCGAAACGCTGGAAAGCGGCATCGAGGACGCCTTGTCGTTGTAAATCCTGCAAACTTACTTGCTCCGGAACGTGTGCCGATTTAACGATAATTAGCTCATCGGCTGCGACAAAACCAGCCAACCAGGCCGCCAGACTATCGGAAGTAATATCCCAGCCGGCGGCTATATTGGCTTCATCCAATTGCTCGACTTGCGGAGACCAAATCAGAACAGGCTTTACTTGCGATGCGGCGCCTAAACTCGCCGCGTCAGCGACGATAGCAAATTCTGGCATCATGCCGTGCATCAATAAGGCCATTTGCTGCATCGCCAGAATTGCCATCCGGTGCGCGGCAACATCATCAAAATGCCACTGATTTTGCGCGATGCGCACCTGTTCGGCAAACGGTCCGCCGCCGGGCACAATAACAACGGGGCCGGCGCAATTTGCAATTGCCGCCAGGCAAGCGGGCAAGGCGGCTGTTTCCAGCAAGCTGCCGCCCAGCTTGATCACGCAAGTCATACGCTGAATTCTTTGAGCAACTGCAATAAGGCAGCGGCCTTATCGAAGCATTCCTGGTATTCCTCGTCCAGCACCGAATCGTTGACGATGCCGCCGCCCGCCCAAAAACGTATCGTGCCGTGATTGTGCACCAAGGTACGGATGGCGATATTGGTGTCCATATTGCCATCAAAACCGATATAGCCTATCGCGCCGCAATAGATGCCGCGCCGATGCGGTTCCAACTCCTCGATGATTTCCATTGCTCGAATCTTGGGCGCACCGGTAATCGAGCCGCCCGGAAAACAGCTGCGCAATAAATCGATGGCATGTTGGCCGGCGGCTAGCTGGCCGGTCACGGTACTGACCAAATGATGTACGGTGGCATAACTTTCCACGGAGAACAAGCTGGGTACCCACACCGAACCCTTTTTGCAGCTTTTGCCCAAATCGTTGCGTAACAGATCGACGATCATCACATTCTCGGCCCGGTCCTTGGTGCTGGACACCAAGTCTTCGATCTGCGCTTGATCTTCTTCCCAATTACTCCTGCGCGGCCGGGTACCTTTGATGGGTTTGGTTTCCACCGCGCCGTCGGTTACTTTTAAAAAGCGCTCCGGCGAAGAACTTAAAACCTGCACATCCGGGAAATTCAGATAGGCACTGAAAGGTGCGGCATTGATCTGCCGCAGTACTTGATAGGCTTGCCATGGCTCGCCTTGGCAAGGACTTTCGAAGCGCTGAGTCAGATTGATCTGATAGCAGTCGCCCTCTTTCAGATAGTGTTTGATACGCTGAAAAGCCGTGGCGTATTCCGCTCTGTCCATATTGGCTCGCGGCGCTTGCAATACTTTAAATTCCGCAGTTTTCGCCGACGTCGTAATCGCGCTGAATTCAGCTATTAGCCTTTGCCGCTCGCTTTCCGGCAAGTCGACACTGACCAGCCAGCTTTGCCGATGTTGATGATCGACAATCACCGCCCAGCGGTAAATACCCACCGCCATTTCCGCTAGTTGCTCCGCGTCGCCAGCCATAGCCGGGAGGCGCTCTATGCGTCGAGCAAGATCGTAAGCAAAATAACCGATTGCACCACCGTTAAACGGCAAGCCGTCGACGCTGGCTAATGGCGCGGCTAACTGCTGTTTCAATAATTCAAAAGGATCCGCCGAGCTTTCGGTCACCACGCCGTCGCGTTCGATACGGGTGATATTGCCGCGCGTTTGCAAGGTTGCGACGGGCGCATAGGCGATAATATCGAACCTGTCCTGCTGGCTATAGGGCCGGGCACTGTCCAGAAACACCGCCCAAGGCTGCCGCGCCAGCGGGGCAAATAATGATGCACTGTCTTGAAAATAAGGCAGCGATTGTTTGATGGGGTTTGCTAAAGGCATTAAGAGGTGCTGTTAAGCGGCCGGAATGTGCCGCAAGGACATGATTTGCAATATGCCGATTTTAACCCAGCGGCCGGCTTTAACCAAACCCGCCGGCAAGATAAGCCACGGCGGCGGCCGGCGCGCAGTCGGCGGCATCGATAGCCTGGATATTATTGACTGATGGCAGTAAATCCTTAAAGTCCAGATAATCAACTCCCAAATCGCGGGCGATGTCCCGCGCCAAGAACCGGCCGACGCCGGCGCCGACTAATTTAATCGCCGAGCGGGTTTCCGCTCTTTGCAATTGTCTGGCACAAGCCAGACTAATTTTTTGTATTTGCTTGGCTTTTAATTGTTCTGCAAATGCCAGCCAAAGCGCGTGATCGCTCTCGCTGAACTCGTAACCGGTCAGCCGCGACAAGCGGCGGGCGCTGGCCGAAACCGACTTTTCCGCACCATCGGCGGTGTCGCTCTGATCGTGCGCTTCGTTCAAGTCGCCGGTCAAACGATACACATCGGCCATCGTCGCGAAATACTCGGCCATCAGGCCCATTGCTTGGCCGTTGAATTCCGCTTCTTGTGCTATCGCCATTACCGCCGTGCGGACAATGCCGGTATACACCAATTCGCCGGACACCAGGCGTTGATAGTCGGTGAACCCTTGCACTTTAAGCTGGTGATTTTCGGCAAGCAGAATATCGCTTGTGGTGCTGCCTATATCCACAAATAAGGCGTTCGGCTGGCGTTTTGCCACCCATAACAGACTGGCCAACCAGTTAGCGGAGGCAATGTCCATGCAATCGGCCGGCTGAATTTGCGCTGCCGGCAAAAAGCCGCGCAAGCCGGCGAATACCGACACCTGCTCGGCATTGAATTGTTCACAAACAGCTTGGACGATAGCATTGACGCCTTGCTCGCGGCTGGTGAAGCAATCCACCAGTTCGCCGGTCATCGTCACAGCATTACGGCAATCTTGCAAATCGAACTGACCAGCCAAATCGGCCAGCGTGCGACGTAGGTAATCCACACCCTTCCACAGCGGACAAGCTTGCTGAGCAACTACCTGGATTTGGCCGGATTCGCCCAACAGTGCCAACTTGACATGCGCGCCGCCAATATCCCAACCTGCAATTTGTTTATTCATGGTGTCTTTTAATTGATACTGATCTGTACCGTTTCATTTCGACTTATCTGCAAATCCGGTTCGGCGTGTCGTAAGCTTAGTACCTGTTCGGCCACATTAATGCCGGTCGCTTGCTGGATACCAACATATGAACTGGTCAAACGCGGATTAATTTCCAACACCAGAGGCCCATGTTCGGCGTTCTCGATGATGTCGATACCGACATAGCCCCACAAGCCGGGCAGCGCTTCGGCGATTGCTTTTATCAGGTTCCGATAAAAATCCAGTTTATCGGTTGGCATATTGACTAAACAGCCTTGCAAGCTAAATCGGCCATTTTCTAAAACGATTTGCTGATGGTTGTAACAAATCAGCCAGGCGCGGCCGCTCTTGAACAAGCAGGACAAACTGGCGGCCTGACCGCTAGTATAAGGTTGTAAAACATAACGTTGCGGATCGCTCAATCCGGCAACAGCGGTTGCCAACTGTTCGGCGTCAATGACAAAACTGTTCATGCAACCGACACCGTCGGCGATTTTCACTACGACATTATCGTCCAGGCCATCCGCCCCCTGGCCGAGCAAGCGAGTTTCCACAACCGGAATCGCCTGTTTTGCCAGCTCTTGGTAGGTTGCAAATTTATCGGCACAGATTGCCAGCGTCGCTGGGTTGGATAGCAAAATCTCGACATTCGCGGCAATAGCCAGCTCGGCCAAGCGTTGCAAAATGCCATCGCTTTCCGGCGCGATTGGCCAAAACAAGTCGACTTCTACCAGTAAATCCCACAACAGCGCAAAGATATCGCAATCGGCGCTTACCGTTACAATTTCCACTTCCTGCAGCATAATCGGTCTCGCGCAACGTTGGTCCAGCGGTACACAGAGCTGAATATCTTGCAGACACTTCAGTTCAGTAAGCAAAGCCTGTAACATCAGGCCGCCTTCCGCCGCCAGCGAAGCAGGCAATGCCTGCCCGACCAAACCGCCGCCGGTGATATATTCAAATACCAGAATTCTCAATTCTAAAACTCGCTTGGCCTATGCAGATTATTCCAGTCATTGATTTAAAAGGCGGCCAAGTGGTGCATGCCGCCGGCGGCGACCGCAATTGTTATCGACCCGTACATTACAGGTCGTCACTATGCGATAGTAGCGAGATAACCGATGTCGTGACCCGTTTTTTAAAGCTGTATCCATTTCAGACATTTTACATTGCAGACCTTGACGCTATTGACGGCAACGGCAATCACGACGAGGCCATCGACGACTTGCTTAGCCAATATCCAAACCGGGAATTTTGGGTGGATAACGGTAGCAGCTATAAAGTCGTATCTAAAGCTACTCGCCCCGGTAACTGCAAACCGGTCATCGGTACCGAATCGCAACGACTGCCAGTATCTTTACAAAAGACCGATCTCATCCTATCGCTGGATTTTAAACATAACCAGGCTTTGGGTCATCCGGGCTGGCAGGAAAGTCCTGAACTCTGGCCGGACACCGTTGTGGTGATGACCTTGGATTTGGTTGGTAGCAATAAGGGTCCGGACTTTGAGAAACTGAGCAAGCTTTGCCAGGATCATCTCGATAAACGCTTTGTCGCAGCCGGAGGTGTTCGCGATATCAATGACCTGACTCAATTGAAAGCCATTGGCGTTGCAGGCGTGTTATTAGCCTCGGCACTGCATAACGGCAGCCTCGATACCAAGACCTTACAAAAATTTTAGGCAAAAAAATACCCCGGCAAGCCGGGGTATCTTCGACAGCCTTTGACGCTAAAACTTAAACGTTGTTAGCAGCAAATGGGTGTTTTGCACCAGATTTAGCAGCAACTACTTCTTTAGCAGTTGGAGTGCCGGCAACAGCGCGAGCGATTGCTTCTTTGGTAGCTTTGTAGTTGAATTCTTCGATTTTTGCATCGTCTTCAGCCAACCAGTGGATGAAAACACCAACAGAAATGAACAAATCGTCAGCTTCGTCAGCAGGGATAGTGCCGTCTTCAACGGAATCAGCAACAGCCATAGCAACAGCGCGTTGAGCTGGTCCAAACATTTGAACAGCTTGTTTTGCGCCTTTGATGGTTACTTTGTTGAACAGGATGGTTGCAGGTTTAACCAACAGGTTAGGAGCAACAACAGCCAACAGAGTAGAAAAACCGTCTTTGTTGTTTGTCAAAGCATTTGCGAAAGCAGTTTCAGCTGCTGAGCCGCGTGGGCCGATGATCAAATCGATGTGAGCAATTTCGTTGCCTTCACCAACCAAAGATTCGCCAACACGCAAGTTATTGATTTTTGCCATTTTAAATTTATCCCCTAAAGATAAGATTGAACCAAAAAAATAGACACGTTAGTGTCTCAAGATTGTAGTTTCTGCTTAGTTCCCTCTATAACCCACCGGTTTCTTCACCGATAAGTTGTTCCAGAAGCACCACCAGTACTGTCGCTACAGTTATGTCAGCTGTTGTACCCGGATTGATCCTTTGTGCCTTAAAAGCTTTGTCCAGATCATACAATACTGGCAAAAGCTCTTTAGGCTCACAAGCTGTTTGCATCGCTCTATCGAGCTTGTGCATCTCAGCCTTGATCCACTCTGAATACCGCTCTCCATACTTCCGCTCAATATGACTATCGGGATATTGAGCCAACATTGCGGCAAAAACCGCTAACGCAGCCCAAGCACAATCGCCAGACAAAACGAAAGCACGATTATATCGTAAAACACCGAAATCAAAAACGTCTTTAAAAATTGTTGCGTATTGCAGCGCAATTCTGTCCTTGCCAGCGGCAAAAGCCATGGCCTCGGTCAGCGTTACATCGGCCGGTTTTTGTACGTCGTGTTGCGCGGATTCACCCAAGCCCGCCGGCGCGGCCAAGGTTACAGCCTTGAAAACCCAATCGGCATCCTCGCGGGTAGTATTTTCCAGCAGTTGTCGTAAACCATCGCGCAAGTTTTCGCCATTATTCAGGCTAGCAGCCACCTGCAACAATGGCGCGCAGAGCAGAATAATACCCAGATTGGTATTGCAAGCCACCGCCTCGCGGGTAGCCTTGACTGCGTAATAAATTTTTTCACCCAAGCTATATTGCGGATTGGTAATAGGCTCGCTACTAACCCAAGCGCTGACACGAAAATCCTCAACCGTCATATCGTCGGCAGCGCTATAAACGCTGACATTACCTGGCTTGAAGGCTTGTAACTCGGTTTCGCAAGCTTGCAGATAAACGTCTATCAATTGCTGCCTGCTCAGCATATTTTGTCCTGTACGCAATAACGATCGAGCAAATCGGCCACCAGGTATTCGGCGATGTTGATATCGCAAACACTTTGCAAGCCTTTCCAGGCCGGCACGCTGTTTACTTCGATGATGCGATAACAGCCGTCCTCATCCTGAATGACATCCACACCGGCGTAATCCATTTTTAACGCATTGACAGCGGCAATCGCCAGCTCAGCTAAATCAGGTTCCAGTTCGATGCATTCGCAAGACGCGCCTCTGGCCACATTATTCAGCCAGGAAATACCGCGCCGCCGCATAGCGGCAACCGCTCTGCCGTTGATCACGAACACCCGCACATCCGAATAACCGTCTCCCACACATTCCACAAAGCGCTGCAAATAATAAATACCGCGACTACTGGTCAGCCATAACAAATCGGTGGATTTTTCGATGCGCCGAATGCCTTCGCCTTGCGAACCGAACAAAGGCTTGCTGATTAGATAATAGCCCTCGCGTAACTGTTGCTCGGCAATCACCAGTGCTGCGTCACGATCCCGCAACACCCAGGTCAACGCAGTCGGCAAGCCGACATGCTGCAATAAAAAACTGGTCATGCCCTTATCGACGCTACGTTCAATTGCGCCGGCATCGTTATAAACCGGCACCCCCATTATCTTTAAGCCGTGCAAGACATCCAGATAAAACACCACCTCTTCCAGCGAACCTCCAGGTACGCCGCGCACGAAAACCGCCGACGGCAATTCTTGCTCAAAACCCGGCATGAAAATGGGCAAATCGGCGACTGTTAACTGCAATTTGCATGCAGTCAGCGAGACATAATCGGCTGCATAACCGCGCTCGGCAAAAGCCAAGCACAACTGCTTGCCATGCCAGCCGGGATCGTCGGTGATAATTGCAATTCGGCGCAAGGGAATGTGTTACGAATGAAGTTAGCGATACAAGCTAACCGACCTTGCGCGGCAAGGCCAGTCAACTGTCGAAGAGATTTAGAGCGGATTAAGCCCCGAACGAAAGATCGAGCAAAGCATTATCCAATTTGCCGGCGCGGAAACTTTTGCCGGACTCGACCGCGGTGACGATAACGCTGGCCGGGCTAAACAACATCGCATCGACTTTGAAAAAATCGTACTCGTAGGCTTTGAAAATATCGGCGAAGGGTTTGCCGTAATCTTTTGAGGTCGAACTTGGCAATTCCTTGGCCAATTTTTCCGCCGCTTCGTCGCTGCCTTTCACAAACAAATGCACTTGGCCTGCGAATAAAATTGCGTCGTTAGTCCGACCCATCGCTTTAACGAAATTGGGATGCGGAGGACAAATCGGCGCACTGCCGGAACCGTCGATAATGTTTTCCAATGGAAAATGCAGCGCGTGGGCTTTGTGCATCGCTACTTCCAACACCCGACCGACTACTTGTACACCACCCGCCAAACTGCTGGTAGGCGTGACAATGATCGTCAAATTCGCCGGTGATACGCCACAAGCCGCTGCGACTTTCTCGACGATTTCCACCGGCGGCAGCGCGTCGTTTTCTATGACCAATGCGGTCTGCGCCGCGCTATCGCGGTATTCAAGTTCTTTATAAAGCTCTTCTACAGGTTCGACTGCGCCGTCTTTCAACTTGGTCGCCATCGCCCGTGCGGGGCCGGAACCCAAAGCGTAATATTTGCCGTGCGACAAACTCCAACCCGCATATTGGCTACCCAAACAAGACAACACCGGATTGCTGGCGTGAACGTTAATCGTCAGCGGCCAATTACTCGTGTACGGGCTTTGCGAGATCGTTGCAGTACCCAAGCCGCCCATGCAGATTTCGGTAATAATCCGTCCAGCTTCCAGGCCGCCCGGCACTTTGATACCGGCATCGATAATAGTACAGCCGTTTTCCAGCTTTTCGATACCCAACCGTAATTTATCCGCGTTATCCAGCAGTTGTTGAACCAAGGGCTGGGAAAATTTATTGACGCTTGCCTGGTATTGCATGATTTTTAAAGACCTGTTTCCAAAAGATTTGCAAGGATGCGTTGTTGGCGATGCAGATTATCCAGCACCTGCCCCGAGTTTTTTCCGGTGGCAATAATACTGCATATCGGCTCGCCTGTGGCAACAATTGCGCCGGGATTCGGCCTATCCACTGCCCATGCAGGCCATTCCAGCCGATCGGAAATCGTCACTTTTTTTTGCGCATAAACTATCTGATACGCACTCGGCTCCGTCGATAATTCGACACTATCGTCCAAGCGGTTTCGACAAGCTTGTAGATGCTTCAGTAGCAGCGATTTGCCGTAAAGCTGAGCACTAGCGGAAATCCGCGCATTAATCTCCAACACATAGTAATTGCCGTCCTGCAACATAAAATCCAGGCTATTTAAACCCCGCAACTGATAAGCCTTTGCAAGCCTGCCTAAGCAATCGGCAATCTCAGTTTGAATAGCTACAGGAACCTCGGCATGACTGGCAATCCCACCGAACATAAACGGGTGCTCGCTATAACAGTCGTCAACCCACTGCTCGTTAAAACCGATCAATTCAACTTCATCGCGACTCGCCGCAAACAGCACGGACAGAGAACGACCTTCGACATAGCGCTGCCAATAGCCGTCAGCAACATCGCCACTGTTACGGTGCCTTATTCCCAAGCCGCCCTCACCTCGCCATGGCTTTAACAACCAGTCAACGCTATCCTCAGGTTTTGTGAACACCAGCAGTGGGCGCCGAATTGACAACGAATCGAGCCGAGCAAAAAAATCACGTTTATCTTGGACGCGTTGAAAAGTAGCGGCCGAATTCCCGATAATCCGCCAATCCTTTTCCAGATATACCAAGGTTTCCGGGTACATTTCCAAACCACTGCCGTATATCAATTCGGTTAAACCGTACATTTTCCGAACGCCAGCCACCACAGTTCTAATATCATCCAATGCCAACGAAGCGACTTGGCAACTCTGCTTCGCCATTTGCCGCGTATCGCTATCGGCAAAGCAATCGATAGCCACCACTTCACACCCGGAATCGACGCACATTTGCACCAACATCCGCGCCGATTTGGCAATTACTAACAAACACTTAGGCATTAAAGAAGATTGCATTCGGCTGCAGCATGAAAGTGGACCGGCAAAAAACGCTGGATTTTAAAATATTTTCTGTAATAATACGCGGCTGTTGGAGAGCTGGCTGAGCGGTCGAAAGCGGCGGTCTTGAAAACCGTTGAAGGTTTATCCCTTCCTGGGGTTCGAATCCCTAGCTCTCCGCCATAATACCTAATTAAGGCCTTGATAAATAACATTTTATCAGGGCCTTAATTTTTTCTACCCTACTCCCTACCCTATTTTTGATTTCAATAACAATCACTAATGCGCGAGCTATTGGCGTTACTTTTTAATAGAACAATCATCTGTTGATTCTACCCATAGTTAAAGACCCACAAAGTCAACAGCATACCGCACCCTTAAAGCAGTAAAGTAGCTGCTAAATTCAATCAAGCCATAGCATACTCTTCCCGTCTATTATCTTGAATGCGTCACTTGTGACCAACCTTTTCCTAGATAGTGTCGTCAC
>LUUF01000049.1 GCA_001644045.1 Methylomonas methanica | reverse complement strand
AATGGTCAACAAAAACCGGACACCTGTTTAGGCAGCGTCTCTCGAGAATTCCCGCTCGAATTCGATCGGGGATTGATAGCCCAATGTTGAATGCGATCGACGGCCATTATAAAAAGCCAAATAGTCGATCACGCTCAGTTTCGCCGCCTCTTGGGTTTTGAATTTTTCGTAGTTGAGCTGTTCATGCTTCAAGCTACGGAAAAAGCGCTCCGTCGGCGAATTATCCCAACAATTGCCTTTCCGGTTCATGCTCTGCTCCATGCGCGTCACCGCCAGATGTTGCCGATATTCCCGACTGGCATACTGGCTGCCACGATCCGAATGATGCAGTAGGCCAGGCAGCGGTTTACGACGCCACTTGTGCCCTGTGGGTAGAAGGCCATTTGTAATGCCCTGACACAGAGCGAGGTCCGCATGTGGTCGTCAATCGCCCAGCCCGCGACTTGTCGGGAGAATAGATCGATAACGACCGCGACATACAGCCAACCCTGTAACGTCCAGACATAGGTAATATCCGTCGCCCACACTTGATTCGGCTGAGCGACCTTGAATTGGCGATCCAGCCGATTGGGGGATATGGCCTCGCTGTGGTTGCTGTCCGTGGTCACTTTAAATCGTTTGGGGTAGCGAACTTTTAATTTCAACTCCCGCATGATCCGCCGCGTTTTAAAGCGGCCGACGGCAAAGCCTTATTTCTGCAATCGATCCGCTAAACGACGCGAACCAAAGCACGGCTTGTTGTAGGTAAAAATTTGACGCACTTTATCAATCAGCTGTTGATCCTGCGGCTTTTGGTCGCCGCCTTGTGCGGCGGCACACCAGGCGTAATAAGCACTAGTACCAACGCCCATGACCCGACGCAGCACGGTGACTGGATAAGTTTTCTGTTGCTCTCGAATAAACGTGTACTTTATTCGACTTCTTTTGCAAAGAAGACCGCACCCTTTTTAGGATTTCGCGCTCCATTCGCAACTGTTCATTTTCCTTGCGTAACCGGATCAATT
>LUUF01000048.1 GCA_001644045.1 Methylomonas methanica | reverse complement strand
TTTCAACGCCGGTTGACACCTCTTGGGTATGAGCGGCTGCCAATTCCTATTTAGGGATAGGCTTGGTATTTCGTCGGGCTATTGGCTACGTGAATCCCTATTGCAACAGGGATCTAACGTTCGAATGCCTGTCGAGCATCAATGACCTCAACTGGAAGTGGAAGCAGGGCGATTTCGGGACTATTTTGGCGAATAGAAAAAGCAAATGCCGGTCGCAGTTCCGCAAAGCCGCGATAAATTGAGTCTGTTTTGCCGGGCATAAAATCAAGCGTGGTTTTTGTTGCAGTTCATGGCTGATACGTCCAACTGCTGCACCCAAACGGCCATGAGCTTGTTTGAGAATACGGCTATGAACCGAAACTGCGCCCCATTGCCGATTTTGATGCTCCTGTTGCTTCAGGCGAGTGATGCCTGGAGTGGCGATGTTGAGCGGTCTGATATTTCGTTTTTCGCGGACAAGCAACGCGGCTGGTTCTGGTACGAGGTTGTGCCGGAACCTGCAAAGAAAAATCAGACTGAGCCAACGCCACCCATTCAGAAGCCGGAGCCCAGTCCGCCAAAAACCAACGATGTCGAGCCAAAGGTGGTCGTGGCGGATCGCGCCGAACCAGAACCGCTTTCATCCGCCTGGCTGAAGCAGAACATGGAACACTACCTGAACCGAGCCATCGACGACCCCAGTCAGGAGAATGTGGCGGCGTTTTATTACCTGCAGAGAGTGATGATGGACAAGGCAGAACGTTTCACTAATGCTGCCCGTTACGTGGTGATGTCCGACCCTCAACTGGATGAAACCGTGCGTCGCCCGATAGCCACTTATGCGGCCAATGAAGCTAATCATCATGCCAGTCTCGTAGCGGAAAAAGCGTTAAAAACCATCGCCGCACAAGCCGGCATTTTGTTTTTCTTCCGCTCCGATTGTCGGTATTGCCATGTGCAAGCACCGATTCTGGCCATGCTGGAAAATGCCCACGGCTTCAAAATCTATCCTGTCTCGCTGGATGGCTTACCGATGCCGAATGGCTTTTTCAGTCAATTCAAACGTGACCAGGGGCAAGCAGCCCTGTTAGGGGTTGAACAGACGCCGGCCTTGTTTCTGATGAAGCCGCCTCGGCAAATCGTGCCGTTGGCGCAAGGAGCATTGTCTCTTGAAGAAATCACCGGTCGTATTCTGCTGGCCGCCAAGGAGGCGGGTTGGATCGACGCGTCACAATATCAAACCACTCAGGGCATTCGAAACACGCCGATGTTGTTACCGACCGCCGGCAGCATCAGTCCGGCGACTGTCCAAGATCCGCTGTCATTGATTCAAGCACTGCAAGCCGGTGCGCAATTTAGGAGTGCCCCATGAAAGCTTCCGCGCTTAAGCGATCAGTTATTTTCATGCTGATGCTTGAATGTTCGCTGCCTGCCTATGCCGACCTGCAGCAGGAAATGGATGGCATGTTCGGCACCATGACCAACTTCACCGCACCGACCGCGCACTTGGGGCAGCGCCGCGGCGTCATTACCGGGGGCAGTTTGGTGGCAAGAAATGGCATCACCAACACCAATTTGGTGTCGTTCGTCCCACCGTCGTTCAGCGCCGGTTGCGGCGGCATCGATTTGTTTGCCGGCAGCTTCAGTTTCATCAACTTCAACCAGTTCGTGCAATTGCTGCGTAATGTCGCCGGCAATGCGGCGGGTTATGCCTTTCAACTGGCGGTCGGCGCCATGTGCCCCTGGTGCGCCTCGGTGATGACCGATCTGCAAAAGAAAATCCAGGAGTTGAATCAGATGTTCAGTAACTCCTGCCGCTTGTCACAAGGCCTGGTCAACGATACCGTCAAAGCCTTCGATCTGCAAAGCAAGGTCAATCTCTCCAATGCTTCCTTCACCCAAGGCATCAGCGATGTGTTTTCCAGCTGGACCAATACCAGTACCCTGGGAGATCCGGTGCAACAGGTCAAACAAAAACATGACCAAGGTCATTCAGGGCAATCTGGTCTGGCGCTCCTTGGTCAATCAAAACGCCGGTGCCTGGTTTCGCTTCGGCGGTAATAGTTTGTTGGAAGCGGCGATGAGTCTTTCCGGGACCGTAATTGTCGATGCGCCGCAAGCGGCACCCGACGGTAAGGGCGAGAACAATGCCATCAGTGCGCCGCCGCCGATTTTGCGCATCAAGGATTTGATGTACGGCAACGATGCGGGCAACAGTTATCAAACCGTCAGGATGCATACCTGCACGGACGGCCATGTAGCCGATCAATGTCTGAAACCCATTGTCCAAAACGTCAATCTGGTCGGATTGAAACAGCGGGTGATTGAAATCCTTTTGGGCTCGCCGAATAACGGCAATGGTTTGATCTATAAATTTTCCACCAACACCGGCCTAATCACCGACAGCGAAAAAGCCTTCATGCAAACCGTGCCGGATGCTATCGGCGGCATGATCCATAACCTGGCGCGGGAGGATGCCGGCATTGCCAAACTGTGGGCTGAAGAGGCTGCGCCGGTGATTGCGCTAGATAGTGTCGTCATAAGATAGCGATCCAAAGGGCAAGGCAGCGGATGTGTACAGCAGCCAAGAATGAAGCGGTAT
>LUUF01000047.1 GCA_001644045.1 Methylomonas methanica | reverse complement strand
ATTTATTCAAGATCGACTATTTATTACGAATGATCGGCATCCTTCAATCGCCGCCAGGGCCGTAGATACCGTCTCTCAAGTCAACGTTAAATTGCGTAATTTGGTTGGTAAGGCAGGCGGGTTTTCAAAACACCGAAGCACAAATGGACGAGTTTACGCATAGCGGCACCGAGAGCGGACATTTTGGTTTTGCCTCTGGCTTGCAAGCGCTGATAGAGCGCCTTGATGTGTGGATTATGCTGAGTGCCAACGATAGCGGCCATGTACAACACAGCGCGAATGCGAGCCGGGCCGGCTTTGGATAAGCGGGGACGACCCAAAAGTGAGGTACCGGATTGGCGTTCCGCCGGCACTAGGCCCAGATAGGCGGCCAGTTGTTCCGCGGATTGAAACTGATGGTTATGCATGACCGCCAGCAAATGGTTGCCGACTTGCGAACCGACGGCGGGGATACTGAGCAACAGGTCGCGATCGGCCTTTAGGTTTGGGTGCTTGTCGATATGGTCGTCGATGTCGTGCTGGAGTTTGGCGAGTTGCTTGCCCAGAAAATCAATGGACTCGATGATGGACTGTCGGATTTGCGGTGGAATGTCGGTCGCATCGGCTTTTTCCAGGCGGTTAACTATTCATACTTGGGTGAAAACAAACCATCATTGTATGACGGGAATAAAATGTATCCCTATTTTTTCCAGCATCAATTGTGACGAAGCCTAATGAAATGTTTCACAAACCATTGGTAGCGCTATTTTTGCCAATACGGTTTCACAATCGGGCAAATAATTTGTACAACCGCTGTGTTGCTTGATTTGAGCGGGGAATGGTTGCAAGTTGAAGTACTGCAGAGATTGCCAACTGATTGGGTAATCGTCTTCCCTTCAGATTCATCGCCGGGAAGCGGTCAATGAGCGTTCGATTCCCGAAAGCGCCCGGTTGTTCACAGAGTAACGCAGGCAAGCTAAGCAACATTCGGCGCTAGCCAAGCTGAGCGTCCGGTGTTGCTTGAAGTAATATTCCTTACTGATGGTTGTGTCTATTCAAAGGTGATAGCATCCTTAATCATAGAATCCATCGCGAATTTAAAATGGTCAAAATTTTCCAGCCAGCCAGCCAGCCAGCCAGCCAGCCAGCCAGCCAGCCAGCCAGTTTAAGTTGTGCAGACAGTTGTTATTTGTAAAGTGGCGGAAATCTATCTGTCCAACAGGTGCCAATGAAAGTTGACATTACACCACCGGTCGTAGGCATCGGCGCTTCAGCGGGTGGACTGGAAGCACTTGAACAATTCTTTACGCACATTCCAACGGGCTGCGGTGCTGCGTTTATCGTTGTTCAGCATCTTGATCCTACTCATCAAGGCCTCCTGCCGGAATTGTTGCAGCGAGTAACGCCGATGAAAGTCACTCAGGCCGATGAAGGCATGAAAGTTCAAACGAATTGCATCTATGTGATTCCACCCAATAAAGACCTTTCCATTCTGCAAGGCAAACTGCAACTACTCGATCCCATTGCTCCACGTGGATTGCGCCTGCCGATCGATTTCTTCTTCCGCGCACTGGCAGGTGACCAGCACGAACGGGCTATCGGCGTGATTCTGTCGGGTATGGGATCCGACAGTACACTTGGCTTGCGCGCCATCAAGGAAAACGCCGGGCTGGCGTTGGCGCAATTGCCGGATTCCGCCAAATTCGATGCCATGCCGCGCAGCGCTATTGATGCCGGACTGGCCGATATTGTCGCAACACCCGAAACACTCTGGGAGAAGATAGCCTCCAGTCTCCAGCAAAGTCGACGCGGCGGACATGTGATCTCTGAACCAATGCAGGAACTTAAATCGCAAAGTGCCCTGGAGCAAATTGTGATGTTATTGCGCTCGCTTACCGGCAACGATTTTTCGCTGTATAGAAAGAACACGCTCTATCGTCGCATCGAACGGCGCATGGGCTTGCACCAGATCGATACCATCGCCGATTACGTGCGTTATCTGCAAGAAAACACGCAAGAACTGGAGCTGTTGTTCAAGGAACTGCTGATTGGTGTCACTCATTTCTTTCGGGATACCGTAGCGTGGGAACAACTCAAAAGCCATGGCATTCCAGCGTTACTGGCAGAATACCCAAAGGGTAAGGAAATGCGCGCCTGGGTATCAGCCTGCTCGACTGGCGAAGAAGCCTATTCGCTGGCTATGGTGTTTAAGGAAGTCCTGGCACAATGTCAGTTGACGCACAACTTTAAGTTGCAGATTTTTGCCACCGATCTCGATGCCGATGCGATCGAGAAAGCCCGACAAGGCTTTTATCCCAAGACTATTGCCGGCGATGTCTCGCCAGAACGACTCAGTCGCTTTTTTGTTGCCGAAGACAATGGCTATCGGATTAACAAAGACATCCGTGAAATGGTGATCTTTGCCCAGCAAAACATCATCATGGACCCGCCGTTTACCAAGCTTCATTTGCTCTTGTGCCGCAATCTGTTGATTTATTTAGACCCGGCGTGTCAGCAAAAACTGATTCCGTTGTTTCATTATGCCCTGATACCCAATGGCATGTTATTGCTGGGCAATGCTGAGACGATCGGTAACTTTAACGACTTGTTTACCGCCATCGATAGTCGTTCGCGGTTGTATCGTCGTATCGATCAAGCTTTGTCTTTTGCTGAGATCGAATTTCCAACCAAATATTTTCCAGTAGCAGCCATGATCAAGTCCGATAACTCGACGTCTCAGCCTGTTTTAAATTTACAAAGCCAGGTAGAGCAGCTGTTATTGCAGAAATATTCACCATCGACAGTGTTGATCAATGCTGAAGGCGACATTCTCTATATTCATGGCCGTACCGGTAAATATCTGGAGCCGGCAGCAGGCAAAGCCAATTTGAATATTCACGCCATGGCCCGGGAAGGATTGCGTCATGAGCTCGCCGCTGCCATCACACTAGCCCAGCAACAATCCGAAGCGGTGGTGGTGTCAGGTTTGACGGTAGGTACTAACGGCGGCAGCCAAATGATCAATCTTACTGTGCAAGCTATCGACAAACCAGAAGCCTTAAAGGGTGCATTGATGATCATTTTCACCGATGTGGCGATGCCGAAGCCCAGAAAACGTAGCCAACGCTCGCCCAATGCCGAACTACTGCAGGTGTCGGACGAATTGCAAAAAGCCCGTGAAGAAAATCAAAGTCTAAGGGAGGAAGCACAATCGTCGCAGGAAGAACTCAAATCCTCGAATGAAGAATTACAATCCACCAACGAAGAGTTGCAATCCACCAACGAGGAATTAACCACCTCAAAGGAAGAAATGCAGTCCCTGAACGAGGAATTGCAGACCGTGAATGCCGAGCTGCAAACCAAAGTCAATGATCTGTCGTGGGTGAACAATGACATGAAAAATCTGCTCAACAGCATGGAAATCGCTACGATTTTTCTGGACAACGCCCTGAATATCCGCCGCTTCACCAACCATGCCACTCACCTGTTTAAGTTGATTGGCGGCGATGTCGGCCGGCCGTTATCGGACATTGTCACCGATCTGGATTACCCGCAATTACACCAAGACGCCTTGAGTGTGCTGCGGACTCTAATATTTGCGGAAAAACAAGTCAAAACCGACGATGATCGTTGGTTCAAAGTCCGTATCATGCCGTATCGCACCCAGGAGAATGTGATTGATGGTGTGGTCATCACGTTTATCGATATATCCGAAACCAAGAAGCTGGAAGCTCGAGTACGGGGAAACAATGAATGAAAAAACAGTTAGACCTTACCCAAGATCCCGTACAGCTACGTCGTAATGCCGAGCAACAGCTTGCTGTTAAACCGGAACCTGTTGTAGCCACACTGAGCGATGAAAAGAAACTGGTACATGAATTGCAGGTGCATCAGATTGAGTTAGAGATGCTCTACGAGAATCTCAGGCACGCTCAGGATGAACTGGAAAAGTCTTGGGCATGCTATTTCGATTTGTATGATTTGGCGCCCATAGGTTATCTGACCGTCAGCGATGCCGATGTCATTCTGAATGTTAATTTAACCGCCACCGCGCTGCTGGGTGTCACCAGAAAGGCGTTGATTAAAAAGCCACTGACTGGTTTTATCTTGGCCGCAGACCAAGATGTGTACTATTTGCACCGTAAGCAATTAATGGAAACCGGCAAAAAACAGGTTTTCGAACTGCATTTTGTTAAACAAAATGGCATTGCTTTTTGGGTACGGCTGGAAATGAACCTGACGACTGCAACGGATGGCGGTCAAATGTTTCGTGTCGTCATGATCGATATCAGCCTGCAAAAAGCCAATGATGACTACCTGCGTCAGGCCGCAGCCATGTTTGAAAGCGCTCGTGAAGGCGTGATGGTTACCGATGCCGATGCGAAGATTCTGGTTGTCAATCGGGCATTTACCGAACTCACCGGCTATTCCACCGCTGAAGTCCTGGGACAAACACCGCAGATTCTCAAGTCAGGTCGGCAGGATGAGGCTTTTTATCAGGCTATGTGGGTTGAGATTAACAACACCGGCTATTGGCAAGGCGAAATCTGGAATCGACGCAAAAACGGCGAGATTTATCCGCAAATGCTCAGCATCAGCGCGGTACGCAATGAATACCAGCAGGTGACGCATTATGTAGGCGTGTTTTCCGACATCACCCAACTCAAGGATGCGGTCGACCGCCTGGATTATCTGGCGCATCATGACCCATTGACAGATTTACCGAACCGCTTGTTATTATTTGCCCGGTTGGAACACTGCATAGAGCTATCGAGTCGCGAACGTAAATTGGCGGCGTTATTGATGCTGGACCTGGACCGATTCAAGGACGTCAATGATAGCTTTGGTCACTTGGCCGGCGACGAATTGTTGCAACAGGTAGCGAGACGCTTAACCAATCGACTGCGTGGTGTTGATACCGTGACCCGGCTGGGCGGCGATGAATTTGCGTTATTGCTGGAGGATTTGTCTCATCCACAGGATGCCGCACTAGTAGCCGCCGAGATTGTTAAGGCGCTCAGTGAGCCCTGGCGCTTATCCAATGGTGCTGAAGTTCGTATTGGCGTTAGTATCGGCATTAGCTTGTTTCCAGATCACGGTAAAAACTCTGAAGAGCTGCTGCAACATGCCGATGCAGCGCTTTATCGCGCCAAAGACGAAGGTCGAGGCAACTTTAAATACTTTTCCGAAGACTTGACCGAGGCGGCCATTCGCCGCATCAATCTGGAATCGCTGTTGCGCCGGGCCATCGTCAAAGAAGAACTCCGCATTTATTACCAACCCCAGATCGATATTAATAGCGGTGCTATCATCGGTGCCGAGGCCCTGCTGCGTTGGCATCATCCCGAAGAGGGAGTGATACCACCCAGTCAATTTATTCCGGTCGCCGAAGAAACCGGCCTGATTGGCGAGATCGGCGAATGGGTGCTATTGGAAGTTTGCCGACAAGGCCAGTGCTGGCTCGAGGCAGGCATTCCGCCGCTCACCTTGGCTGTCAATTTGTCGCCGCATCAATTTCGGCATGGTGATATCGTCGCCAGTTTGGCTGCCATACTTAACGAAACGGGTTTTCCGGCCGAGTACCTGGAATTGGAGCTTACGGAAAGTGCGCTGATGACAAGGGAATCCGAAGCCGTGCAAATTCTTGAGCAATTAAGGACTTTAGGTGTTCGTTTGGCAATTGATGACTTCGGCACCGGTTATTCTTCTTTGGCCTATCTAAAACGCTTCCCGCTGGACAGGCTGAAAATCGATAAATCGTTTATTGATGACATCCCGCAACTGGAAGACGACAATGAAATCGCTGCCGCTATTATTGGCATAGCTCACACCTTACGCCTGCAAGTTTTGGCCGAAGGTGTAGAAACCGAAGATCAGCTTAACTTTCTTAAAAAGCACGGCTGCGATTTTTATCAAGGATTTTACAAAAGCCCGGCGGTTTCTGCTGAAACATTTATCGCCTTGTTAAAACAGTGTACATAACGTTGCGGTTAGCCGAGCCACCTCCTTCTTGAGACGCTTGAGTTCATCATAACGATGACCGTCGGTTCTGATCGGATTATCAGGGGATTCGCGTCTGGAGTATTTACCAATCCAGGTATGCAAGGTATTAACGTTAACGCCTAGGTCTTGGGCGACCTGCGTAACAGATTTGTCTGATTCATTCGCCAGCTTAACGGCTGAGGCTCTGAATTCGGCAGTATAGGTATTGGGTTTTTCTCGACTCATTTGGACCACACTTAATTTTAGGCATTGTAAAAGTGTGTCCAGCAAAGTGTAACCACATCAAAATGATCTTGCCCCTATTTC
>LUUF01000050.1 GCA_001644045.1 Methylomonas methanica | reverse complement strand
TTTTGGTGGTGGGGATCAGTTTGCATCTGATCCGACACGCTGCCTGTACTCGACATCGTGGCAGAGGTACCAATGCAGATTAGTTGGTTTGCTTGTAATCGTTCACGTAATCGACGTACTAATAATGCAACATCAGCTCCCTGGCGGCCTCGATAGGTATGTAGTTCATCGAGAATCAAAAAATTGAGTCCCTTGCAATGCTCGACAACACGGCGATCAGTATCTTCAAAGCGCGTCAGAATCAGTTCCAACATCATAAAGTTGGTGAGCAAAATATCAGGTGGATTCGCGGCAATGGCTTCGCGTTCCGTTTTGCTTTCTTGGCCCGTATAGCGAGCAACAGTAAAGGGTTGTTCTGTTGATCCGTATCCTTCGAGGAATTTATTTAATTCTTCGAGCTGGCTGTTGGCCAGCGCGTTCATGGGGTAAATGACGATCGCTCTCGTGCGAGCGATTGAGTCTAACGCCTTTTCTTTAAGGATTTTGTCTATGACTGGAATGAAAAACGACAGAGATTTACCGGAACCCGTACCCGTAGTCACGATATAGCTTTGGCCCGACTGCGCTTTGGCGATTGCCTGTAGCTGATGGATGTATAAATGGAGTGGCTGCGGGGCTTTCTCTTGCTTGCCAATTTGGAAAATATCAGCACATTGCTTGTGCAAAATGCCTTGTCCAGCCAGCTCTTGTACTGTCGATTGCCGCTTGTAGTTCGGGTTGATCTGAATCAGAGCTTCCGGCCAGTAGCGACCGTCTTTGTATTCAGCTTCGATTTTTTCAATGATGTCTGTGGCTGCGATGCGGGTAAAGCTGCGAGAGAAAGCGCTGTAATCGGCAATCAGTTCGTCCCGAAAATCAAAGACGTTTTTCATAAGGTGCCAAATCCTTTTGATCAGTGTTTAACGGGCCTTTATAACCTCAATCATTAATTAATGACAACTTGAGAGGTCATGCTTGCTGTAAATTTGCTATTTACAGTCCAATGATAGCTGAACCGAAAGCCGATTGGACTGCATCAAAAGGGATTTTCTATGTTAGCGGGATCACATGTCGGGTCAGAATTATTTAGGCGGTCTTTCATACCAAACCCTGTTAACGTACCAATTTTTTGTAGTAACGGGAGTTTTGACTATCACTTCGTCATCAACTTCTTTTTTTAAACAGGCACGAGCGACCGGGGCATCAACCGAGACATAGTCGTTTCTTCCGTATATTTCGTCCGGGCCAACAATTCTGAACTTTAGGGTCAATTCTTCATCGTCCACCAACTCTACCCAAGCGCCGAAAAAAATTTTTCCTTCCTGACAGGGGTCATAATCAACCACTCGAATTTCTTCGAGGCGCTTTGTTAAATATCGAATGCGGCGATCAATCTCTCGAAGCCGTTGTTTGTTATATTTATAGTCCGCGTTCTCCGAGCGATCGCCGAGACTGGCGGCCCAAGTAACTTTTTCGGTTGTTTCAGGACGTTCCTTCCGCCAGAGAAAATCCAGTTCTTTTTGAAGATTTTCATAACCTTCACGCGTAACAAGATTAGTTTTCATCGGATCACAGGTGATTAAGTGCTTTTTTGACGGCGTCTATCGTTGCCGCTTTCAGCACTACTTTGTTATTAGAATCAACCAGCTCCCCGTAAACGGTCTCGGAAAAATTCCATTTTTGCTGGAATTCTTTGGAGATAATGTATTCGAGCGCCCTGCGTTCCTGCGCAGTTAGTTTGGCCTCAGAGTCATTGAGCGATCCTCTATGGTCGTATACGTCGATTCGAGTTCCTGGTGGAACAAATTCGCGAATTTTAGACTGAGCGGCGGAGAGCTCTGCAGCTTGGATTCGGGCAAGCAGTTTGTGCTTGGGATTGGATATTTCTTCGATCCAGTCCTCTTTTGATTTTGTTTCCGGTCTTTCCCTTACTCCAGATCCATTCGCATCAGCAAAAGACTTGATTAGCGCGCGATAGCATTCTCCGGTCTTATTTCGGAGGCTTTGTGCTCTCGGCACCCCCCTCTTATTACCCAGTTTAGCAATCGTGGCGATCGAAAAATCGTTTATGCCTCTTTCCTTTT
The DNA here is from genome assembly GCA_001644045.1 of Methylomonas methanica. Taxonomy (GTDB): domain Bacteria; phylum Pseudomonadota; class Gammaproteobacteria; order Methylococcales; family Methylomonadaceae; genus Methylomonas; species Methylomonas methanica. The sequence continues at coordinate 338,444 of LUUF01000050.1, read as the reverse complement.
GCTCGAGACAGATTTCAAAAATAGCCTCCAATGTGGCCAACGTTCTTGGTGTCGCATCGATTTTAAGTTGCTCTAGCATCTCACTGGGAGTCATGACTAAACTCGGGTTGAAATTTGTATTTGGGACGTAGTGATGAGTTCAATTTCCGACCTTTCAATTTTCTCCTGACCTAGCAGGTCATCAATCCTTATTTCGCAGTTGACGAGCTGATCTACCCTACTCCATGACTTTAATCGGGCTTTGAAAAGGGCTACAAGCTGGTTACCCACTTCAAGCTGCTCGTCTTTGCTGAGTGTAAATAACCGAGGTGATATGTCATTGAAGAGGGCCATCCTGTCTAATAATTGAGATCTTGGAGCAATGGCACTTCCTGGATTTGCGGATTCGTAGATCATTGCATTTTCACACACCTCATGAAGCTGCTGAAAATGGGACACTTCAGCAATTTCAATCCGCATTTCAGACTCTGGCATTTTCAGAAGAGAAAGCGATTTTGATTCGTCAGTCTTTGACTCGTTGACAATTGACTGAGACAACTTAACCAACTGATAAGCAGCTTGTAAATCGCACAAGAGCATATCCATCTTTTTCGCCGCGCTTTCGTATTCGGACTCTAGTTTTCGCTGCCTTACTTCTAGTTGATCTCGCCTAGTGGCATCGAAATCCAGTTTTTTTAGATTTGAAACGTATTCTTGTCTCTCAAGTTCCTCAAGGGCTTCGGTAGTCTGATCGATTTTTTCCTGAAGCCGGCAACACACTTCAGCTTGCTCGTTCGATTGGAGTAGGATTTCATTCGTCAGAGAAAGGAGACCACCAAGAAACGCTGGCCCCGTAATGAAATGGCGGCATCGCAGGCAATTCTGCATGCCAAGATAGCCAGAAGGCGTCGGCGCATTGACTTGGGTGCCGCCAATCACTTCTCCGCCATCCTCACAACGTGAGGCAGCGAATGGGCAAATCCCATAGTCCCGAAATATGAAATTTCCAGCAGGAACTTCATTGGTCAGCGATAAAAGTAGGTCTTCATTTTTTGCGATCAACTGATTTTTGACTGATTCCAGTTTGTTTTGCTCAATCAGGCGTTGTGTCGCTTGGGCTTTTGATTGCAAAGCTCTTTTCTCCCCTTCTTCCAGACGCTGACGGATATCCTGTTGCGATACCTTGCAATAGTAAATTGACATTACGATAGAAGAATGCCCGACGACTTTCATTACGATTTCAATGGGCATCCCCATTTCCATCACATAAGCCGTGATTAGGCTGACGCGCATCGAATGCGGAGTATATTTTGATCGATAATTAGAGAGGTAATAGTTACTACCGTTTAATTCCGATAGTTGCAAATTAGATGGCTGAATATGGTAAAGCGCGGCTGCCAGGCGATTGGTCAACGCTGATCCCACGTTTTTTGGCTCACAATCGTCGAACGCTCTGAACAAAAAGCAATTTACCCCTTTGGCTTTCAATTGGAGTTCGTTGAGATGAGTTCGCTTGCAAACACTCCAGGGTGTGGGTTTGTCAATGGCATTGTATTTTTGTTGCCATTTTCTAAGCTTTACCAGCCAATAGGCTAAATCCTCCGGTATCCAAGGTATCGAATATCCTAAACCATGGTTATTGGTCTTGTTTGTGGTAACAAACATTCCCAAATTCCCATCAGTGAGTTTTTTGACAAAAGATTGGCATTTCGTGGTGCCTGCTAATGATCCGGTATTTTTAACCCAGATGATGGCACCCTTTTCATCGAGCTCGGCTATTTCGAGATCACCTTCGCCGGAATCGTTGTACGCAATTTGCCTTCCCCTAAGAGGAACCTTGGTAAGGGCATAAGTATGTATCCAGTCAATCGGCGACCAAATAAAATACTGATTACCTTGCTTTCTTACCACGCAATCTGGATCGCTAAAATCAATTTGCTTCTGCGAAATTTTGATCCAGTCCGTGTCGAACCGATGCAGATGCGCAAGATCTTTGAAATATCTGGCATTATCAGGAACGATCCACGATTGTGCTTTGCGCACGAAGTGATACTGTAAGCACGGTTTGGTCGATTCACTCCTAACGGGGCTAGAAATGCTTTGGTCAGTTGACAATAGTGCAAACGGATTCCTAGCCTCCATCACTCTGACGATTTCGCCAGTCTCATCGTCTTCAAGCGTTAAATCATTTTCAATAATGTAATCGAGAAACTCATTGACGGCCAAAATGATGTTTCTGCGCATATTATCGGTGGGAAGCTTATCTAACTCATCTCGAAAAGGTTTGATAACCACTTTCTTTTTAGTCAGCAACTCCTGCGGCGTAGCACTTCTATCGTGTTTTTCGATAAATATTCTGACAAAGCGACATAGCAGGGTAACTTTGGTACCCCCTCCAAAAGCCTGTTTCATGAACTCATCAATCTTTTCCGCCCACACTTTGTATTTTGGGAGGATAAATTGGGGCTTGAATGGTTCCTCTTTTCCTAGAAATCGGTACCAGTTCTCCCATTCTTCGCTGTAGACACCTTCCGGGCCAATCGGGAAATTTGGATTATTTGAGTTTTTAACAAACTTTTTATAGTCCTCCTGAGACTTAAGCCCAAGCGGCTTTATGGTTTGCTTGAGATTTTTGTAAGTAAGAAACTCAGGAATATCAAAAAAATCACAATAACTTACCCATTCATCGGCATAAACCCGTTCCGGATGAGCAACCAAGCCTGGAATATCACGATACCTTTTTCTATAATCAACCGTATTATTTATTCCGAGCTGCTTGCAGAGCAGTTTCAATTCAGCCAGCGTTTTTGGCCTCTCAAAAATATCAGGTAAATTATTTACACTGATATTCATTTTTCAATACTCTGCATTTTATTCCGTATATCATCACTAGTCGGCTGGATATACACCAGACAAGAAAGAGGACTTTTGTGGTGCATAGCCTTTTGAATTTCTATTTGATTGAGACCACTTTTTCTTGCACGATAACCATAGGCGTGACGATGTCCGTGTTCGGTTGTTCCTAGCTCCTTTTTTGACTCTAATCCTATACTTTCCACAGCTCGCCGATGTTTACGCTGGTAATTTTTTAACGTTTCAGGTTCGCCCTTTGAATTGGTAAATGCAAATGGATGCGCCAATTTTGGCTCAACCCGTTGGTATTTCAAATAGTTAACCCAGGCAATAAGAAAATCTTTCGCCTTTTCCGGTGGGTTAAAAATGACATCGAAATATCCAGATTTACTGGTCAATAATGGACTCTTCCAGCCGGCATGAAGCCTTTCGGTTAGCCGATAAGTGTTTCTCGGTTTTACAGACGAAGTCGCTTGCAAGTAATCCATTCGATTTTTAAATTTAGGATCAGGGGAGGCTCCATATTGAGGGTGATATATTCTAACAAGAGCCTCGTCATGATGATTTGGATGAAGCGTTATATCTGATGTATAAAGATGAAAAACTTCGCTTTTTCTCAGGCCACCATAGTTCAATAAAATAGTAATGGCTTGCGACCTAAAATCTTGTTTCCCATTCACCTTAAAGCCATTCTCTAATAGATTATCTAGGTGCTCGTCTGGAAATTTAGCTGTTTTTTCTTCTTTAACGTGCAGAACACGCATGGGAGCGACTAGCCTTGTTTGTTTGGCATTAATATAAGCTTCGCTCTTTTTGCTCAAATGGTTTAAGAATACGTTAGCTTGCTTCTGGTAATAGGCGCACCAATATAGACGTTCTTCCCAATTTGTTGATTCGCGGAATGGGTTTATTCGGCTTTCTGAATATCCATCTTGTAACGCTAGGAAGTCTGTGTAATGGGTAATATGGAAGAGGATGGTGTTGGCATCAGGGAGTTCCCGCAGACGCCAGTAGAGGTTTAATGGATCATTTAACAAATCATAATCAATTGTTCCCGTAACCAACGCTCGAGTAAAGTTTTTAAGCAACTGACTAGCTTTATTGATTTTTGGAAGAGCATTAATGTAATCGATCAATAAGCGCAGAGAGAATACAGATCTTTCCTTCCAGGATTCACTTTTCTCGTGATACCAAGCCAAATAACGCAAATGAGAAATAACCAACCCTTTATCTGTGTAGATTGCAGGCAATCGGTATCGATGACCACTTTCCACATCGTTGTAGTTGACACTGATCTTATGTGTGTAGGCCATATACTATTTATTATTTGACATGGGGTTCTTTCTGAAGGTAACCTACAATTTTGGGTCTGTAAAGCTAAAATTTTGATCGGAATAGTACGTTATGTCATGGGGTTATATTATATCTACCGGAAAAAAGAACTGCGGGAAATCGACCGGCGCATTCATTATCTGCAAAAACGTTTGCCATCGTTGACCGTGGTGTCCGAAAAGCCGAGCAACCATGATCAGGTGTTTTTCGGCGCCTGGGTAACGCTGGAAACCATGGACGGCGAGGAAATCACTTATCGCATCGTCGGCGCCGACGAAATCGATACCACGGGCGGCTTGATCAGCCTGGATTCGCCATTGGCCAAAGCGCTATTAAAAAAGATGCTGGATGACGAAATAGCCGTACGTCATGCCGAGCAGGAAACGCGTTATTACATCACCGCGATTCGCTACTGATCTGCCATGAGCAAGCAAGCCGCATATACCCGATTTAAATGGTTCGTAATTATTCTATTGTTGACCATTGTCGAGATCGGCCCGGTTCCACTGATGGGCTTGACCCTGCTGTATATCGTGGCCTTCCGCCCACGCTGGTTCAAGGAATTGATCGACAGCATTTATTCATGAAGCAAGCGCAATACCTGTTTGTCTACGGCACGCTGCGCAGAAACCGCCAGAATCAAAGCCAACACCCATTCCTTGATGCGTGCGATTACCTCAGCGACGGCTTTATGCGCGGCGAACTATACGAAATCGATGCCTATCCGGGTGCTGTTGCCAGCGGAACAGAGCTGGTCATAGGCGAGCTGTACTTGATGCAAGACCCCGAACGAACGCTGTCGGCACTGGATATTTACGAAGAATGCGCCGCGCATTTTCCGCAGCCGCATGAATACATTCGCCGCGAACTGCCGGTAAGTTTGCCGGACGGGCAAACCGTTTCGGCTTGGACCTATCTTTACAATCGACCACTGGACGGACTAGCGCGCATCCACAGCGGCGACTATCTCAATTATTTGCAGGACAAACCATGATCAGCATCATCCAGCGCGTTACCCAAGCCAAAGTTACGGTAAACGACAGCGACATCGGCGTGATCGGCACCGGCATCATGGCCTTGGTTGCGGTCGAGAAAGCCGACACAGCCAAGCAAGCCGACCGCTTGTTGGAGCGGATTCTGAACTACCGAATTTTTGCCGACGCCGACGATAAAATGAATCTGAGCTTGCGCGATATTCAAGGCGGCTTGCTTCTGGTGCCGCAATTTACGTTGGCGGCCAATACCGATACCGGCAATCGGCCCAGCTTTGCCTCGGCAGCGCCGCCGGAAATGGGCCGCGAGTTATTCGCTTATATGCAAAAGCGGGCGCTGGCGATCTACCCATCCAGCCAATTCGGCGAGTTCGGCGCCGATATGAAAGTGGCATTGATCAACGATGGTCCGGTGACTTTTACGCTGCGTTGTCTGGAAAAGTAATCTTGCTTTAGTACATGGACTCGGGCGATCCGCCCGACTACTCCCCCCGCTTGAATGATCACCCGCAAAATCCGGATAAATTAATCTGTGTTAAATAACACACTTTAATTTGCCTAACGTGCGCCTTGTCCCTACAATTGCGCCACCTTAATCACCAAACGAGAAATACATATGAAAATTCAACATTTGCTAATCGCCTTAACCTTGCCGGCTTTGCTGACCCTGACGGGCTGCGAATCGGCACAACCGGTCGAAGCAACTGCTGAGCCTGCGGTAGTGGCGCCAGCAACCGCTGCGCCGGTTGAAACCGCCGCACCTGCTAATGCCACGCCAGCGGCACCTGCCATGGCGCCGGAACATTGCGCTAAACATAAAGCCGATGCCGCGGCACATAACTGCGTCGAGCATTGCGCCAAACACAAAGGTAAAAAAGGCAAAGCCTGCCTGAAACATTGTGCGGACAAAGCGGCTGCCGAACACGATTGCGCAAAACATTGCGCCGATCACCCAGGCGCTAAAGACAAGGTATGTGCACAACATTGCGCGCAAGATGCCAATGCCAGCGCTCACCAATGCGGCACCGAACATTGTGCCCACCACGAAGCAGCCGCAGCGTCCAATTGCAGCAGCCACCATTGCGCCCATCATCAAGGCGGCGCTGCCCATGATTGCAGCGCGGATCATTGCAAAAAACACGGCGGCGGCATGGCCGATTGCTGCGGTTCCGCGCATAAATGCGATAAATAGTTTGTAATCACTTCTCCGATTCCGGCTTAACTGCGATGCTAACACCGTCGACAGTTAAGCCGGATCAAACAAATCCAGCTTACAGCGCCTGGCCCCCTACCCCCTCTCAAAAATCTGATGCCTGACACGATTGGGCAAGCGATTTACTTCTAGTCCGACCAACGCCCAACTTATTCGACAGCTGCCTAAGCGTCATCTTTTACATTGCCGAATAGCTTACAACTGCGCTAAATTCTCAAAGCCGGCCAACTTAGGCCAAAGACCTTTTTATTTAGCAGTAGGGGACATCATGGCCGAATCCAATCACAATCCCACCATAGTTGCCGCGATCATTGGCGTAATCGGCTCGATCAGCGTGGCTATCATCAGTAACTGGGATAAATTGACTGGACAACAAAAGATTGCTGATTCAACCCTGACCCAGCCGATCGCGAAGACGGCTTACCCGCCGCTTGATAAGGAAAAACCCGAGGTAATCCCGCCCACTCCGCTCATCGACATCAGCGGCGATTGGTATAACCCGGCCGCACCCACTGCGGGCGGCACCCACATCGAGCAGCAAAACGATAGTTTTCAATTCCAGGGCTGGGGGATGTTGGCGCAAGGTATCGGCTATACGTCTAAGGGCAGCGGCAATCTGATTGCCCAAACCCTGACTTACGACTACACCGCGCAATATCAGAATGGCTGGGTATCCAAAGGCAATTGTACCGGCACGGTAACGCCGAATGGCGAGAAAATTACCGCTACCTGCACTGACACCATCATGGGCACTTATGTATCCGCCGGCGTGCGGCAATAAGGCAGGATATACAGACAGCACATCCTGGCGACGGCTGTCTGTGATTAAAGCTAAAACATCTAGCGAATGGCTAACAACGCTCTTAACACATCGACCCGGCTAATCATCCCGACAAACTCGCCGTTTTGAAAAACCGGAAAACTCCTGGTCGGCGTTTCCTGAAACTTCGTGGCAACATCCACCAGACTGGCATCCGCATTAACTACTTGCGGGTCTTTGGTCATAAACTCCCCGACTTTTCCGGCCATACTTTGGTTGTAAGCGGATTCGACGAATACTTTCATGCCGTCTTTTTCGGAAAAAATCCCCACCAACTTACCTTGCTCGTCCACAACCGGCACGCTGGTGACCTTGTTATCCAATAAAGTCTTTACCGCCGTAGAAATTTCGGTATCGGGGGTAACGGTAACGACTTTGGTCGACATGTAATCGACTACAGCTATTTTGGCTAGCATGGTGTACCTCCTGTTATTATTTTTTTATTCTACCCTTGGACAGCAATGCATCCGACCGGTTCAGCGGTCAGCTAACTACTGTCCCGAACGATTATTATAAAAATTCTCCGCACTAGCTAGCTTTATTATTCTCCAGCTAAATTACAGGCATTGCCGGGCTAGCCTGATCCAATCGCCCACCCCATGACGTCGCAAAATTGGCAACCAGCAAACAGTGTTTACCGAAACGGTTTGCGATTTCGGCATCGGGAAACAAATCCCGGACCACTGCTTATTTCAGTAGCCCGCGAAATAGTCATGCGTCTTGCTTATCAGTCTAAACTTGTCAAACCGCACATTGACGTTTTTTGGAAATGGACACCGCTGATGCTTGATCCCGTTCGTAATCAATCCGATTCCCAGGATTTCTCCCTACGCAAACTGCTGACCGTATTGACTGCCACGGTGGCTGTGCTGCTGGTCGTCGGCAATGTGTTTGTCTGGATCAGCCACGGCAAACTACAAATAGCGGAAACCGAAAAGCAGCGTCTGGTAAACGCCACACTGGCGTTTAAGAATGTTCGTTATCACGTGGTGCAAATCCAGCAATTTCTTACCGATGCGTCCGCGGTAGGCGAAGATGATTACAGCGAAGCCCTGACGGAAAAAAATGCCGCTCATACCGAACTGGCGAGTTTGCTGGCGATCATGCCGGAAATGAAGCTGGCGATTAACGACGCCGATCAGGCGGTAGACGCGCTTTACGCCACTGGCGAACGCATGGCAAATGCTTATTTTCAGCAAGGCCGTGAAGCCGGCAACTTTATAATGAAAGCCCCGGAGGATGGGTTCGACGCCGCCTCGGAAATTCTGGCCGACAAACTTAATCAGCTTGCCGGCAAATTGGAACAACAAGTGGGTGCCGCCTCGCAACGACAAAACCAGATGCAAAGCCAAATGTTTACCGTCAGCGCCACGGTTGCCGGCTTGGCTTTACTGTTGATAGTGTCCGCCAATATCTGGCTAACCCGAAAACTGTTTACCGTACTGGGCGGCGAACCCAGCTATGCGTCAAAAATTGCCGGCAGTATCGCCAAGGGCCAACTGGACATTGATGTCGCCACCGCGAAAAACGATACCACCAGTTTGCTGGCAATTATGAAACTCATGGGCCAGGAACTAGCCAGCCATATGCGCCAGATTAATGCGGTCAGCAAGCAAATCGGCCAGTCTTCCTACCAGATATCCAATATTTCCGGCGGTATTTCCAATGCCAATCGCTCGGAACAGGCCCGCTCTTCCGACGTAAAAACAGCTACCGAACAATTGCGCGCCACCACGGAAGAAGTCGAACGCTTTTCCGTGGAAATCCGCAAGCGTACCGAGGAAACGCAAAGCACCGCGCAGAAAGGTATCGTTGCCGTCAACGAAAATCTGGATGAAATGCGCCGGGTAGTCAAGGAAGTGGAAAGCGCGGAAGCCAAGACCCTAGCCCTGCGTCAAGCAAACCGGCAAATTCAGGATATAACCACCACCATCCGTAACATCACCGAACAAACCAATTTATTGGCGCTGAACGCCGCCATCGAAGCGGCCAGAGCCGGCGAATACGGCCGAGGTTTTGCGGTAGTAGCCGATGAAGTGCGGAAACTGGCGCAAAACGCTTCCAGCGCTACCGCCGAAATTGCCAGCATTATTGCCGAATTGACCAAAATCATCGAAGACAACACGCTGGCGATGGGCTCCATCATCCAGACCACCAAACAAGGCATGGAAAAAGCCGAAATCACCAGCGTGGTGATTAACGAAATTGTCGGCCAGATAGAAGAAAACGCGGGCACCGCGCAACAAATCTCCAAAGTTACCCAATACCAACTGGATAATGTCAACCAGTTGCAGACCAGAGTACAGGCCTTATTCGAAGCCCTGGGACAGAACGAATCCAAGGTGCATATCACCCGCACCATCAGCGACGACCTATATGTGGTCACCGAAAAAATGCGGACCATGCTGGAACACTTCAGCTTCAACTCGCAATGGGCGGCCAAGCCTTCGGCCAACGAGAATCGCAAATTTCCGCGCAGCAACCATTATTTGCTGGCACATATCGAAATCGACGACTTGGTTCTGGACGGAGTCACCGCCGATTTCAGCATGTCCGGCGCCTGTCTGCGTCTGTCCGTGCCGCTACCATGCCCGGTGAACAGTTCCATCGCTATTCAGCTACGCATTCCTTACGACAATATCCAGCAATATGAAACGCAGCTACCTCTGGAGCTGGCATGCAACATAGTTTGGTACAAAACTATCGACGGCGAGCATCATTACGGCGTCAAATTCAACGAATTCCTGCCGCCGGAAACCACGCAGAGCTTAAAAACCTGTTTCGCCTTTTTCAACCAGTCCGCGACATATTAGCCGTGGCTTGGAAATACTCGGCGCGGCAGGCAAGCTCAAACTATCAATCGAATGTGTTGCAACAAGGGCATTTCCAATCGACGTCGGCCGGCCGCGTCGGGTGCACGTGATTCAGCAGTTTTTTCGATCCGCCGAAATCATGATAGTTTTGGCAGACTTTTTCGAATGCGGCCTTGGGCGATGCGGCATAGCTAAACTTAAATTTGGGATACCTGCCGACATGTTGCTTCAGCCTGGCGTTTAGGTCGGTTTCCGAGCGGCCGACGTATTTGACGACAAATTTATTGGTTTTTTGATTGATGATGCCCAAGGCATAATTGCCCTCGGCGCTTTCGGTGATTAATTCGTTGATTTTGGCATTGCTCAAATCGTAAGCCCCTTGCATATCAAGTGAAGCCATATGTCCTCCAGTAGCGTCTAACTATTCTTATAATCGAGTCGTAGGTCTGGCAAATATGCCTGATACGAGGATAATACTCTCATCCGTGGCAAGCATTGCTTTAAATATTCCGGGTTAAGTCCGGCGCGGTCGGCACGGACCGTTGAATCGGACAGGATAAACAGCTTCGGTTTACTGTATTTATGGGTATCGACACCGGGAGCCGACATGCATCGTTTGAATTTAGCGGTGTATTTGACAGTTATTTTTAGCGTAACGCCGACCATGCCGGCACAGGCCACCGACTGGCTGGTCGGCCCGCAGCGCGCGCTTAAATTACCCAGCGCCGCGGCCAGTCTGGCCAAAGACGGCGATGTAGTCAGCATCGATGCAGGGCTTTATCGGGGCGATGTCGCCAGCTGGCCGCAGCAGCGGCTGACCATACGCGGACTGGAAGGCGGTGCCCACCTGGATGCCCTCGGCAATGCGGCGGAAGACAAAGCGATCTGGGAATTAAAAGGCAACGACATCGTCGTTGAGAATATCGAACTGTCCGGTGCCACCGCGCCGGCTCTGAACGGTGCCGGCATCCGTTTCGAAGGTACGAATCTGACTCTGAGAAACTGCCACTTCCATCACAACCAGATGGGCATATTGACCGGCTTCAATCCAAACAGCGACATCCTGATCGAAAACTCGGAGTTTAACGACAACACCGTCGACTATCCGCGCTACGGCAAATTGGGCCATAACATCTACATCGGCAATATCCATCGCTTTACCCTGCGCAACTCCTATGTGCACGATGCCAGCACCGGCCATAACGTCAAATCGCGAGCTCGGGAAAGCTATATTCTTTACAACCGCATCACCGACGAACGTAACGGCTCCAGCTATCTGGTGGATTTACCGGATGGCGGCGCCGGCTACCTGATCGGCAATCTGTTTCATCAGGGTGCAAACACCGAAAACGCGGCGATGCTGGCGTTTGCCGCCGAACACAATCAAACCCTGCCCAACCAACTGCTATATCTGGTGAATAACACCCTCGTCAACGACCACCCCGGCGGCTCGTTTCTTAATAATCACAGCGTCGCTACAGCAGTGTTAATCAATAACCTGCTGATAGGCGAAGGCACCGAGCTGATTGGTCCGGTGCAGGAAGATCATAACCTTAGGAGCACGGTGAATGCTCTGAGCAATCCGGCGAACTACGATTACCGGCTAGCGCCCGATTCGCTGGCAATCGATCGGGGCATCCTGCCCGGCCTGGCGGCTAACGGTTTTAATTTGACCCCCGAGTTTCAATATCGCCATCCGCGCGGCAGCGAGATCCGCCAGCCGCAGGGGCCAATCGACGCCGGCGCTTATGAGTTTAGTGTCGGTTCCAAAAACTGAATCGCTTAATCAATTCCATAATTCAAAGTATGAAAATGAAAAATCGCAAATATCGAATTTCCGTCCTGCTATTGACGCTGCTAAGCGGCACGTTGCCGGCGACAAGCGCCTGTTTTGCCGCAACCTCGGCGCCCGGGCACAATCCAAGCGAAAAACCGGCGTCGGTAAAAACCGGTTATGAAGTGGATGGCCGCACATCGGCTTCGGTGCTCGCCGCTAAGCGGGCTCATAGCGTCGATCGGCAGGATGAAATAGGCTTGGCCGTTTATTCCGGCGTGTTTGTGATTGGCCTGATCGTATTTTTTACGCAATTAGGCAGGCGTAAATAGACGGTTACGCCAAACTTGATAATCGACAAACTCAACCGAATAATGCCAGGGCTTTTTTTATCGTCGACCAGACGCCCCAGCTCAGCGGAATCAACACATATAGCCAGAACAACACCAGCAATATCGGGTGAGAGGGTTTAGTCGGTTGGATTTGATTCATCGTATGTCTCCGGCCCATCAGTGTTCGGCGTCATCGGCCGGATAAATACCGTCCAGCTCGTCGAAGTCGCCATGTTTCATGTGGTGTTTCTCGTGCACCGGCCGGATCGACAGATTGGCGATAAAGCCCACCACCAATAATCCGGCCATGATGTACATGGTCACGTTGTAAGCATCGGCCTTAGCCACGCCCTGGCCTATTTGATACTCGCGTATGTAATTGACCAACACCGGCCCCAACACGCCGGCGGTGGACCACGCCGTCAACAAACGACCGTGTATGCCGCCGACGAAGCGAGTACCGAAAATATCCGCCAGATAGGCTGGAATAGTGGAAAAACCGCCGCCGTACATGCTCATGATCAAGGCGTACAGCAGCACGAATAGCGCCATGTTGCCGGCCATGCCCATACTCGGGATCGTGGCGTACAGTCCTGCGCCGACCACAAAGAAAATGAAATAAGTATTTTTACGGCCGAGAAAATCCGAAGCCGACGACCAGAAAAACCGCCCCCCCATGTTAAACAAGCTCAGCAAACCGACGAAACCGGCCGCCGAAGCAGGCGTCACCAAGCCTTTAAACATCTCCTGTATCATCACCGAGGCCTGCCCCAACACACCGATGCCGGCCGTCACGTTCAGACACAACACCAGCCACAGCAAATAAAACTGCGGGGTTTTCAAAGCCTGGTCGATATGCACATGTTTGTCGGTGATCATTTTGTTTTGCACCACCGGCGGCGTCCAACCCACAGGTTGCCAGTTGGGTGGCGGTATGCGGATGGTCAACGCACCTATCATCATCGAACAAAAATACAGGCCGCCCATCACCAGAAAAGTTTGCACCACGCCTACCGATTCGGCGGACTTGAAATGATCCATCAACAAAACAGACAAGGGTGCGCCTATCATCGCTCCGCCGCCGAAGCCCATGATGGCCATGCCGGTCGCCATGCCGCGCCGATCCGGAAACCATTTGATCAGCGTCGATACCGGCGATACATAGCCCAGACCCAAACCGATACCGCCGATTACCCCGTACCCCAGATAAATCAGCCAGATTTCGTGCAGGTGTACGCCTAGCGCGGAGATCAAAAAGCCGCCGCCAAAACAACAGGCCGCGACGAACATCGTCAACCTTGGCCCTACTTTTTCCAGCCATTTTCCGCCGAATGCCGCAGACAAACCCAAAAACACAATCGCCAAGCTGAAGATCCAGCCCAAGGTAGTCAGCTTCCAATCGTCGGACGCGGAGCTGCCGACACCTATCACCCGTGTCAACGGATCGTTAAATACACTAAATGCATAGGCCTGCCCGATGCACAGATGCACCGACAAAGCCGCCGGCGGCACCAGCCAGCGGCTATAACCCGGCTGCGCGACGCTATGTTGTTTGGAAAAAAATCCCGACATGCTTGAATCCGATTTTTAGCTAAATTTTCGATATTGGCGTTTTACCGCAGCGCCGACCCGGGCGGCATTTTAGCATTGCCGGCCAACAGACTTTAAATCCAATAACGCCTAAGTCGCCTCAGATTCGGTATTCCGCTACTCGCACGCCGAATTATCGCCAGAAGCGCCAATTACGCGATATACCGCAAACCATCCGTTCTAAAAAACACAGTTTAATTAAACGATTCACACTCTCCCTCTGCCCAACGCGCCCAATCCAACACTTCCGGAGTCGGCACACTACTTGCTGTCTCCCGGAAGCGCTCAAGCGCGCCCGCTTGTCACCGACCGTAAAAACCTTCTAAATACCTGATTAAAACAATGAAAAAAACCAAGTTACAGGATTTTCCAGTTGCCCATACCGGCCAACTAGCCGGCGTCGCCGCATTGCTTTTCACCCTGCATGGCATCGCTCAAGCCGCTGAGCCATCGCCGACCGACGATCTAAAGGCTAGCGAAACAAGCAGCAAAAACAAAACCACCAAAACCACTAGCCAAGCGCAATCCAACGACACGGCCACTACGCTGGATACCGTAACCGTGGCCGGATCGGCGCCGCTAAATCCCCCCAACCAAAAACTGCAGCTAGATACCGAAGCCACCACCGGCAGCCGTCTGGGCCTGACGCCCAGGGAAACGCCAGCTTCGATCACGATTATTGACCGGGCGACTTTCGAAAAACGCGGCGCGCAAACCACCCAGGAAGCCTTGGAAAAAGCCCCTGGTATTCTAGTGTCCTCACAGCCCGGCTCGGCGGGCTCGGTATCGATGCGCGGCTTTACCGGCGCGCAAATCACCCAGTTATTCAACGGCATTACCGTGCAATACGACGTCGTTGCCGCTCGGCCCATCGACAGCTGGATCACCGATCGGGTGGAGGTGTTGGGCGGACCTTCCACATTCCTGTATGGTCAAGGGGCGGTGGGCGGCTTGGTCAACTATGTCAGCAAGATCGCGCATCGCGGCCCGGATGAACATCACGGCTTGGTCTCGCTAGGCGAATACTTAAACCGCCGGGCTTCCTATGGTTTCAACGGCCAGCTGGGCAATACTGATAACTGGCTGCAAGCGGACATCAGTTACTTAGGTTCCGAGGGCTATATCGACAACACGGAAGCCGATTCCGGGGTGATGTCGTTTTCCTTGTTAAGCGACATCACTTCCAAGCTGTCGCATACCATCGCCTTCGAGCATCAAATGGAAGACCGCGATTCGTACTGGGGCACGCCGGTGCTGAACCCGGTCGTGAACGGCAGAATCGTCCCTTGGGGCACCGAGGGCTTGGGGCCTAACGAAGGGCGGATAGACCCGGGTACCCGCTTTAAAAACTATAACGCCACCGGTTCGGTATTCGATCAGCAGGTATTTTGGTTACGCGATATTGTGGATTATCAGCTATCCGATAACACCCAATTTAAAAACACCTTTTATTATTACAAAGCCGATCGCCAATATCTGAACGTAGAAGGTTACGATTGGAACAGCACCAATTCCTTAATCACCCGCAACCAGTCGTTTGCGGTGAATCACGATCAAGCCTTGGTCGGTAACCGCTTCGAAATCGTGCACAGCAGCAACTGGTTCAGCCTGCCGTCCAAGGTGTCCGCCGGCGTCGATATTGCCTACAACAAACAGACGCGCGCACCGAGTATGGAAAACGGGGCCACCACGGTCAGCGTCGTCGATCCTTATAATTTCAGCACCGGCACCTACTACGACAACCCATTAGCCACCGGCCCGGTCTCAAACGCTCGCAACGAGTTGTATACCGTGGCCGGCTATGCCGAAAACCGCCTGACCCTGGTTCCTGATCTGAATCTGGTCACTGGCGTGCGGGTGGACGATATTCGTCTGGACTCGAAAAATCTGCGTACGTCCTTCGTACCGCCGACCGCCACCAATCCGGCCGCTTTCGGGCGACGCTGGACCGCAGTGACATGGCGCGCGGCATTAATGTACGACATCACTTCCACCTTCAATGTGTATGCCCAATACAGCACCGCAGCCGATCCGCCGTCCGGCATTTTGACCACCGGCACCTTCGCCGCGCTGCAAGACTTCGATCTGACCACCGGCCGGCAAGCGGAGGTGGGTACTAAATTCGATTTTTGGAACGGCAGAGGTTCGGCAACGCTGGCAGGTTATTACATCGAACGCAAAAATCTGTCGATGACCGACCCGTCGGACCGGAATCGGCAGTTACCGATCGGCGCGCAATCATCCGGCGGCATGGAGGCCAATATCGGGGTAAAACTTACCGATGAATGGAGCGTGCAAGGCAATATGGCCTATGTCGATGCCCAGTACGACAAGTTCCTGCAAACCGTCGGCACCAGCACCGTATCCAGAAAAGGCAATCGGCCCGCCAATGTCGCCAAATGGGTGGCCAATGCTTGGCTGACTTGGGATTTCGATGCCGATTGGCAATGGAATTTCGGTTCGCGCTACGTCGGCGACCGCTTCGTCGATACCGCCAACCTGATCAAAGCGCCGGCCTACGCGGTGTTCGATACCCAATTAGCCTGGAAATTTAACCCCAAGGCCACGGTCACCGCACGAGTAAAAAACCTAACCGACGAGCAATACGTCGAATGGGGTAACGGCGGCAACGCCCCGCTATTTTTCATCGCGGCGCCGCGTACCTTCATGATGGAATTGAAAGTAGACTTTTAACACTCGGCTTGGGCAAGTGTTACCCGTACCTGAGCCATCGCTAACTAGATATATGGCTATGCCTGTTCAAGGCGATATGGTTCGTATCCGGGGTGGTTGATGACGTATGTCGGCTACCCCAAACTGACGCCACAAGAAAGGCACGCCGAGAAACGCGGCACCGGGCTTTACGACTGGGTTTCCGCCAGCATTAAGCTACAAAAGCAGCCGGGTTAATAACCTAAATGATGTTTGCGCAGCAGATAAGGGAGGTTTCTGGCGTCTATACCCAGCATTTCCGCAGTAATCTTTTTAACGCCATTCGCCCTCAGCAAGGTATCCAACAACACCTGCCGTTCGAAAAGAATCAGTTTTTCCCGCAAACCCAACATCGCCGTCAAATCATTATCATTTTCGGCGAGATGCGCTTTGGTGAGGTTTATAGGCAAACTGGCAGGCAATAATGTCGGCCCCTGCTCGACGATGGCCGCATGTTCGATCACGTTCTCCAACTCCCGAACATTCCCCGGCCAATTGTGCTCCATCAACATGGCCTGGGTCTGCGGTGCGACAGCCTGAATCTCCTTACCGAGATTGCGACTGTGCTGTTCCAGAAAATGCTGAATTAGCAATGGAATATCCTCTTTCCGATCGCGAAGAGGCGGCAGAAGAATTGAAAAAACGTTCAAGCGATAATACAAGTCTTCGCGAAACTTGCCGTCGGCCGCCGCTTTTGCCAAATCGATATTCGTCGAAGCAATTACCCGCACATTGACTGACGTAGTAACCGAACTGCCGACCGCCTCAAATTCCTGCTCTTGCAACACCCGCAATAGCTTGGCTTGCCCGGAGAGCGACATGCTGCCGATTTCATCCAGCAGAATCGTGCCGCCATCGGCTTGTTTGAATCGACCGCAGCGGTCGCGAATTGCGCCGGTAAACGCGCCTTTAACATGCCCGAACAGCTCGCTTTCCAACAACATTTCAGAGAGCGCGGCGCAATTTACTTTAACGAACGGGTTGCGACCGCGCAGACTATGCATATGAATCGCGGCAGCTATTACTTCCTTACCGGTCCCGCTTTGGCCTTGCAGCAATACCGTGGCGTCGGTTTTGGCCACGGCGCCGATAATTCGGCAAACCTCGCGAATCTTCTCGCTTTGGCCGATGATGGTGGGAAAATCTTGCTGTTGCGACCACAATACGTCGGCGGTATCCGGGGCGATACACTCAATATGTTGAGGCTTATCGACTTCTTGAGCGATGAATACCAGGTATTTAGATTGCTTGCATTCGATCCGGGTAACACTAACATTAACCCTTATTGTGAAGCCCCCTGTGCTTACCAATAACAAGTCATCAAGCGCCATTTTATTGAACGCCGCACCCACTTTAAAACCGATACCGTCTCCCGCCCTCGTTCGCAACAAGCCATTAACATCAAGCCTCTTAAGGTCTTCGGGCGCCAATCCCGTGGCCTCGAGCGCCTTTGCATTGGCATCGAAAATCGTTCCGGTATTTACATCGACGACAAAAACACAATCGTCAAACGTATTGAAAAATGCTTGGTACAGATCAACTGCTGAAATCATGGTCGCCACCTAATCGGTTTGCGGACGAATCAAGTCTATAGCTACTTCCTGCTAATTAACCCCGCCCGGAATCAAGTCACGCTAGATCAATTCCAACAGGTTCGAATATACATATTCTTTCAAGATCGTTTCGACCGAAGTGTCCTTAATAAAAGGCTGGTCCTTAGCATCCACGAGGTAAAAAATTTTTGCGTCCGGCTGCCGACATCGCGTCACCAATGCTAACCGTTGCGCCGCGAGAGCCGGCGGCGACACCCCGATCAACACAAACTCAAAGCGTTGTTGCCTCAGTTTTATCAACGCAAGCCTTACGCTTGCAACTACTTCCACCTGAGCGTAACCGGCTGAAAGCAGGAAATTTCTTAACCCCTCTCGGAAACCAGTATATCGATCACATACCAAAATAGTAGGTAATTTTTCACATCCGCCAGGCATGGCTTTAGATTGTTTCATCGGACGACATATATAAATCGACAGCAACTAAATCTGCTGCTTTTGATGAACAGTTCGATCGGTTTACCATTCGTGTCGATCATGAAAAGTCCTTAGTCGGGTAAGTCGAATTTCGTCGAAGCCAAACATTGGTTGATTTATAACTTAGATACCCTACCCTCAATTTTGAATGTAAAAATACCCGCCGCTTTTCGTCGCCATCCCCGCGCAAGCGGCAATCGTGTAGTTAATCGTTAGGGATTGGCTTTAATCAGATCGTCCAAATGCACAATCAGCTTTTGCCGGACCATACCATTGATTGCTGTACCTGCATTGGATACGGTCAGTACTACAGCGACATATTTTTTGCCGATACTGCGACGATCGATCAATCCGCCTTCGTGTGAGACAGATTGGGTAACACCAATTTTTGAGTAGATCCGGTCGCCGGCATCGAACCGTCCCGCAGCGGTCAAACCGGCCTTGAAACGGCTATTGCATCCGGAATCCGGTTCGGCCTGTTTCAGCAAAATATCCATAAGCCGTTGCGATGAAAAATCGTCGATCAGGCGGCCCTGGGCCAATAGCGTAAAAAAGTTAGCAACGGCGAGAGCGGTAAGGTCTATGTATGAGCCGCCCTTGGGATTGACATGGCAACCTTCTGATGTGCAGTTACCTTTGTAGAAAGTCGGATCGGTATCGCATTCCCATTTTTGGTTTTTATTAATCCATTCGTTGTAATGCGCGCCTATCCATATACCTCCCCAACGGCAATCGTAGAGACCGGATTGCCAGAGTGCGGAGTTCACGTAGGCCAAACCAAGACTCCTGGAAATCTTACTGGCATCGCAGTTGTGGCAGATGCCGCTGAATGTCTTGCTAAAGTCGTCGTTAAATTCGAATTTTGCCACGGCTGGGCTTCCGCTGACGGTTACATCGTATATGGCTTTCAATTTGGCGATACGGTCCGCGGTTAACGACCGGGGATCCTTGCCGGCCAGCGTATTGAAATCAAAACGGTTTTGAAAAGCGGCATATAAAAGTCCGATTTTAGCCAGGCTGCCGCCCGGCGTTATTCGGGTTGAATTAAATTCAGCCAATTCCGGAAAAACGAGTTTATTTTTTGTCGATAAATCGACCAGCGCGACCATAACCTTGCCACGATTGGCAACAAACGTTTTAAACGGCTCGCTATCGAACGGCGGCCTATTCGCTGCCAACTTGGCCATCAGCTCTTGTAATTTTTTATCGAGATTTTTATCTCTGATTAGGCCATGATTTTTTGCGAAAAAATATCCGGGATTCAGCTGATCCGGCTCCAACTCGGCAACGGTGCCGCTTGACTTCCATTCCAGATCCGCAGAGCCTGTTTTTACACCTCTGGTTTTCGGAGAAAAGAAATGTTTGAGCCGCGGAATCCAACTCGGCTTTGGCGTACATGCCGGGGCGACCGGATCGAGCTCACCAAGACTCGAATGCTCCGGACATCTAGTTAACCGTGTTGTCTTGATCTGCCGATTTAAGGATGTCGTTCCACCAACATCTTTTGATATTCGGACGTACATGCTCCCCCCTATAGCTTGGGTAATTGCTCCAAGCCCAGTTGTTCCAAACGCCGACTAATTTCAGCATCGCTCAAGCCAGACGAGCGGACCAGTTGGCCGATTGCATCCCAGCGTTGCGTGCCATTGGCGGTCTGGGTTTTATCGTTTTCATCGATAAACTCGAACGTATTCGCCGCTATTTGCCGATTGACATATTGCAACGCGGCGGCCATGCCGGCGACCGAGGCATGCTTGAGCGCCAGCGCCTTGGCCTGATCGACTTCGGCTTTGGTAATGCGCCGCAGTATCCATGCCGCCAACGCAAACATCAGCATCAGTTCGTACCAGCGAAAACGCTTTGCATAATTGTCGGTTTTGAGATCGATGCTGATAAGCTCAAGCGCTCGCTGATTCGCGGCCCATTGCAACAGCTCGGCATCCGAGGCCTTCACGGCAGGTAGGGCCTTGTAGCCATTCAGCGTTAACGACCGCAATTGCTCCAGCCGATCTTTCCATTGTGGACTACACAGTTGTAACATCGTGTCGGCGTATGCCTTGGCAAAGGCATGTCTATGGGTATTCGCCCAAGTTTGCAAAATCTGCGTGGCTGACGACGTCCCCGCAACCAGTGCAAGTGCGCGTTTCTTGCCGTTGACATCGTCGGCAGGCGCGGTAACTGGATTAGTCGGCGCTTTGGAGATAAACACCTTAGCCAATACCCCGCCGAGTAGCCCAGCCAACACTTTCCCCAACAACGACCCGAGTACGCTCCTTCCAAGCCACCCGAGCAAATCTTTCAGCAGTGTGTTCAACCAGTCTTTCAATTTGTCCCTCAAGCGGTCTATCAGCACCTGCCAAAGGTCGACTTTAACGATCACGTTCACTTTAGGTTCGACCGCAATTTTTATGTCTTGACCGTAGAGCGTGAACGGGATGGTAAACGGCACGAACACCACCTCGGTTTTTACAACTTCAGTAGAAATCTGCAGATGCGGCTTGATGACAGTCTTACCGCCTAGCAGCGCTATTTCTTTCTTAAACGCGATTATCCATTTCCCATCGTCGCGCTCTATTTTTAAATCAGGTACAAACCACTTACCTAACTGGGTTTCAAATTCGCCGCCCGGACCTTTACCTTTCTCCCACTTGAACGCGAAAGTAGCAAATTCGGCATCGGTGGCGTTTACCGATACGGTGGCCTCTACCTCGGGCTCGCCGAATATTTCAAAGTAACCTTTCTTGGCAAGGCGCCGTCTTTTACCTTTCCAGCTGTATTTGCCGACAAGCTTCCAGTTTCGCTGCTGCGTGGGTTTCTTGGGCGGAGGTGGCGGTGGTTTGCAGCTTGGGCCGGTACATGGAATTGGCCGGGGCGCCTTACCCTCAATCTCAATCACTTCCGTCGGCAAGCGATAGAGTTCGATGATGACACCTCGGTTTTTCGCCCGGCCTTCCTTGCTGGTGTTGTCGGCGATATATTCGCCCGCCGGTGCCGCGCGAATAAAATCGACGCGCGACTGTAAATCCTTATCCAACAAGCCATAAACGCGCATGGCTCTTTTCCGCCGTAGATCGGCATTGTTTTTTTCCTTGCCTATGCAATCGCTGTAACCGTAGATGCCCAGCACGATGGAATACAAATCCGCCTTGGCTTCCCGCAACCAGTCCTGCAATAATTTCTCGCTTTTGGTCGCAGCCTTGATGCCGCTCCAACCCACGCCAAAATCCGCTATCAATAAGCCGCGCGGATGTCGCGACACGTCGGCGGCTAAATGTCCTTGCCTACAAGAGCCGGTTTGGCACCAAGACAGTTCCTTTTCGCCCTTTTCATAAGCGGAACAAGCCGTAGGTGCGGGTGGAGTGACTTCACCGATGTAGGAGCCCGACTGGAACCCCAGGTATTGATTGCGACTTTCGCCTAAGTCTTTAGATGTGAACACAAACATTCCGCGTCTCCTTAAATGCTGAAAATCTTCAAGCCAATCGTGAAAGTCACCGAATTTTTATCAAATACCTACAATCCGTTTGGCATACCGCCATACGCGGTGTTGTACCAAGTGCGCCCGAGCAAGCGGCCGCCAACCTTTTTCAAGGTCTGTTCCCGGTCGCTGACATTGCGGATCGCAAACTCCAACAGACAACCTTCTTCCAAACGCAAAGACAGCGGAAATCCGGACAAGCCCCACGGATTGATGATGTGGGAAAAGGTCAGATAAGGATCGCGCGGCTGGCCGTCGCAGCGAATTTGCCATTGGTAGCCCGGCGTTTGTACCTGTACCGGGTTCGCGGCGTAGGCATCGGTGAATTGCGCGAAATACATCAGCAGCCCGCAATAATTACGGTGCAATTGGTAGCTGGCCAAAACCACTTCTTCGCCAAATGCCGGCGCATCGTGAATCGAAGATTCATCGAAAAAGCCGGCATCCTGCGGTATGCCGCAGATTTGGCAGGTGCTCATGGCGCGGTTCCGTAACCCAGGATTTTGTAACCGTGCAACACCAGATACAGGTCGGCGCCACGGTATATTGAACCTATCGACACCTCTTCAATCTCGATGCGTATCGTCGAGCGCGGCATGAACATCATCGGTTTCGCCAGCGGCCGAAACGGCCGTTCGCCGCCGGCTTCGCCCAGGCCGGCAATATTATGTATAGGTTGATTTTGCAGTTCCCTACCGCTGCCGCTATCGACAATGCTGTATTTGAAGTCGATGCCGCAAGCCTTAACAAACAGCGCCTGATTCAGAACCCGCTGATCTGCTTCGGTCAACTGCGCGATCAAGCCGTTCAGGCCATCCGCGACCAGCGGTATCGGCACCGACGGCTGAATGTCCAGCTTGGCGGGGATGAAGCTGTAGCCGATCGCCACCGCGACGAACACGCCGTCGGTACTGATATTGATCACATCCTGCACCCGATTGCCGGCATTGCCTTGCAACTTGAATTTGGCGACGTAATCGTAGGGAATTTCCTTGGTGGTCGGTGCGGCAGCGGCGGCAGGCGTGCCCTCCGCCATTGGTCGCGGGTATCCCGGCTCCTGACCTAATTGAAGTCCTGCTCTCATGATCGTGATCTCCCATGGTTTTGACCGCCGTCAAGCTCGCGGCCTCGAAAATCGGCGCACGGCATAGGCATCTGTAAGTTCGGGATTTTAACTACCATAGCGGCTTCCAGACATCGGGAGGGCTGGACGGCACATGCCAGCGGGTTTGCGGCGGCTGTTCCGGTTCGTAACGTTCCAGGCCGTTCACGCCGTCTTGTTTGATATAGCCTTCCACGCCCTGCATGTCCTGATCTTCGGCAAAACCTTGCAGTTCGTCCTCGCCGCCATAGCCGGCAAATTCGTCGTCCGCGTCCAAACCTTGCATGAGTTCGTCGTCGGGTCCATACAAATCGCCATCGGCATAGCCTTGTAGCTCCTCGTCCGCAGCCAGACCTTGCAACTCATCCTCGGCAAACCCAGACATTGCCGGCGCAACGTTATAAGGCCTTGGCTGTTGGCAATTACAGCCGGACAAGCCGGCCTGTTTCATCAGCGGCGCGACTGCCGTCAGCGCTTCCGTGCCACCCGGTATCGCCGACGCCACTTGTCTGACCACCGGCATGGCTTGCTGCAAATACGGGCTGACGGCTTTCAGAGCCAAGCGGGCCGGCTGAAACTGTAAGGCTCTTTTACCTAATTTACGCAGTTTGCTCCAAAATCCGCCGACATTTCCCAGTCCATCGATACCTTGCAGATACTGGTAAAGATTACCGTCCGGGCCCTGGCGAATTTCGCCGATATAACCCAGGCCCATGATTTGATCCAGACTGTCTTCGTCTATGCCGTAGAATTGTTCCGGCTCGCCAAGCCCTTGGACTTGATAGACATTGCCGTCCGGCGCCGCATACAACTCGCCGATGCCGTCCTGCCCTTGAATACCGGCTTGTTTGAGAAACGGCGTGGCCGCGGTCAACACGGCGGAACCGCCCGGAATGAAGGGCGCCAGCGTACGGGCAATCGGCAGCGCCCGTTTCAGGCCGCGTTTGATTTTGCTCCAAAATCCGCCTATCGGATTGCCGAGGCCATCGACACCCTGCACAAATTGATACAACTGGCCGTCCGGTCCCTGGCGCACTTCGCCCAGATAACCGATGCCCATCATCTGCGTGACATCGCTTTCGCTTAAATATTGCATGATATTTCTCCTGTCGGCTGCGGGACTTACTGCACGTCGCGGGTCAAATAACCGTCCAGCACCACCCAGATGCGTAACGGTCCGATCACGTTAGCCAGACGTTTTTCCGGCGAATCGACGGTCAATTCCGAACCCGGCAGACCTTGTGGAAAGGCCAGCTCCACCCGAAAATTTTGCTGCGGCTCGATAAACACCGGCTCCGCGAAGCGGAAGGTGGCGGTGGGATCTGGCTCGCCGTGATTGCTGATCGTCGGGAACCCCGGGCTGATACCGGCCCCGGACGGAAACCAGAACGTCGGCATCTCTATCATGGTTTTTTCGCCGACGATCAACGAAATTACCGAGTTGTAGATCAGATCGGCCAGGATTTCGCTTTCGTTGGTCACGGCCAGATTTTCAACCTCCACGCTGCCGCCGGCACCGCCTTTGGGCGTAATTTTTTTCTTTTCGGCGATGCGCATATTCGACACAACCACCCGCAATGCGCGGGCCTCGAAGGTATTCAAACTCGGCAACACCCCGGCTGCCTGCATATTGGTTTCCAAGCGGGTTTTGCCTTGCACATCGACAAAAAATCGAATCACGCGCGGATCGGTCATAAAATCCTTAAAGATCTTTTTCGGATCTTTATCCGATACGTGAAACGCGTCGTACAGGGGGGCGTGCAGCTTTTCTTTCACACCTTGCATCTTGGCCATGACCATCTCCTCAACTAATGTAATTTTTCGATTCAATCAACCCGCATCGGGCGGCTTGATAAGGTTTTCCTGCGGCTTTCAGCTAATTCGTTCGTACAATTGGCCGTCCTCGCCGAGAAAATAGCGGCCCGGTGCTTGGGCATCAGTCGCCGCCGTAACGTCGCCAACATCGGCTAAACCGCTGATTTCGGCGTCGCCCGTTTGGTAAAGCTGACCGTCGTCTCCCAGAAAAAACTGCCCTGCCCCAGATGCATCTTCCGCAGCTGCCAGGTCTTGCAACTGATACAAAACGCCGTCCTCGCCCAGGAACAAGCTTTGCACTCCCGGGCAGCCGGGATTTACGATCATCAATTCGTCCAAGCCCAATTGCCGGTCGTTACTCATCACAGCCTCCGATGTTTCCGGTTTGTTGCTACCGTTGATCTAGCCTTCGATACCTTGCGCCGTGACCCGATAACTGCCGCCGACGATGTAAAGTTGCGTGCCTTCGACATTGCTGACCAGTCTGGGCGGATCGTCCATACGGTGGATGTAAGTCAGTTTCTGTCCCTGCTGTCCCTTGTCGGAGCGATAGATCAGACCGACCAATTCGCCCAGTTCCACCACAACGGGCGGAATGGTTCGACAATGTTTAACCTTCATCACGCCGGTTGCGCCGAAACTGTTGAACCGGCTGTACAAGGCCTCGCCTTGCACCAGATCTTCTTCCTTAACCGCATCGAAAACGCGTCCGCTACCCGCTGAAAACGGCGGCTGATGCGTGGTCATTTTCTTGGACTGCGCAGTGCGTGCGGTTGCAATTCCACCGCGCGCATCGATTGCATCTTTACCGGCCTGACCGAACCCACGGGCTTCAAAGCCACCGGCCGTAAGGATTGCATCGCGGCAGGCGTTAATGCGGGTTTTGGCCTCGTAAGCGCTGGCTCAGGAACCAACAGCCGCCACTCATGAAACAAACGTTCAAGCCGCCTAGCCAAGCGCGGCCGCGGTTTGGCTGCCAGACCTTGCCGCCAAACCCGCTGCAACACGGCTTGCAACCAGGCGCTTTTTTGCAATAGATGCCGATGCCTCAGTATTTGCCAAAGCGTTTTGATGCGCGGATCGTGAGGCTTGAACACTTCGTGACGGATGGCGCACAACAAATCCGGTAATAGTGAAACCCTTTCCGGAACCGCATCGAGACCATGTAATGACATGCTATCCGCTGCCGCCACACGCCTTGGCAATGGCACGACTTTTTTAACCGGCGCTTGCGACGACCAGCCCATCGCGTGCGGCATCGTCGCGTCCAGCGCAATCCATTGATCCCGATACAGCACTTCCAGATAAATATGACTGAACTGGTCCGGCCGCGCCGGATTGGCGCCGCTTAACACCAACCTGACCGGATGACCGATGGCTTCCAGCATCGAGCCGAGCAGGATGGTCATATCGTCGCAATCGCCGGCCCGCAGCTCCAACATGCGCTTGGCGGAATGCAGCACTTCCACCCGAAAGGTATCCTTGGTATAGCGAATGTTTTGTTGCACCCATTCGAACAAGGCTTTGATTTCAGCCAGATAGTCCTTGGGCTTGACCGCGCGCTGCCGCAAAATATCGATCGCCGACTGGCGTACCGTAAAGTCCTTCGCGCCGGTTTTGATCAGCTCGCAGACCTGCTCGACCGTCTGCAAGGTACCCGGATAACCGCTGGGGATTTTTCTGATCTGGATATTAGGTTGTGTGGGCATGGTGTTTTAGTTTCCGGTATTTTGCTTATCCAACAACGGGACCAAAGTCGTTGCAGTAAATAGAGCAACACCCATGCCACGAACCACAACAACGAGCTTATAGCGTTAAGCTATTATTTTTACTGAAATTTTTGAATATGTTGCGACAATGCATTGCAGGCAGCATCATAAGATTTATGATGCTGAAACGTTAGCGGGCAGGACTTGATTACCGGCTAACCATAGAGGATGAGCTAGTCATAAAAATTATGATCGTGCTCATGAAGTTTATGAGCGGCAGACTAATTTACCGGGCAGGACACTCGGCAAGATATATTCAATAATTCCGCTAAAACGCTTATTCTGTAAGACCCCCCTGCTATTTAACCGGGCAAAAAACGTACTACACCTGCCCTATCGGAATCTGAAACACACCGGATTTAACAGACTATGAGCGACGCAAGAACCCGCCTGGATAAAATCAATACCCGGATCAGAAACAACCCGGTGCTGTCCTTGCTGATAGCCGTCAGCACCCTGGTTATCGGCCTCTCGACCTTTACCAATGCCACCCGCAACCTGATGGATCTGTTTAGCGGCGCCGAACAGCGGCCGGCGATCAACGGACTATGGCAGGCCCAGGTAAGCTACGACTGGCCCAACGCCGATTATCAAGAAAGCTTCAATTTCGCCGGTAGCGATACCCAGCTATACGGCAGCGCTTCATTTACCGGCAGCATGAACGGTATCCTAGAAGGCGCGATCGCGGGTGACACCTTGCGTTTTATTACCAAAACCCCGGAATCGCTCGGTTCAGGCCCCGCGCAAGAAGCCATCCATCGTTATCAGGGCAAAATTGTCGGCGATGAAATTGAATTCGTGATGCAAACTGAAGGCGGTTACTCGGCGCATGTGCCTATCGAATTTACCGCGAAAAGAAACTCCAATCCGCCGCCGACCCAGCCCGCGCCCAACTGAGACGGGCGTTCGTCGCGGAAAGAGCAGGCAGGTTTCGCGGTTTGCGGTGCTAAACTGGAAAATGGCTTCCAATACCGTAGATTTGGCAAAACAAACTTAGCCGCCGCTTTCCATGCCATTCGAGTCTGTCCCTCATTGATTCCACCTATACAACCTTCTCATATCATTCAAATAGGAGTTTAGCCGTTGCTCTCGCAGCCCATCCACCACGATAGCCCGTTCCCCTTTTTTTATGTAAATACTGCATTTTCCGAGGAGCAGTGTGCTGCGCTTGAGGCTCTATTTTTGCAAGACGGCGAGTGGCAGCATCGGGATGGAGCGTTTTACCGGTGTTCTCTTAGAGACGTTACCGAGCATATTCCAACTCCGTTTCAGATGAAAGTACTAGGCAGAATGCGCGAGATTACAGGTTTGCCCCTCACAAATCGTGTTCTGATCACCGCTCAACGCATGCTGCCTGGACACGTCATTGGCATACACAGCGACCGGCCGCTAGTGGGCTATGAGATTGTTCGTCTGGTCGTGCAACTCAATAAGCAATGGCAAGCTGAACATGGCGGTGTTCTGGAATTATTCGCTTCGCCGGAGAGTGAAGCGGTTTTCAGGGTTAATCCCGAGTACAACAAAGCCTTTGGCTTTTTGCTACACGCCGATTCATACCACGGCGTTACCGAGGTTACCCAGCCGCGCCAAACAGTCGTCTTCAATTTCTGGCATGCGGCGAATACATCGGAACTTGCCGCGCACGTTCAAACCTTGTTTGCCGACATGCATTTCTCCGAGCTGCCGACGGCACTCGATCCAGTTGTGTCGACTGCGGAATCGAGCCTGCCCGAGGAGACGACATTTCATGCCGGCATGACAGCGCTTGCATTACATCGCTGGGGCTATGATGAGACTACCGTTGTGACCGGGTACCAGCACAGCGCCGGTCTTGCTATCTGCGAGAATAACGATACCGAAACCTATGCCGCAGTGTTATTAGCAGATTGGGTTGCGTATTTGTACCGGGATTCGTTTGATCTGGCCCGTTGGACTATCTTGCGACGCGAACTTGCAGGAATAGAAGTGTTTACACGCCTGATGCCTACATGGCTGCTTTGTCTGCCGGAATAGAGACGGCCTAGCAATGCGTTGTCGGCCAGCGATTCAGTTAGCGAATTGTCGCAAGCGACCCGTTGCTGTCACGACTGAGAGCGGCTCATATCGGAGCGGAAGTGCCATTCCATGGATGCATCGGCACTTGATTGTGCCATCGTAGGTCCCATTCGTTAGCGCACTCTTCATATCTATATAGGAACAATTTGCTGCCGTTCCAGTTCGTTTGCCGGACGGACGGTCAGAGGAACACGTTGGATTACAACATTTTTAAGATCATGAATACCCGCTACGTATTGCCCGCAATGTGTCAATGTCACCAAGAAAAAATCTATCCGCCAATTGATCGTCCTTCATTCTAGGAAATTCATCTTCAATCTTTAACCCAAGCAATTCTTTTGCTGCCCAGGAACCGGTGGACGCAACTTGCTCAACGAGTTCACGTCTTTCCGTAAGAAGGTAGCTCTTCCATTTTGGAAATCTATGTAATCTGGCAATTGTTGCGTGTCCTAGATTGTCATAGGTCACGCTAGCGCATTCTGTCACACGCATCTTTCCGGGCCGCCTTTCCGCCAAAAGTGCCTTGTAATTTGGGATGGCAGCAAGCAGTTTTTTCTCCAGCTCCCAGTAACCACGGAGCTGATGCTTTGCTGACTCGATCTTGAAGCCTCCTTTTTCCATTTTATTCTTCACAACGAAGTCGTCCAAGGCTGCAATTGCTTGCATGTCGATCAGATTGATCAGTTGTTCCTCAGGCGAGGCTATCACTTGGGCCCATGAAATTTCGGGGATGGTAAGCCGTGCGAAGGCGTGCAAATCTGCCCCCAACTTTTGAATTGCATTATTCGAGATTACATTGATCTTGGCGATACGCGAGACCGCGTTTGTCGCAAGCAGCACGAGCCGGTATGGCTCGTAGTCTTCGAAGTAAGTAAGGCACTGATCCAAAAAATATTTTATTGATGCATCCAGCTCTGCACCTCCCTGTATGCCCGGAGCTAGCCATGCCGGAAGCCACTCCACGGTGTCGCGCTTTTCAGCCAATCCCGCCAGATAAGCAGCGGCCTGCGACATGAAGGCGTCGTTGGCGGCCCTGGGGCGGTCAGGGAAGATCCTGTACATAACGTTGAAGCTTTCGGGCAAACTAAGCTCTATGAGCCGCCTGTTCACTGCATTGTCGACGGGAATAGGAAAATCGAACTTCATGTAAAGTTCGGTGAGCTCGGGCAACGATGCCGACTGAGCCTTCTCTCGTTGCGCGTCGGAGTCTGGCTTCACCGTTTTGCGGAAGTTCTCAACTATCGTGTTCTGCTTGGCACGGAGCCTGCGTGGCAGCAGGTCCGAAAATTCCTCGACCCGATTCATGACGAACTCTTTGTCGAAGACGCGATCCAGCAGACGAATGATACGTCGCTTTTGAAAGAACCAAACCTGCATTGGTTCGAGTATCGCTCGCACCTTGTCGAATTCGGCTACGAGGTTTTTTATCTCGACGCGCAGAACCGGATTTTCGACGTCTACCTCACGATCAAAGATTTCAAGCTTTAACCCGTCGCATAGCACGATCAAGGCTGCATTCACACTGGGGTGAACCGAGTACTCCAACGCCTGAGAGAAGTCTTCGTAGCCGAATGAGGAGATGCCGATCCGTGGTCGCTTTGCTTCCAACAACCAAAAGTTCTCATCCCACAAGTGAACGTGGTAGTCAGACCGGCGCGTTTGTCCCACAAAGGTTAGTTGGCGCTCGAGACTGGTCGAGAAAGGCGTTCCTTTGTCATACCCCAAGACTCGCAACATCGGATCGATGATGTAAGAGCGCACCTCGGCTTCGTTAAACTTCGAGACATCGTAGTTTTGTATGTGTCGCAACGTATCGACTTTTTCGGGTGTAAGCGGCTCCGATTGTTTCGACACTAGTAGCATGTCGACGTCGAGCGAACCGGACAAAAGCGGGTTCATGATGGTTTTCTCCGATGCGTGTGGTCTACTTTGGAACGACTACCGGGTTTAAATGTTCTGCATGTTAGTCGTGACTCCTACAAATTGCGAAACGCAATCGGCGGCTGCTACCTGAGCTCATGCATCCCGCTGCTAGCTCACTCGTGTTTCGCAAACAAGAAGGCCGCGGATGTCTCGGCTCGACAGGGGAATCTACGGGTTATCATATCACCGCCCCAACGTCTCATTGGGGAGTGGCTCCGAACGACTGTTTGTTGTGCGGAGCTGCCCCCTGAGTGACTGAGCACAGTCGCGGACGAAGGCCGCCTCTTGGCCGGAGGCAGCAGACCGATCAATTCTTATGCGAAAACTACCGCCCGCCCAGCCATATCGGCTTTGCGCGCAATCATTTTCTCGGCCAGCCCGTGGCTGCCGCCGCTGTCAATAATAAGCTGACGAATCTTTTCATCGGGAATCCGTAGTACCACCATGATGGCCTCTTTGACGTCATCAGCACTCATATCAGCGAAGAGCTTGACTGCGTGCGGGTTGCCGTCGTCGCTGCGCAGCACGTCGAGTTCGTCGACGCGGGTGCCGAAGGCTTTGCCTTTGGGATCGCCCTGAGCCCGGAATGCCAGCGCTCCACCCACATCAAGGGTTAACACTTTGCCGTTGACAACACCCTGGTTGTCGCCATTGAAGCCGGCGGCGTCCCAGTTGGCGGTCCAGGCATGCACACCAAACCATTGTTGCGCCTGTTTGCGTTCGCTTTCGCTGAGATGTGCGATGCACTTCTTGTCGAGTTTAACCCACTCAGTCGCGATCTGCTCAGGCGCTGTTGTGAGTACATAGGTCAAAGTCGGCGCGCCAGCCAGTTGGTAGAGCTTGGCGGCGATCAGCTCATTGCGTGCATGCTCCGGAGATTCCAGCGTCTTCACATAGAAGCGCTTTCCTGTGTCGTTCTGAAAAATACCCGCGGGGTTGGTGCCCAATTGCCCGACAATCCGCTGCATAGCGGTGGTGTCGATCATTGGCATGTCTGCGCTCATCGCTTTACTTCGATTTAGGAGGCTATCGTAAAAAGTAGGTTCGGCTGAATGTAATGAAGCCCGACATTTTGATTTCGTTGGGCTTCGCTTTGCCCAAGCTACATTCGGCTTTTGCGACATAATCTTCATGGAATTGGCTTGGTTCGCCGCACCAAGGCCAGTTGCGCGGGCGTTTCGATGGCGCCATTGCGCACGCTACGAACGGCATGGATCGCCTCTTCGGAATCCATGCCTAATTCCGCCAGTAGCCGCCCCGCGATCATGCCCGCCCGTCCCAGGCCACCCTTGCAATGCACCAGCACATCGTCGCCATTACGTAATAGCTGGCGGATCTCATGGCCTTGCGTGGCCCACTGTTGTTCGAAAGCCTGGGTAGGCACGGAAAAGTCGGCAATGGGCAGATGCAGCCACGCTATGCTGCGTCTGCGAATTTCATGCCCAAGCTGCGGCACTTTAAGGGCCTTGAGTTCAGCGGGTTCGACTAGCGTCAGCACCAGCTTTGCCCCCCAGGCAGCGATGGCGTCCAAATCGATGCCAAGGTCGCGCTCCCAGGCACCGGTATAAGCAAAATGGTCGTGCTTGCCGGGGCAGAAGGTGATTCCTATCCGTCCATGCGACGGGCCGGCACGTACTTCCGCGATTTGAAGTGGGTGTGTGTGGCTGGTCCGCGCAGTTGTCATATTGCAATCCTGACGAAATATTTAATGTCTGCGCTCGAGTCTAGCACGATGATTTATTTGTTGAATTACGATTTTATGTATTTTTTATCCAAAGCATGTGTAGGCCGAATGACTTCGACCCCTACAGTGGGTTCGCTGAATAGTTATTTTAATTTTTAGAATTGAGTTGTCCGCATGCTGCCAATACGTCGTCGCCTTTCGCAATTCTTATTAAAGTCGTGATTTTAAACGTATCTAAAACCTCTTTAAATTTTTCAATTTTATCCAAATCCGGACTCTCGTAACGCGATCCCGGGAATGAGTTAAAAGGAATTAGGTTTATATAGGCTTCTTTGCCTTCCAATAATGCCCCCAATTTTTTAGCATCATCCGCAGTATCGTTAAAATCCTTTATCAGGATATATTCATAAGTAACAAATTGCTTTTTATTTAAAGGTATCTTGTCAATATAGGCCAATACCTCGTCCAGCGGATATTTTTTATTGATGGGAATAAGCTCGTTTCTCTTTTCCGCAAACGGTGAATGCAGCGACAGCGCCAGGTTAACGCCAGGAATCT
Source organism: Methylomonas methanica (assembly GCA_001644045.1). Classification (GTDB taxonomy): domain Bacteria; phylum Pseudomonadota; class Gammaproteobacteria; order Methylococcales; family Methylomonadaceae; genus Methylomonas; species Methylomonas methanica. The sequence goes on along the minus strand of LUUF01000050.1, from coordinate 305,623 downwards.
CCTGGCTCCATCTTTTAAGCCCAGGAATATAACCAGCCGTTGAAATAGTAATTTTTTGCACGCCAACTGACGTTCCGTGTTGCGATAAAAAAATTTCACAGGCTTTTTTGACGGCATCAAAATTATGTAAAGGTTCGCCCTGCCCCATAAAAACGATATTTAAAATCCGCTCCTCTCCCGGCCTGTTGCTTGCCAACCAACGCCAAGCCTGCAGAAACTGGCCAACGATTTCGCTGGTAGTCAAATTTCTTTTAAACCCTTGTTCGCCGGTAAAGCAAAAAGAACAATTCATTGCGCAGCCAACCTGCGACGAAAGGCAAATAGAATATTTATTATTAAACGGAATAAGGACGGTTTCGACTTTATGCTGGTCTTTAAGCTTAAAAAGAAACTTTACTGTTCGATCTTTTGTTGACTCATGAACCAAATCGATTTCGGGCAGAGAAAAGTCGAAATTATTTTCAATAAAGGCCAATGAGCTTTTGGCAATATTGTCATAACATTGCCCAGTTTCTTTTTTCTTATAATGCCAATTAAACAGCACTGCCGCTGCCGAACGGTTTAAATTATTCTGATTTATAATCGCTTCTAAATCAGAATAATTTAGGTCGTAAAAAGATTGTTTCAAAAAACTTTTCCTCGTAATTTCAATATTATTTTAGGCAAGGAAATCTTCTAAAAATGCCCTCTCCCTCAAGGACAATGTCGTTAAGCCCCATCTCCTGCTGGAAAGGGGTGGGGATTACTGATTTCTTAACACCTACCATCAACGTAGCGAGTGCCGAACTTCATTCTGCCATATTCGTCGGCATAAAGCTGCCGGTCGCGATGGCTAGCAACTGGCCGATCCCGCCGAATAAAACGCCACGCAGCCGTTGCCGGCGGCTGTGTGGCGCCCAGTTTATTCCGCGGGAGTCAGATGATGTTGATTATGACCGGGTATCGCAGTAGCACCGTGTTCGCTGGCCTGCGCGTCGAACCATTCGTGCAAGGCCTGTACATACTTCGGATATTCGCTGGAATAATGGATTTGCGCGCCATTATCCAAGGATTTGTAGTCAAAGCGAATGTCGCCCGGCTCGGCCTTTTTCAATTGCGCCAGACCCGGCATATCCGCACCGTGTAAACGTTCGGTCACGGAAAAATCGCCTTTTCTAAAATCGCCGGCAATTTTGAACAGATGCGATTGGATGGCTTTGACGACCTGCACATTGTCTGCGGCTTTGGCCACGACATGCTGGACGCCGCCGTGTACGGTCTTGCTGAAGGTTTGCTCGGTTTGCTCCGCCGAATACGGCAATACCGAAGCATTGCTTGGTTTTGGGCTGGCGTGCTCCACTGCCAGTGCGCTTGCGGAAAAAATTAACAGTCCGGCTAATACTATGCTCGGTTTGTTCATGACCATTCTCCTCGTTTAGTTAAAGCCAATTACTTATTTTTATTTAGTTATTCGAACACTGGCTTTGACAAAGCTTTACTGGATACGGTTCATAACTCAGGCACAATTAAAAATAGGCGTTGCGGCAATCAATACCAAATCCGCACCCCCACTACACCGCGCAAGCTGTGCTGGTGTTCGCGCAGCGAAGCTTCCTCGACGTAATCCATGCCCACGTATGGCGCAAACTCGCGTTCGACCTCGTACCGCAAGCGAAAGCCCGCTTCAAATTCGGTAACGCCGGATTTGACGCCGCGATTTTGGATGTCCTGCGCAGCTACATTCACTTCCACGCGCGGCTGCAGAATCAATCGCTGGGTCAACAGCATTTCGTAACCCAAGGTCAAACGTCCCAACACATTGCCTTTTTCGTTAATGAACATCGCGCTGTCCACTTCGATGAAATAAGGCGCCAGCCCTTGAAAGCCGATCACTGCGTCAAAGGTACGTTCCGGCTCTATTGCACGCCGGGCGCCGATTTGAAAGTCCCAAAATGTGTCGATGTTGCGGCTGTACAGCACCTGCAAATCGGCGCGGCCGAAGATGTTTTGATCGGCGGAATAATCGCCTTCCGATTTCAACCAGAGTTTGTTTTCGTCGGTGCCGGTCCAGTTCTGCACGTCCCATTTGAACAGATGCAAGCCTTGATTGCCCTCGTATTCCAGCCTGTCGGCCTTGAAATGATTAAAAATCGTCGCGGTATCGTGGGCCGCTGCGGTGGCGCAAAACAGCGCCAGACAAAACCAGGCATTTCGGGGGTTAAGCACAAATTTACTAATGCACATGTTCCGCCCGTTCCACGATCAATTTACGGAACATGCCGGTATCCATGTGATACAGCAAATGACAGTGAAAAGCCCACTCACCTTCCGCATCGGCGGGCACATCGACGCTGACGGTCTGGCCGGGCTTGACGTTGATCACATGTTTTTTCGGGTTGTACATGCCGTTACCGTTATCCAGATATTGCCAGAGGCCGTGGATATGGATGGGATGGTTCATCATGGTTTCGTTGACATAAGTAAAGCGAATCCGTTCGCCGAATTTGACCCTGATCGGCTCCGCATCGGCGTATTTGGTATCGTCGAACGACCAGATATAGCGTTGCATATTGCCGGTTAGCCGCAACGTGATTTCCCGGTCCGGCGGTCCCATCAGTGCATGGTTGGGTTGCTCGGCTATTAACTGGCTATAACTCAATGGCTTTGCTGTATCGGCACGAGGCGTGTCGTGGCCCGCATGCTCGATTGCCAATGTCTCGGCAGTTGCATGCTGATGGCCGGCGTGTTCCGTCATGGTAGGGTCGGGTGCAGCCGAGTGCTCTGTATGCGCGTGGCTGTTCTCCGCTCCGACAGGCGGCAGAACCGGTGCTTGATGAGCGGCGTGGCCGGCATGCTCGCCGCCCATCTCCGCCAAGGTCAATAATGTCATGGGCCGCATCGCCGGCAGCGCGGCTTGCAGGCCCGCGCGCGGCGTCAGCGTCGCGTTGGCGTAACCGCTACGATCCATCGCTTCGGCAAAAATACTGTAAGCCTGCTCGGTCTGCGGCTGCACGAGTACATCGTAGGTTTCCGCGACCGCGATGCGAAACTCCTCCACATCGACCGGCTCGACCGGTTGCCCGTCGGCGGCGATCACCGTCATTTTCAGACCCGGCAAGCGCACATCAAAATGCGTCATCGCCGAGGCGTTAATAAAGCGCAACCGCAGTTTTTCGCCGGGTTTGAACAGGTAAAGCGGTTTCGCTTCCGCGGTTTGGCCGTTAATTAAAAATCGGTAATTGGCGCCGGTCACATCGGCCAAGTCGGTGGGTTCCATACGCATCTCGCCCCAAGCCAGACGGTCGCTAACGGTCTCCCAAAAACCCAAGCGTCGAATATCGGCAAAAAAATTGCCGACAGTGCGCTTCTGAAAATTGTAATAGTCGCTTTGCTTTTTCAAGCGTGCCATGGTTCGTTCCGGATCGGCGCGCGGCCAATCGGACAGCATCACCACGTAATCGCGATCTACCGTTTGCTGCTCCTGTTGCGGCGCTATTATCAATGCGCCGAACAAGCCCTGCTGTTCCTGCATGCCGGAATGACCGTGATACCAATAGGTGCCGCTTTGCTTGACTTTAAATTGATAGGTAAAGGTCTGACCGGGTTCTATGCCGTCGAAACTGATGCCCGGCACACCGTCCATTTGGTACGGCAGAATGATGCCGTGCCAGTGTATCGAAGTAGGTTCGTTGAGCAGGTTAGTAACATGCAAAGTCACTTCCTCACCCTCCCGCCAATGCAAGGTAGGCGCAGGCAAGGCCTCGTCCGCGAGCACGGCCGGCTGGGTTTCGCCAATCAAATTGATGGACTTTTCCGAGATCGATAAGCGATAAACATCCGCCTGCGTTATGCCAGGAACCAGACTTGCCAGTAACAGCCAAACCGCCGGACATCTAGCGGGGGAGAAATCCCAATATTGCATAACACCTCTGTTTACCGATTAGCAGGCGTTTACTCTAACATTTTTACGGGGATGGATACTTTACTGACGACTCAAGCGCTGAGCAGCATCCGATGTCCGTCCGCACTAATCGTCCAGTACGAAGTCGCGCGAATCGCGCATGCCTTCCAGAAAATTAAACAAGCGTTGCGGACTGATCAGACAGCCGGCCGCCGCTTTTCTGGGCATGATTTCCACCAGTACGCCCTGCGCGCTCAGCTTGTGCAGAACTTGATGCATAAAAAAATCCAGCGTCTCCGCCACGCCTATCATGTTTTCCCATTCGCCGACCGCCGCCTCGTCGGCGTAACGCCGGTAGGGCCAAACCGGCAAGGTTTCATGGCCGTCCACCACGCGCATGATCCATTGCCGGCTTTCTTTCAAACCCCAGACTTCGTCCATTTCGACGATGCGATACATGAAATATTCCAACAGCTCTTCATCGCTCATCGATTGAGCCGCATCATATTCTTCTTGGTAAGGTTCGTAGCGCATAGTATCGATCCGGTGATGAAAAACTACATCGCAGCAATAATCGCACCACGGTGCCAGGCCGTTAGCGAAGGCAGCCGACTCGGCGAATTGTCAGGTTTATACGGAAATAAGCTGTCTCGTCGCGCGTTAGCTGTATGTTTTATTGTCGCTTTACCGACAAAATTTAAACCGATTGCAGCATGGTGCGTATTTAACAAAAAGCGCCTATCCGATAAGTTGTATAGTTGCGAATCTTTAGTATAGGCAAGCAAACCCATGAAATTACTGATACGTAACCTTCCCCGTACCACCACCGAAGCCGAACTGCGGGCCATGTTCGCGGAACACGGCAGCGTGCAATCCTGCTCGCTGGTGATGGACAAAGACACCAATAGCTCCAAAGGCTTTGGCTTTGTGGAGATGCCCAAAGCCGGCGAAGCCAAGGCCGCCATCAAAACCCTGAACGGTTTGGAAATGGAAGGCAACCGGATTCGCGTGAAAAAAGCCGAAACCAACCCCGGTGAAGCCGCCGATGACTAAACCCGGCCGGCAAGATCCGCTGCATGGCATCACGCTGGAAACACTGCTGACCCGTTTAGTGGAAAAATACGGTTGGCCGGAATTGGCCAGCCGCATCGACATCAACTGCTTTGCCAAAGACCCCAGCATTGCCTCCAGCCTGAAGTTTTTGCGTAAAACGCCGTGGGCACGACAGAAGGTTGAGGCGCTTTATTTGCAGAGTTCGCGGGCGGAAGATAAAGATTAATCCGCTATTGCCGGTGATAGCTTAACAGACTTTGCTATATCTCTCAGTCAAGCAGTGCTCCTTTCTACCGATATGCGCTTTCCCGATTCCGTTAAGAAAGTCGAAGTTCGGGACATGGATCAAGAACGCATCAATGCTCCGGCAGCGTTCATATGGGACAGCTTATTTCTGAATGGCCCAACGGTCAGGGACGATTTCATGACAGAGCGCGCCAGCCAACAACAAACTGGGCACGCCAGCTTTTTATCGCCACTCTCCCACACCAAGATAGACAATAAAATCTAGCCGGCCGCTTCCACTATCGCTTTCATGGCCGATAAACCCTGCTCAAACTGACCGCCAACCATTTTGTCGCAATTCATGATTAAGCTCATGATCTTGCCGATGAAGTTATTTTTGCCATACATGCTCCAGACCACAACGGTGTTATTCCCCTCCGATTTGAAAGTAAACTCGGCAGTGTTGCTGGCTTTAAACGGTTTAAGAAAATCGAGTTTGAAGCGGATCAGGTCGTGCGGACGACTCTCGATGATGGTCATGCTGCCCTCGCCTACTTTGTTGTTGCCAGCCCAGCTCATGCTTGCACCGACACCGGCTTGCGGACCGGAAAAGCTATTTTTGGCGTTTGGGTCCAGTTTTGCCCACGGCGACCAGGCCTCCCATTTTTGCAAATCGTTGATTTGGACAAAAACCGTCTCCGGCGGCACGGCCATGCTGGCGGAACGCGTGACCTGGAATGTCTCCGGTTGTTTGCTGGCAAGCAGCAGCACTATCAGTACCGCCACTACGAGCACGATCAGAATTGTCTCTAACATGACACTCTCCTCCGACTTTGCTGAAAACCCAGATCATAACGCAGTTCACGCGGATTCATTATGTACGAATAGGGGTACTTGATAAACCTTGTTTCATAGTTACCGCGAAAACTGAAACAGAACACTCAAAAACATAAATCCCTGCCTGCGCGGGATAGCCAATGTAAGTAGTACTTTGTTTAATGCCAATAAATACCGACCAACCCCACCCAATGATCGCCGGCATAGACATTAGGCCGCTGAACGCCCAAACCCAAACGCCAGTCGCCGACCACGGGGTACAGCAATTTGACCGTGGCTGCGCCCAAGGCATTGCTACCGGATAAATAATCGCCATTGATCCGCAGCTTTTCAATGATCGGCGCTTCGATATTCATATGTAGCCCCACGCTTTGAAAGCCTGCCAAAGCTGCGTTGGCGTAATACAGGCCGGTATCGATGTCTGTGTCCCAGCCCGGCAAATGCCGCTGATATTCCAGGTAGGAAAAACTCATAAATACGGTAGCTTGCGTCAGCAGGCCAAGACCGCTCTGGGTACCGGCGATGAGTTGCGTATCGTGCGCCAACCAGTGTTTTTCCACGTTCAGCATCACGTCCGGCTGAAAAGACACCGAAGGCACAGCAGTGGACACAAATTGCCCGTTCAGTAAACTCAAGCCCAAGTCCCAACCGGACGCCAGGCCATAATTTGCCGACAGATTGGCAACGGCCGCCGAGGTAAAGATATTGGTCTCCTGCTCTATATCGACAGTACCGACATCGGTAACATCGATTTCCGGCATATTGCGCACCGGCTTTTTATGCTGCCCAGCGTCGGCGCGCTCTTTTGCAGATAGATTTGCGGCGAGCAACGCCAGAAGCATGAAACTTCCCGCCGAGATTTTTGCTTTGCAGCCGTCGTTAACCATATTCCTCGACCCAGGACCAGATGTTCGGCATCTTGGCTATTTGCAGCGGATTAGGCAAGCCAATACCAGTCAAAGCGTGTTCGCGCACTGCCCCTTAAAAACTATTTGCACACTTGATATTGTATCGATACTATATCGATACAATATTTACCGGAGAGCCAGCCATGCGCAAAATAATTATAATAACCGGCGTTTTGATGTTGAATTTACTCAATGTGAACAGCGTTAACGCTCAGCCGCAGTCATTTTCCGAAAACGTAATTCCCGCCGCTACCTTGCCCGCGCTTCATACCACGACCTCCGAACAGTTTGACGATCTGAAAACCGAATTGAGCATATATTCCTTGATTGCCGGAATATATGCGCTGTATTGGCTCAAACAACGAGTCTAAACAAACCAAGCAAACATCAGCGAACTCCTGCCTGCTCGGAGCATGCAAGATCAACGTAATGCGGCTTGCTCAGGGTTTATTTATTGAACAGCCTACCCGTCTGGAGATTGGGTAATCGCGAAACAACTTTAATCTACCGCGCCGAATAGGTGTATAAGTTTGCTGGCGGGTTATTTCGAGTCGTTGGTGTTCACTGGCATACAGGCATCATTGTGATTATGTGTCGGACAAAACCATCAATAATTCGGAGTAAACACCATGAGCAAAGCCCAAAAAAGCAATAAGGAAATCAAGAAACAACCGGCCTTGAGCCCGAAAGAAAAAAAAGCCGCGAAAAAGACCAAAAAAGAATCCGTGTCTTAAACAGCCAAGTCAGACTCCGAGACCAGCGTGAATTCACCCTGGTCTCTTGCCCAGCAGAATACGCGCCCGTCATTCCAGCGCGATAGTCCCCTCAATACAATGGCTGACGCCTACCGCGGGCACTTCCAAGGTCATTTTCACGCTAATACTTTCCGAACCGTTTAATTTTCCGGATTCCAGCGCTTTGGCCACCGCGTGCTCAATTTCGCGTTGCGAACTGATGCCGACAGTTTTTAGAAATTTTCTGATTTCCATGTTGAATGTGTCTTCGTTCATGCCGATCACCTGCTAACGAGTTGATTAAATGGCTTGGGCAAATTTATTGCCGCTTGCCGGTCTAGAGAAGCTTTCGAGAAACATCCTCTGGCGAACTAAAAATCTTGGAAATATCCTTAACAATTTCAACGTTTCGGCCGCGCCGACGTTCGGTAAGCCGCTTTTCCTGGACTATATCCGACACTTTGTCGAGATTGAGCCGGCGATCATTATGCCAGCTGCGAAATTTATATTCCCTGACCATCACCAGCTTGTTCTTAAAGCGCCTGCCCTTCAATTGCTGAATGGCGCGCGCTCCGGCCCGGTCCGAATCGACATGCACCATGCCGTGAAATTCATAGGCTTTAGTGCGGGTATCCTGGATGACCAGAATTTCTGATTTCAATACGCGTCCGGAACGGAAAAAGAAATTTCTTTTCACGGCCGAAGCCACATATTCTTGCAGTTCGCTGATCTGGCTGTTTGCCGGAATATTTCTGACAAAAATAATCATAAGCGCTCGTGGAGGGTTGAAATTCACGTCATTTATGCGATCAAGATAGTGGCAAACCGGCAAAAATGCCAACTATCGGGCGATGGTTCAATGCCATGAGATACGGGTTGGAAAGTCGACAGCCCCGGAAACGAGCCAGCGCTTAAACCTCGATATCAGCAAACTTAAAGTTGTAATCAGTTGGACAGTTGCTGTTGCTGTTGCTGTTGCTGTTGCTGGGCCTTGGCATTGAAATGATCGATATCGGTGATCAGTTCGCAATTGCTTAAATCGTTTTGTAATTGCTGGTAATAAAAGTAAGCCCCGCTCCCGCCCAGCCACACCTTGGTGGCTTCGCCGTTGACGGCATCGATTATCAGCTGTAATTCGTCGATGGTTACCTGATCCGGCGGAGTCTTTACCAATCCCATCACTATCACATCCGGGTGCAAATGCTGACAGGCCTCGATAATATCCTTGGCCGGCAGATCCGCGCCCAGGTAATAGCAGTTATAACCCTGGTTGGCTGCGATCAAGCAGCTGACCAAAATCCCGAATTCATGCGGATCGCCGCTAGGCGTGGCGAACAGCATGCCCGGATTGTTTTTAGAGTGGTGATGCAAGTTGTTCACCATACTCAACACAATTCGCTTGATACAGCTGGAAAACATGTGTTCCTGGGCGATGTTCAACTTTCCGTCATGCCAAAGTTCGCCCACTGTCTGCAGGGCAGGCAACAAAATGTCTCTGGCGTAGTCCAACGGCTCGGCAGCGATCAGAGCCTTCTTCAACAACTGTTCGCAACGTTCGATCCGGTAGTGTTTTAACGAATCGACGATCTGCGCCAGCAGCGGCGACTGTTCTTTGGTCGGTTGTACGGTGACTTGTTTCTGAAAATCCTGCAGTTGCTGGTTGTCCAGGCTAGCCAGCTTGCCGATAGGGTGCCCCTTACGGGTCAGATTGACCAATAGCGTCAATTTCTCCAAATCCTGTTGAGAATAGAAACGCCGCCCCGTGCTGTTCCGCTCCGGCATGATGCAGGCGTAGCGACGTTCCCAGGCTCGTAGAGTTTCCGCTGTTAATCCGGTTAAGGAGGTAATCGCTTTAATTGAGTACATTGTTCAACTTTTGTATAGAAAATACTTTGACAAACATTCTACATTCCAGTAAGTTATTTGCCAACAACTTAAATAACCAAGTGAATTGATTATGTCCAACTTAGCCGCATTGCCAATCGATAGCGAGATGGATTCAGTAACAGAATCCCAACCCAACTCACTTGCCGTTCAAGTTGAACAGGCCAGGCAGACTCTCTTAGAGTTATTGCTGGAAAACAAGCAGACCAACGCCTTGATAATTAACAGATTTTTGCACGACCTCAATTCGGGTGTGGACTGCTCGGACCTGATCGTCGCCAAGAACTCAGAAGACTATAAAAGGCTGCTGCAATTGCTGGTCAACAGCCAGGCGGCAAGCAGAAACAATCAAGTAGTTTCGAATGAGAATAACGGACAGGACAAAGTTGTACAAGCTGATAATGTTGTACAACTTATGGGTTCGGAATTTGCGCAGCAATCCCTGATTGCTCGCTCGGTCAACCGTTTGTTGTACAGCCTGCATTTATTGCCGGTATTTTTACTGGACAGCGCGGCGCAAGCGGACGGCGTATTGAGCGCCGACACCGAGGACAGCGCGGACTTCAAAAAACGTCTGGGTAAAGCCAAACGCGAATTAAGAAGCTTGCGCCAGCAAATGATTTCCGCCAACACCGGCTTGGTGGCGTTCGTGGCTCACAAGTACAAAACCAGTAATCTGAGCTTTGAAGATTTGATGCAGGAAGGTTTGGTGGGCTTAATTAAAGCGGTGGACAGATTCGATCCGGATCGGGGTATCTGTTTTTCCACTTATGCCATTTATTGGATCAGACAAGCCATCTCGCGGCTGATAGTCAAACAAGAAAAAATTGTGCGTTTGCCGGTGGCTTTGGCCGAAAAATCCGCCACAGTATTCGAGGCCATGCGTACTTGCTACCTTAAATATGAGCGCTGGCCGAGCATAGCCGAATTAAAAATGGCCTGCGATTTGTCCGAGCAAGAGATTAAAACCATCAGCAGTTACTATCAGGCCACCCATTCCCTGGATGCGGCGATAGGTGACGACGACGATAACCTGGAATTGATGGCAAAAATGCAGCAGCATCAATTCAGTCTGCCACTCGATGAACTAATTGATCAGGATCTGGCTCAATATGTCGACAAAGCAGTTGCTTCGCTACCGGAAAAACAGGCGGCGATTTTAACCATGCGTTTCGGTCTGCGCGATCACACGGAAATGACCTTGCAGGCGGTAGCGGATCAGCTGCATGTTACTCGGGAGAGAGTCAGGCAAATTCAAAATGAAGCTTTAAAAAAATTGAAACAACAATTTGGCTTTGACCTTATGCTATTTCTCGAACCCAAGGATGGCTAACAATAACAATCATTGACCCAGGTCAGGCTAACACTACAAGAGGAGTGATTATGTCATCAGAAAAACAAAACACCAGTAAGCAAACGCCGCAGTCCGACTGGAAGTTGGAATTGGATAAGCAGTGGAAGCACGTCTCCTCCAAGGCCGGCGACTTCTTTAACGATCATAAAAGTATGTTTTCTTTAACCAATATCGCCGCCGCCGTGGGTGGCACGCTAACCGTCGTCTGGCTGGCCAGCGGAGTGTACATCGTGGACCAAGGTAACCGTGGAGTGGTAAGCCGCTTTGGCGCGTATTCGGAAACCACCTTGCCCGGCCCGCATTGGCATATTCCGGCGCCTATCGAAAGCGTCGCCAATGTCAACGTCGAACAACAACGCTTTATCGAAGTCGGCTATACCGATAACAGCCGCGTCAACAAATCTGCCGTTATCCCGCAAGAATCGCTGATGCTGACTAGCGACGAAAACATTATTACCGTTCGTCTGGCCGTGCAGTATCAAATCAATAACGCTCGCGACTACTTATTTAACGTAAAGAATAACGAAAACACGCTGAAGCAACTGACTGAAAGCGTGGAACGCGCGGTGATCGGCCGCAATAACATGGACTTCGTATTAACCGAAGGCCGCAGCCAAATCGTCGCGGAAATTAAGCAGCAAATTCAGGAAGCGATGGACGGCTACAAGGCCGGCATCAGCATTGCCAGCGTCAACTTGCAGGATGCCCAACCACCCGAAGAAGTACAAGGTGCTTTCGAGGATGCGATTCGGGCCAGAGAAGACAAGCAGCGCTTGATCAACGAAGCCGAAGCCTATAGTAATGAAGTGATCCCAAAAGCGCGCGGCGCGGCATCGCGGATTATTCAAGAAGCGGAAGCCTACGAAGCCGAGAAAGTAGCCAAAGCCAAGGGTGAAACCGAACGTTTCGATCAGTTGCTGGTGGAATATGAAAAAAGCCCCGCCATCACCCGTAAACGCTTGTACCTGGAAGCCAAGGAAAAACTGTACAGCAGCACTAATAAAATCATGCTGAACGATGACCAATCCAGCCCGATGATGTACATGCCTTTGCCGCAAACCATGACCCAACATGCGCAGCCCACAGCCACTACTGCTGAACCGGAACTCAGCTCCGAACCGCACAACGGCGACAAAAACAGCGCTCGCAAAACCACCGGCAACGAATTACGTCCTAGCAGGAGCAAACAATGAGCAGCAAAACCACCCAAGTTTTAATTCCGGCCGGTTTGACCCTGTGCGTACTGGCCTATATGTCGGTTTTTTACGTCAAAGAAAACGAAAAAGCCATTTTGTTTCGTCTCGGTGAGATGGTCACATCCGACTACACTCCCGGGCTGCATTTCAAGACCCCCATCATCAATAACGTCAGCACATTTGATGCGCGCGTGCTGACCTTGGATGCCAAATCCGAGCGTTTTCTTACCTCCGAGAAGAAAAACGTTATTGTTGACTCATTCGTCAAATGGCGAATCGGTGATGTGGGTCTCTTTTACACCACGGTCGGCGGCGACGAGTTTCAAGCCAATCTGCGCCTCGACCAAATCATGAAAGACGCAATGCGTAGCGAGTTCGGCGTGCGGACCATCAAGCAATTGATCTCCGAAGACCGCAACGAACTGAGACAAACCCTGCTGGCCAAATTGGCGCCCACCGCAGAAAAATTCGGCATAGAGCTGATCGATATTCGCGTCAAACGCATCGACTTGCCGCCGGAAGTCAGCAGCTCGGTATATCAACGTATGCGTGCAGAACGGGAGCGGGTAGCCAGAGAGTTTCGTTCGCAAGGCGCGGAAAGTGCCGAGCAAATCAGCGCGGAAGCCGATAAGCAAAAACACGTGATAGTTGCCAATGCCCAGCGTGACGCGGAAAGCATACGCGGTCGCGGCGATGCGCAATCGGCGGAGATTTACGCGAAAAGCTACGGGAAAAACCCCGAGTTTTATGCGTTCTACCGCAGCTTGCAGGCTTACCAAACCTCATTTGAGAAAACTCAGGATACTTTGGTGTTAAAACCGAACTCCGACTTTTTCAAGTATTTCTCCAGCGAAAAGTAAGTTAGGAGATAACTATCATGAAAAAAATGTTCATTTTTCTCAGTATCCTCATCGCGGCGGGTTTAGTGGTGTCGGCGGTGATGAACCGCAACATGCCGGAATACGATCCGCATTATGAAATTTCCTACTCCGACTTTATCGAAGACGTACGCAACAAAGTCGTCACGGAAGTGGTGATTGACGGCAATTATGTCGACGGCCACCGTCAAAACGGCACCCGCTTCGCCACCTACAATCCTAACGACTCCCGAATGATCGACGAGTTGCTGGAATACGGCGTGAAGATCAAAGTCGAGAAGCCGCAACAACCGTCCACCGTGATGAATATTCTCATCTCCTGGGCGCCTACGCTGCTGCTGATCATGGTGCTGGTCTACTTCATGCGCAAGCAGGCAGCGATGGGTGGACGCGACGGCCAGATGGGCTTCGGTAAAAGCCGGGCCAAGCTAATGGCTGAAGACCAAATCAAAGTTCGCTTTACCGACGTAGCCGGCGTGGAAGAAGCCAAGGAAGACGTCGTGGAAATGGTCGACTTTCTCAGAGAGCCCGGCAAATACGAGGCCTTGGGCGGCAAGATTCCGCGCGGCGTGCTGATGGTTGGCCCTCCCGGTACCGGTAAAACCTTGTTGGCCAGAGCGATTGCCGGCGAAGCAGGCGTACCCTTCTTCTCCATCTCGGGTTCGGATTTCGTGGAAATGTTCGTCGGTGTTGGTGCCTCCAGGGTTCGGGATATGTTCGAACAAGCCAAAAAACGCGCACCTTGCATCATATTCATCGACGAAATCGATGCTGTTGGTCGGCAACGGGGCGGAAGCGGGATTGGCGGCGGCAACGACGAACGCGAACAAACGCTCAATCAGTTGTTGGTGGAAATGGATGGTTTCAGCGGTAATGAAGGCATTATCGTCATCGCCGCCACCAACCGGGCCGACGTGCTGGATAAAGCCTTATTAAGACCCGGCCGTTTCGACCGGCAAGTGCAAGTCGGTTTGCCGGACATCAAAGGCCGCGAACAAATACTGAAAGTGCATGGCGCCAAAGTCCCGCTAGCGGAAGATGTAAACATCAACGATCTGGCGCGCGGTACACCCGGTTTTTCCGGTGCGGAATTGGCTAACTTGATCAACGAAGGCGCTTTATTCGCTGCCCGCAATAAAAAGCGCGTTGTGACGATGAACGACCTGGATAAAGCCCGCGACAAAATGATTATGGGCGTGGAAAAACGCACCATGGTGATGACCAAGGAAGACTTGTTGATGACCGCTTATCACGAAGCCGGCCACGCCATCGTCGGCCGCAACGTGCCCGAGCACGATCCTGTCTACAAAGTCAGTATCATGCCGCGCGGCGGCGCGTTGGGGATCACCATGTTCTTGCCGGAGCGCGACCAATACAGCGCGTCCAAAGACAAATTGGAAAGCCAGATTGCCAGTTTGTTCGGCGGCCGGGTAGCGGAAGCCTTGATCTACGGCAAAAATAAGGTCACCACCGGCGCTTCCAACGACATCATGCGCGCCACTCAACTGGCTAGAAACATGGTCACCAAATGGGGTTTGTCAGATCGTTTGGGCCCCATGGATTACGGCGATAGCGAAGGCGGCTATATGGGTCCGCAATCCAAGCCGATGTCCGAAAAAATGGCCCAAACCATCGATGAAGAAGTACGGGCGGTAATAGACGCGAATTACAACCGCGCCGAAACCATACTGAAAGAAAACATCGAAGTGTTGCACAACATGGCTCAAGCCTTAATGGATTGGGAAACCATCGATAAATTCCAGATCGATGAACTGCTGCAAGGCAAAAAACTTGCTCCGCCGGAACCGGAAGTAGAAGAACCAAAATCGTTTGAAGAGATAGAAGACTCGATAAACGACGAAACCGGCGATCACCTGGGTCAAGGACAAGTACTGGCGTCCTAAAAGTCCTCCTCTATGTACCCTCCAAACGCAGTACTCTTGGAGGGTATTTTTTTCAGCGGTAGCCATATGCATACTCAATCCATAACCACAAAAACCATGAATTGTCTGCAATTGTTATTGCAGATTAATTTTAATGCAGCGGTGATTTTATTATTGATCAGCGGTGCGGCCACGATATTCGGCAATACCCTCTTTTTTGAAGACAGTAGCGACCTGTACGGCCCGTTAGCCAATAACATGCGTTTAATGATGTTTTATTTGTGTTTGATACAAATTGCCGCATACAGCTTTTATAAATTAAGCAACAGTCCTGAAGCATTAGCTGCATTAGGGGTTTTTCTGCTGCTATTAATCGGTTCGCTGGAGTTTTACTGCTCGATCAATCAAATTGAAATCGACGAAAACTATAGCCAGTTATTTATTTACTCGGGATTATCGCACCTGTTATACGGCGGCTGCGCTGCCATGCGCCATCAACAGAATTAATGTTTTACAATGTTCGGAGATAAAACGGGCTGACATTTGCCGTTTAACTATTGAATTTACCCATGAGCAGCCACGCTCGCCACAGGCAATAAAGCAAATTTTTCTTTTCTTTACAACTTAGTATTATTGACGCTTAAACCGATAAAATTATCTCTACATCAAAATCGCCGCGGTATACTGATTAACCATACACAAGGCCAATATCGGCCTGTTAGCAATTTATTTCTGTTAACTTAAATACGGTGTTATAAGCTTCACGTATCCAGAAAAATTATAATTACGCTGAGCAGCAAGCTCCGCGAGGGGAAAGGATAAAATGCATATCAAATTTCCATTCGACTCACACAAACCCATTGCCGGCGAGGCATGCATCGACATCGATAAACGGGTTGACGATGTTTTCCATTATATTGGTGAAAAATTTTTCGAAAACTATCCGAAATGGGCAGTGGAAGTAGTCGATTTTGAACCTCTCGACGGCAAGGAAGTATTCGTCGGCGCCAAAGCCAAACAAATTCGTAAAGACAATAACGGTGAAATAGAGTCTGTTTTTGAAATTACTGACTATCAACCGCAATCCAGGCTTATCTTTCAAGGACTCACCGAGCCGTATAAGCACAGTTATTTTCTGGAAGCAGCTCAAGAAGATCGTCACCCTACCCGTTTGACTTTTCGCTTTGAGTTTTTGGAACTAGAGGTATTCATGCGGCCGTTTGAAAAATTAATCCGTTGCGCTATCGAAGATGGTGCGGAAAACACTGTCGAAAACATTAAGAATTTAATACTAGTAGAATGCAACTAGCATATACAAACTCATAATTATTATAAAACCCGGAGTTTAACCATGGCTTTTATTGTTGAAAAAGATAGCGGGCTTATTCCGCAAGTACTTTCCGCTATTTTGGATGAATGCGTAAACGGCGTCACGCTTGCTGACCCGGACCTTGAAGACGCGCCTATCATATACGCCAATAAAGCGTTCGAACGCTTAACCGGGTATGGCCATGACGAGATAATTGGTCACAACTGCCGTTTTTTGCAAGGCGACGATAGAGAACAAGAGGCGCGTTTTAAAATTTCCGAAGCCATGAAGAACCACGAAGCAGTGGAAGTGACGTTAAGAAACTACAAAAAAGACGGCACTTTATTCCACAATCATTTAAAGATAACCCCATTATTGGATAAAAAAAATCGCGTCATTTATTATCTAGGCGTGCAATATGATATTACCCAGCAGATAAATGCCAACAATGAAATACAGGAATTAACGACTTTATTAAACGCCATTCAAGGGAATTAACTTACCGTGCGATAAATAGATTCATACTGTAGAGGAATTCTATGAATACAACTGCAAACGCCAATATTGGTCTGTTTTTTAACGAAGCTTTATTCGGCCTGGCGATATTGGCTTTCGTGCTGTTGCTAATCATCGAAAAAACCAAGCCTTATCGCCATTTTTCCGCCAAAACTTATAAGGAATCTTTTGTCACCAATACCACGGCATTCCTGGTTAATAACTTAATCTTAACCGCGCTTAGAGCCTCGTCATTATTTCTGGTTGCCCAGCAATTCGCCAGTTACGGCTTATTAGGCGGCCTGAGTAACGGCCCGCTTAAATGGCTACTGGCTTTCGCTTTTTTTGACTTGGCTATATACATCTGGCATTACGCCAGCCATAAATACGAATATTTATGGCGATTTCATAAAGTTCATCATAGCGATAAATGTTTTAACGTTTCCACCGGTTTTCGCTTCCATGTTTTCGATTTGCTGCTGGAAATAATTTATAAATGCGTATTCGTTGTCGTAATTGGCGTGGATGCTTATTTGGTGCTCTCCATCGAAATTATCGAGTTATTTTTCATATTTTTTCATCACGGCAATATTCGCGTTCCGAATGAAGCGGCTATTTCCCAGCTTATTATTACCCCTTCCCTGCACCGCACCCACCATTCTACTTTGCGTTCCGAACATGACAGTAATTACGGCATTGTCCTGGCGATTTGGGATAGGCTGTTTGGTACACGCAAAGAACTGGTGCCGGCTCAGATAGGACTGGATTTAATCGAAGCGGAGAATTTTATCCAACTGTTTTCTCTGGCATTTATTACCGAGCGGAAGATTCGGCAATTATTTGGCTGGATTCCGAAAGGAAAAAAGTGATGAAACTTCTTAAATAAGTTGCCGGTAATTAAGCCATGATTATAAAAACAATAAAAAATATTCCCGGCAGTGAAATTACCGATCCTTTGGTTTTCCAGCAACGCCGCACCATCATCAAAGCGATGGCGGCGATGATGCTGACCGGCACCAGCATGCGCAATAGTTGGGGCGACACGGCAAAACAGATATGGAGCGCGGTGCCTAAAAGCCGATTCTCGGCCGACGCGTTAACGATCACACCGGCCGATCACGCAAAAAATTACAATAATTACTACGAACTAGCCTTCAACAAGGAAGACCCCAGCAGCCTGGCGCAAAGCCTGCGTATCGATCCCTGGTCCGTCGAGATCGGCGGCGAAGTGGAAAAACCCGGCACCTATCAACTGGAAGACATTCTGCGCCAGCAAACGCTGCAGGAATATATCTACCGTTTTCGTTGCGTCGAAGCCTGGTCCATGGTCGTTCCCTGGGTGGGTTTCGAGCTGGGCGATTTGCTGAAAACCGCCAAACCGTTATCGTCGGCCAAGTTCGTAAAACTCACCTCGGTTCAGCAGCCTGAGGCCATGCCCAAGCAGCGCAATAACGCGATGCTGGAATGGCCGTATGTCGAAGGCTTGCGTATCGACGAAGCCATGCATCCCTTGACGATACTGGCGGTTGGTATGTATGGCGACATTTTGCCCAAGCAAAACGGTGCCCCCTTGCGTTTGGTGGTACCGTGGAAATATGGTTTTAAAAGCATCAAGGCTGTCGTGAAAATAGAACTGCTGAAAAGGCCGCCGATTAGCAGTTGGAACAAGTTTGCCCCCAACGAATACGGCTTTTACGCCAACGTCAATCCGGACGTACCGCATCCGCGCTGGAGCCAAAATAGCGAGCGGCCATTAGGCAGCGGCTTTTTTACCCCGCGCCGGCAAACCGAATTATTTAACGGTTATGGCGAACAAGTCGCTTACCTGTATCGCGACATGGATTTAAGGCATTTTTTCTAATGGCTATGCAAATAAACAATTTGCGGTCCTTAACCATAGCGGTTTGTTTCATCCCGTTGCTTTGGGTATTTTTCGATATTGCCTTCGATAATCTGGGCCCGAATCAAATGCAGGCTTTACATATTCGTTTAGGCGATTGGGCCTTGCGATTTTTATGGATAACCCTGGCTATCACGCCGGTACAAACCGTCACAAAATGGCGCGGCATGACCGACTATCGGCAATTATTCGGTTTATTCGCTTTTTTTTACGCCAGCCTGCATGTACTGGCTTATTTAGCGGTTGACCAGGTTTTTGCGTGGCGAATAATCGGTATCGATATTCTCGAAAGCTCGTATATCTGGTTTGGCCTGATTGCCTATATTATTATTTTTTCATTGGGCATTACTTCGTCCAAAGCGGCGAAAAAGAGCTTGGGCAAAAGCTGGAAAAAACTGCATCGGTTCATTTACATAGCAGCCGGTGCGGCAATGATTCATTATTTCTGGCAGCTTAAAGGCAACTTGGCCGAGCCTCTGTTTTATTTGCTTATCATATTTATGCTGCTGGGTTTTCGAGCGGTAATCTGGTTTAAAAATAAGCAGTTAAGCCAAATGATGATTCCGAAGGGCCGCGCATCCATCGATACAGAAGCGGATTAACACACGCCAAAAGCTAAATCGATAATTGGATTTAGCCTTTTAGATTCCGGAGCAGAATGTCATGAACACGAACTCGATTTTAATTAGCGGCGGCACCGGCTTTTTGGGCAGTGCGCTTGCCAAACAGCTAACCCAAAAAAACTATTCGGTCACGGTGCTCAGCCGCAGCGCCGAAAAAGTGGTCGCCACGTTCGGCAACAGCGTACAAGCCATTAGTTCGGTCGCCGACTTACCGGATGCCGGCGGCTTTAAAGCCGTGGTAAACCTGGCCGGTGCCGGCATTTTCGATCAACGCTGGACCGAGGCGCGCAAACAGCTATTGCGCGACAGCCGCATCAAACTGACCGAACAATTGGTAGCCTGGATAGCATCAGCAAGTCAACCCGCTCCAGTACTGATTAGCGGCTCTGCTATCGGCGTTTACGGCGATCAAGGCGATAAATTCCTCACGGAAAGTAGCGCGAGCACAGCCGATTTTTCCCAACAGTTGTGCGCCGATTGGGAGTCTACGGCGCTACAAGCGGAAAAGACCGGCAGCCGGGTCTGCCTGATACGCACCGGCTTGGTGCTGGGTGATAATGGTGGCATACTGAAACGCATGTTGTTGCCGTTTCGTTTAGGACTGGGCGGACGCCTGGGCAACGGTAAACAATGGATGTCCTGGGTACATTTGCACGACTGGCTGGCGATTGTCGAAGCGATGATAGAAACTTCGGAAATGCGCGGCCCATACAATGCCACCGCACCCAACCCGGTCAACAACCGGGAGTTCAGCGCCAGTTTGGCCGGCGTGCTGAATAGACCGCTGTTGCTGCCAATGCCGGAAACAGCCCTTAAATTATTGCTGGGAGAGATGGCGGCGTTGGTCCTGGGTAGCCAACGCGTGGTGCCGGAGCGTTTACTGGCGCAAGGCTTTGCATTTAAATACTCACAGTTGGATACCGCGTTGCGCGATATTCTGGATAAACCCTAGATAAACAGCGGGCACCTTTATGTTAATCGACAGTCTTTCCTTGCTATTCGCCTTCACCTCGTTTATCGCCTGGTACGAAGCGCTGTTGGTAGCCCTGGCCCTGGGCGTGCTGGTGTTTTATCTGACCCCCTCCCCCGCCCAGGAATGGGAAGAGCGCACACCGGCCACGCTGTACTTTTATCTGCAATGGAGCTGGCTGGGTTATCTGCGATTGAAAGATGCGTTCTACCCGTTTTTTATCCTGTACAACGCGGTATTGTTTTTCATCGACTACCGAATCAACGAAGGCAACTTCACCGTGGCCAGTTGGGTGACCATCCATATCATCATGGCGATGCCTTTAATTTATTGGACCGGCGCGGTCTGGCGCTGCTCCGATAAGGGCACCAGCAGAGTTTGGGCCGCCGTAGCCCGCATGCTGACGGTAGCGGCGTATTTCGATTTGCTGCTGCGCTGGGTGATTTACCAGTACTACCCCAACATCCTGTTCAGTTGCCAACAAATGATTATTCATTGGGGCGATTGCTGAGCCTATGGCTAAAAGACGCTACAAAACCTCGCTGTTTATTTTCCGCCGAGATTTACGGCTTTACGATAACAGCGGCCTGAATGCGGCCTTACGCGATTCCGAGCAAGTCATCGCCTGTTTTATCTTCGATCCACGGCAAATTGAAGCTCATCCTTACCAAAGCACACCCGGCTTGCAATTCATGCTGGAATCGCTGAGCGATTTGCAGCAGCAACTGCAGCAGCAAGGCGCCCTGCTCTATATTTTCCATGATAAGCCCGAGCACATCATCGAGCCTTTAAAGCAGGATTTCGGTATCGAAGCGGTATTTGTCAATCGCGATTACAGCCCGTTCAGCCGGCAGCGGGACAACGAACTGCGAAAACAGTGCGAAAAACTGCATCTGGCGTTTCACAGCCAAGCCGATTTACTGCTTACCGAACCGGAGCAAGGTTTAAGAAGCAATGGCAAACCTTATCAAGTTTTCACCGCATTTCATCGGCAAGCCAGGCTCCTGCCGGTGCAGACACCGCAAAGCTTGGCGGCCGGCAAACTATTGACAACAGCCTATGCTGGCCACAAACCCGAGCTGCTAAACCAACTGCAACAGCCGCACACCAACGCGCTCCCCGGTGGCCGGCAAGCGGCACTGGACAGATTAGCCATCCTCGGCAACTGCAAAAACTACCTCGCCGTCCGCGATTTTCCGGCCATGGCCGCCACCAGCCAACTCTCGGCCTATTTAAAATTCGGCTGCTGCTCGGTGCGGGAAGCGTTTTACAGCATCCAAGCCGAGCTCGATCCGGATCACCCCTTACTGCGCCAACTCTATTGGCGGGATTTTTTCACTCACATCGGCTTTCATTTTCCGCACGTGTTCGGTCATACCTTCGATAGGCGTTACGACGGTTTGCTGTGGCGCAACGGCCAGGACGATTTCTGGGCCTGGGCCAACGGCCAAACCGGTTTCCCGATTGTGGACGCCGCGATGCGCGAATTGAACCAGACCGGCTGGATGCATAACCGGCTGCGGATGATAGTCGCGTCGTTTTTAGTCAAGGATTTACATGTCTCCTGGCGCTGGGGCGAACGTTATTTTGCGCAACGCTTGCTGGATTACGACCCTTGCGTGAATAACGGCAACTGGCAATGGGCAGCATCGACCGGCTGCGATGCCCAGCCGTATTTCCGGATCTTCAACCCCTGGCTACAACAGAAAAAATTCGATCCGCAATGCCTGTATATCAAGAGCTGGATTCCGGAGTTGCAGCGTTTCCCGGCGGCAGTCATTCATAAATGGGAAAAGCATCCGCAAGCCGGCGATTACCCACCGCCAAGGGTTGACCACGCCGTGCAAAGCACATCTATCAAAGCCCAATTCAAAGCCCTAGCCAATACAACGGCTGCACCGGAATAAATCATGCGTTATCTACTATTAGCGTTACTAGGCTTGCTGTGCGCCTGCACTGGCATCCCGGAGGGCTTGAAAGTGGTGGACGGTTTCGAACTACAGCGCTATCTAGGCACTTGGTACGAAATCGCCCGGCTGGATCACAGCTTCGAGCGCGGCCTGACCGACATCAGCGCGGAATACAGTCTGCGCGATGACGGCGGCGTGAAGGTATTAAACAGCGGCTACGATGCCGAACAAGGCCAACGAAAAATCGCCGAAGGCAAAGCTTACTTTATCGACAAACCAGACATCGGCCGCCTGAAAGTCTCCTTCTTCGGACCGTTTTACGGCGCCTATAACATCATCGCACTGGATAAAATCGGCTACCGATATGTGATGATCGCCGGCCCGGATCGCGATTATTTGTGGATACTGGCCCGTGGCCCGGAACTGGAACCGAACATCCGCCAAGACCTGATTCAGCAAGCAAAAACACTCGGTTTTGCCACCGAAAAACTGATTTTCGACCAACACCCCAAGCAATAACAAAGGATTAAGCATGCAGAAAATTGCGGTCGGCATCAGCGCCTGCCTGTTAGGCCATGAAGTACGCTACGACGGTGCGCATAAATATCACAGCTATATCGAGCGCACGCTGGGCCAGTACTTCGACTTTAAACCTTTCTGTCCGGAAGTCGAGGCCGGCTTGGGCGTCCCGCGTCCCTGCGTGCAATTGCGCGAAACCGCCGACGGCATTCGTTGCGTCGGCGTGAAGGATCACAGTCTGGACGTAACGGAACGCTTAGAAGACGCTTCCGTCCGGCAACACGACTGGCTGGGCGGCTTGTGCGGCTACATCCTGAAAAAAGATTCGCCAAGCTGCGGGATGACCCGGGTGAAAGTCTACAAAAACGACATACCCGCCCGCCACGGTACCGGCATTTTCGCCGATTATCTGCAACGCACCTTCCCCAGCCTGCCACTGGAAGAAGAAGGCCGCTTGGGTGATCCGGGTTTACGGGAAAACTTTATCCAGCGCGTATTTGTGATGCGACGCTGGCAGGATTTATGCGAACAAGGTTTGACCGCGCACGGTTTGATCACCTTCCACAGCCGGCATAAATTGATCGCGATGAGCCACGAGCAAAACCAAGCCCGCGATCTGGGGCGGATTATTGCCGGCGTCACTAACGCGGACATCGAGAGCACAGGCGCCACGTACATAGCCGCGTTGATGACTTGCCTGAAAATCGTCGCGACCCGCGGCAATCATGTCAACGTGCTGCAACACATTCAAGGTTATCTGAAACACAAACTGGATAGCGACGACAAACAGGAGTTGGTGGAAACCATAGAAAACTACCGGATCGGCTTATTGCCGCTGATCGTACCGCTAACCTTGCTCCGGCACCATTTCCGTAGAGAGCCTGACGCGTTTATCGACAACTCTTATTACATGTTGCCGCATCCGGCGGAACTGTCCTTGTTGAACAGCATTTGAACCGCTATTGCATCTGCTCCCGCTCGCGCTGGTACTCGTCGTAGCTCTGCCGCCGTTCGCAATCGTTGGCCATGGCTTTTTGGCACTGCAATTGTCCGGCGTTCTGCACGGCATGATAGCCAAGGCGCTGCGGCCAGTCCGCGCTGCAAGCGCCGAGCATGACCAAGGCTAACGGTATATAAGCCATGGTTTTGAGTCGTCGCATATTTCCTCCTTTTACATCGTACCTAATAAGGTACCTAGAAAATCAAAAGCCCGGACATCCGCTTTCGCAAGGATAGCAATTTGTTCGAGCTGCTGAATATTTCCCAACCCCGCAATCACTATATAGCATTCATCGTCCGCCAAACAATTACTGCCGGACTGTGTGGAAAATCGCTACAATGCAAGCGAGTTCTGCAAGTTTAGGCTGACACAGTGAACATGGAAATCGCCGAAAAATCCGAAAAATATGCCGCCTTTCTAAGCTTGTTAAAAAGCAAAGGCAAACTCTCCGATAACGACTTGGGCAAAGTCCGCCGCATGCAAAAATCGGCGTTGGACGACTCCTTGCCGCAATTGCTGATCAAACTGGGTTTATGTTCAGACAGCGACATCGCCGTCAGCTTTGCCGAAGCCAGCGGCATTACCCGCGTGAGCCCAGAGCACTATCCGCCGCAATCCCCGCTGCCGGACAGCGTATCTCAGCGTTTTTTAAAGCAATATCACGCAGTGGGCCTGGCAGCCGACGAGCAGATCCAGGTTGCAGTGATGGACCCGGAAGACGACTACGTCACGCAAGCTCTGCAACTCGCGACCGGCAAACCCATTAAACTGCAAATCGGCCAACTCTCGGAAATCGACGCCGCGCTCGAATTGCAGTATGGCGAAGGCAAGTCGCAAATGGACAAATTGCTCGACAATCTCAATGCCGAGGAAGAAGGCAGCGAAGACCTGGAACACTTAAAAGACCTGGCCAGCGAAGCGCCCATCATCAAGATGGTGAACTTCATTCTGCAAAAAGCCGTGGAAAGCCGGGCGTCGGACGTGCATATCGAACCCTTCGAGCAAAGCCTAAAAGTGCGGCTGCGCATTGACGGCGTGTTGCAGGACATCGATTCGCCGCCGGTCGCTTCCACTGCCGCCGTGCTATCGCGGATCAAGATCATGGCCAAGCTCAATATTGCCGAGCGCCGCTTGCCGCAAGACGGCCGCATCAAATTACAAATGATCGGCAAGGAGCTGGACTTGCGGGTATCTACTATCCCTACCCTGCACGGCGAAAGCGTGGTGATTCGGTTATTGGACAAGGAAAACGCGGTGCTGGATTTCGAAACCCTGGGTTTCGTCGGCAAGCAGGCCGAACGCTTCATGGAAGTACTGGCCCAACCGCACGGCATTCTGCTGATCACCGGTCCGACCGGTAGCGGTAAATCCACCAGCCTCTACGCTGCACTGAAAACCCTGAATACCTCAGAGCGCAAGATCATCACCGTCGAAGACCCGGTGGAATACCAACTGGAAGGTATCAACCAGATCCAAGCCAAACCGCAGATTGGTTTAACGTTCGCGTCGGCCCTGCGCTCCATCGTCCGTCAAGACCCGGATGTGATCATGATAGGTGAGATGCGCGATCTGGAAACCGCCAAGATCGCCGTGCAATCGGCGCTTACCGGCCATTTGGTGCTATCGACATTACACACCAACGACGCCGCCGCCGGCGTGACCCGCCTGCAGGACATGGGCCTGGAAGAATATCTGCTCAGTTCGACCATCAACGGCATTCTGGCCCAACGCTTGGTGCGCCGCCTCTGCCCGCATTGCAAGCAAGCTCATCCGGCCTCGGACACGCTGATCGAGGAAATTAAACTGCGGCAGTGGCAACCGACCGGCCAAATTCTACTGCATAAACCGGTCGGCTGCCCCACCTGCAACGGCATCGGCTATAAAGGCCGGCTGGCGATCATCGAATTTTTGACAATGACCGACACAATACGCAAACAAATCATGAAGCACGAAGAAGCCTTCGTGATCCAGCAAACCGCCATTCAGGAAGGCATGCAAACCATGTACGAGGATGGTGTCGGTAAGGCCTTGCAAGGCATTACAACATTGGAGGAAGTGTTAAGGGTGACAACCGAGGCTTGAGCCGGCTTGAGTTGGCCCGCGACAAATGGACTTTCTTTGATCTGAATCTAGAAAGGCTCTGAATGACGAAGCTAACATCTCTCACGGCAGATAGCCCTAAGTGGAATATTCCCAACCCCCACTTTCCAACCAGCATCACGGATTCAAGATGTGTCAATCGCAAGCCGAGTCTGCAAATAATGTACTGACAGCCCGACGACATTTTCGCTACGCAGCTGTCAGCCTCCCTTATGCCGTCTCGGCATTGCTGATCGGATTTTGTCCAACCACCGACGCTGCCGTTTGTAACTGGCAAGCCGGGGATTCCACTTGGTCTACTCCCGCTAACTGGTCTTGCGCCGCGAACCCTGGAGCCGCCGATGATGCGGTTATCAATGTCGGCCAAAATGTGAATCTGGATATTTCGCCCACGGTGACGAAATTCACGTTAGCGAATTCAGCCGCAATATTGAGCGGTGCCGGTACGTTAACCTCAACCAGCAACTTTGATCTGCAAGCCGGCACAATCAGCGCCAAGCTGGACGGCAACGTCGGTTTGAACAAAACCACCGCCGGCACCGTGACGCTAAGCGGCGCCAATACCTACACCGGCAGTACTCAGGTCAGCGCCGGCACTCTGGCTTTGGGTGCCAGCGATGTGATCGCCGACGCCTCCAGTCTGGTCGTCAGCGGCGGCAGTATCTTCGACCTGGGCGCGAATAACGACACCGTCGCCGGCGTGCAATTGCTGTCGGGGTCGATTACCGGTTCCGGCACGTTGACCTCGAATAGCGCCTTCGATCTGCAATCGGGTACAGTCGACGCCAAGCTGGGCGGCAACAACATCGGGTTAAACAAAACCACCGGTGGTTTGGTCACCCTAAACGGCGCCAATACCTACACCGGCAGCACACAGGTCAGCGCCGGCACCCTGACCCTGGGGACCAGCAATGTCATCGCCGATGCCTCCAGCCTGGTGGTCAGCGGCGCCAACACCGTCTTCGACCTGGGGGTGAATAACGACACCGTGGCCGGCGTGCAATTGCTGTCTGGGTCCATCATCGGCTCCGGCACGTTGACCTCGAATAGCGCCTTCGATCTGCAATCGGGTACAGTCGACGCCAAACTGGGCGGTAACGCGGGTTTGAATAAAACCACATCGGGTACGGTGATCTTAAACAGTACTAACAGTTACACTGGCAACACTCAAGTCAGCGCCGGCACGCTGACCCTAGGTAACAGCAATGTCATCGCCGATGCCTCAAGTCTGGTGGTCAGCGGCGCCAACACCGTCTTCGACCTGGGCACAAACAACGACACCGTCGCCGGCGTGCAATTGCTGTCGGGATCCATTAACGGCTCCGGCACCTTAACCTCAAACAACACCTTCGATCTGCAATCCGGTACGGTCAACGCCAAGCTGGGCGGCAACGTTGGTTTGAACAAAATCGGCGTAGGCACCAACGTGACCTTGAGTGGGGCCAATACCTACACCGGCAGCACTCAGGTCAGCGCCGGCACCCTGACCCTGGGGACCAGCAATGTCATCGCCGACGCCTCCAGCCTGGTCGTCAGCGGCGGTACCTTCAATTTGGGGACATTCAACGACACCGTCGCCGGCGTGCAATTGGTATCGGGGTCTATCACCGGGTCCGGAACCTCGACATCAACCAGCAACTTCGACCTGCAAGACGGCACGGTCAGCGCCAAGCTGGGCGGCAGCGTCGGTTTGAACAAAACCACCGCCGGCTTGGTAACTCTAAGCGGCACCAATTCTTACACTGGCACCACCCAAGTCAGCGGAGGCACTCTGGCTCTGGGTGCCGGCAATGTGATCGCCGACGCTTCCAGCCTAGTCGTCAGCGGCGGAGGCATCTTCGACCTAGGAGTGAATAACGACACCGTCGCCGGCGTGCAATTGCTGTCGGGATCCATTAACGGCTCCGGCACCTTAACCTCAAACAGCACCTTCGATCTGCAATCCGGCACGGTCAACGCCAATCTGGGCGGTAGCGTCGGCTTGAACAAAACCACCTCGGATACGGTGATCTTAAACGGAACCAACAGTTACACCGGTAACACGCTTATAGATGCGGGCGTATTGAATTTTACCGGCAGCAATACCCATTCCGGCAATTTTACCGGTAACGGTACCTTGCAAGTCGGCGGAGGCATCCACCAATTCAATTCCGGCAGCAATGTCACCACTGCCAACGTAGTGTTCAGCGGCGGGTCAACCACTATCGCCGGCGATTATTCGGTAAGCAATTCCACCACTGTGTCTGGCGGCACGGTTAATTTCTCGTCCTCAGCAACCAGCCTACTCAATCTGGGCAGTACATTTACCATTAACAACGGCACCGTCAACTTACAACACAGCAGCACGCAGCTCAGTCGTTACGTGCAGACTGGCGGCATATTGTCGGGCCCCGGCGAATTAAGGGTGCAATCGGCGGTGCTTTCAGGCGGCGAGATGCGTGGCCCCGGCCGCTTGATCATAGACGGCTCGGGAGGCTCCGCCAGCGACTTATTGCTGAATGGCAATTTCATCCTCAACAATCAATCGACCGTCATTAATTCCGGCAATGTGCGCGTGACCAGCAATGCGTCGTTTATCGGCAGCGGCACTTACCGACAAACCGCCGGCACTACCCGGGTAGACGGCGTTTGGAGCCAGGCTTTGACCGAGATACAAACGGGAAGCTTCGGCGGCAACGGCAGCATAAGTGGCCCTGTAATCAACGATGGCACGGTCGGCATCGGAGGTTCACATCTGACCTTGAACGGCCCGGTATCCGGCAGCGGTTCTTACGCCGGCATTGTAGACATAAACAACAGCCTCTCTCCGGGACCAGGCGCCAATGGCCAAGGTATAGCGGCCATCGATGCCACAGCGGCCGATTTGATCTTTCGCCAATCCAGCAGCTTGAATTTGGAATTGGGCGGGATAAACGGGCAATTGGTTACCGATTCGATTACCGCGCGCAGCATCGATATTCAGGGCGCAAAGCTTAATTTACAACGCTTGCTCAGCCAGCCTAACTTCTCACCGCAACAGGCTTTTTCTCAGGCGGTGCTGTTGCAGACCACCAGCGGCAGCATCACCGGAAATTTTAACCAGAGCATTACTTGTCCGGAAGGATCCAGCGATATGTTCGTATTTTCCAAACAGGAAAAACAGTTTTTGCTGACCATGATACCCAGATTACCCAATCTGGTGCCCGCCGACGTGCAATCCCTGGCCAGCGCTTTACAGCAAATAGATTGCAGCGCCTCGACCCCGGCCAATCTACAGAATCTATTGAACGGTTTGAAGCCGTTTTTAGCAAACGGTAACGCCGATGCCAGTAAAGTGGATCAATTCATCAGCGCGTTGCGGCAAATCAGCCCGGGCCAGATCGCTGCCGAACAAACCGTCTCCAACCAAATAGCCAAACTGCAGACCAGCAACATCGCGCAGCGGCTCAACACCATAAGGTACGCAAGCGTCGGCGCAAGCTCTCCTTCCAGTTTCAACGCTCCCGCCAACATCAGCTCATCCGTAACCAGTTCAATGAATGCCGGCGGCACACCCGGCCCGGCAAGCAGTGCCAGTACCCCAAATGCATCGAGTAGTATGAGCGCACCCAGTGCGCCGAGCGCCAACGGCATCAGCATTCAAGCCGCAACGCCGGATAAGGATGGTCAGTCCTCATCGACTACGCCGTCCTCGGTCAGTATTTCCTTGAACACCGGCAACGACAGTGACGGTACCGATCTTATCTCCGGCTTCAGCAATTTGGGCTTATTCATTAACGGCCAGTTCGAATGGATGGATAGAACCGCAACGGTGGTTCAACGCGGATACGCGTCAACCATGTCTGCAGTGACTGCCGGTGCCGACTATCGCCTGAGCAAGCGGCTACTGCTCGGTTTGTCTGCCGGCTACGGCAGCAGCAGCGCACTGATTTCGCAACAGGGCGGCAGCCAAGGCATAGACGGATATACCGTCTCAACCTTCGGTTCATTAAATCTGACCGATAACTGGTACGTCGATCTGGTCAATAACCTCACTTATAACCAATACAATTCCAAGCGTGCCACGACATATAACGACGCCAACGGTACCGCGGTCAATGAAACAGCCTCCAGCCAAACTGATGGCTGGCAAAATCGCACCAGTCTCAGCAGCGGTTACGACATTGCAGTAAAAGAATGGACGTTTGGCCTTAGGGGCCGCACGGAATACGGTTACAACTTTGTCAACGGCCGCAAGGAACAAGGTGCCGGTTTAGGCATGAACATGATCATCAGCGATTTGGACAACGAATCGTTGAGCAGCAGTATTGGCGCGATGATCTCGCACGCGCTGAGCACGCCGATAGGCGTTCTGGTTTCGCAGGTGAATGTGGAGTGGGAACATCAATGGTTCAATAAAAACTCCTTGATTACCACCCGCTTCGTCGACGCGCCTAACAACGCCTTTACCACCAACAGTTTTATCATCGACAAAGATTACATCAATCTGCGCGCCGGTTTATCGGCCCAACTGCCGTTTGGTGGCTCGGCGTTCATTCAATACGACACCACCATCGGTCAGGAATATGTCTCCCGCCACGCCTTCAACGTTGGCATACGGATGGAGTTTTGAGATACGGTGACAACTGCCTTATAGTGGCGACCATGCGTTGCCCGCGGAATTAAACCGCGCCAAGCCGAATCCGCGCGATTAAAATGAGATGCGATAGACGTATACACGGCACGCAACGGTTACCGTGCGTCTATGTATTTGCGTCACAAACACATTGCCGTATACCGAACCGCAAACCCAGCTAAAAGCAAACTGAACAAATCCATGCCTTTATTCTCCTACAAAGTCGTCAACAACCAGGGTATAGCCGAGGAAGGCCTACGTAACGCCGCCGACGAACAAGCTTTGTTGCTGGAGCTGCAAGACCAGGGCTTGATTCCAATCCGCATTGAGCTGGCTAAAGATAAGACCTTTCTGGGTTTCAAACTGAAATCGGCCACCGTCAAACTATCGCAAAAAGAAATCGGCATGCTGACCGGCGAATTGGCAACCTTGCTGGAATCGGGCTTGCCGCTGGACCGCTCCTTGACCATTCTGATGCAACTGACCGAAGAAAACCCGAAACTGAATAAACTGGTCGGCGAGGTGCTGGAAAAAGTTAAAGCCGGCAAGGCGCTGGCCGATGCGTTGGAAAGCCAGAACGGGGTGTTTTCCAAGTTTTATTTGAACATGATCCGCGCCGGTGAGATGGGCGGCAATCTGGGCGGCGTGTTGCTGCGTTTATCCGAATACATGGAACGCTCGCAGGAGCTAAAGGACACGGTCAGCACCGCGCTGATTTATCCGGCCATTTTGTTGGTGATGTCGCTGGCCTCCTTGTTCGTGATGCTGACCTTCGTGGTGCCGCAGTTCAAGGAAATGTTCGATAGCGCGGGTCAGGCTTTGCCGGTGCCGACGCAGATCGTGGTGGGGCTGGCCGAGTTTCTACAAAGTTATTGGTGGGTGTTGCTGCTTGTCGTACTGGGCAGCGTACAAATCATGAAATCACAGTTGTCCGATCCTACTGGCAAAAAAGCCTGGGACGGCCGATTTTTGAAACTGCCGCTATTCGGCGACATCATCCTGACCATGGAAGTCGCTAATTTCAGCCGCACCTTCGGCACTTTATTAGGCAACGGCGTGTCCATCCTGAAATCCTTGGGCATCGTCCGCGAGACGGTCGGCAACACGGTGCTGGCCGATCTACTGGAGCAGGCCGAAGCTCAATTAAAACAAGGCCGTACCATGTCGGACGCGTTGGCCCAGCAAAACCTGTTTCCCAAACTGGCGGTGCAAATGATTAAAATGGGCGAGGAAACCGGCAAGTTGGAGGAAATGCTGATGCGGGTAGCCACCATTTACGACAAGCAGCTAAAGACCACCATCCAGCGCATGCTGGCGCTGCTGGAACCGGCTTTGATTATTTCATTGGGCTTGATGATAGGCGGCATCATCGTTTCCATTTTATTGGCTATTTTGAGCGTTAACGATTTGGCTGTTTAGGCCTACGGACAAATAAATTCGCCCGTATCATCCAATTTTAATAGAAGGAGTTTTGCAAATGAAACACATGTTACGCCGCCACGGCGGTTTTACCTTGCTGGAACTGTTGGTGGTGTTGGGTATTATCGCCATGCTGGCCGGGATTGTCGGCCCGCAGGTGATGAAACATATGGGCGCCTCCAAAACCAAGGCGGCCAGGGTACAAATCGAGGATCTGGCGGCGTCGCTGGACATGTACAAACTCGACGAAGGCCGTTATCCCACCAGCCAACAAGGTTTGGCCGCGTTAGTGGAAAGACCCGCCGACGCCAAGCGCTGGAACGGGCCTTACCTGCGCAAGGACAAAATCCCGCAAGATCCCTGGAATCAGGATTATCACTACGTCTTCCCCGGCCAGCACGGCAAATTCGATTTATTCAGTTTCGGCGCGGATGAAAAAGAAGGCGGCGAAGGCGAAGATCAGGATATTAACAGCTGGGAATAAATGACCGCCCTGCCCGCCCGTAAACGCATGCAAGGCTTCACGCTGATCGAGCTAATCATTGTATTGCTGATCAGCGTGCTGGGCTTTGCGGTATTGGGCAGCAATATCGGCTCCGGCAATCGCAGTACCAAGCTGCAGGCGGTGGCCAGGGATATGGCCTCGGCCCTGCGTTACGCGCACGGCCAGGCCCTGATGACGCAAAAGCCGGTCAGCGTGGCGATAGATCTGCAAGACAATAGCTACAGCATCAGCAATCGCGACAAGACTTATCCGTTTGCCGAAGACATCGATGTATCGCTGGTGGTTGCGGAGGAAGAGTTTAGCGAAGGCGAACAAGGCAATATTCGTTTCTTCGGCGACGGTTCGTCCACCGGCGGCAGAATCACGCTGGAATGGGGCAATCAATTGCGCCGCATTGATGTCAACTGGATTACCGGCGAGGTCAGCATTTCCGATGCAGCGGCATAAAGGCTTTTCCCTGCTGGAAATACTGGTCGCTTTTTCCATAATGGCGATTGCGCTGACCGTGCTGCTGCGCATCTTCGGCACCGGCGTTAACAATGCCGTGATTTCCGAGGAATACACTATCGCGGTGCAAATCGCCGAATCGCTGATGGCCCGCACCGGCGTGGAATCGGCGCTGACAGCCGGCGAAAGTCGAGGTACGGAAGGCGATAAATACGACTGGCAAATCATTATCAGTCCTTCGGCACAAGCGCCGGCGCGTCTCAGCCTGAGAGACACGACTCCGGATCAGCAAAAATCAGCGCCGGAGCTGATGTCCGTGCGCGTAATAGTTGCGTGGGGCGAAGCGGAACAACCGCGTTCCGTGGAATTGCATACGTTAAAACTGCAGCAACAAGGCCCGAGCTAGTGCTGAACCGCTCATCCGCAAAAGGATTTACGCTGATCGAAATGTTGATTGCCATCAGCCTGCTGGGCATCATGGTGGTACTGTTATTTGCCAGTTTGCGAATTGCCGCGGAAAGCTGGAACAGCGGCGAAGCCAAAATCAGCGAAGTGAATAAAAAAGCCGTGGTTTACCAGTTCTTCAAACGGCATTTGAGCAATACCAAACCCTTCCCTGTCATCCAGGAAAACCAGACGCAAAGCAATCAACAACAGGAATTGCAAAAGACGCCGAAACTGGCTTTCGAAGGCTTGCCGCAAAGCATCAGTTTTGTCTCTGCTCTGCCGGCCGCGTCGGCGCGCAAGGGCTTGCAGGTATTTCATGTCGGCCTGGACCCGCGACAACCATCGATACTCAAAGTGGCATTAACCCCCTACCGTCAAACCGAATCGCTACCCGCCGACGCCGAACCGGTCGTGTTATTGGAAAATTTACGGCATCTCAAAATCAGCTACTTCGGCTCCTCAACTGACAACGGTGACGGTAGCAGCGGCTGGCTGGACGAATGGCAGGGGCAGGCAACCGGTCAGTTACCCAAACTGGTAAAAATCAGCATCGCGCTAAACGACGACAGTTTTTGGCCGGACATGATATTTGCATTAAAAATCAACGGTCAACCGAATGCGGAAGCGCTGCTCGGCGAGCAAAACCAACCCGGCATTGCCAATGACTAGTATGCCTCGTGCGCTGATAGTCACTCGGCAACGCGGTCTGGCGCTGGTAATCGTAATTTGGATCTTAACGTTGCTGAGCCTGATGGCCGGCAGTTTTGCGCTAAGTATGCGCCGGGAAAGCAGCGTCGCCGGCGCGTTGAAAAACAATGCTCAAGCTCAGGCCCTGGCGGAAACCGGTTTAAGCATTGCCCAATTCATGCTGCAACATGCCGACCCCGAACAGCGCTGGCATGCTGACGGCAGCATCTATCGGATACCGGGCAACGACAGCGAAATCCGCATCAGAATTCTCTCTGAATCCGGCAAAGTCGATATCAACGCCGCCGAGGAACCGTTGCTAAAAGCCTTGATTAATTCGGTGAGCGACGACGAAAAACTGCAACAGCACTTGCTCGACGCCCTGCTGGATTGGCGCGATGCCGACGACGAGCCGCGCCCGCAAGGCGCCGAGAAAAAGCAATATCGGCAAGCAGGTCTGGCTTATCAACCCAGCAATCAGCCTTTTCAATCCCTGGAAGAACTGCAATTGGTGCTGGGTTTCAACGCCGATATTTTCGAGCGGCTACAACCGTGGATCACCATCTATTCCGGACAAGCGGAATTAAATTCGCGACTCGCTCCGCCCGAGTTACTGCAAATCATCGGGGATCGCCTCAAGGAACAAAATATTCATGATGTATACTTGGATAATCGTTTGGCGGAATCGACTGCCGCCGATGACAGCAATGCCGAGCAAACCGATCCGGCATTGGCGGAAGAAGAGCAAACGTATACTATTATGGTACAAACCCTGCTGGAAGATCAGGCAACGTCCGCCATCGAAGCAGTGTTAAGAATCCAGAATCAAGACCCCAGCCAAGCGCCCTACCAAATCCTGGATTGGAAGCAAGGTCAGCAAGTGCTGGCCTTATTTGACTCGGCAATGGAATCCCAGCTAATTACCGTTCAAGATGAATTTACAAACGACCATTGATTTCGATCTGAAACGTTTCTTCCACTGGTGGGGGCGGGAACTGGCGTTTTTGGTACCGAATCGTCTCAGATCCTTGCTGACTGATCGTAGCGGCGCAATCGTATTCAGCGCCACCGACGCGGATTTTCAAATCAATTTTTACCGCCAAGCCGAACAGCAAACGCCGATGACCTGGCGGTTGGACAGCAATATCGCGGACAGTTATCAAACCTTAAAAGCCCAAAATCCGGACTTTGAAAAAGCCGAGTGTATCTTGCGCCTGGATAATACGCAGGCGCTAAAAAAAATCGTCTATTTACCCGCCGCCGCGCAAGAGAATCTGCAACAAGTTGTCGGGTTTGAATTAGACCGCTACACACCGTTCAAGGCCGAACAGGTGTATTTTGCCGCAATACCGCTCGGCAAAACCGAGCACGGCCAAATTGAAGTATTGCTGGTATTTACGCCCAAAACCTTGCTGGACGAGCAACTGGGCAAACTGCAGACTTTAGGGGTACAGCCGGTACGGGTGGACTATTGCCAAGCCAGTACCGCCTGCCCTGCCGCTGCGCCTGCGTACAATTTACTCCCGGAACGCTACCGGCCGCGCGGCAACGCATTGGCCCAAGCCATGCACTGGCTGCTGAATGGCATACTGCTGCTGCTATTTCTGGCGGTATTAATTTGGCCAGTGTGGCAAGAAGGCCAGGCGGTCGATGTCTTGAAAAACCAAATCAAAACGCTGGAAAAAGAAACCCGCGCGATAGAAGAACAACAGCACGAAATCGATGCCTTGCGCCAGCAAACCCAGCGTTTGCTGGACATTAAGACCCAGTCTCCCGCATTGGTTGCGGTGCTGAACGAACTAAGTACCCTGTTAAAAGACGATAGCTGGTTGACGCATTTTCAATATGCGGACAAGCGTCTGCAAATCCAGGGTCAATCGCCGGCCGCATCATCCTTGATCGGTTTATTGGAAAGTTCCGGATATTTCAGTAATGTCAGTTTCGTCTCGCCATTGACCCAGGATAAAGCCACCGGACGAGAGCGCTTTCAAATTAGCATGGATGTTAGCCCGCCACCCGCCGAGCCCGATTCGAATACCGAAGCGACGACCGCCAGCGACACCGCCCCCGCTGTAAATGGAGAGTCCAAGCAATGAATGACGCTCGTTATCAGCGCTGGCTGGCGCTGGCACTGCTGGGATTGGTGTTATCGACGTTAATATTTCTGGTATTGCTGCCTTTGTTCAGCAGTTGGCTGGATTATCGCGAGCAAAAAAACGACCTGCTGTTTCGTTTGCAACGCCAACAAACCATCGTCTCCCGCCGCGATAGCGTGGCGCAAAATCTGGAATCATTAAATCAGCAATACCAGGAACAAGGCTATCTGAGTAACAGCGATACCGAAGCACTGGCCTCGGCTGAACTGCAAAACATCGTCAAAACCGCGGTAACGGAAGCTGGCGGCCAGTTGACCAGCACGCAAGGTCTGCCGGGTAAAGCCGAAGAGGATTTCGTCCGCATCGCGGTCAAAGTGCGGATGAGTGGCAGCATCGAAGCATTGCGCGCGGTATTGCACAGCCTGGATACCAACGTGCCCTTGCTCCTGGTCGATCAATTGGATATTTCGCCGGTACGCGGCGCGCGCAACCGCAGTACCAACAAAATGGACCCCAGTTCTCAGTTGAACGTCAGTTTTGAAGTGATCAGTTTTATGCGAGCCAAAACCTCATGAACCAAAAGCTGATCAGATTGCAATTACTGGGGTGCGGCATTCTGGGCCTGCTGTTGGTGGCGGAATGGACTTATAGTCAATTTACGTTGACTCAATTACGAACGCTACTTGAACCGCGCGCGCAAACCGACGCCCCAGCCGAGCAACTGCCCAATATTGCCGACAGCAAGGGCACTGCGGAAAGTTACAGCGATATTGTCGATAGACCTTTATTTGTCGAAGGCAGAAAGCCGCTGGCCGAGGCCAATCCAACCGACAATTTGCAAACCCAGGATTCCGGTCAAATCGACGACTGGGAATTAATCGGCGTTTACGACAAAGACAACAAGCCGACAGCCTTGTTTAGAAAACGCAACGAAGCCAAAAAGTTTTTAAAAATTACCGAAGAACAAAGCATATCCGGTTGGCTGCTGAAACAAATACAGGCCGACCACGTGCAGCTGCAGCAGGCCGGCCAGGAAAAATCGGTCGTATTGAGAAAGCCGCGTGCGCAAGTCAAGCCGCCCATACCCGGCAAGCCGGTCGTACCGCCCAGAACGCCGCTCCCCAACGCCGTTGCCAAACCTATAGAACCAGTACCCAATGAAAATCCCGAGAACATCAATGACAACTAAAAAAATCAACATTCCCCCTATGTTGGCGTTGGCGCTGTCCATGACCGGCTGTGAATTTATCGGCCCGCAATTGCATGAAAAACTGGCGATTGCCGATAACAAACCGGCTCAAGAGGAACCATTGTTGATTCCGGAACTGGCTAACGATGCCAATAAAAGCGCCGAAAACAGAACGACCAAAGTCGAGCTGTTTCCCAGCGGCGAAGCGAGTATTACGCCGCAAGCCAGTCCAAAAAGCAGCAGTAAAAGCGGTGGCAAGGGCGAATACAGCTTGAATTTCGACGACGCCGATCTTGGCGAAGTAGCTAAAGTGATACTCAGCGACATTCTAGGCCGAAACTACACCATCAGTCCGCAAGTGGTCGGCAAGGTAACCTTGCAAACCTCCAAACCGTTGAGCAAGGACGAGCTAATCCCGACGCTGGATATGCTGCTGAGTTTGAATAATGCCGCGCTCACCGAGCAAGCCGGCATGTATTTAATCAAGCCGTCCAACGAAGCCTTGTACAGCAGCTCGATCAGTTCCCTGTCCGGCGCCAAAATGCCCAACGGTTATCAAGTGAGGGTGATTCCGGTAAAAAATGTCGCGGCCTCGGAACTGGCGGAAATATTGAAACCGCTATTGCCGGAAAAGTCGTTGCTGCACATCGATCCGAACCGAAACCTGATCTTAATCGCCGGTTCCGGCGCGGAAATCTCCAGGGCGCTGGATGTGGTCAATACCTTTGATGTCGATATATTGAAAGGCCGTTCGTTTGCGTTGTTTACGCCGGCTAACGTCAGCGCCGGCAAAATCATCGAAGAGCTGGAGCAAATCTTCTATACCAAAAAATCCAAGGACGACGAAGCCAGCTTTTTCCGGTTTATCGAGATAGAAAGGCTTAATGCGGTATTAGCCATCACTCATCAAGCCAGTTATTTGAAGGATATTGAAAACTGGGTATTTAGGCTGGACCGCATCAACACGGCGGCAGCCGGCGGCGTGAATGTCTATCGGGCGCAACATGTCAGTGCTACGGACTTGGCCGATACCCTAAGCAATATTTTCGGTAGCGGCGGTTCCGGCAAATCCAGTAAGGCCTCTATCGCTTCCGGCCGTAAATCACTATCGGCCACGAATAAACGGTCGGATAGCTCCTCAAGTAGTAGTGCAAGTGGCGCTAATCGGCAGCAGGATTCGATGAGCGATAGAACGCTTAGCGACCGGACTAAAGACAAAAACACCAGCGGTAGCGGCGCACTCGGCGGCAGCTTGAGCAGCGGTTCGGGCGGCAACAATAACAATGACATGCCCAACGTAAAAATTATCGCCGACGAAGGCAACAATGCGCTGATTATCGTCGCGACCGCACAGGAATATGCGGTGATCGAGCGGGTGTTAAAACAACTGGATGTGCTGCCCTTACAAGTGATGATCGATGCGACGATTGTGGAAGTCACGCTGAATGATGACTTGAAATACGGCCTGCAATGGTATTTCAGCCACAATAACGGCGGAAACAATCAAATAAACGGCGGAAGCTCCCAGGGTTTGGATGTTATCGATCTGACCAAGGAGACCGCCAAAGCGTTAACAACCGGCGGCTTTTCCTACGCATTTTCCAGCGGCTCAAAGGACATTCAGGCAGTGTTGAACGCCAGCGCTAAAAACAATAACGTAAATGTCATATCGTCACCGTCCTTGATGGTATTGAACAACCAGGAAGCCACGATCAAAGTCGGCGACTCGGTACCGATACGTTCGTCGGTTTCCAGCAATTTAAGCAGCAATAACTCCAATAACGGTATCGTACAGACCAGCTCGATCCAAATGATCGATACCGGTGTTAATTTGTCGGTTAGACCGAGGGTCAACGCTGGCGGGCTGGTTCTGATGGATATTTTGCAAAGCGTGAATCAGGCTATCAAAACCACGACCAGCGATACCATCGACTCGCCCACTATTCAAAAACGGGAAATCGAAAGCAGCGTTGCGGTACAAAGCGGCGAAACCATCGTCCTGGGCGGTTTGATCAAGGAAAACAACGATTATTTGCGCGACGGCGTACCCCTCTTACACGAGATACCGCTAATCGGGCCGCTTTTCGGCGGTACGACGCGCAACAAGGACAAAACCGAACTGGTGGTACTGCTCACCCCCCGCGTGATGAAAAGCCGCCAGGATGCGCGGGATATTACCGACGAATTCAAACGTAAACTATCCGGTATCTATTATCAAAAACCTATCGAAATCGACGTTGACGTGGAAGCGGTGCAGTAGCTCAAGCCCGTCACTTATATTTCGCACTATACCGGACGCTAAAACATGAATCCAATCTCGCCGGACCGGCTGATCTCATACTGGTCGGTCGCCCAATTAGAAGCCAGCCTGGTGATTCTGATGAATATCGTCGGTGCCCTGTTATTGGGCATGGTGGTTGGCTACGAACGCTCCTATCACGGCCGAGCCGCCGGCATGCGCACCTATGGACTGGTGTGCATGGCCTCCGCGGCGGTAACGGTTATCGTCGGTTATCCGCAGTTCTGGTTTGGCGGATTATTGCCGCTCACCGCAACGGCCGACCCCACTCGAGTCATTCAGGGTATCGTGACCGGTATCGGTTTCTTGGGTGCCGGCGTGATCATGAAGGAAGGTCTGAACATCAGCGGCCTGACGACCGCCGCATCGATTTGGGCGTCTTCGGCCATCGGTATTTTATGCGGCGCCGGATTTTATTTTGCGGCCATTGTGTTGGCCTTAATTGCGTCGGCAACGATGATATGGGGCGGACAAATCGAGGCGGCATTGCCTTCCCGTCACGCCGTGGCGGTAATTTTACGCTTTCAATCTGGCTATAGACCCAGTCAGACCGAGATAGACGATTTGGCGAAAGCTTTAGGTTATCGCCTGGCCGAAGGCTCGGTTACCGTGATCAGCAACAACAAGCACGAAGAATGGCATCTGGTTTTTATTGCGACCGGCAATCATAAAATATCGATACCGGCCATAGCTGAAAGCCTGGAACGCTGCGACTTTCTCAGCGGCTACCAAGTTGCCTTTGCGCGAAACTAAGCTTAATCAAGCTTTCAGCGACAGTCAGGAAGCAGGGAATTACTGCCATGCCCTACTTCCAACCGATTTGTCTAAACTCAAGTAACGGGGCTATTCCAATACGTTTTTGACACACTGCCTGGCGAAAGTATTAATCGACAGGGTATCGCTTAAGTATTCGTTGAATAGACCGTTAATATCAACCGGGTTGAGGTAAACATAAACTCCACAACCGGTTAGTGCGATAAATTGCTGACTCAGCGTTTCAACGAACAGGGTGCGTGTGTTGCTGAGTTGTGAAATTTCATTGCTTGACGTTTTCATGACACCCTCCTAATTTGCTGGTTAAACC
This sequence comes from Methylomonas methanica, assembly GCA_001644045.1. Classification (GTDB taxonomy): domain Bacteria; phylum Pseudomonadota; class Gammaproteobacteria; order Methylococcales; family Methylomonadaceae; genus Methylomonas; species Methylomonas methanica. The sequence continues at coordinate 265,198 of LUUF01000050.1, read as the reverse complement.
CAACTATTAAGCAGCATGATCCAAGCCAACTCATTCGCCGATTACTCTTCGATATTCTGAATACAAACGGGAAACTATCCTGGAACCTGAAAAACCCGCCATCCCTGTCGCGAAGGGAATCCAGGCTTTTACTTTTTCCGGATTAACGCTTTCGCGGGAACAAGGAAACAACTTTTCCCTGGCAGCCGTGCATCAGAAATTGTGTACTGTCATGGCAGTTTTGTCGCAAAAACTGCCAGTTTTGTCACAAATCCGGCATTTTCAGCCGATACCGTAAAAAGCATATGGCAGCTATTAACTAACCGGCAGACACGCTTCCACTAATCTCACCCAATACGTGGCGCCCAAGGGCAAAATATCGTCGTTAAAATCGTAACTGGTGTTATGCAGGGTACAAGGACCCGCGCCATGGCCTTTACCGCGATGATCGCCGGAACCGTTGCCAATGAAACAGTAACTGCCGGGTAACTTTTGCAGCATGTATGCAAAATCTTCGGCGCCCATCGTGGCTTTTTGCTCCAATACCTGCCGCTCGCCGACGATGCGGGTCATTACGCTGCGGGACACGGCAACCGCCTGATCATGATTGACCGTCGGCGGATAGCTACGTTTAAAGTCGAAATCGCATTCCATCCCGTGCGCCAAACAAATATGCCGGGCAATTTCCCGCATGCGGGTTTCGATCAAATCCAGCAGTTGATTGGAGAATGTGCGTACCGTGCCCGCCAATTCGCAGGTATCGGCGATGATATTGGTCGCCTCGCCCGCGTGCAGCATGGTCACTGAAATCAAACCGTTATCCAAAGGATTGGCGTTGCGAGTCAAGATTGTTTGAAACGCCATAATCATTTGCGCCGCTACCGGCACCGGGTCCAATCCCAAGTGCGGCAATGCCGCATGGCAGCCTTTGCCGCGAACGACGATGCGAAAGGTATTCAAAGAAGCCATTACCGGTCCGGGACTGACGGCAAATTGTCCTGCCGGCAACTCCGGCCAATTATGCATGCCGTAAACAACCTGCATCGGAAACAATTCGAACAGACCATCCTTGATCATCTCGTCGGCACCGCCGCCGCCCTCTTCCGCCGGCTGGAATATCAGATAGACGGTACCATCAAAATTACGCTGAGTTGCCAGATATTCTGCGGCGGCCAACAGCATAGCCGTATGGCCGTCATGCCCGCAACCGTGCATTTTGCCGGGATGCCGGGAAGCATGCGCAAAGCTGTTTTGCTCGTGCATCGGTAAGGCGTCCATATCGGCGCGTAAGCCGATAGCGCTATCGGAACTGCCCGCTTTGACAATGCCGATTACGCCGGTTTTACCCAAGCCGCGATGAACCGGAATCCCCCATTCGGTCAATTTTGCCGCGACCAACTCGGCGGTACGAACCTCTTCGAAGCACAACTCCGGATGAGCATGTATATCGCGGCGCAAATCGCGGATACCGGCAATATTGGCGACGATTTCCGGTATCAGATCGGCTGGCGACGATTCAGCATCGAATTTATTCATTGGGAGACAGAAATCGGTCTAAGCCGCATCGGATTTGCGCAGCTTTTCCACGAGAGTGGTTCTGCGCATATTCAGCAGCTTGGCGGCATGAGCGACAACGCCGTTACATTCCTCCAAAGCCTGACGAATCAATTCGTTCTCGAGATCGGTCAGATATTCCTTAAGATCGATACCTTGCTCCGGTAACTGGACTGCCGAGACGCCGCCAGGAGTGAGCATGGCCAGCGCTTCCCGCTCGGCCGGCCGCACGATATGGATGTCTTGCTCCGGCAGCGAAATCTGCACGCCTTCCGGTACTTCGTAGGCCTGGAATTTTTCCGGTAAATCGCCGACATCGACACTAGCATCCGGACTAATGATAGCCAAACGTTCGATCAAATTGGACAGCTCCCGGACGTTTCCGGGCCAACTGTGCTGCATTAACGTAGCGATTGCGCGAGGCAACAAACTGACGGTTCCCCTATTGGCGGCTTCCATGCGGGCAACCAAATCGCTAATTAGATACGGAATGTCTTCCGCCCTTTCCCGCAAGGCCGGCACTTCGATTGGAAACACATTCAGACGGTAGAATAAATCCTCGCGAAAGCGTTTCTCGGCGATTTCCTGTTCCAAGTGCCGATGCGTCGCGGCAATAATGCGCACATCGCAATGGATAGTTTTATTGCTACCGACGCGCTCGAAGGTACGCTCCTGCAATACCCTTAACAACTTAACCTGCATCGGCATCGGCATGTCGCCGATTTCATCCAAAAATAGCGTACCGCCTTCCGCCATTTCGAAACGACCTTGTCGCGAGGTCAAAGCGCCGGTAAATGCGCCCTTCTCATGCCCGAACAATTCGCTTTCCAGCAGTTCGCCCGGAATGGCGCCGCAATTGACCGGCACGAATGGCCTGTCCCTGCGCGAGGAAGCACGATGTAGCGCTTGAGCCACCACTTCCTTACCCGTGCCGGATTCGCCCAATATAAGTACCGTGGCGTCGGATTTGGCGACTTGATCGATCTGAGAGCGGGTTTTTTGAATGGCTTTACTTTTACCCGCCAAGCCCTTGTCCGGTAGCGATTTTTTAGTTGATTGAACAGGCTGAGGCAAACTGTCCAGCAATTGAATCAGTTGCGGGTAAACAGTCGGCCACTCCAAGGTTTTACTGACCATTTGTTGAATAGCGCTGACGACCTGCGGTCCGCCCGCGTCCACCAGCAAAACCACGGGAATATCGCCGACGCTTTCGGTGACCGTTTTGATCAAGCTGGCTTGTTTATCGCCACCGCAGCCGACAAATACCGCATCGAACCCATCATGCTCGCGGAGCACCGCTTCGAATTCGCTACTGGCAACTGTCTCCACCCGATATTCCAAAAACTGGAGTATACCTTCCACTTGCTGACTGCGGTGGGTGTTGTCATCAATGAGCAAAATTTCTGGCAAAGCCATGCGTATAATCTCTGCAAACTACGTTGTTTTAAGGCGGAAGGGTGTTGCTGATTTTAAGTTAAGCATCGAATCCGGTTATTGTCAAAATGGCCCCATTTCAAGCTATTGCATAGTTTAGTTCATGTTGTTTACATCGATAGACTAATCAGCAATCCAATTTTGCAGCTTGACAAATTTTCCACAACATAGAAACTAGCCCGATGTTTAACAGCCAAGAGCCCCGTTGCCTTGAACGACATATCCTTGAGTATACTGTTCGGTATACTGGCAGCCCTACTGATCATTTCGGCTTTTTTTTCCGGCTCTGAAACCGCCTTGATGACGCTGAACCGTTATCGGTTGCAGCATTTGGTGAAAAAAAATCATAAGGGCGCGATTAAAGCCCATCAACTCCTGAAAAGGCCGGACCGTTTGCTAGGCCTGATCCTGCTGGGCAACAATTTTGTCAATATCCTGGCATCGTCCTTAACAACCTTGATTGCTATCCGTGTTAGCGGGGACAACGCCATAGCCCCCGCTATTGGCCTGCTAGCTTTCGGCCTGCTGGTATTTTCCGAAGTTACCCCAAAAACCTTAGGCGCTCTAAAACCTGAGTTACTGGCATTACTATCCTCCTGGATTTACATTCCCTTATTAAAGATATTTTATCCCTTGGTATGGGTGATTAACTCTATATCCAGTCTGTTGCTGTGGCCGTTTGGTATCAAAAACACGAGTAATACGACTCTCGAATCGCTTAATAAAGACGAGTTAAAAAGCATCGTGTCGGACGCCAATCACTTGCCGGCCCGTTATCAAAACATGCTGTTGAGTATTTTAGACCTGGAATCGGCCAGCGTTACCGACATCATGACCCATCGCAATGAAATTGTCGGTATCGATCTTGAAGAATCGGTCGAAGACATTATCGAACAACTACAAAATAGCCCACATACTCGCCTACCGGTATACAAAAAAAATATCGACCGGGTAATAGGCTTTCTACATTTACGAACGATTTTGTCACAAATCAGTGATCCTGATTTCGACAAACACAATATCACCAACAGCCTATCCAAACCGTTCTTCATTCCGGCCAGCACCTCTATCCATAAACAAATGCAAATCTTTAAGGCCGAAAAACTCCGTATCGGCTTGGTGGTGGACGAATATGGCGACGTGCAGGGATTGGTGACGCTCGACGACTTATTGCAGGAAATCGTCGGTGAATTGGTCTCGGAAGAACCCGATATAAAAATGCAAAAAGACGGTAGCTATCTGGTGGATGCCGGGGTAACCATCCGCGAACTCAATCGCATCACGCATTGGGATTTACCCACAGAAGGCCCGAAAACCTTGAATGGCCTGGTGATCGAATATATGGAAACCATTCCGGAGCCTGGTACCAGCGTGAAGTTACATGGACACATCATTGAAATAATTAAACGCGATGAAAACGCGATAAAGCTGATTAAATTCAATCCCAAACGCTAGCCATAACTTATTTTGGCCAAAAAAAAGGCGGTTATTTTTAATAACCGCCTTGGAAGCAATAGGAAGAAATATAACGCAACTTTTAACTATCAAACCGAACGAAAAAGTTAGGTTAATAATAGTTGCGTAAATTGCAAATTTAAATGTGGCATATTGTCGCAGGCAGTGTTCAGGCTTTAAATAAACGCCGGACACCGGCAATGTATCATCTCAACCAGCCTTTGCGTTTAAAGAAAATAAACGGCAACAATACCGAAATAGTCATCAATCCGAGCGCAAAAGGATAGCCGAGCATCCACTGCAATTCCGGCATATTCTCAAAATTCATCCCGTAAATACTGGCAATCAAGGTGGGCGGCAACATAGCTACCGAAGCCACCGAGAAAATTTTGATCACTTTATTCTGATTAATGTTGATAAAACCGACCGTGGCATCCATCAGGAAGTTAATCTTATCGAACAAAAATGCCGTGTGGCTATTGAGCGATTCTATATCCCGCAGAATTTGCTGCGCATCTTCCAACTGGGTGGTATTCAGCAATTTACGGCGAATCAGAAACGACACGGCGCGCTGGGTATCGAGCATATTCCGGCGAATTCGGCCATTCAAATCCTCTTCTTCGGCGATATCGGTCAAAATATCCGCAGCTTCTTCGTCGCTAATATCCTGGCTCAATACTTTTTTACTGACAATTTCCAACTGTTCGTAAATATTCTCCAGTGCGTCGGCGGAATATTCCGCTTCGGCGCCGTATAAATCCAACAACATATCCTTGCAATCCGAAACAAAACCCGGCTGCGTGCGCGCCCGTAAACGCTGTAAACGAAACACGGGTAATTCTTCACTACGCACCGAAAACAGCATGTCGCCACGCAGTATGAACGCTACCGGTACGCTGCGAGACTTACCCTCGCGATCCAGCAAAAAATCCGAGTGAATATGAATCTCGTGTTGATCCTCGACGTAGAACCGGGCGCTGGCTTCCAAATCGGTCAGATCCAGGGGATCGGGTAACTCCAGGCCATAATGTTGTCCAATGAGTAGCCGCTGCGCCTTGCTTGGCGCCAACAGATCGATCCAGATCGGTTTGATTGCATACAAATCGTGGCGGCAGGTGATAGACACTTTGGCGAGACGACCTTCGAGCAACTCGAACGCACTCATTTGGCCAACGCCACAATGCGGTTCTCGGTCGCCGACCAATTCCTCGCGCAAGGTATCGGATAATTCCCAAAGCACATCGTCCTGCCTGGATTCCTCGACCTGCTGCCAGACCAGGCCCGCATCCTCCAGGTCCAGCGAGTGCAGAATTTGCCCGATTTCGATAGCGGACAGCCGCGCCAATAAGCCACGCAGCTCCGCCATATGCTGCTTTTGTACCAGGGCGGTAATCAGCTTTCGGCGCGGCATGGGCTGATTGTTCAGCATGCCTTCGACAAGCTTATGTTTTTTCAACAGATCGTTGACTGTTTGTAGCGACAAGAGCAACTCCGGAATAAAGCAAGCACCAAATTTTTTATTCGGCGGGTATAAAACGGCTAACTTTAAACCAAAACGCTGACAAAAAATCTGTCGCCGATCTTTGTTGAACGGCGGACTTCAATAAATTTACACGATAAACAGGTCGCCACGCCATGTATTCCATCGCGGTGATAACAACATGAGTCCAATTAAATTCGGCCGTATTGATCTTCGTAACGAACAATGTCGTCTTCGCCGAGATAACTGCCCGATTGAACTTCCACCATCTCCAGCGGAATCACCCCCGGATTCTCCAGACTATGAATAACGCCCAACGGGATGTAAATCGATTCGTTTTCGGTAACCAAAATTTTCTCGCCATTTTTGTCGACCCAAGCTGTGCCTTTGACCACAACCCAGTGCTCGGCACGGTGATGATGCTTTTGTACCGATAATTTCGCACCGGGTTTCACGACGATACGCTTGGTTTGATGGCGCTCGCCGGCATCGACCAAATCGTAATGTCCCCATGGCCTGTAGACTTTACGATGCACACTGGCCTCGGTACGTTTCAATTTTTTCAGCTGATCAACCACTTCCTTGACGTCTTGCACCCTATCTTTAGCGGCGATCATTACCGCATCGTCTGTTTCCACCACTACCAAATTTTCCACGCCTATCACCGCTACCAGTTTGTTAGCGGAGTGAATATAGGAATTGCGAGTATCCACTGTTAATACATCGCCTTTGATGGCATTGCCGGCAGCATCTTTTTCAGTTACATCCCAAAGTGCGGACCAGGAGCCGACATCGTTCCATTCCGCATCCAACGGGATCACCACCGCCTTATCGGTTTTCTCCATCACTGCATAATCGATGGAGTCGGATGGGCAAGTCGAAAAAATCTGCTTATCCAAACGGACAAAGTCCAGGTCCGGTTTTGCCGCCCGCAAGGCTTCCCTACAAACTTCCAGCATTTCCGGGTTGAATTTTTCCAACTCACGCAGGAAACAACCGGCTTTAAAGGCAAACATGCCGCTGTTCCAGAAATATTCGCCACTTTCCAAATAACGTTGCGCGGTTTGCAAATCAGGCTTTTCAACAAAGGCGGCAACCTTATATGCTTCGCCGTAACGGGTTTCGCCGCGCTTGATGTAACCGTAGCCGGTCTCCGGTTCGGTCGCGACGATTCCGAACGTCACCAGTAGATCCTGTTTCGCCAATAGTTCGGCTTGGGCCACCGCCCGATGAAAAGCAGACCGATTGCCGACCACATGATCGGCCGGCAAAATCAGCAACACATCGTCTTCGGAGCGTGCGCTCAATGCGGCCATCGCTACGGCCGGCGCGGTATTTTTGCCGACCGGCTCCAGGATAATAGCGGCCGGTTTGATCCCTATTTCCCGCATTTGCTCCGCGAGCATAAACCGATGGTCTTCATTACAAACCGCAATCGGCGCTTGTAAACCGGCGACGCCATCAAGCCGTAAAATGGTTTCTTGGAGCATGGTGTTGCCGGACACCAAAGGTAAAAATTGTTTGGGATACTGACCGCGAGACAATGGCCATAGCCGAGTTCCTGAACCACCTGATAAAACTACCGGGATCATAATGTCGTTTTCCTTACGGGCTGAATGAAAATGGATTGGGCTAGTCTAACATCCCGCTAACCGCTGGGGTCAAGCCTTGATTTGCAAGACTTGAGCCGATCATTTACGCCATCGCTCTCATCAAATTGACACAATATCGCTGACCCAAACCTCTAACTCCTCTTGACTTGAGTTTGTCGCAAGTTGATTAAATTAATTACAACATGCAACTGCGAGTTGTTTCAATTTTTGCCGGGCCAGTCCGTAATCGCCATTCGGCGTATCGGTATACAGCACCACCAGCAATTCCGGAGATGCGTCGCCCGACAAACGTTTAAGCAATTGCCACCATTTAGCCAGGTAGGCATTGGCGGTATTTTTATTGCCAATCCGATACCAACGCGCCACCAATAGGCTCCGTTGCGTACTGTTTAATACTGATTCTTCGATGTCGCCGATTTTGTCGGCTCCCCACGCTATAGCAATGACGTCGTCATGCAGTATCCGCCACACCGGATGTTTTTGCGGCACCAGATAATTTTGCGAATTGACCAATTCACCGCCTTGGGTTTCATCGCCGAAATTGGCAAAATACATACCGGCTACCGTTTGGCCGTCGCTCAGATAAACTTTGGCATCCGCCATCACCCCTTTAAAGCTGGGTTCCCAGCCCCAATCCGGCGCGGGAACCGGCTGCCAATCAGGCAAAGCTGGTTTGCCGAATCGGGCAGGCACCTCAATATGTGCTGCTTGTAGTGCCGATAACCCTTGCGATGCAACCGGCCAAATCGAAACGCATAACGCGGTTATGGTTAGCGCGGGCCAGTAATGTTTATAAGTCGTTGTTGAATCAGTCGGTGTAGCGTCGTTTGCCGAACCTAGGGCAGATATGACCGGCCCGTCTACATCCTTATCGTGCCAAAAAGAGCCTACATAAAACAATGCAAACATGACCATCCCAAAAAACACCCAGCCGTAAACGATATGATCGACACCCGCGGCAAGTTTCATATCACTGAAATGGCCGATCATTACAATCAGATAGGCCCGTAATCCATTAGCTAGTATCGGAATCAAGAAGGACAGCGCGATGAAGATGGTGCGTTTCTTGTAACTACTGTAATTGAGATAAGCGTATACCGAACCAAGTGTCAGCGATGAAATTAAATAACGTAAACCGCTACACCCTTCTACCACCGACCAATTACCCGATGTTAGAGTGAAGAACAAGCCTTCCCGATAAACACTCATTCCCGTCAGTCTTATCAAGGTAACGACAAAGGTGGCGGTATACTCCATTAGTGGCGGAATAAAAGCTTCCCCAAACGGCACCATCAAGAATAAAAACACAATCGGAAACAACATTTGCCCGATAACATGGCGGCCAAGCACCGCCCAAAAACCACCGACCAAAACCCCGACCACGGCCCATTGCTGGATCACCGCCACATGAACCAAATCGGCGATTAACCAGCCAAATCCGCTGGCGACAATGAACAGCAAACCCAATTTACTAAAAGCCGGCCATAAATATCGATAGTGATTTCGACGCAGCCAAATCAACCAGAGACTAACGGGAGCTACCAAAAAACCATGCGTGAAAGTTTCCGACCGCGACCAAATTGCTACAATCGATTCCCAGGTCTCAAAAAACACCGCTATCGAAACCAATGTAACCAATCCGACACCTATCAGCGGTTTACGCCAATGTTCAGGCAGTCCTATCGCTTTTAACATTCTATTTCCTCTGCTAGTTAGAGCTTTATGCGGGTATTCGAGCATGAACACCGGCGTCGTCTGTATGCTATTGAGCCTAGACTCATTCCAAATTTTAGCTAATTGCAAATTGCCGCTGCTATCATAAGCGCGCTGATACATCGACCGCGTCTAAAGTTTGTTGATTGGTTTTTAGTTACTTCGCTAATCTCTGCTACGATGAAAGCCTAGCGCGCTGATCCACACAATAATCAAGCTTTTTATTATTAAACAAAATCTATGGCAGTTCTGTTTTTTTTAGGTTTCTGGCTGACGTGCCTCGCCGGGTTATGGCTATGGAAGAAATCGCTATTCATCGCTACATGGCGGGAGCCGTATTTTGCCGATACGCCGGTTTTAATCGAAAGCGATGATTGGGGACCCGGCGGCGACTTTCACGCGGAACGCTTAACACAACTACTCGACATGCTGGTGCTACACAAAGACTCTGTGAATCGCTCTGCGGTACTCACCGCCGATATGGTCTTAGCCGTACCGGATGTCGCAAAAATCGAAGCCACGGGCCAATACCATAGACGTTTGTTGGACAAAGACTTTCCAGTCATTTACCAAGTCCTGCAACAAGGGATACAGCAAGATACCTTGGTACCGCAACTGCATGGCATGGAACATCTAAATGGCAAGGCTTTCGCAGATTTATGCCAACAACAAGACCCGCGCCTGACAACTGCCCGTGCTAGCCTGGATTGGTGGGACTGGGAGAAACTAGATTCGCCATTGCAAGGCCATTACGTCGACGGACGTAATTTGCCGACCCAAGCCATTAGCGCTGCGGATGCGAACTCATTGGTCGCAGACGCCATGAACTGCTTCACCCGCATGTTCGGCTATCCCAGCCTCAGCACGGTTGCCCCTTGCTATCTATGGAACGATGAAATCGAACAAAGTTGGCAACGGCAAAACATCATTGCCATTCAAACCGCCGGCTACCGTTGTACCGGGCGAGATGAAACCGGGCACTATTTCCAGGATCCGCCGCTGATTCGGGCCGGAAATATCAATCGTTTTGCACAAGTATATCTGGTTCGTAACGTAATGTACGAGCCTGTCGACGGCAAAAACACACCTACCAGCGCATTTGCCGAAGCCGAAATTGCTTATCGCCAAGCCTTGCCTGTTAGTATTTCCACGCATCGCTACAATTACACCCGCTCTCAAGAAGAATGCCAGCAGGCAATTGCCGGACTTGATCAACTTTTAGGGCAAATCAGGGCGAAATTGCCCAATATTCGCTTCTTGGCGTCCCCGGAACTTGGCGAATTTTTGCAAAACAAAACCGACAACATTGTTAATCGCTTCAACCAGCGTCAATGGCCGAAACTTGAGTTAGCCGCTACTTACCGTAAAACCGGCGCCTTTCTGTACCGGCTATACTATCGGCATAGAAAATTAGCGTTGATCGGTTATTGCACCGGTTTGATTATTCCGGCTTGGCTGATTTGCAAGACCAGTTTATAAAAACATTGAAAGTGTCGAAAATTTTACGCAGCCAAATATGAAAATCAGCGCCGTCATTCCAGCGTATAACAGCGCGAAATTCATTCGTGCCGCAATCAACAGCATTCAGGCGCAAACCAGTAAAGTAAACGAAATTATCGTGGTGGACGATGGTTCGACCGACGACACCGAACAAGTCGTCAAGGAGATTTCCAGCGCCATCATTTATCACAAGCAAAGCAATCAAGGCCCGTCCGCCGCGCGGAATAAAGGCATAGAGTTGGCGAATGGCGACTGGATTGCATTTCTGGATGCGGACGATCAATGGACAACGGATAAAATCGCCAAGCAAATACAAACCCTGCAAGCCTATCCGCAACTCCACCTGCTTGCTGGCGACATGACCGAAATCGACAATGACGACCAGCTGATAACCAAATCAGTGTTAGCCAAACATCATTTGCTGGAAAATTTCCAACATCTGGCTGGGAAACCAATTCCCAACGCCCTTGCAGCGCTAGTGAAGAAAAACTTCATTCCGACCGGCACGGTTTTGGTGAAACGCCAAACTCTGCTTGAAGCAGGCATGTTCAATGCCGAGATTCGTTTCGGCGAGGATTTGGAATTGTGGGCAAAAATCGCTACCCATCATCCAATCACTTGCCTACCTGAAATATTAATGTTGCGCCGCCAGCACGGCAATAATGCTACTCAAGCAAACGAACGAATCCTAATTGATCTGGCCAAAGTCATGGGTTCCATTCGCTGCTATGCAAAACAACAATTGATAGAACAAAGCGTAAACCCCGATCAATTGGTTGCCGAAGCATATTGGACTTTGGGATATTGGCATTTTAATTTTGGCAAACGTCGTGAAGCCGCCCGAGCTTTTGCCGCCAGCCTAAAACAGCAATTCAAACTAAATAGCTTGGTGTTTTTTTTAAGTAGTTTTTTACCTACCCCTCTTATCTCGACCATAAGAGCAATTAAACAACAATTCGCAAAGCCTTTATAATTAGAGAATATTCTTAAAATGTTTTCAAATAAACGTCAAGAACCTGATTGCCATGAGTAACAATAGTAGAATCAAAAAAATAATTTTTGTAGAAAATGGTATCGGTTATGGGGGGGCGATCATTTGCTTGCGCCACCTAGTTAGAAATATAGATCGCAGCCGCTTTTTGCCTATGGTAGTGACAGGCCGAACCGGTCCGCAATACGAAGAAATAGCCAACGAATCGCTGTGGAAACACATACCGGACCGGCACATCGACATTGTGTCGTTAAAAGGAAAAACAGCTTCTATTGAATGGCTAAAAAAACTGCCCCCGCTAAAATTTTGCATAAATCAACTACTTGCCAGGGCAGACGACGTTTTCAATTTTGTACCCTTTTTCGTTCAACTGCTTTGGACAGCATGGCGTTTCGATGCTGACTTGATCCACGCTAACAACGAACCGGTTTGCAATCGAGCAGCACTTTTGGTCGCAAAAATTCTTAGAATTCCCAGCATATGCCATGTCCGCGGAGATCCGGTTGATTCCAGAATAGGCCGGTGGACCTACGCCCTACCCGACCATTTCGTTTCCGTATCCAATTGGGTTGCGGAAGCGATGCGGAAAAATCTGGACGTTCCTCAGCAGAAAATCAGCGTTGTTTACGATGGTATTGCGCTCGAAAAACTGGACATCAATTCAAATGGAAATACGTTTAGGCAGCAATACAACATCCCGCAAAACGCTTTCGTTGTAGGTTTAGTAGGATTGCTCATCCCCTGGAAAGGACAGGAAATATTTTTGACCGCAGCCTCTTTATTGAAAGGTAAAATACCAAACCTAAGGATGTTAATAATTGGCGGAACTCCAGATGATTACCTTAGTTACGAAAACAGACTAAAGCAGCGCGTCATAGAAGAGGAATTGACTGAACTAGTCATATTTACTAGACATATTCCCAATATGGAAAACGTTTACAATGGCCTCGACATTGTAGTCTCCGCGTCGATAAGTCCGGAGCCATTAGGTACTGTTGTAATTGAATCAATGGCGATGGGACGGCCTTTAATCGGCCCCGCTCACGGCGGCGGCGCGGAGATGATTAGCGCAGGAGAATCCGGACTCTTGTTCAGCCCTGGTGACGCCAACTCACTAGCCAAGGCAATACTCACTTTTTACGAGTCACCTGAAATGCGAAAAAAACTTGGCGCCACCGCCAGAGTAACAGCCTTGCAGAATTTTTCGGTTGAGACCCACACCAACAAAATACAAGCGCTTTATGAAAACTTATGGACTGATAAGCGCCAAACAGATTAATAAAATCACAATCCGATATACTTTGAAATTAACTTCAAGCACCTTTAAATAGAAGTTATTATTTTAATAATTAGTAAATTTAGAAAATATAATGAGTTACATTAAATTTATACTAACTATCACATTAGCTTTAGCGATCGATTCATCTTTTGCAAAAGAGCGATGGCAGGACGCCATGCAGAAGCCGATCAATCCAATGCTAGCGCTAACACTTGCACCTCCCTTTTGCCAAGGCATGGAGGGCATCCCCGCGCTACCAGCTTACCAGAATAAAGACTGGAGCAAAGAATACGGCGGTGATTTCGTGTTTATTAATCACTATTGCCAATCAAAGCCACGAATATTATATTATTGTTATAGTTATTCTGAAGCGGAAAAGAATGAATGCGTGGCTAGTCTTTTACCACAAATCGATTATGCGTTAAAAAGCGCGAAGTCATCCTATAAATTGTATCCTTTTTTGAGCAAAGAACGGGCAGATGTTTTCTTAGAAATTGGAAACTATTCGGACGCAATCTCTAACTACCAAATAGCCATTAACGCGAACAACAAATTTATTCCGGCTTATACAGGCCTAGCAAACACTTATATAAAACAAAAAAAATATGATGAAGCAGAAAAAATAATTAATATTGGACTCACACATAACCCCAAAAAAAAACCATTATTAAAAAAACTTGAAATAATTAGTAAATTAAAAGTCAAAAAATAAATTCTCAATCCGGAACATGCATAATATATTTATAAATCTCTACAAATACCGCGAATTAATTGCCGCGCTTACCTGGAAAAATATTGTAATTCGTTACAAACAAGCTTACCTAGGTATCTTGTGGGCAGTATTAAAACCGATCATGCTGATGCTGGTATTTACCTTGGTCAAAAGCTTCGTCGGCATCGAAACAGGCGGCTTGCCCTACCCGCTTATTACTTTTGCGGCATTGATACCGTGGGTGTTCTTTCAAGAATCGGTGTCAGAGGGTGTTAACAGCGTGACATCCAATGCAAGTTTGATTAAGAAAATCTATTTCCCACGCGAAGTATTTCCATTAACGGCGATGGTGACCAAACTGGTGGAGCTACTTATCAGCTTTGCGATTTTGGCTGGGATGATGATTTATTACCAAGTTATGCCAACAGTTAACGCGGTGTGGATACCTGCTTTCGTGCTGTACACCATGATAGTTGCGTTAACAATCAGTTTTTTTGGTGCAGCCATGAATGTTTACTACCGCGACATCGGGCAAGCGATACCCATAGCGTTGTCGTTATTAATGTACGGCTCCCCAGTCATCTACCCCCTAAGCTTGGTACAAAAGAAATTGGTTATCGAACAGGCTGCGGGCGCATGGTCAAATGACCTTTATTTTCTATACTCCCTTAACCCATTAGTAGGGATTATAGACGGGTTTCAAAGCGCCTTAATTAGGGCTACCCAACCCGATTTCGATGTAATTTATCCCGGGCTGATTTTGATTCTGACGATACTACCTTTCAGTTACTGGTTTTTTAAACGTGCGGAGAGTTGGTTCGCCGATGTCATATAGTCTTCAGCAAAAATTTTCAAAATTACATCTTAGTTAAAATATATGGCCATCATAGAAGTCAACCATCTCACCAAGGAATATCAACTCGGTCACCTAACCAGTTTGAAGGAAACAGCTTTAAATGCCTTAAGAAGAGTCACATTCCAACCGGTTCACGAACGTGAGCTTTTTAAAGCGCTTGACGACGTCAATTTTCATATCGACGAAGGGGAAGTCGTTGGCATTATCGGTCACAACGGCGCCGGCAAAAGTACTTTGCTCAAACACTTGGCCAATATCAGCACCCCTACAAAAGGCAAAGTCATTGTGCGTGGCAGTGTGGCGCCGCTGATCGAAGTAGGAGCCGGCGTCAATCCGGAGCTTACGGGACGTGAAAACATTTACCTAAATGGCGCGATCCTGGGCATCCCCAAAAAAGTCATTCAACAGAAATTAGATGAAATCATCGATTTCTCGGAATTGGAACAGTTTATCGACACTCCGGTAAAACGCTATAGTTCTGGAATGACGGTAAAACTGGGGTTTTCAATTGCAACTAGTATGGAAGCAGACATATTGATAGTCGACGAGGTCTTAGCAGTTGGGGATTTAGCATTTCAGAGAAAGTGCTTCGACCGCATGGAATATATGATTAAACGTCAAGGGAAAACTGTATTGATCGTTAGCCATAATATTAGACAAATAGAACGACTTTGCAACAGAGTACTTTTGTTAAATAATGGGAAGATAAGTATAGATAGCGACTCGAAAACAGCCTGCGATGAATTTTACAGACAAAACGATAACCGTATTTTAGAAAATATCACTAATAGCTCAAGAGCACAAAAAACCGACGAGATTGATCTTTTAGAATTCAAATTCTATAACGAGAAGGGGGAAGAGACTGAAAAAATAGAGTACTTATCATCCCCTAGCATTAACTTCAAGGTAGCCGTTCATAAGAAAATTGAATTACCAGTTTTCATTATTGGCATCCATACGACAGACTTACTCTATATTGCAACTCAAAAATCTGACATAGAAATTAAAAATCAGCCCCTACTCCCCGGCATATATCAGTATCGCTGTCAATTACTTAACCTTCAACTATTACCCGGCCCATATTGCCTTAGATTCAGCGTAGATCGGGGGCAATTTACGACAAACATATATTATGGAGAGAACTTATTAAGATTCAATGTACTATCTAAAGAAATTAGTAACTCAGACTCATCTGCCGAAGGTTTTTTTTCTATAAATACAAAATGGGAGCAAATATAGTTTTTATCAAGAATGTATTTATAACCCAGAATAATTACTCATTAATACCGAATATTTTTTGAATGACTAACAAAGCCATGAATAGTACCACTCCCAAAGTTACCGTAATCATTCTTAATTGGAACGGAAAACAAGATACACTTCAGTGCCTTGAATCAGTTAAACAACTCAAGTATTCAAACTTCGAAATAATATTAGTTGATAATGACTCTACAGATGACTCGGTTGATGCTATTTCAGAACAATATTCTGACATAATAATATTAAACACAGGCAAGAACTTGGGCTATGCGGGGGGTAACAATGCAGGTATACGTTATGCGCTAAAACGCGGTACGGATTTTATTTTTCTGTTGAATAATGACGCTTTTGTCTCAGAAGACTTGTTGCATGCGCTTACAACTGGAGCAGAAAAGCTACCCCCTAAATCAATTCTTGGTGCAAAAATATATTTCTACGACAAACCCAATACTCTCTGGTTTAATGGCGGTCGCTGGAAAAAAGAGACAAACAGCTTTGAACACATTGGTTATAACCTACTTGATAGCACTGAATTTAATCATCAAATCGAAGTTGATTATATCAGTGGATGTGCGTTGTTTGCGCGTGCAGAATCATTCAATGACATCGGATTATTAGATGAAAACTTTTTTCTGTACTACGAAGAAACTGACTGGTGCTACCGGGCGAGAGCCAGAGGTTATAAATGTGTACTTATTCCCGAAGCCAAAGTTTGGCATAAGGCATCATCTTCACTCGGTGCTGACTCCCCGCAAGTTAAATACTTTCTGACCCGGAATAAATTACTCTGGGCGAAAAAACACCTTACTTTTTCAGCACGAATCGATTTACACAAAGAAAGCATAAAGACACTGGTAAATATTTTGCTACCTCCCTTTGTATGGATAAACAAGGATTTACCCATAGCAAAAAGAGCACTATGGTGTTTTTCCAGTTGGGTAAAAACAGTCAAGAGGAACATACAAAGCCCATTAAATAAAGCCACCTTGCGCGGACTACTTGATTTTTACCTAGGCAGATTAGGTGAATGCCCAGAATATATTCGATTATTGAGAGCGTAGCAATGATTACTGTAGATAGCATAAAAAGAGTTTATTATGCAGTATTAATTAAATTTTCTAGCAAAGAACCTCGCGGACAGGAATTGATTAATCGCTACCGTGCAAATTACGGCATTCCAAAGGAAGTTAATCTAACTGAGGAAGATATTCTTGAACATTGGAATCTAGAATTACAATTAACTAAGCAGCTATTAGAGTCTTCTCGTGATAATCGTTGGGAGATTTTTGAAAAAAGCTACACAACACTTTATACGCAATTAGAATGGCTTAATAAATTCATTGACAAACGCAACCCAACCCCTCCTAACGTTTTATACAAAGACTGGGCATATTTGATTGGCACGCAACCTCAAAAAATCTATGAAGTTGGTTCCGGTAGAGCAGAAATGATTAGCTACTTAGCTAAGCTTGGTCATCAATGCAAAGCTACGGAAATTACCCGTGAAAGGGGAAAAAAGCATACATCGACTAAACTTGATAACCTAAAATGGGGCATTTCTGACGGGGTTCATCTCGAACAATTTGAACCGCCCAACACCTATGACTTTGTTATTTCCAATCAAGTTATTGAGCATATTCATCCTGATGATCTTCTTGAGCATTGCAAGCATGTCTATTCTATTCTAAAGCCAGGTGGCAAATATATAGTTTGCGCGCCGCACGCATGGCATGGACCTGCTGATATTTCTGCAGTTTTTAAATATAAAAAAGCCATAGGCATGCACTTAAAAGAATATACAAATTATGAATTATATTCTTTTTTAAGAACATCTGGATTTAGCAAAGTCACGTCATTATATAAACCACCACTAGTTATTACATATTTTTTTGACTCTAGCGTGAATATAAGAAAATCTATTTTTTATACGATTTATTTATTTGTAATAGAAAATTTATTTTCTCTAATCCCACGAACATTAGTCGATCATGGGGTAAAATCTCTCGCGAAGACATTCCAATTCCCTGAAAATATTTTTTTTATAGCACAAAAAGATTAATACTCTAAATCTAACGCTTCATCTCTGATTGTGCGAAGTAATATTTCTAGATAAACTGCAAAATAAGTCAACAATACGATGAACATCCTATTTATCGATACAGCATTTCCTATGCCAGATCGCTCATCTGCAGATCTACGTATGTTTACAATCGTTGAACTACTAGCTTACTCAGGCCACAAATGCTATTACGGTGTTATCAACTATCACTCCTGGTCTCAGAAAATATCCGAAACTGATTTGTTATACTATCAAACATCACTTGAAAATTTAGGAATATCTGTTTACAAGCAGAATCTCGACATCGAGCTCCTGAATCATAAGTTTGATGCAATATATTTCAAATACTTTTACTCTGCTGAAAATATTATCAATCACATCCGTCTGCTTCAACCGAGCGCTAGAATAATTATTGACAGTGTTGACATAGTTTATGCGAGACTTTTTGCCAAAGCAAAATTAGAAAACAATAGCGACTATTATTTAGAAGCCGAAAAAATAAAAAAAAGAGAATTGGCTACGTATTCGAAATCCGATCTAGTCGTTACAATTACTCCAGAAGATACCGATACCCTAACCAAAGCCACGCCTAATGTCAGCACTTTCATAATCCCAAACATTCATGAAATCCATGCCTTTGAAACTGAAAAAACACCATTCCCGAGTCTAATTTTTATTGGGGTCTTCTCCCACGAACCAAATGTCGATGCTGTTCTCTATTTTTATCGCAACGTTTGGCCTACAATTGTCCAAGATCACCCAAATTGCCACTGGCTTATAGTTGGCGGGAGCCCTCCTCTGGAAATACAGGCATTAGCCGGAAGCAGCATTTCGGTAACGGGCTATGTTCCTGAAACTCTGCCTTACTTGAAAAAGTCATGGATTTCGGTTGCTCCACTGCGCTTTGGGGCCGGCATGAAAGGAAAAGTGGGCGAGGCCATGGCGGCAGGCATTCCCGTCGTAACAACTGATTTCGGAGCACAAGGACTTGAAATAATCAACGGACAACACTTGATTATAGTTGAAAATGACGAGGATTATGCGACTCAGATAAATAATCTAATCTTAGATAAGGAAAAACGCCGATATATTGGGAATCAAGGCTTAGAATTTATAAAGACTAATTATAGCAAAGAAGCCGTTAGCATTATTTTAAATGACTTTACGAAAACTATTAAAAACTTGCCCACTCACCGCTTCTCGGCTAAATCTAGGCTCTATATTATTTACACAAAATTGTCGCTATGGATTAGTCGAAATATTACTTGGCGCATAAACAAAGCAAACCCATAACGCTATACAATATTTATTATTGCATAATTTCTTTCAACCTGTAACAGCAGCGAAAAACTATAACCTAGACATAATTTCCTTGGATGAAGACTAAATTTTTCTAGTAATAAATTAGGCATTTGTCACTAACACGATATATAAATATATAGCCTAGTTTAGTTTATATATTTTAGCCTCCATAGTGATTTTTTCCTCGGCATTGAATAACATGTAGAAATCATCACACCTTATTCAATACATTCATACACCAAAACTAAAACAGTTAGCCATATGAAATTAAAGCCACTAAACATTTTGTTTATATCCAGCAATGCTGATATAGCAGGCGGCGAAAACTATCTTCTAACAGTTTTTCGGCTAATTGACAAAACTCGCTTCAACCCCATCGTCATGGTACCTGGCGAAGGGAATTTTTATAATGAACTAATCAGACTTGGCATTGATTCATTCGTTTTAAAAATGAATTATTTTTGGCTGACCCCCCCTGATGAGTGGTATAAGCACTTAGAGGCATTACCGCCCAGGGTAAGGTATTTGGGCGACATTATTCGAACAAAAAATATCTCTCTGGTTCATACAAACTCAAACATTATTTTCGAAGGAGCGTTGGCCGCCAGATTGGCAGGAGTTCATCATCTATTTTTTGCACATTTAGAATTTCTACCCCAAAATCCTATTTTTCAGCGCTTCACCTTGAATGCAGCGTCGTATGCTCAAATGATTGACGATCTTTCAAGCCATATCATAGCGGTCTCAAATACGGTTGCACAATCTTATTCCCCTCCAATTGATATAAACCGAATTCAAGTTATCCACAATGGACTAGAGTTTGAAAAATTTGATCTTGCGCTTGAAAATAGGGATGGAAGCCTTCTTTCAGAACTTGGGCTTTCAGACGATTCTCTTATCGTTTCTGCTATTGGCCGGGTTCACCCCGATAAAGGGTTTGATTATTATATTGAAGCAGCTGTATTTGTTGTCCGTCAAAACCCCAAGGTACATTTTCTTATTGTTGGCAAAGATGAAAACATCGGATTTTGTAAAGCCTTAAGATCCAGAGTAAAAGAACTTAATATTATCGATAATGTTCATTTTCTGGGACAACGAGATGACGTTCCTAGAATTTTAGCAGAGACAGATATCTTTGTTTTATCTTCCCGGGTTGAAGGCCATCCATTTGTGCTACTTGAGGCGATGGCTTGCGCTTGTGTTTCTATTGCAACTCGTTGTGGCGGAGTGGAAGAGACAGTTACAGACGATACAGGATACATTATTGACATCGGAGATATACAAGCCACTGCCTCAACTATTATCAATTTAGCGCGTGCCCCTGATCTCAGAAATAAAATGGGTTCATTAGCTAGATCACGTGTAAAGAAATACTTCGAAGCTAAGTATTGTATTAAATCTCTAGCAGATGCCTATGATCTTATTCTTTCTCAACCAAAACCATTACCAGGTTCCTACGCCATAGATTTTTTCCTACAAGCAGTCGCTGAGAACGCTTATCTCGGGAACCAAGTTGTTCAATTGAACGAACGCGTCAAAAACTTAGAACATCTTTCTGATAAAATTAGGAAAAACCCCATTTATAGAATGGCAAAAAAAATTATGGGTCACTAAATTAGTTTTCATATACAACTAGAAAAGAAAGTTACATAATTATAATGCCCTAATAACATTTATTTCGATCATCAACACTTAATCATAAATAATGACATCTATCGCTAATTCTATTGCCTTTTCTCCAAAAGATTATTCTTTTAAAAAAATCGGCCTAATAGCGCCATACTTTCTTCCAGTGATAGGTGGCGCAAATATCTACTGCTACGAATTAGCAAAGGCATATGCAAACAAGGGTTTTGAAGTCCATGTCTTTTCGGTGGAAGGTGCGCTAGATGACGACAGTTACATTCTTCATCCAATATTGACCCGTAACTTAAAGAAAGATCTAGCAATACTAAACAACTTTGACATGGACTTATGGCATTCGCTTTTTTTGTATTATGCTCCTTTAGCTTTTCATAAAAATAATGTATTTGTCACAACTCACGGTGATGATATTTTTAGCTTTACCATACGCTATAATTTACCAGGTAAAAAACTTCTTGATCGGCATCTTTTATGGCGGTTAACTGGCTCGGTAAATAATAGGCTAAGTCACTATTGGGAATACGCAGAACTGTTACTCAATAAAATAATATTCTCATTTGCCTTAAAACGGGCAAAACAAGTGATTACCGTAAGTCAATTTACAAAGACAATGTTCACCCAAAAATTCCCAGGGCTAGCTACAAACGTCACTGTAATTCCACCCGGTGTTTCTGAAAAATTCTTCGAAGAACACAATGCTAAAACAGACACCCATTTATTCTTGACAGTATCTAGAATCGATGAGCATGATCGAATCAAAAATATTCACAATGTTATTAAAGCATTCGCCTTGCTTAAAGACAAATTTCAGTTCAAGTACGTTATTATCAGCGGCAATAATACCGGAAGCTACAAAGATGAACTTGATTTTTTAATTACATCAAATGGACTTGAGGGTAGAGTTGTCATAGAAGGTAGAAAAAGTATAGAAGAACTTCTGGAATACTATAGAAAAGCTGGACTATTTATTTTAGTTTCATATGCCGAGCCGAAAAACTTCGAAGGTTTCGGCATTGTTTTTCTTGAGGCGAATGCCTCTGGGACGCCTGTACTCACCTCCAAACAAGGCGGCATGTCAGACTATGTTAAAGAAGGCGAAAATGGCTATTATGTTAAAGACGTCGACGCAGAAGGCATTAAAGATGCTCTTGAACGTTATTTGTCAGAACAGATTAAATTTAACGAATCAGTAATCAAGCAATCTCCATTAAATTATAAATGGTCAAATATCGCAAATAGGATACTTGAAATTTATAAAAATCACACTCAGATCGTTTCTTAGTCATGTGCGGCATTAACGGTATTTTTCTCCATAACTCGCCGGTTAAGAGTGTAGACCCTGAAGAATTGTTAGCAACCCGAGATTACATGTATAACCGGGGTCCTGATGGAGAAGGCTTATGGATTTCCAGATGCGGCCGGATCGGTTTGGGTCACAGACGATTAGCCATAATCGAATTGAGTTCACTAGGCGCTCAGCCCATGCACACCTCTGACGGTCAACTATCCATCACTTTTAATGGTGAAATATACAATCACATTGAATTGAGAAAAAACTTAGAGGCAAAAGGGTTTACTTTTCGAAGTCATAGCGATACAGAAGTATTACTTCACCTGTATAGAGACCTTGGCATTGAAATGATCGAACATTTAAGAGGTATGTTCGCCTTTGCCCTGTGGGACAACCACAACAGAAAACTAATAGTAGCCAGAGATCCTTACGGTATAAAACCCGTCTATTACTCAAATTCCAGCGGTATATTTCGCTTCGCTTCCCAGGTAAAGGCCTTACTTGCCGGGGATCATATAGACTCATCAATAAATCCGGCTGGACTAGTTAGTTTTCTCCTTTGGGGAAGTGCTTCAGAACCTTTTACGCTCTATCAAAATATCAGTATATTACCAGCAGGACATATTCTTGAAATAGATAATTTTGGAAAAAAAAAAATACATCAATATTGGGATATAAACAACGTTATTAATCGCTCTTATTCAGCATCCACTAAAATCCCCGCCTCTCAAGCAATAGAATTGGGCATATCGGCAATTAAGGATTCAGTTAAAGCTCATATGGTAGCCGACGTACCAATTGGTACATTCCTTTCCGCCGGACTGGACTCCGCAACCATCACTGGTCTGGCGCAAGAGCTTGTCAACGAACCCGTAACGGCGATGACCTTGGCTTTTGAAGAATTCATTGGTCGTTCGCTAGACGAAGTTCCCGTAGCAACCGAAATAGCACGCATTCTGGGCGTCAGACACAACATCGTCACCGCGCGCATGGACGAGGTCGAAAATGAACTATCCACATTTTTAAATACTATGGATCAACCAAGCATTGATGGTATCAATACTTGGTTTGTCAGCAAAGCAGCGAAAAACGCAGGTTTAAAAGTTGTTTTATCCGGTTTGGGCGGTGATGAAATGCTTGGCGGTTATGACACCTTCGAGACAATTCCGGAAATTATCAAACATTCAGCCGGATATAACTCAAATCTACTCCTAAATAATTTATTTTTTAATATACATTCTTTTTTTGCCGCCAATTTTAGCCATTTAAATCCGAATAATTCTGATATATTGAATATGACCAGAAATATAACATCGGCTTATCAGCTAAAAAAAGGTTTGTTCATGCCTTGGGAGCTTAAACATCTTATTGATAACGATATAATGCTGGAAGGCATTAATAGATTGTCGAAAATAGCTGAATTCGAATCTGTGAGCAATATTGATTCGGATTTTGGAAAAATTGTTGCGCTGGAATCCAAAAAATACATGCGGAATCAATTGTTGCGCGATACTGACTGGATAGGCATGGCGCATTCTTTGGAAATACGCGTCCCCTTGGTCGATCATGTTTTGCTGAATTCACTGGTCGGCTTAGCAGCAAACCGAAAAATTGGCTACAAAAAAGAAATATTACCCCGCTCATTATCGACAAAACTCGGTGACAATATTATTAAACGTCCCAAAACCGGCTTCACTATTCCTATTTGGCGTTGGCTAAATAACTCAAATAGCTTTTCAGCATGGAAGAGAAATAGATACTTAAGGCATGAAAACATTATTCCAAATAAACGCTGGGCTTATTGCATTCTAGAACAATGCCCGCAAATATCTAAATACTTAAAATAATAAGGAGTTCGGAATGGACAAACCGCTCATCTCGATAATTATGCCTTGTTACAATGCTCAAACTTACCTCGAAAAAGCAATTGAAAGTGTTTTTGAACAAAGTTATCCAAATGTCGAGTTAATTGTCGTCGATGATGGCTCTAGTGACCAAAGCTTTCAGATTTTAACTAGGTGCCAAGAAAAGCACCCGAAATTAGTTGTTTTTAAGCAAGAAAATCTGGGGCCATTCCCTGCTCGTAACCTAGGCTTAGCAAACTCTAAAGGAGAATTTATCGCTTTTCTGGACGCCGACGACTATTGGGCTCCAGAATTCATCGAGAAACTTTTAAAAAACTTATTAGCAAAAAATGCGGATCTCACTTATTGCGGGTGGCAAAATATCGTGGAAGGTGGCGAAAATGGTCCAGCTTATGTTCCACCAGCTTACGAAAAAGGCGATATTTTTCAATCATTTCTTTCCAGTTGTCCATGGCCTATACATGCGGCATTGATTCGCCGCTCAATTGTAGATAAGGCAGAAGGATTTTCATTACGCTGTTTTAGCGCCATGGACTATGACTTCTGGATCCGCATTTCCGCTATCACACAGAATATTGCCATCGTACCTGAGGTTTTGGCATTTTATCGATGGCATAATCACGGACAAATATCCTCCATAAAATGGCGACAAGTTTTGGATGCTTGGCAAGTTAGAAAAGACTTCGTGTTGCAAAACCCAAAACTAATTTCACACCTTTCCAAGGAAAAAATAACTGAATTAGTAGATGGTTATGTTTTTACCCAGGCTTATTCAGCGTTTTGGAAAAGAGATTTAGTTTCCGCTCAACATTTATTCCGCAAAATTTTTCAATCGGGCGTTTGGCGTTTTAAAGATTTAAAATACATCGCCTTGAGTTTTCTACCTTATTTTATACTTAGTCGCATAGTGTAGCTTAAAAACAGAACCCTTATTTCCTAGCCAAACCGCCTGCCCGACGCCGCTCTATATTTGTAAAATATAACACTTCTACAAGCCGTGGCTAAAAATAGTGCGCCTAAATTTGCATAAATTCGCATTCAAGGCCATGGGTACCCCATGCGAGATCCAGCTATTTATCGATAGCCAGAAACTAGCTGATCTTATTGCGAATATCGTGATTACCGATGTGTGGCGTTTGGAAAATTTATATTCGAGGTATCGTCCCGATAGCCTGCTATCGAAGATTAATAGCGTTGCTGCAAGCGGCGGGAGTATCAGTGTTGACAAGGAAACAGCCGGATTGCTGAATTATGCCGCAACCTGTTATCAACAAAGCGACGGCTTATTCGACATATCTTCCGGAATTTTGCGGCAGGCTTGGCGTTTCGAAACCGGCCAGCTGCCGGATGAAACACTGATAAAGAAGCTACTGGCAAAAGTCGGATGGCACAATTTGCGCTGGCAGGCGCCGGTATTGGAATTTCCGCTGGCCGGCATGGAACTGGATTTTGGCGGCATCGTCAAAGAATATGCCGTAGACCGGGCTGCGGCGATTGCGTGGAATGCCGGCGCACGCCATGGCTTTATCAATCTGGGCGGCGATATTAAATTGATAGGCCCTAGACCGGACGGAGCCCCTTGGCAAGTGGGCATCCATCATCCTCGCCAAAAACAGGCATTGGCAACTACGCTGGCGCTGCATAACGGCGCGGTAGCCAGCAGCGGCGACTATGAGCGCTGCATTATCATCAACGGCCAGCGCTATGGACACATCCTTAACCCTAAAACAGGCTGGCCGGTCCGATACCTGGCATCTGTCAGCGTCATCGGCGAATTCTGCGTAGTGGCGGGCAGCGCGTCAACAATCGCCATGCTCAAGGAAGAACAAGGCCCGGCTTGGCTAAAGCAGTTGGAATTACCGCACTTTTGGATAGACGTGGACGGCAATTCCGGAGGCTCCTTAGCTCCCTTAAACTCCACAGCAGTACGCTAAATTTTTATCCGCTCCCGATGCGGCGCATACTCGATGCGCCACGCATGCTCATCCGCGAAAGTCTTTAAAAAACCCGGCATATCCCCTGCTGCTGCGGCATAAGCCTTAAAACCGGCTATTTGGCATTACTGAGATCCGCTACAGCCCCCCGCCATACATGCGTTGACAGCTGGCACAGCTATTGCTTTATACAATCGCGATCAAATACCGATTATTTTCGATGCTCTAGATTGCTGCATCGCCAAGCAATCGCGGATTTACCGCCTAGTCGCGCGCCAATCGTTTTCAGAATTTAAGCATAACCCGCCTACGCGGGCTAGAGAGCTTTTTACCAGTCGTTAACAGCTGCCAAGGATGGCGGCACCTTATTAAACCGCTAGTCGTGTGCGGCCCGGCAACTCGAATGTGAGGAAGTATAACAACCAGCCACTGGAACAGTGACTGGTTTATGCTAGACCAAAAGATGTGTGTGTAATGATAAAGCCGACGATAGCCGCTGAGTCCTGCCACGCCAGGAACTAGAGCAAATGCTTGATCGCTTGCCGCTCTTCTTTTAACTCTACTTCGTTTTGACGCAATCTTGCCAAACCGAACTCGTTAAGATCCAAACCCTTAACGATACCGATCTGCCCATCGACCACCGTAACCGGGAAGGAATAAACCAATCCTTCCTCAACGCCATAGCTGCCGTCGGATGCCACCGCCATACTTACCCAGTCGCCCGGATCGGTGCCGAACGCCCACACCCGCATATGCTCGATCGCCGCATGCGCAGCAGACGCCGCGCTGGACTGGCCGCGTACCTTGATAATTTCCGTGCCGCGATATTGGACCGTGGGAATAAATTCGTCGACAAACCAGGAGTGCTCGACCAAGGACAACACATCCATGCCCTTAACTTTGGCATGATGCAGATCCGGATACTGGGTACAGGAATGGTTACCCCAGATCGCCACGTTTTTCACGTCTCTGCTCAATACCCCGCATTTCTCGGCTACCTGACTGATAGCGCGCTTGTGGTCTAGCATGGTCATCGCTGTAAAGCATTCCGGCGCCAAATCCGGCGCATTGTTGATCGCAATCAGAGCATTAGTATTGGCAGGATTGCCTGTCACCAGCACTTTCACCTTACGGCTGGCCACCTCATTTAGCGCCCGGCCTTGCGTAATAAAAATCTGGGCGTTATCCAATAACAAATCGCTACGCAACATCCCCGGGCCGCGCGGCTTCGCGCCCACTAAAAATGCGTAATCGACGTTATCGAACGCGACTTTCGGATCGTCGGTGATAATGATTTTGTTGATCAATGGAAACGCGCAGTCGTTCAACTCCATCACCACGCCTTGTAATTGCTTCATCGCCGGTGGAATTTCCAACAGACGCAGCACTATAGGTTGGTCGAGCCCCAACAGTTCGCCGGACGCCAAATGAAATAACAAGGAATAACTAATCTGACCAGCTGCACCTGTTACAGCAATATCGACGGGCGTTTTCATCTGCGTTCCTCTTTAATTATTGGATTCATCCACGCCCGCGCTGAGCAGCAGGCTTTTCCAATATGACATAAAGTTTTTGAGCAAACAATCACTAATTCCTGCTTTCCGGAACCGGTTTGGATTATGAAGCGAGGCAAATATTATTCTGTATAATGCCGGCGGCTAACCTTCTCCCACCGGGCCACCATTTTCTATATCAGGTAGCTTAATGAAAAAATTGTTATTCCAATTCGACACCGACACCCACCCCTCGGCTTTCGATACCGTAGTCGCTTACGACGGTGGCGCGGATCATGTCATCAGCCACGGTAACATTACCCCCGACAACGTCGGCGGCCTGGTTGACGGCACTATCTTTACTCGCGCCCCAAAGGACAAAAAAAACACGGCGATTTTCATCGGCGGCAGCAACATAGAAGCCGGCCAGAATTTACTGGCAGCGGTACAGAAGCACTTTTTTCCCGGTTTCCAAGTCTCGGTGATGCTGGACAGTAACGGCAGCAATACCACTGCGGCCGCGGCCGTCGCCAAACTGGGCAGCAGTGCTAGCCTGGCAGGTAAAAAAGCGGTGGTATTGGCCGGCACCGGCCCGGTCGGTCAACGCGCGGCGGCGATGATGGCGCTGGAAGGCGCGCAAGTCAGCATTACATCCCGGCATATATTTAACGCCGAAAAAGCCTGTTTCGCGATGAAAGAACGTTTTGGTGTAGAGCTGACACCAGTAGAAGCAGCCGATTACGACAGCCGCGCCGCCGCGATCCAAGACGCCAATATCGTGTTAGCTACCGGTGCCGCCGGCGTCCAATTATTAAAACCGGAACACTGGCAAAACAATCCGCATCTGCAATTGCTGGCCGACGCCAACGCCACTCCGCCGGTCGGAATCGGCGGTACCGATGTGCTGGATCGCGGTGAAGAGCGCCACGGCAAAATCATCTGGGGTGCCATCGGTTTCGGCGCGTTAAAGTTGGCGCTGCATCGCGCCTGCATCGCCAAACTGTTTGAAAGCAACAAACAGGTGTTCGACGCGGAAATTATCTTCGCACTCGCTAAAGCCATGGCCTAAGGCCCCGCCGGATCGTTATGTCCGCAGTCCAGCCAAGTTCACGTGAACATGCAGCCGCCATTTTTCGCGCCGGCGTCGCGGCAGCCGATCCGTATCTTGCCGTAAAGCACTTTCTCAGGGCCGATAGCGAACTGCTGCATATCGGCTCGGAACAAACCGGCTACCGCAGCGACGGCTGGCGGCGCATTCATTTACTCGCGTTCGGTAAAGCCGCATGTGCAATGGCCGATGCGGCCCAAGCCATCATTCCGGAGGCTTGGCTTGCCGGTAAAGGCATAGTGGTGACTAATTACGACAACATCGATGTCGTCGAGAATTGCCAGGTATTCGGTGCCGGCCACCCGCTGCCGGATGCGGCCGGCTTCCACGCGGCAAAAACCATCGCTAACCGCTTGAGCGGCACCAATCCGGACGAGCTGGTGCTAGTGTTGATTTCCGGCGGCGGCTCGGCACTGCTACCCTACCCGGCTGCAGGTATCAATCTGGCGGATAAAATCGCCACCACTCAGTTATTACTGGCCTCTGGTGCAATCATCAACCAAATCAATTGCGTCCGTAAGCACTTGTCCCAATTGAAAGGCGGCGGCCTTGCCAGACTTGCCGCGCCTGCCGATTTACACGCGCTGATTTTATCCGACGTACTGGATAACGATTTAAGCGCCATCGCCAGCGGCCCAACCGTCCCGGATGATACTAGTTTTGCAGACGCCATCGCGGTACTGGAATCGTTCGGCATCTGGCGGCAAATACCGTCCAGCGTGCAAAGCCATTTACAACAAGGCGCCCAAGGTTTGCAGACCGAAACACCGAAAAGCGGTGACGCGATATTCCAACGCACCGGCCACACCTTGATCGGCAGTAATGCCAGCAGTGTTGATGCGGCAATCGATAAAGCACAAAACTTGGGATATCAAACCCAGGTTTACAGCAAACAGTTGTGCGGCGAAGCGCGCTTGGTCGCCGAGCAACTGGCGCTGCATGCGCTGACCGTAACAGCCGGCATGACGCAACCGACAGCCCTGATCGCCGGCGGCGAAACCACAGTCACGTTAAAGGGCAATGGCAAAGGCGGTCGTAATCAGGAAATGGCGCTGGCCTTCGCGCTGGCCGCCGAAAGGTGCGGTCTGAATGGCGCCTGGACGTTTTTGAGCGGCGGCACCGACGGACGCGACGGCCCCACCGACGCCGCCGGCGGCGTCGTGAACAATCACACTTTACAGCGCATACGCGACGCGGCTCTCGACCCGGACGCCATGCTGGACGATAATAACGCCTATCCGGCCCTAAAAGCCGCCAACGATTTAATACTATGCGGCGCGACCGGCACCAATGTCGCCGATTTGCAAATTCTGCTGCTGCATCCCAACGCATAACCCGACCCCCTATTGAGGAGACCACATGTTTAGCAAATCGATGACCATTGAAGGTTTTGATAACGAATTATTCCGGGCCATGGAACAGGAGCGGCAACGCCAGGAAGACCATATCGAACTGATCGCCTCGGAAAACTACGCCAGCCCCCGCGTTCTGGAAGCGCAAGGCTCGTTGCTGACCAATAAATACGCGGAAGGTTATCCGGAAAAACGTTATTACGGCGGCTGCGAATACGTAGACTTGGTCGAACAACTGGCTATCGACCGCGCCAAGGAATTATTCGGTGCCGATTACGCCAACGTCCAGCCGCATTCCGGTTCGCAAGCCAATATGGCAGTGTTCATGTCGCTGATCCAACCCGGAGACACCATCCTGGGCTTGAGCCTGGCCGACGGCGGCCATTTAACCCACGGCGCCAAACCCAATTTCTCCGGCAAAATCTACAACGCGATCCAGTACGGTTTGAATAAAGACACCGGCGAAATTGATTACGAGCAAGTCGAAGCGCTGGCCTTGGAGCATAAACCCAAGTTAATCATTGCCGGCTTCTCGGCCTACTCGCGGATTTGGGACTGGCAGCGCTTCCGCGACATCGCCGATAAAGTCGGCGCTTATCTGGTGGTGGACATGGCCCACGTCGCCGGTTTGGTTGCGGCTGGTTTATACCCCAATCCGGTACCTATCGCCGACGTGGTCACCAGCACCACCCACAAATCCCTGCGCGGTCCTCGTGGCGGCTTGATCTTGTGCAAGAGCAATCCGGACCTGGAAAAAAAGATCAATTCCAACATTTTCCCCGGCATTCAAGGCGGACCGCTGATGCACGTGATCGCCGCGAAAGCGGTAGCGTTTAAAGAAGCCCTGACCCCGGAATTTAAAACCTACCAGCAACAAGTCGTGAAAAATGCTCGGGCGATGGCCGAAGTGTTTATCAAACGCGGCTTTGACGTAGTTTCCGGCGGCACCGATAACCACTTGATGCTGGTGTCGTTAATCCCGAAAGGTATTACCGGCAAAGCCGCCGACGCCGCCTTGGGCCGCGCCCACATCACCGTCAACAAAAACGCCGTCCCCAACGACCCGCAATCCCCGTTCGTCACCAGCGGCATCCGCGTCGGCACCCCTGCCCCCACCTCGCGCGGCTTTAAGGAAGACGAAGTTCGCCAAGTTGCGCATTTGATGTGCGACGTGATGGATAACATCGAAGACGAGAGCGTGATTGATGCGGTGAGGGAGAAAGTGCATTTGTTGTGCGCACGGTTTCCGGTTTATGCTGCGGCTTAGCATTCCGACATAGGCTCAAGGTATCCGTTTATTCATCCCATCAGCCAGATGTCGTTTTTTGGAATTTTGACTATTCTTTGGCTGTTGGCTTAAAAGAACCTATACCTTAGTCTACAACCTAGCCTTTCAGATAATAGTAACCATGTTTTATTCAATTAAAGACAAGTTAAACAGATACCGGTTTTCTTACACGTGTAGACAAGTGTTCAATACGGCTCCGGTTACTGCCGGCACAGACCAGCCGGTAGCAGTATTGACCCAGTTACAGCACAAAGATCTGACTATGTTTCTAGTGGCTATCAAAACTTTCGCAAACAAAGTGCCGTTAGCCAAAATATTTATCATCAACGATGGTAGCCTGACAGCGGCAGACCAGGCATTGCTTCGCAGTCACTTGCCGATAGCGGACATTCACGACCGTACGCAATTTTCCGTGGCCGGTTGCCCATCGGGAGGCTGCTGGGAAAGGCTGTTGGCCATTGCTGATTTTGTTAAAGACTATTTTGTCATTCAACTCGACAGCGACACTTTGACGTTGACAGACATGCCCGAAGTAAACGAGTGCATAGCCACGAATACCGGCTTCGTGATCGGTACCTGGGATAATCAAGAAATAGAAAGCATGACGGTTTCTTCCGAAAGAGTACAAAAAAATAACGCGCCGACTATGGATTCGCACGTGCAGATGCTGGCTGAATCGCGCTTTATAAACCTTGATGATTGTGAAAACTTACGATACGTCAGAGGCTGTGCCGGTTTTTCAGGCTTTCCGAAGGCTTCATTCGATAAACAATTTATCGTCGACTTCTCTCGGAAAATTGAAAAAGAAATTGGCGCCAAATGGCACCAATGGGGTAGCGAGCAAGTGATGTCCAATGTGGTGGTGGCAAATCTGGATAAATCCATGGTTTTACCGCACCCCAAATATACCGATTGCGGCAGAATGAAAATCCCCGGAACTTGCTTTGTACACTTTATCGGCGAATGCCGGTTTAAAACATCGCGCTACGCCGATTTGGCTAAAAATGCAATCCAAGCATTATTGGGATGATGTTGCCTGCTGAATCTTCGGGTGGGCACAAAACCGTACCTACCTAAATACTGCTGGCAAGAGTAACCCACGCGCGGCACAACACAAGCAGGTCAAATAAAAGCGTGTCGCTATCGCGACGGGTATTTTAAAGTCGGGTCTCGGCCCGACAGCTGGGATACTTTCACTGCGAAAACCATCCTTAATTTTCACCCTGCGGGCATGTTCAAATTCGCTCCAGGCGAATTTGTGCTTGTCCAAAGAACAGTATCCAAAAGAAAAAGACCCCGGATGCCACTTTTATCCTGCGCGCCGAAGCTTTTGAACGAGGTTGCCGAAAGAGGCTTCCTGCCTCTTCGTCAACGCGCTGCATCCTTGCATCGCCCCTGACGGACTGAGCCGTTCAAAAACTCCGGTGCTCGGCGCGGCATACGGGAACCGACGCCGTCGCGACCGTGAAAGATTTTGGAGGTGCTCAGGATTTTGGCGTGTAGTTCCGAATAGCAAAGTGTATTCGGAGGAACGAGAGATTTAATTTACATATACGTCTGATTATGCTGAGCTAGTCGGACCTACGGGCTTTCAGTGTAAACGTCTTGGCAACCTTCTCAAAAATCGGCAAATAAACATTTCTCTTTGCCGAAGGCGTTACTCCCAAGATTACACTGTATCCAACGGTGTCATACAAAATTACTTGATACATTGTCAGCGGTGTTTTTTCTTTGCTCCCTGTTCCCTCAGCAACTATCGCATATCCCATTAAAGAACCGATCTGTATCGGCACAGTATGTTCGATGATAATGTTTTTTACTGTGGCTGTTTGCATCACCACATTCTCTGCAAATGCCTTCTTGTCGGAAATTATGTTGTCCTTGTTGGGCGATAACGCCAGAATCATAAATGGTGAATTCTCGTCTTTAGCTGGGAATTCACCATTGACTGATAGGATCAACGTTTGCCCCATTATTTTTGCTATTTCAAACGGGGGACTTGGTAAAACCGTAAAGGAGAGAGCCTCTTTGGGATCTGATATTTCGCCAAATGTCACTCCGAGGACGGCTTCTTTCAACTGTTCCGCTAAACCCTTCTTTGCCGCACTTGGGTACGTTGCCACAATCAAAGTGGTTGATCCGGATCGATCAACCGCAAGCAACCACTTCTTGAACATTGTGCCATAGGCAGACTGCTCTATATCTAGCAAAATTGCTGACTGGCCACCTACCATGATCGACGACTTGTTAAATAGTCTCATCCCTTGGGCTTGCATCCTCTTGGGATCGTTGAAACCACCAGTAGCTTCGACAAATGGCCCAGGAATTTCAGAAATCACTATGGAAGCCCCTATAGCCTCATTCATGAAACCCGGAAAACGTTCAGCTTTTGTGAAGCCTTCTGGAGGCGTAACGGATACAGAAGTGCCTGGTACCGGTTCGGCAATTGCCGATGAAGCGAATAACAAACAAGCTAGAACATAGCAAATTACGGATGTCACAATCAAACTCCTTTTTCAACACTATTGCAGTTTGGATACATGCATTTATGCAAACACGCGTGCATCAACAAGTAGCCTGGATTACAGCGTAGCGGAATCCGAGTAATCAAAGCTATCAAAACCTCGATTTCGTTACACTCCATTGAGGCTACGTTATTTGCTCACTAACCGACTTTTAATTCTGGGACTGTACTCCCGTATTCCGCGCCTAGCACCGGAGCTTTTGAACGGACAAATCGGCAGGATAGCCGATTTGCATGCGCAGCACCCGAAGGGCGAGGTACAGGGATGTACCGAGTGAGCAGCCCGTTAGGGGCGCCGCAAGGATGCGGCGCGTTGCATGCGACTAGGAAGCCCCCTTCGTCAACCCCGTTGAAAAGCTTCGGCGCGCAGGATAAAAGCGGCATCCGGGTGTCTTTTCTTTGGATACTTTTCTTTGGACAAGCACAAATTCGCCTGGAGCGAATTTGAACAGCCGATAGGCGGGCCCGAAGGGTGAAAACCAAGGATGGTTTCCGTAGCGAAAGTATCTCGGCTGTCGGGCCGAGACCCGACTTCAAAATAAGCCGTCGCGATAGCGACACCAAATTTAAGCCCGTCGCCATCCTTGGCTTCTAGATTCCGGCAATCCATGCCGGAATGACGCATCATTTCTAACTTGCGCGTAACGTTGCCAATAAAACTTGTTAGCCGTGATGAACCCTTTCCGGCACAATCACCCCATCCTCCATATACAACACCCGATCCATCCTCGCCGCTAAATCCGGATCATGCGTCACCACCAAAAAGCTAACCTGTAATTCCTGATTCAATTCCAACATCAGCTGATAAATTTGCTCGGCGGTTTTGCTATCCAGATTACCGGTCGGTTCGTCAGCCAAGACGCATTTGGGGCGATTGATCAAGGCCCGGGCCACGGCGGCTCGCTGCCTTTCGCCACCGGACAATTCGCCGGGCTTATGCAGCATGCGATGCCCCAGGCCGACGCGTTTCAGTAATTCGGCGGCTTGTTGTTGAGCTTGTTTGATCGATTGCTTACCGATCAAC
This sequence comes from Methylomonas methanica, assembly GCA_001644045.1. Taxonomy (GTDB): domain Bacteria; phylum Pseudomonadota; class Gammaproteobacteria; order Methylococcales; family Methylomonadaceae; genus Methylomonas; species Methylomonas methanica. Next base: position 230,488 of record LUUF01000050.1, on the reverse strand, counting down.
AACGGCATTGCCACGTTTTCCAGGATGGTAAATTCGCCCAGCAGATGATGAAACTGGTAGATAAAACCCAACGAGCGATTGCGTAATTGACTAAGTTTGCCGGCGCTAATCCGGTTCAGATCGGCGCCGTCCAGCATCACCGAACCGGAGCTGGGTTTTTCCAGGCCGCCCAGTAAATGCAGTAAGGTGCTTTTTCCGGAACCTGAAGCGCCCATGATCGCGACGCGCTGGCCGGCATGAATCGCCAAATCGACGCCCCGCAATACTTCGACGTTCAAATCGCCCTGCTCGTAACGCTTGGTTAACTGCTGGCACTGCAACACTATGGCATTATTCATAACGCAACACCTCGGCCGGATTGATACGCGCCGCCTGCCAAGCCGGATACAGCGTAGCCAGCAAGGACAGTAAAAACGCCACGCAGGCTATCCAATACACATCGGTCCAGATCAATTTTGACGGCACTTCGCTGATGTAATACACGTCGGCAGCCATGAACTGCACGCCAAAGGCTTTTTCGATAGCCGGCACGATAGTTTCCACATTCAAAGCCAGCAACACGCCACCGACCGTGCCCAGTAAGGTGCCTATGCTGCCGATGATGCAACCCAAGACGATAAAAATACCCATCACCGATCCGTTGGATAAACCCTGGGTTTTTAGAATGGCGATATCGCCGCGCTTGTCGGTGACCACCATCACCAGCGTCGAGACGATGTTAAACGCCGCCACCGCGACGATCAACAGCAAGATGATAAACATCGCCCGCTTTTCGGTTTGTACGGCGCGGAAAAAATTGCTGTGGGCCTTGGTCCAGTCGCTGACCCGAAACTCGTCGCCCAAGGTATCGGCCAAGCCTTGCGTGATGCGCGGGGCGTTGAACAAATCATCAAGCTTTAGGCGTAAGCCGGATACGGCTTGCTCCAGACGGAACAATTTGCCGGCATCGTCGAGATGCATCAGCGCCATGTTGCGGTCGTATTCGTACATGCCTACTTTGAATACGCCCACCACGGTAAAGCGTTTCATGCGCGGCAGAATCCCGGCCGGCGTGGAGTTGATTTGCGGCGTTATCACGGTGACTTTGTCGCCCATCATCACGCCCAGATAGCTGGCTAACTCGGCACCCAATACGATGCCGAACTCGCCAGGTACCAAATCGTTCAGACTACCGAACATCATTTTGTTGGCAACTTCCGAGACTTTGGCTTCGTATTCCGGCAACACGCCTTGCAGCAAGGTACCGCTGACCTGGCGATCGGCGTTGACCATCACTTGACCGTGAATAAACGGTGCAGCGGCCTCGACATGCTGCATGCTGTGAGTGCGTTGCTCCAAGGCTTGCCAATCGTCCAGCTGACCGAAGCGGCCGGTAATCGTGCTGTGCGCGGTCATACCCAGAATACGTTCGCGCAATTCGGCTTCGAAACCGTTCATCACCGACAACACGGTAATCAACGCAGTTACCCCCAGTGCAATACCGAGTACGGATGTTAAGGTTATAAACGAAATGAATTGCGTACGCTTTTTAGCACGGGTATAGCGTAACCCGATATACAGGATGAGTGGTTTGAACATGCTTTTTAGCTTAGGGGTTTTTACAAGCGGCGCAATAGCCGTATAGATAAAGACTGTGATCGGTGAGGGTGTAACCTAATCTATCGGCAATCTCGGACTGCCGCTTTTCGATGATCTCGTCGGTGAATTCTGCGACTTTGCCGCATTTCATGCACACCACATGATCGTGATGATTGCCTTTGTTCAGCTCGAAAATTGAGTTGCCGCCTTCGAAATGATGCCGTTCGACCAGACCCGCCGCCTCGAATTGGGTCAATACCCGATAGACTGTAGCTAAACCGATTTCCTCGCCTTCGGACAGCAATATCTTATAAACCTTTTCGGCCGACAAATGCCGATCATCTTGCTGTTTCTCCAGAATCTCCAGGATTTTGATCCTGGGCAGGGTCACTTTTAAGCCCGCATTACGCAAATCCTGAGTTTCCACAAGCCAGTCCTCTTTAATCCAATAATCCGCTACATTGTATCTTTTTTTGCACTAAGCCGCTGACTGAATTATGGGATAATGCGCCATTGTTTGTCGTCGGACACCATCCACACCTCATGAAAAAATCGACTTTTTTGCTAGCGGCCGTCACCAGTTTATCCATCAACGCTTGCAGCACCATCCTCACTAACTTGCCCGGCGTTTATACCCTGGATATTGAGCAAGGTAATATCATCGATCAAAGCATGATTAACCAGCTTCGGCCTAATATGACCAAGCGTCAGGTGTTATACATCATGGGTTCGCCGATGCTGTCCGATGCCTTTCACGAAAAACGCTGGGACTATTTATATTCGGAACAACCGGGCGGCGAAGATCGAGTGCAAAAACGGGTATCTTTATTTTTCAATGGCGACAACCTGATGGGTGTGCAAGGCGATTTCAGGCCCAGCTCGATGCCGGTTGTCAAGGAATCCACGGAAACCAGCGTCGACGTGCCAAAACGCGATCTGGAACGCTCGATGTGGGAAAAAATCAGCGGCTTGTTCGGTAGCGACGAACCCGATACCTTTGCCCGCAAAAACAATCAAAACGCTACCGAGCCCAAAGAAGCCAGCAGTTCCGCGGAGAAAGGCAAAGAGCTGGTGGAAGAAGAGCCCGGCAAAAAATAAGCAATCCTTTGGAAACGCTTTACAGCAACAGCGCGCCGGCAATGGCGATAAAGTTGTCGGCCGCCTGAATCAAGGCCGGCGCCGTTAAACTATGTATCCCGTAAACATCGCTGGCAGTACCAAAATCATTGCGGACCTTCTGCAACAACAATTCAAAATCGCCATCACCCGACAATAATATGATGCGGTCCGCCTGCGCGGCGTAATCCATCACATCCAGTGTTATTCCCACATCCCAGTCACCCTTGCTGGTACCGTCGCGACGCTGGATATAAGGCTTGAGCTTGACGGTAAAACCGATATTTTTCAGGATTTGCTGAAAGCCCTGCTGCTTACTGTCGCCGCGATCGGTGGCATAAGCAATGGCAGTGACAACCTGTTTACCCGAGGTTGCCTGCTGCCAAAACGCACTGTAATTGAAATGTTTCTGGTAGCGTTGCCGGGTGGTGTAATAAATATTTTGGACGTCGACAAAAATCGCTACCTTTTCCATCCAGCGCTTACTTCAAAAAAGAACAGCAGTAATCGCTGGCAACACTCACCTTCATCGTGAACGCCGCATTGCCAGGCACGTTGAAAAACTCGCCGCCTTTCACGGTTTGCCAGGCATCGTTACCGGGCAACAGCACTTGTAGTTCACCCGCCAGAATTTCCATCAACTCGGGATCGGCCGTATTAAAGGTGTATTCGCCGGGCTGCATGAATCCCAAGGTTTTCGATGAGCCGTCGGCAAAACGTATCGTGCGGCTATTCACTTTGCCGTCGAAATATACATTGGCCTGTTTGACAATGGTGACGTTATTGAATTCTGACATGATGCAAATCTGTTACTAGTAAAAAAAGGAGCGCAATCATAGCAGATCGGCTTGTTTGCGAATAACAAAAAGCCGGGGTGCGCTGGGCTTGTCGTGACTGCTAAGAACAACTTCCGAAGCAAAACGGGTTTCATCCAACTGCCGGCACCATGCCGCCAACTGCTCGGTCTCCAGATCGCCGCCGGAGTGACCGGGATAGGCCAATACCGTGATCACGGCGCGCGGCGCCAACAAACCGCACGCGGCATCCAAGGCGGCCAGCGTCGACTCTATTCGGGTAATCACGGTTTTGTCGGCGCCGGGCAAATATCCCAGATTGAACATCACCGCCCTCACCCGGCCATGCCATTGCTCGGGAATATGCGACAGCATATCGGCATGGCTGGCACGACATAGCGTCACCCGACGCTGCAAATCATGTTGCAGTAAACGCTGATAACTGTTGATCAGCGCTTGCTGTTGAATATCGAATCCAAGCACATGACCGCCCGCTCCAACACTCCGCGCCAGAAACACAGTATCGTGGCCGTTGCCGAGCGTCGCGTCCAGCGCAATATCGCCCGGCTCAAGGTATGAGCCGACGATGTCGTGAGCAAAGTCAAGCAGGGAAATGCGTTTCATCATAGCGGCGTATATTGCAGCCGGGCGGCAAGCCGGCTTGCTGTTGCAGATAATCGGCAAAGCGGGCGGCATACCAGGGAATTGCCAGACTGCCCTTAGCGCCGAAGCCATTGAAAATATGTAGTTGCGAATGTCGAGGATGAGTGCCGATAAACGGCTGTTTATCCAGCGTGGCGGGCCGAATTCCGGCCCGATGTTGATAGACATACGGAGCTTGCTGTAACGGAAAAACCGCACGCAAGCTAGCCAATAAAGTAGTTTGCGCTTGTTGGGTCGGCAAATTGTCGAGTTGATTGGTATCGAAAGTGGCGCCGGTTTTAAACAGCCTCGGCCCAAGTGGTATCAGCCAATGCCCATAATTTAAAATGTGTTGCGGAATATCTTGCCTGCTTTCACAAGCGAGTATTTCGCCTTTTGCCAATTGAAACGGCAGATACCTGAACCATGGATTGGCAATCGCCTGATAACCTTCGCAGAACACGATGTGCCGAGGATAGACGCCCCGCCACTGCAAAGCCGGCTCCAGGTTAATCTCGCTGTATTGCAGGCTATTGCGCCGATAACAGTTTTTGTTCCGCAAGAAATCGCGTAGCTGGCTCAACAATGCTTCAGTCCGCAAATAGCCGGTTTGCCACTGCTGCAACACCCCGTACGGCGCCTCTATTCCTGTGAGAACTGGCGCCAATCCCGTCAAATAGTCGCGATAATCCTGCTGAGCCAAGCGGCGCTCGGCGATGCCAAGCTCTTTCTCGGTGCGTAGGATTTTCAACATCGGCATTTGCACATAAAAACATTGCCGAAACTGCGTACCGAGTTGCCGATAAACATGCATCGCGGCCGGCAGCAGTGTTTCGACATCCACTTGCTTTACCAGGCGCTGACCGGTCACCGGATTGATCAAACCAGCCGCAACTTGCGAGGCGTTTTCCGCGCCATCGTCCACCACCAATATTCGCAATTGCCGCCGCAATAATTCCCAGGCCAATAGACTCCCGGCCAAGCCCTGACCGATCAGCAACACATCGATTTGCACGGCAATTATTTAGCTTGCAAGGCCTCGCCTCTGAACACAATGCCTTCCCAACCATCGCGCATGAAGTTTCTGATATTTTGATGATCGCTACCAGCCGGATTCCCCAGCACATCCTGCCGATAATAATCACCGAAGAGCGCCAGAGTCTGCTCGACAGTCAGTTGATGCAATTTGGCAAATGCAAAAATCTTGCAGGAACCCTCGTTGCGACCCGCTTCGTTTACTAAAGGCTGTTGCAAGCCGTTACTGAATTCGGTGGGCTGATAGTGATAATGCTCGGCAATGACTGCCATGGTTTCCGGAAATTCGATAACTTGCCCGGACTCAACACCTCGTAGAAAATCGTTCACCATCATCGGCTTACTCCCAAAGCTACATTAATATTTGGTTAAATTACAGTCTGATTTGAACAAAACACAGCCATTCGCGGGTATAATCGCATGAAATGTCTAGGTGTTTCGCACCCAGGACTGCATTTAGGATCGTCTTATTATTGTTATATTCCGTCATTAAAATCCGGCACGGCTTTGTCGGTTGGTTCGGAGCGTACGGATTGCAACCTCAATAACATCATAAAGGAATACATTTTGAAACAGATAATTACTCTTTTCTCGTTTTGTCTGCTTTGCTCCACCACTGCTCTAGCAGAACCGGAAACCCAGATCCCGCCCGCGCCACCAATAGAACCCTTAAACGCTGCAACCAGCCCCGCACCCACGGTCACTATCGAGCAAACCAATTATGCCGCTTACCAGCTGTCACCAGGCGATGCCTTGGAAATTACGGTCTGGAAAGAAGAAGGCATGCAGCAATTGCAAATCCTGATTTCCCCGGACGGCACCATTATTTTCCCCTTGATCGGTACCGTCGGCGCCGCCGGTAAAACCATTACCGAACTGAAAGATAATTTGACCAGCCGGCTTGCCGACTATATCTCTGATCCGTCGATTACGGTTAAGTTACTCAACAACCAGGGCAACTCCATCTTCGTGATAGGTAAAGTCAACAAACCCGGACAAGTGTTTTCCGGCCGGCGCCTGGACGTGCTGCAGGCACTCAGCCTGGCCGGCGGCCTGACCGTGTTTGCCAAGGAAGGGTCGATCAGCATCATTCGCCGCACCGGCGATCAAGTTAAAGTGTTTCCTTTCGACTACAGCGACGTGATTGATGGCGAGAGTTTGGAACAAAATATCCTGCTGGAACCGGGAGACACGGTCACCGTACCCTAAACGGAATTAGATAGAACCACTATCTATGAAGATAAAAACGGATTTTTTGCTGCCAGCACTGGTCTTGTTCAGCACTGACGGCTACGCGCTGGATTTGTTGTTCAAACCGGAGTTCAGCTTTAAGGAGCGATTTGACGATAATGTACGCATGCAGATTCATCCAACGCATAGCAATCTGATCAGCACCATTTCCCCTGGCGTAATGTTCGGGTATCTTGCCGACGACAACGAATTGAACACCCGCTTTAGATGGAATGAGTTGATTTACAGTAGCGATTCGGCATTGGATTTTTCCGAAAAGCTCGTCAACCTTAGCCATAAATACCAAAGCGAACTTTTCAAGACCGATCTAGTTGCAAGCTACGCGGAAGAATCCTCGATCAATACCCAACTGGACCCAACGCAAATCGATCCAACTCAGATCAATGAAAGAGGTGGTGTGCAGACCCTGGTACCGAGAAACACCAAGTCAGTCGCCCCAACGGTAACCTATTTCCTCAGCGAAAAAAATTCGCTCCAGCTGGGGTATAGCTACACAGACGTGGCGTATGACAGAAAGCAGAATTTAACCAGCAACCTGAATTACTCGGATTATAGCTATCAACAATATTCGGCAACGGCTACCCATGCTTACACGGAACGTCTGTCATTCAATCTGACGGGTGCTTACTCGGAGTATGAGTCGGCAAACGAGAGCCCAGGAATTGGTCTTTTCAATCCTTTTCCTTTTCCTGTTCCATTACGATTTTATGAAACCGCGCCAGTAACAACAGGCTTTAGCCAAAAATCAACGACGTTTACCTACCAGGCCGGACTGCAATATCTATTTGACGAGCAAACTCAATTAGCACTGTCGGCGGGTATCCGCGACACAACAACCGAGAGCACGCAATTCACCAGTTCGTCAAACCCTGCGCCAGAGCTTAATAGTCGGTCTTCCTTGTCTAAAAACACCGTGGGCAATGTATTTTCGGCAAGCCTGGCTCGTAAAAGCGATTGGGGTAACTTCAGCTTGAGTGCGGGACAGCAGCTCAACCCGGCCAGCACAGGCCAGCAGCAAACCTCAACTACCTTTTCCGCTCAGGGCCGTTACAATCTCACTGAACGCCTATCCACGGGTATCAACGCCAATTATTTGTTATCCGAATCGGTATCTACTTTTAGCAACAATACCAGCAGAAGCAATAACCGAACTTACATAACCCTATCACCGAATATTCAGTGGCGCTGGACGCCGGAAATCAATTTGGATCTGTCCTATAGCTATCGCCAGCAGAGTTTTGAATCAAACAATCAAACCATAACCGGCGATAGCGTACAACTACAATTCTCTTATCAACCGCAAATCAATCGTCAGGTGAAATAGCGTGGAAAATCAAGCCATCGACATCAAGGACTACCTAAAAATCATCAAACGACGCAGAAAGTTTTTGATTATTCCATTTCTAATCATCGCGCTGATCAGCATCGTTTTGGCAGTGCTGTTACCGGCCGTGTACCGTTCCACTTCGACCATCTTGATCGAAGCGCAAGAAATCCCCGCCGAACTGGTGCATTCCACCGTCACAACCTTCGCGGACCAACGGATTCAGATGATCAGTCAGCGGATAATGACCAGGCCGAATTTGACGGAAATCATCAAGAAGTACGATCTTTACGCCGACGAACGGCAAAAAAAACCGGAAGAAGTCATTCTGGAAAAAATGCGTAAAAGCATAAAAGTCGAAACCATCAGTGCCGACGTTGCCAACAACAAAAGCGGCCCGGCCCAACAGGCCACCATCGCCTTTACACTGACCTTCGATGACAGATCGCCAACACTGGCGCAAAAAGTGGCAAACGAATTAACATCCCTATTCCTGAAGGAAAACATCAAATCGCGCACCGAATCAGCCGAAAATGCGGCATTGTTTTTGAGCGAAGAATCCAAACGCCTGAAAGTCAAAATTCAGGAAATCCAACAAAGTCTGGCCACGTTCAAAGAAAAGAACCTGAACCAGCTGCCGCAAATCAGTGCGTTGAACCAGCAAGAGTTGACCTCGCTGAGCAACCAGTTGTTACAACTGGATACTCAAGAACGTACACTTCAGGATAGACGCTACTATCTGGAAGGCGAATTGGCGCAAATCGACCCGAACGCGATGGCCACCAATGCCGTGGGCAATCGGGTGTTCGATATGAAAGACCGTTTGAAAGAACTGCAATCGCAATATCCGTCGGTGTTATCCAACCATTCCCCCAGCCATCCCGATGTGATTAAAATCAAACGGGAAATCGACTCCTTGCAGAAAGAGATCGGCTCCAATACCGATCTAAACGCGATGAATGGCGAACTAACCGATAGAAAAGCCGAGCTAGCCTTACTGTTGAAACAGTATTCCGACAAACATCCGGACGTGGTGAAACTGCAAAAGCAAATCAGCGCCCTGCAACAAAGCCTGGCTACGGCAAAACAAAACGACTACAGCAACACTGACATTCAACCGGATAATCCAGCCTACATCACCTTAAAATCCCAGCTGGCTTCGGTGAATACCGAAATTGAGTCTTTGAATTTCACCCGCGGCCGTGTACAAAACAAAATGGAAGAATTGCGCCAAAGCTTGCGTCAATCGCCGCTGGTTGAAAAAGAATATTTGGATTTGATCCAGGATCTGGACAACACCAATCTGCGCTATCGGGAAGTGAGCGCCCGCGAAATGGAGGCGCAAATTTCGCAACAATTGGAGATGGAAAGAAAAGGCGAACGTTTTACCTTAATCGATCCGCCGCAAGAACCGCTGCAACCGGTTAGTCCCAATCGGATTGCGATCATGGTACTAGGCATCGTGTTGGCGCTAGCCAGCGGCTTTGGCGCGGTAGCACTGACCGAAATGCTGGATTCCACCATCAATAGCCCAAAAGCGGTGGCCGCGATTCTGGGCGTGGAGCCTTTAGCTTCGATACCCTATTTCGAAAGCCAGAAGGAACATCAAGCCCACAAAAACGAACGACGCATGTTGTTAATAGGTATTGCAATCGCCGGCATTCTGGCAGTCGTTGCGTTTCATTTTATCGTCATGCCGCTTGATGTATTTTGGTACAAATTACTACGTGTCGTGGGCAATTAATCATTTAAGGGAAAATTCATGAACCCCATTGAAAACCTCGTGGAAAAAAACAATCCGGCGGCTGCCGCGCTAGCCAATCAACCCGGCGACAAAGTCAGCATCGCTTATACCCAAACGCGGGTGCATAGTCCGGATCAAAATTTACTGAAGCAAAACCGGATTATTTCGGCGGCGTTACCCGGCAAATGGCTGGAGTCCTACCGAATGCTGCGTACCCGCTGCTTACAGCAAATGGACGCAATGGAATGGAAGACGATGGCTATCACCAGCACCAGCGAAGGCACCGGAAATAGCTTAACAGCCGCGAATTTGGCCATCAGCATGGCGATGGAGCTTGACCGCACTGCCTTGCTGGTCGATGCCAACTTTCAAAATCCCAGCATCAACAAATTATTCGGCATTCAACCGGGCGCGGGTTTGAGCGACTATTTGCTGAACGATACAGAGTTAAGCTCGATGCTGATCAATCCCGGCATAGAACGCCTAGTAGTGCTGCCGGCCGGCAAACCCTTGTTTAACTCGACGGAAATGTTGCGCTCGCCAAAGATGGTGCGGCTGGTTAACGAACTGAAAAGCCGTTATCCGTCGCGTATCATTATTTTCGATATGCCGCCGATTCTGTCGCACGACGATACGCTGGGGTTTTCGCCTTATGTGGATTGCGTGTTGCTGGTGATCGACGAAGGTCATACCAAAACCGATCAGTTGAAGCACGCGGCCTCTTTGTTAAAAGACACCAACGTCCTGGGGACAGTATTCAATAAAGCCACCGACAATAAAATCGGCTATACCGGGGCTTAGACAGGTTTGACGTGGCTACTTTCGGTAGCCACGTTCCTTGCATTTCCTATCAGAGTTTACTCAAAACATCCTTCGCTTCATTCAAGCCGTCGAATTCGACTTTTTTATCGACCGCTTTTTGTAAATACTCGCGGGCTTTGACCGGGTCGTTTTGCTTGTAGTAGACCATACCCAGATGATAGTTGCTGATCGGCGATTGCGGATCGCGCTCGACTACTTTCAACATGATTTCTTTGGCTTTGTCGTAATTGCCTTGTTTATAGGCAACCCAAGCCGCCGTATCCATCATGTTAGGGTTATTGGTCTGCAACAAAGGCTCAGCCAATTTGGCGGCGCGTTCCAAACTATCCGGACTGGATGAAAAATCCGATAAGTAGCTGGCCAGATTGTTAACCGCAACCACCGAGTCCGGATGCAGTTTGTAAGACTCTTCGTAAAGCGCCAGAACCTGCTCATGTTGACCATCGCGGTGATACAAACGCGCCAGGTCATCGACCAACTCCAACGCGCCTTTGGTCTTCTCAATACCGTTTTTATAGATACTGATCGCCTCGGCTTTGTTTTTTTGCGCCAGTTCGATCAAGGCCAAATTCCGGTAAGGGCTATACCAGTCCGGCTTAATGCTTGACGCCTTGGTATAAGCCGTTTTAGCTTCCGCAAATTTTTGTTCGTTCAGATAAGCGCCGCCCATCAGGTTATAGGCAATAAAATGATCCGGCTGCTGTTTGATGACTTGCTGTAATTTACCGATAGCCTTGTCCGACTGCTTCAATACCAGATAGCTTTTGACCATTTCGGTCAAAGGCTCTATCGCATCCGGCTTGCGCGCCAGGGCCTGTTGAAACGCTTCGGTGCTCGCTTCCAGCTTGCCTTCGGCCTGATAGCCCAAACCGGACATATAGAAACCGGTGGCATCCTTATCGGCCAGCTGCTGTACCTGCTTGGCAATGTCCTGCGCCTTATCCCAATGCTTTTGCGACAACTCGATCTTAAACATCGCTTCCAAGCCTTTCAGGCTTTTCGGATTGGCTTTCATCAGCGCGTCAAGCTGTTGCTTGGCTTGATCCTGATGCCCTGCTTTCAGATGCAAGCTCACCAGATCCAGCCGAGCGGTCTCGTCGCTCGGCGCCGCGGCGACCACTTTTTCCATATTCTCTCTGGCCAGTTCATCTTCATTGTTACGCAGATGAGCCGCCGCCAACATTTTTAGCACTCCAATATTGTTGGGTTGATCGACCAATACCGAGCGGAAATCGGCAATCGCATCGGGAATTTTGTTTTCGCCCAAGGCAAACTGGCCCCGCAGCGTCAACGCCTCGGCATCGCGCGGGTTGTTATCCAATACTTCCTTGATTAAACCTTTGGCTTCGCCGCCGCGCTTGGTCATCGCATACAAAGCGGCTAATTTATTTCGCGCGGTAATGCCGCTTGGTCCCAACTTGTCCTGCTCTATCACTTCTTTCATAGTCGCTTCGGCTTTATCGACTTCTTTTTTAGAAAGCTGGATGTTAGCAAGCTTGAATTTCAACTCATACGCTTCCGGCTTCTGCTCTATCATCGGCAGCAACTCGGCGATGGCCACTTCCGGACCACGTTTTTCCAACAGGAAATCGACTAGGAAGGTCTTAGCGGTATCGTTCTCCGGCAATTTGCTTACCGCATCGCGTAAGGTCGCTTCGGCTTTATCGATTTGCTTGGTGCCGACTTGGAACAAGGCTAAAGTGCGGTAATGTTGTAACTGCTGCGGTTCCAGTTTGACAATTTCCACCAACATCGCCTCGGCCTCGGCGATCTGATTGTTTTTAGCATACAAGCCGGCCAGCATGCTGCGCAGCGCGACATTGTCGGCTTTTTTCTCAATCGCTTGCTTCAATAAAGTGATGGCTTGATCGACTTTATCCAAGCGTGCCTTAATAGAAGCCATCATCAAGGTAGCAGGCACATCGTCCGGGCTATTTTTCAAGGCGCGTTCCACCGTCATAATCGCGCCGTCGCTATTATTTTTGGCCGCTTGTACGCCAGCCAGCAATACCAAAGCCTCGACATTATCCGGTTCCTTGGCCAACGCTTCGCCGACCATCTTTTCCGCATCGTCTACCGCTCGATTCAATAATAACAACTGGCCGACCCGCACCCGCGCCATCACGTGGTTTTCATTGCCGGCGACAACGGTACTGTATTCCCTAAAGGCATTTTCGATCTTGCCTTGTTTACTCAGCGCTTCCGCAATCTGGAAGTGGGTTTCCCAATCCTTGGGATCGATTTGCAGCACGTTTTTATAGGCAAGCAACGCTTTTTCATAATCACCCGCTTGATATAGCTGTTTGCCTTCTTCCATGTATTTCGCTTTCCGTTCATCGGCGCCGTTACAGGCCACCAAGCCGGTCGATAACACAACAATGCCTAGATTTTTTAAAAAACTTTGTTTCGTTGTCATTAGTCTCTCGATGATTCTTGCGTTTGATTATGTAGCCGCCTTAGGGGGAGCGCCGCTTCTCGGGATTTTAACTTATTTACGCGGCCAAACCTTAAGGCTTTGGGTAAATTGACTGGCAGCAAGGTGCGGCATGTTGCCGCACCTGAGTAGAGAAGCTATTGGGAGCTGGCTGGGATTACAGCGGAATCCGCCTCGGATTGTTTTTGATATTTACCGGCGTTCAACTTGTCCTCATATTCCTGAACAATGGTTTCCATCTCGACGCTGTTGAATTGCAACAAGGCTTCATTTTGCAACACGCTGGCCAGAGCGCCCTTATTCTCATAGCGCTCCAGCAACTCCTTCGCAGCCTCGTAAAGTTTGACATTATGGGTATCGCACACGCTCAATTGCTGTTCGGTTGCTTGCTTCGTAGCATTTAATGTCGCTAATTGCGTTTGTAACTCCGCTTTGGCCTGACTCACTTCCTTATGCTTTTCAATAAGCTCCGATAGCCTGGCATTGGCTTTCTCCAAACGTTCGCGCACTTCGCCGTTGGAATTTCTCTGCGCGGACAACTCGCTGCTGATTTGTTCCTTGGCCGCCACCGCCGCCGAATGGGCTTTTTTCAACTGCTCGAGCTCTTGTAGCTCCTCGGACAGCTTGGCCGATTCGGCTTTTGCCGCATCGCGTTCGGCCGTCAGGCTTTTGACCATGGCTTGCAGCTTTAAAACAGCAGCGTCGCTCTTCCCGGCTTCTCGGGGAGCTGCGTGCAAATTTGCAGATGCAACACTAAGCATAAATAAGACTAAAGCGTTTAGTTTTATAGTTTGTCTCATATAACCGCCTAGAAGCGTGTATTCACATCGATTTGCAGCATATCGACGCCGTACCGTGGACCGTTAATCACATCACCGCTTAACCAACGACCAGTCAACCAGACGTTTTTCATCAACCCGTAGTTACCCCCGATCACCCAACCCTTGACATTGGTCCCACCAAGATGGAAATCAGAGTCGGTATAAGCGTCCAGAACGGCATCACGTTCCAGATGTTTGTACATAGTGAATACGCTCCAGTTACCAGGCACGTCAATTTTTGTCCAACCCAAATCGGCGCGCACCTGCCAAGCAGTGGTTTGGGCTTTGTTCGGATCGCCGTAACCGTTCGAAAACCAACTCAAATAGCCGGGATTTCCGTAACGGCTTCTAATATCTCGCAAACTAAAGCCGATATTTTTGGCAACGTCAGCACTCAGTTTGAGATGCACCGGAGAAAATATAGCCATATCGTATACAGCATTAATATTGACAATATTGTAATCGGAAGCAAGGCCCACCAATCCTTTGAGAGTAGTGTCCGCCGCATCTCTACATATGGTAGTCAAGGTATTACCCAACTGCATAAAGTCGGGTCTGGAGAAGTTATTGTCGGCATTATTCAAATTACACGCGTAATTACCGGCAACATTGGTATTCGGCCTAACTTGAGTATTGCGATAATCAAAATAGCCTACGCCGATTTTTAAATTATCCTGATTGGCGAACCCCCAGTCGACACCGGCTTGGCCACCAAATAGCCACTTATCCTTGGTACTTAAAGCCGTTTCCTGCAGAGGGAATGCACCCAACGTAGCATAGACCGTCGGACCATTATTGCCTATATCATCAAGACTGCCCGAGCCACCAAATCGGTGACGGACCGTGGCAGCCGCCCCTTCAAAGGATAAGTCCTCGTCCCACACCAGCTCACTGCCGCCGGTGAAGAAAGGATTCGCAATCCGACCACCTGCTAAACTCAACCAATTGAATTTGCTATCGTCTTTTAGATCATATTTAAGGAACGCACGATCAAGTCTGAACTCGTAGCGATCACCGTAATTTCCCAATGTTTGGTTTGTTGACGTCGGATTTCTGATATTCCCTGTCGCCAAGCGAACTCCTGCATCCAATCCCTCGGCAACATTGGCATCTATGCCCAATCGCAATCTCTCGCGAAGTCGGTGTCTGTCTTTGTTAACATCGACAAACTGCTCCGAATTTGCTGCTGCTGCAGTCGTGCCCCCTCTATCGTTGATTGCCTGAAAGTTTTCATACACAAATTGAGTGTTGTCCGCAGGAAAATATTCGGATTGCTCCCGCAAGCGTAAATCGCCCGACAATTTGAACTTACGCGTCCACTCCGGCAACGCATTCGGCAAGCCCCATTGCTCATTTTTGGCTTTCTGCATCACGTCGCCGACTACTTCTTCGCGTAACTCGCTACGCACCTGCTGGCGAATCTCGTCCTTCACAAAATCCGGCACATAAGCCACCCGCACTTCATCGGCAGGTACCGTTTCCTTGGCACCGGCGGCTTTAGCTTCCGCCACCTGCTGGCCAGCTTCGACTTCGGCTTGTTTGATCATCTCGTTGGCAGCCTTGTCGGTAATCACCCCTTGTTTGACCAATTGCTTGATCAAATTGGTGGTGGTGTTGCGCAGTTTCAGCAACTCTTCCTTTTCTCCGGCCTGCACCGCACCGATCAGCCCGGATAGCGCCAGGGCCATCAGCTGTTTCTTATTCGCCATTGTTCTACCTGTTTATATTTAAATACGTGATGAAATCTTCAGCTTGATCGGCTGCTGCATACCTGGCGGCGGAGCCTCGGCCACTCTGTCGAACTTGTTCAATAAGCGGCCAAGCAATTCATCGATATCGGCATCGTTACTGCCTTTGGCTAATTCGACCCGCTCCACGGAACCGTCGGCTTTCAACCAGACTTTGACGATGGCGGTATAGCCTTTGCGGCGCAGTTCCTCGTGGCTGCTTAACAGATTGAGAATGCCGTTCTTCACCAAGCCGCCGTACCAGGCGTAAGGATTGCCGGTACCGCCGCCAAATAAACCGGTGCCGCCTTTGCGGGCAGCCAAACCAAAACCGTCCGAACCGGCTGTACCCTCGGCATCCAGACCCAAATCGCGCGGCGGCGCTTCGTCTGGCGGCGACTCTGGCATCGGTTCCGGCTCGGGCTCCGGTTCTTCGATTTTTTCCTTGATTTCCGGCTCGGGCGGTTTTTCCACTTTCGGCGGCGGGGGTGGCGGAGGCGGTGGTTTCATCAACGTAATCGGTTGAATTTTTTTCTCGCTTTTCGCCGGCTTTTTATCGATGAAATCCATGATGATTTTCACCACGTAAAAAATCGCTAACGCAGCCAGCAAGCCACCGATAATTCTCGGGATATACACCCGTAAGTGTTTCTTTTCGGACATGGTTGAATGGCACTATTTGACAAGACTTTGCGTCACCAAACCAACCTGGGTAATTTCCAGCTTGCCCAGCAAGGCCAGAATATCCACCACGCTTTGATACTGCACCGTGGCATCGCCCTTCACCACTACCGGCAGCTCCGGATTGGCGGCCTTGTATTGCAACAAAGTCGATTCCAACTGTTCCATCGTCACCGGAAAAGTATCCAGAAAAATAGTGCCGTCGGCGGTGACGGTAATGGCCTTGGTTTGCGGCTTGGCCAGGCTAGGCGTGTTGCTGGCTTTGGGTAGATTGACTTGCACACCCTGCACTGCCGCTGTGGTCATTAAAATAAACACCACCAATAGCACGTACGCCAAATCCAGCATCGGCGTGACGTTGATTTCGTCGTACGCGGCGTTTTCTTCTTGAACTTTCATTGAATTTTCTCGATAGGTCGAGCGGAGATATATCGGGCCAAACCTTGAGCTTGACCCGACTTACAATAATTAACTATGTTGTTCCGCCAATTTGGCCAGGAACTCGTCGACAAACACGTGCATATCGGCCGTCACCATCTTGATCTGACTACCCAAATAGTTGTAGCCAAACAGCGCCGGAATCGCCACGCCCAAGCCGGCCACCGTCGCCACCAGCGCCGCCGCAATACCCGGCGCAATCGCGTTGACGTTGACCTCGCCGCTGGCGGCAATCGCCGCAAACGTGATCATTACCCCGACCACGGTACCCAGCAAACCCAGGAACGGACCGCCGGAAATCGCGATAGTCAGCAAAACCATTTGCGAATTCAGTTTTTGCAACTCCCGCACCAATACCCCGTCCATGGAGGCCTTAACCGCATTCAAGCCTTGGGCCGATAACACATGGCCGGCGACATCCGCGCCCACACCCTTGGGCAGACGTTTGTTCATTTCCTGGACGCCGACGTGATAAATCCGGTAAATAGATGAGCCGGCAAAGGCGGCATGATTGCCGGTCAACGACAACAACAACGGCGACGCATCGAAATCTTCCTGTCCATCCTCGTCCTGGTGATCCAAGTTGGTAATGTTCGTGGCACCCAAGCGGCTGAAAGCATCTTCAAACTTTTTGTTTTCGCTGCGTGTGCGGCTTAAGACTATGCCCTTGCTAATCATCACCAGGGTACTGATCACGAACATCACACCCAGAATACCGATGATCACCCAACCGTCTATGGTCACGTTGTTGAGAGTCGAGACCAGATAAGATTCACTGCCGCCTTCGCTATCAGGCGTGCTGTCTTCGCCGTAGTTCAACAAGGCCGAAGATTGGCCCTGCATCATCGCGGCAAATTGCAGATAGTTCTGATCGCGAGCCACCTTAGCAATACCAAACTCGTCTATCGCCCCAATAAAGCCGCGCGAACCGTCCACCGCCGCACCGATGCTAATATCGCCCAGCAATGCCGAGACGCTGGCGGGCAAGATGCCGACCGCCTTGCCATCGACATACAAGGTAAAACCGTCCTTGTTGCCGGCCACCGCCAAGTGTTGCCAAGCCGCCAAATTCAGATCGACCGGGCTCACCAATTCCTTGCGATTTACCTCTAAAACCGGCGTTTGACCTCTAACAGATAAAATCAGGCCATCACGTTGAAACACGACACCATTGCTTTGTGCCTGATCGATTTTCACCCAGCCGGAAACAGTCCAACCAAACTCGACCGCCATTTGAATAGCCGGTGTGGCGGTGATTCGGATCGCTTGACTACCGTCGAAGCCGCCGGCCGCGCCAGCCGCGCCGCCCTCCACCACCGTCTGCGTTGCGGTAGCCGGTTGATTGGCATAAGCGGTGGTATCCTTAACCGGCCCGGCTTCAAAGTGATAAGAAACCGCTTGCGCCACATCGAAAATTCCCGGCGCATCCTGGCCGTCCACAGCCTTGGGATTGCCGTAATACATCCAGAACATTGGCTCGTCGGCCGTCGCTATATCCTTGGGCAGTTTTACCCAGATCAAAGCCATCTCATTCAGCGGGTCGATTTTTTCGATATAAAACTTCAACGGGGTTTTGTCGTCACCGGCCATGAAGCGCAAATCCTTGCCGTTCTCGCCCAAATCGGCGAAAAAACTGAAATTGCCGGTATGCAGACGCACCAACACCAAACCTTCCGCCACCGGTTTTACGCCGGATTGCTGCAACTGTTGGGCATCGATAGTTATTTTCTTTCTATAACCCCAGTCATCGTTCCACCAAGCCTGTGCCAGGCCGGGCATCATCAACAGGGTGATCACTAAAAAACCGATTCGTCTCATGCTTGCTCTCAGATCAAAATTTATACGGCAAGTATCACAAGGATTTTTTACATGATTATGACGATACGGCGTTATCAGCCTAAAAGTACCGGCGCATCAAGGAAGGAAATAGAGCAACGTCGTGCCAATAGTGGCATTCAGTCAACTAGCTTTTTGCTTTACAGGCAGGAGAAATAATCACCCGTCAATGCGTTTTTTAAATAAACAGACTGACGGGTTATGGTTACAGGGTTTATTCGCCAAACCCAAGAATTTCAACGCTCAACATACCCAATACGGCATTTTTCATCGCCTCTTTGCCAGTCTCGTTACTGTTTGTCGACACCGAGCTTTCCGCCATCTGGCTGACACCTGCCGTCATATTGCTGGTGCCGGTCAAGCCAGCCGCAACGCTGCCGGTCGCTGCAACCGGCACGCCCGTGCCGATGCCGCCAACTTGAATATTGTTGGCGCCGATTACCGCTGTTGCCACAAGAAATACGTTATTACCGCCGATACCTGCTTCACCGGCATCGATGACACCTTTAGGCGCGAATAAATACACATCACCAGGCTTTGAGCTTGGTGAGCTTGCGGCAGTACGGATACCACTACCGGAAACTATTGGCGGAAATTTATACTTCAGATTCCCTTTGGGATAGCTAATCTCTGCAGGCGGCACGGCGATCACAGACTTAGCACCGCTACCTGCGTCGATATTGCCATTAGAGGACCAAACAGTAATATCGCTGCCACCCAATGCAAATACCCGAGACTGGTTTACCAGAAAGTCGCCATCGATTACCGCATTAACCGCGCCATCTCCCTGGGCAACAATACCAAGTTCCGAAGACTTTTTAGACCCGTTAAAAGATACCGCCAAACCGGCATTGATTTTTCCACCGGGCACCAACAAATTGATGTCGCCGCCGTCTTGGGTTTGAATTTTACTGAAGAACAAACTCAAATCGCCATCCCAGGCTTTGCCTGGAAACAAGGTTTCTATAGCAGCAAAACCGCTCTCGTTACCAAGCTTACCCGACCCCGCCGAGGCTTTCCCCGATTCCCTTATTTCGCTCATGTAAACAGGGATGATCAGTGCGTTAAGTTCCGGTTCAATTGCCAGATATTGGTCAACGGACAAGGCTTTAAACTCTGCCAGAGCCTCATCCGCGGCTAAACCGAAATTACCCGAACGCTGGCGCATAAATCCGGTAATCAGGCTGGAAACTTTGGCTAAGTCGTCCGCATAAACTGGATTGCCTTCCAGGTATTTACCGATAAATGCGCCATAGTCAGGATTACCGCCATTCAAGCCACTCATAACGGTAATGCTTGCCCCGGAAACGGACGGACCGGTATCGAGAATAGCGCTCGACAAGCCATTAGAAGCACCCAAATCAAAATCTCGATTAACTTTTACCAGTACATTTCCGGCGCCCAATACTTTAACTTGCCCCAGGTTGCCGTTCAGTACCCCATCCAGGCTTCTATCGCTGGTGTAGAACAAGTCGCGGCCTACATCGAGCACGGAGGTATCGTTCAAATTCGGATGTTCGATATTCAACAGCACATTAGAAAAATCGCGGCCGGTCTTAACCAGCGCTTTTTTGGCCATACTGAGCTGAATATTTTTGACGTCGCCCTGGTTGGTTACCAGCCTTGCCGGTTCCATATCGCCGGAGTGGACCGGCTTAACCGCGCGCGCTTTCGTGGCCAGTCCGAAGGGACTGATACGCTCCACCACCTCGCTCAGAACATTACTGGCAACGGGCGACAACGCCGATGGCAATAATGCTCTGTCGGCGTCGGACATACCCAAGCGGGTCGCGTCGCCTTTAGAGGTAATGTTTTGGTCCGCCAATAAATTCAGTTCCGCCCTTGCCGAAGGGAACAGGATAATCTCATTATCCAGGATTACACTGCCGCCAAACGCAGTAGCCTGCAAACTGGACGGATACACTACAGCCAGTGTTTTCGGATCGGTTTCAAGATGGAGAATATCGTCAACTTTACTGACATCGGCGCCTAAATGTACGTCCCCTGACAACGATTTAGCCACTACCGCACTGGCATCGCCATAGCTAAAAAAGAAACTGCTACTGCCCGAATGCAGCATCATAGGATCCGATACCGCCCCCAAATTCAAATCATTCTTGGCCTGCAATTCCATATGCGCATCGCCTATCAACAATTGCGGTCCGGCCGTAAACTGGCTGCCACCTTTAATGGCGCCATCCGCAATGATGCTGCCCTGGCCCTGGCCGAGATAAAATGCGCCGCCGGCTACATCGCCGCCTGCCCTAACCCGCATTTGACCACCACCGTTTATTTCCACCTGATTTGTCAGAAAAGGAAACGATATGGACACTGAGTCCGGATAATTGGCGTCAAAACCCGGTTGACCGATCTGCTTACCGGTAGTCGGCATCATGACCGACAAATCGGTAATATTACCAACAGCGCTAATCTCGACCTTACCCCCCCCAAACGAACCGACGTTTTGCTGGAATGAGTCGTTATTCAACACTAAACCCCACGTCGTAGGCGCTTGATAGGCAACAGTATCAATATGAATATCATCGTAAATCAGCGCTCTGACCTGACTTGGCAACGTGTCTTTAAAAGCCGTCAACGCTACCGCATCGTCTTTGAAGGCTTCCAAATTCGACGCTACATAGGCCAGATAGTCATCCTTGGAGCGTCCCGCATCACCTTGCCTGATCAACCAGGCATCGATAAACTGATCCATATTCACTGCCCCCTTAATATCCTTGCCGGCTTTCATCGTCAGCGTGCCGCCCTCGATCGGATACTCCGCATAGGGGTAACGGGGATCTCCAATCGCCGTCAACAGGCCGACCGTGCCTTGCGCATTGGTATCGCTAGCTCTACCCGCGTTGTAGACAGTAGAGGTTTGATCCGTAAAGACGATATTACCACCCGCCACTAACTGCATATCGCCGGTACCCGTGCGAACTTTGACGTTAGAACCGATAACCAAATCTTTCACAGCCGCAGTTGCCGTGGGATCCGCACTACTTAAATCTGCACCCGCCGTTAAACCGTATGACCAAGACTCACCTGCCTGCAGCATGCCGCTGACAGGCAACTCGAATATCCCTGCCGCGCCGATCAAAACGCCATCCTTAAACCCGTCGGACAGCGATTGGCTCAGCGTAAACTTGCCACCGGCTCTGATAATCAAATGCCCCGGCATATTGCTAAGGCCAACACCCTCGTTATAGCGCCAATCGGCAAAATCCCATTGATCAGCCAAGACCAAGTCGCCATGGTAGTTAATCTCTACGCCAGCCTGCAATCGAATACCGCCACCCAACGTTGCCGTAACAGCCTGCATATTTGCTGCCGTCATATAAGCATCTGTATCGGTCTTGATGGTTGTAATATCGGTACTTGTTATAACTCCGTTGGCATCCGTATATTTCCTGACACCTTCCGCATAGAACTCTTTAGCTCCGATTACCGATCCGGCAATAGGCTGAATTTTAATGCCGTTACCCTGGCGCAAAGCGCGAAGCGTTACATCGCCGCCGTTTTCCGCTGAATTACCGCTGACGTCGATCAGCGAACCCGCCTTTAGATCGATACCGCTCACATTATCGCTATCGGCATCAACCGAAGACAGCAACACTTTACCGCCCTTGCCGCCCGTTGCAGTCAATTTGCCGCCGTTTTCCAGGGTAATGCCATCGCCTGCATATAACTGGATAAGCCCGCCCTCTCCCGCGGCGTCGGCATGTATCGCACCGGCCAAACTCATCGCGCCACGATCCGCCACCCAAGTTATCGATTGTGCATTGATCGTCGAATTAACAGACTGAACGATGTTCGCTTGACGAGTGCGGAAATAAATCGACTGATTGATACCCGCATCGCTCAGAGCCTTAAGTAAGGCATCGAAATCGGTGCCGGCATCGAAGCCAGCCACATCGACAACGGCACTACCCGCGGCTGCTTGTAACTGACCTTGCAAGCTGACAGATTGCTCCGGCGCCTCCAGTATCAATTGCCCCCCCGCCGCGTTGCCACCACCGCTATTCATATCAACCTTTGAGCCCGCAGCCAGTATCACTTTGCCATGATCCGCCACGGCCTTGAAATTGCCGCCCGGTGTATAATCTACCTTGTCAGCGAAGCTGACTGCGCGACCGGCTAAATCCACGCTGGCTTGCGCGCCCAAAATGACATCGCCAATCAGCGCGTGCAAACCGAAAGCACCCGACGGTAGAAAGGCTTTAGTATCAAATCCTATCGCATTGGCAATCAGATTAATGGTCGCACCGAAACCGCTGCTGATAGCGGCGGTAGAAGCTAGATTCCGGAATTGGGCGTTGTAGCCGGCAGCATTCAGCGTAAGGTCCGCGCCGACATTAGCCGTCATCGCCGCCGTCTGCACATTTAGATCGGCCGCCGCATTTAGGCTGCCCTTGCCAACCGCTCTAAACTCCCGGCCCGCAGTCACATTAACAGCGTTGAAACCTTGCAGCGCGAAATTGCCTGTACCAATTTCAACGGTATTTGCTTGCAAATCCAACTGCCCGTGGCCATTGATCGTTTGCAGATTGCTAACCGCACCAGGATTTTGCAAACGCAGTTTGCCGGCTTGAATTCTTGCTCTATCGCCGGCCAAACCATGGCCGGTGAAACCCGCCGCATTAATCACCAATTGATCGAATTGCACGGCTTTTTGCAAGCCGTCATTGCCAACCACCGCTTGGCCATTACTATCTACCTGGCCAAGATTGCCGTAAAGACCGATGCTATCCCGAGCGGTTAATACCAATTCATCCACCGCGAAGTTTTGTAGCTTACGATTGGACAAGTTCAAAGCCGTAGAACCCAGGTTGTCTACTTCGCCCAAATTTATGGTCTTAGCCCCAAAATATAACGAGCCCCCATGCATATCGATGTTACCCTGCAACTGCGTCGACTTGCTGGCTTCCAGCAACATCGATTCGGAGGCACTCAACTTAGCGCCGCCGGCAATCCGTAACTCGCCTTTAGATCCCGGCGTATTAGTTCTATTCAAAGCAACCTGCTTATCTGCCGAGACTCTTAACAAAGCACCGTCGCCTTTAATATTCAATACGCTGTCGCCACTGTTCACCGTCCCCTTGGCGGTCAGTTCGGCACCGTTCCCCACATCCACTAAATCGGTCGCTACCGCGATCAGGTCGGAGACATTGAGTTTACTATCCGCCGAAAAGATGACTTGCTGTGCCGTCACGTCAAGATCAGTTGCGCCGCTCGTCTGATTACGGGTGCGCGCGCCACCCAACAGTAAACTGTCGATGCGCAAATCGCTTAAATCATTGGCCAAAATTTCCAGCGTACCGGTTGCAGGTGCGGCGCTAAGTTGGTTAACCACTTGAATTTTATTGGCGGCGATGTCCATCCTGGAGCCCCTTCCACCCGTTGCCGCGTCGACCAAAAATGTGCTGTCCAAGATCAATTTATTTTGAGCACTGATGGAAACATGGCCGCCGTCAGTTGGCAGCACAGGCTCTACCGTTCCGTTTTTCAGGGATTTTGCCGCATAAAACTCAGTACTCAGATTGCTCTCGTATTTGGAGTGCAGCCTTACATCCGCACCATTTTCAATACGGAAACCACTCCACCGGGCGTCGCTAGTGCCGCTACCGGCTACCGTTCGAAAACCCGCCACCACGGCCAAACCGCTCTTGGTACTGGTGGTGATGGTTTGATCCTGGGTTTTTGCTTGCGGCGTTACCAAAAATGCGCCTGGCAACAATGCATAGTGAGCCGGCAATACTGTGTATTCGCCGGCAGGCAGATCGTTGCTGCCGCTTAAATACACCTTGCTACCCAAAGCAATGCCGGAGCCAACCGATTCGTAATGATCGTATGGCGCTAAATCGGTACCCAAATTGGGGATTACCGCAAAACCGCCTTCATACGTGGCGCTGCCGGGCTTTAAATAATCGTCGGATCCGCCAGAACCGGCCTGAAACTCATACCCATATAGATCGCCGCCACCGGAAATATCCACGGTACTGCCCTGGCTCAGGATAACTTCGGGCGCTTGCAAAACCAGTTTTTTCTCGGGTGGCGTGTTAAACACCAAGTTACGGACAGTATCCAACGGGTATAGCCAATCCAGGCCACCCACCGTCACACCAAACGGAATAATTTGATCCTTGGCCGACACCGAAGTCAGGCTGTTTTCCGCTAGTGTCAGCTTAGTACCTGCTTTCAAGCTAATCGTACCCAGCGGCGCCTTAAGCACACCACCTTGGTTGATCACCGGCGCTTCGAAGCTCAGCTCGCCGGCGGCCGACAACGGCGATTTATCGGTATTGCTACCGGTTATATTTATCTGGCCGGCCAGGTTGTTCTTAACCGCGAAGGTAAATTTGCTGAGGGTTGTCGGGTAGATTTGGCTGGCATGTAGGCTCAGATCGGCAGCCGTCACCATCGCACCTAAAAACTCGCGCTGTGCGCCGGACCGGATGCCTACCGTACGCAAATCGTGAACACTGTTAAGATCAATTTGCTTAAAACGATTCCATTGGGTAGCACCGAACAACTCTATCCATTGCGCGGCGGCATGCAATTGCCCCCCTCCGCTTACCGGCAAGCCGCTGACTTGTTGTTGCAGCGACGATCCCACGCGCAACAATGGTGTAGTCAAATTGACAGTACCTGTGGTCCCGCCATTCAACCCCACCCAACCGATCCTGGATGCATCCAAGTCCAAACGTGCCGGAGTCGTCAGACTAACATTACCTTCAAAGCGAATTTCGTTCGGCGTAGAAAAGCGCACATCGCCAAAGCCACCCGCTTCCAACGCTGCCGCCGACACCACGCTTTGACCGTTGGCACTTACCGGAATGTTATCGCCAAAGCGAACCCCGGCCGGCAAGAACTGATCTTGATTTTGCCTGATACGAATCAACAAATCATTGTTAGGAAACTTTACTTTAGGTTCTTCGGGCGGTTGGCGGCGAGTGTTGTCGAAAGCCAAGCTAAAACGACCGGCACGCATCGATTCGGAACCTGCATTTGCGCGCATAGTGCCGTCCAGCACTGCGCCTTCGGCAACCGTAATACTGATACCACCGGCATTCGACGCCACATCGACAGGTGTAATTGTCGTCAATCCGTTATTAGCGTCGGTCTTAGGCAAGTCCAGGACTTTGTGAGTACCGGAAACGTCGATCAATGAGCCGTTTTCAGCGAGAAAGTAGCCACGTTTCAGATCGAAAGTAACCTGACCGCCGTCCAACACACTGCCTTTCCTGAGACCGCTAACATCCAAGGGCATCAATCGACTGCTGCCTAGCGCCAACAACCGCGCATGCGCACCCAAACGTATGCTTTGCGAAGCATCGTACTCCGCCCCAAATTTGGGGTTGATGGCAAGATTGATTTTACCGGCGGGCGTATCGATTAAGCCGTCGACATAGACGCCGCCTATGGCTGACGCCAAGCTAACGGTGGATTCTTTATCGGTTACGATGGAACTGCCGGTTTCGAGGATGACATCGGTATTACCGGCAAGACTCAATTGAAAAGGTTGCCGCAGATGCTCCGGTAATAACTCCAGTTTGGCGAATTCGCGAATAGAGCTGCCGGTAACTTTTTCTCTGTAATTACCTTCCAGAACCAGATTTTTGGTCTGCAAAGCCAGATTGACATCAGAAGCGACTGTTACGCCGGCAAAATTGCCTATCACATTCAAGGCGCCGAAGCCCGACTCCGGATCGAAGGCAAGATGGCCGTTAATCTGGGCCAATCGCAACGGGTCGGCGGTTTTCGCCGGTCCATTGCCGAAAAGAATTTCACCGCTATTCAGGCTTAAGCTGCCCCCTTTGCTTAGAGAAACTGCGGAAACGTCACCGTCCAAATGTACAGCCGAGGCAACACCATTCCCCACAGCCTCCAGCTCTATTGTACCGCCCTTCCCGGCGGTAAGTTTACCGTTTTGAGCGAGAACTGCACCTCCGTCGGCAAGTATCTTGGACCCGGCTTGTAAGAATAAATCCTTCGTAGCGTGTACCTTGACCGAACCGCCCGTCACGTATAAAGGATCGAGCGGCACAGCGGCCAAACCGCGCTGTAAATCATTAATCCAGCGACCGGAAACATCGACAATGGCAGACGCCCCCAGATTAACCTCCCCCGCTAATTTCTCGGGCACCGTCAGATTAACTGCGCCACTCGCCGTATGTATTTGACCCTGAATATCGATGCCGACTGCTTGCAGCGAAAATTCGGCGCCGGGCTCCATCCGGATATCGGCATCCGCGGCTATCGTGGCTTGACCATTGGCTTTGACAACTACGTGCTGTACGCCGGACTTGTTAGTCAAATCGGTAGATAACACCAAGGTCTGCGGCTTGTCCTTGGCTAAATCGGGAAATGGCTGCTCTAACGAAACAGCAAGGCTGCTCTTGTCGGTCTGGAAGCGCACGTTCTGAAGAATCGACACGAATGCGCTTGAGTCGAACACAAAGCTGCCGCCATCGGGCCTATCGCCGGGGAGTCGTTGATAACGTCCTGTGTTGGTTCCGGCGGATAAGGAACCATTCCAAAACAAACGCGGCGCATTAACGTTTATGGAGCCGGCCGATTTACCTTCTCGATAACCCTGTTCAAACTGGCCTTGACTGTATTGTCCAAGAATATCCCAAACCTTTTCTACGCCCCATTTTTTGTGTACTTCCCTTACCACACCATATATGGCAGCGTAATGTTCGTTGGGGTCGGCGTTGCTGATATCGACTATCCGTCCATAGTCGGTCAATAATTTGGTACTGCTGATGTAACCGTCTTGATAATCGATGGAACCACCGGAAATATCGATCATAGCGCCGTCATTGATAATCACGTCACCACTAGAGGTCAGATTGATTTGGCCGCCCCGACTCAAACGCTCGTCTATGCTGCGAACCACCCGCGCCGCGGCACCGCTGGTATCGACAATCTTGGTGTCCTTACGTAAATCGACCCGAATGGTCTCGCCTTTCAGCACCCCCGTTTTCTGCAAAGGCGCATCGCGCAATTCGTAACTTTGCACGGAAATTTCACCGACATTGCGCTCCATCGGCACAGCCACGCCGTCATAACCGGACACATCGATCAACGCATCTTTGTCCACATATATTCGCCCTGACTTGCCCTGCGACGGCGAAGTCAGATTATCGGTTGCAGTAATATCAACCTTACCCCCAGGCGCAACAATAGCCGAGTTGGCTTTCAGCTCCACGGTATGAGCTTTGCCCTCAATGTAAGACTGCGGCTGCAATTTGTCATCAATGGCGGTAATACCATCATCGTCAGCAACAATTTGCGTGACACTACCGGAGTCGAATGTCAGCTTTGCCGTTGTGCCTAGCCCATCGTTATTATCCGGAGCGCGGGTGGTTTTGGTTGCTTGCAGTTTGCCTTTGCTAGGATCTTTACCCGCCTCCAAGGCAAATTCTTGGGCCACCAAGCGAATCGAACCGTTGACATTCACGGATGTCGTTGCACTCACCCGCCCTTGCTGGTTAACCGCAAAACCTGCCATCGTGACATTACCCTGTTTGGCAAAAATATCGCCGATGTTGGATACTTTGCCGCCGGTGTTCACTTCGACGACCAATCCCGCAAATGGACTGTCTTTATCGGCTTCTTGAAGGTAAACCCTGTCCTGGCTGGCTGCGAGAATAATTTGGCCGTGTTCCTCGGTAGAAAGCGAGCCTTTGTTTTCAATGGTTGGCGCCGCGATAATAATACGCCCCCCTTTGTCGACATGAATCTTGGCGCCAGCTTCAATCAATATTTGCACCGTTTTCGGATCCAGCTTGGCACCATCATTAACGCCTAAAGCGGCAGTGCCGTTTTCATCGAACACTCGGGTAATACCGCGATTAAAAGCCTCATCTGTGATTTCCAGGGTGCTAGCCAAAAAGCTATTGGCGTTGACTACCGAGTCTTTGCCAAACACAAACCCGTTTTTGTTGTACAGATAAACCTGGCCGTTGGCGATGATTTGCCCGAGAATCCGGCTGGCATCTTGTTGGCCAATCCGATTCAGCGCTATTGACGAACTATCCGGCTGCACAAATTGCACGGTATTTTCGCGACCGACATTAAAACTTTGCCAGTTAAGCGTGGCTCGGTCGGTCTGCTGATCGATACGCATCGTGTTACCAATAATCTGACTGGTGGCACTACCCGAACTGACCCAACCTTGCCCGGCCACCGGAATCGGTAATTCTGCGTGTGCGGGTACAACCGAGCCTACCAACAATCCACCCGCCATCACAATCCGTACACTGGCAGCGAGCGGTTTTAGCCTGAATAAATGATCGGATGAAAATGTGGTTGCTTGAGGTTTTATGGACATGGTTGTCGCCTTTGTCAAAAATAATTAACAAAATGAAATACGTGGCAACCCGGCTATCTTCAAACAAGACCCGTAGTTTTCTGTCCCCGCTTCACAACGGGTTTAGCGCTTACACATTAAACTGCAAATACCTTAATTATAATTAAGGATAAAATCACCTATAACACTGTTGAGCAAGGCGATTTTTCGGCTTATTAAAAAGCCAAAACATATATTAATAACCAAGATTTTCTTTAATACTGTACCGAAGTATCAATAGAATATTTTATAGATCATCACAACATTAAAAAAACGTATTAATCAAGTTTTTTCCTGTCATTTCATAATCTTATAAAAACACAGACAAACACAAAGCCTATCAAAACCGATCAACCCAACCCAATAATTTATATAGACTTGACGTTAAAAGCATAAATACGCCACAAACCAATCAACAAGCTTACAAATATTACATTTATATTAAAAACAAAACCAGATAACGCAAAAAACCCACTTCAACCCTATCGATTAAAATGGATTTTTATACAGGAAAAACAGAATTAAATTAATATTAAAATCTAGCAAATACCAATAACCACAAAACTCTCCAATACTACTGATAAAAACCGTAATTAAACCGATTTAGTCGCTGCAAGTAACCCGGAATCCCTTAAAACTCAGTGGCGATGTTAAAGTGCAGCCGCGGATCGCCGCTTTGCACCGGCGCCAGCGACGTGAACGGAATACCCACATCGAAAACGCCGCTTAACTGTTTCCATAATTGAAAATGCACACCCACACCGGCACTGCTCAAGGTGTAGCTCTTGACGTTGCCGGGCAAAGTATTCTTGATCCACCCCCGACCGCCATCTAAAAAGGCCAGCACTTTTAACTTATTGACAAACTCCCAATCCGATAAGCCCAGATGCGGCGAATGTATTTCCAAAGAGCCAAACACCCCGTCATCAGCTAAAGCCTGGGTTTCGAAATAGCCCCGCACGCTCTGTGCGCCACCCAAGGAAAATTGTTCGTTGCTGATTAACGGCGAATCGGCGGCTTGTCCGGAAAAATGACTGACCAGCTCCATACCCAAGGGCAGATTACGCTGGTATTTCAGATCACCAGTCAGATACATATAATCCGATCTGGCCATAAAGCGTTTGTCTTCAAACTGCTGCTGCTTGTTACCCAAGCCGCGTACCGAGAAATGCAACCCCAGATCAAAGGTTGTGCTTGATTCTTTACCGCGCAAATTACCGCTGTACTGCGCTAAGAACGGCGCATAGCTAATCGGAGTGGCGATACTGTCCGAACCCAGCAGTTTTAAATCTTCCTGAAAATCCTTGTAATCGACGCCCAATGTTGCACTGTGATAATAGTCATCGAATGTTTTCAAAGGCTTGACCAACCTGGCGCCGTAAATATTACCGATACCAATCACCGATAAAGCTCCCGCACTGGCGATCTGCGAATTCGACGAGGAACTGACGGCGTAAAATGCGAAGCGGGTGCCATCGTCCAATAAGGGCATCGCGTAAGTGCCGGCCCAGACATCCACTTCTTTATTATCTTCCGGCGACACCTGATACATCAGCGAGGCGCTATGCATGGCCTGCCAGAGATTTTCGTACCTTAACGACGACACCAAACGTAAGCGTGAGGTACTGGATGTATTGCGACCGTTTAGCTCTACCCGTCCGTGCAGCGGCAACTCGTCCTTCACTTTTAAATCGACTTCCAAAGTACCCGGCGTTTCGCCGGCGCGCAGGATGGGCGTGATTTGCCGATCCGGACTTTCACCAGCCAGTTCCGCCAGCTGCTTCTGCATTTTTGGCAGGTTAGGCACGTTGCCTTCCGCCAATTCGGGTACACCGGCCTTAATTTTTCCCAGCGAAAAGTAGCGCGAATCCTTGACCCGCAAACGCGATACCTTGCCTTCCACTACCTGTAAATAAACGATGCCGTTTTTCACATCTTGCTCGGGAATATCCACCGCCACCGTCTGATAACCATGGGTTCGGTACAACTCTTCCAGTGCCGCGCGCGCGGACTCAACATTATCGATACTTTTTTTAGGCCCCAGAAACGGATAAATAGTGCGTTCCAACTGTTTCTTATCGATGAGGCTATTACCCTTGACTCGTAATTCCAGCAAATCGAAATTGGCGGCCGGCTGCGCCGCCTGTTGCTGATTTACCGTTTCCGTTTCGACGGCTGGTCCGTTCTGCTGAGCTTCCTGAGCCAATGCCTCAAAAGCCACCATCAAGACGCAGCCCGACAACCAAATTAGCCCCGGCTTTGTTCTATTTACCCGCATGAAATGTGTTTTATCCGTGTTATACCCGGCTTTCCGTATGAAAACCGCCAGCCCCAGTATTCTAGGGGGCTTGCGTTAAGCTTTTGTGACAATGCCACCGACCAAGTGCACACCGGTATAAATGTCGAAAGAAACATTCCCTCTGCGCCCACTAGCGCTACAAATAAAAAACCAGCCGTCCGTAAACGGCTGGTTTTCCTGTTACTCGCGACAATCCTTTATCGCATCAACCTAGCTAATGCATTACGCATTATTGAAGTTGAACACCAGCAGCAGCGTTGCTCAGATCGTATGCAGTTGGGATACGGCAGTTGTTAACTGGCAAAGAAGTAGTTGCGTGGCTATATGGGTTAACCGGATAGCTAGATGCGAAGTTACCGTTTACGTCAGGTGCGAAGTTTTTAGGCGACGCCAAGTAGCCGCTATCGCCGAACGGATGCACGTTAGTTTGGTTCAAAGACACGATAACGTTAGGGTTGCCGGCAGCTTTGATGAATTCTTTAACGATCAAGTCTTCACTCAAGTCCCAAGCATGAGTTTTGGAATATTGGAATGTCAACTCAGCCCAATCGTGATATTTACCTTTCGCAACGTTTGCCAAAGTTGGCGCAACGCCGTCGATTTTCACAAAACGCCAGTCTTCAGCTTGGTTTGCATTTTTTTCCAAGCCTTGGATACCGATCGCCCAACGTGCGCCGCCGGCTGTGTAAGTGTTGTTGAAGCTAGTGCCGATAGTATTGTTTCCGGCATCCAATTCACGCAAACACTCGGACACACCGCCGGAAGAGCCCAGCGCATGAACCTGAGTTTTTGCGATCGTTTCAATCAAAGCACCGGTATCAGCTGCAGGAGCAGTTGCCGCCGAGGCGCAAGGATAGTTCAAGAAATTGACCCCCATTTGTGCTTTAGTACCTGAACCATCGGTACGGGTACAAATGTGTACACGGGCATTAGCGTTACCTGGTTTGTTGGCTGCACTAGCTGCTGTATACAAATCACTGGCGCCGATTTTCAGGTCTTTCCAACTATCCAGTTTGCCGGTCATGATGCTGGCGATTTGATCGCGAGTCAAACTAGGCATACAAGCTTCGGTTTCGGAACCAACGCACGCATTGCCCACGCCAAATTGAGCTTCTTGTAAAGCATTACGCAGTTTTTTAGTAGCGCCAATACCGAACACTTGACCGCCCGCTGATTCAACATTCAACAAACTCAAATCAGTTGGGTTAACCGGTGAAAAACCGGCAGGAGTATTGAAGCCGCGAAATTGCTCTGGGTCGACATCGGAAACACCGAAGTCAGGCTTAGCCATTTGAAATTGACCAGCGGTGGTTGGCGAGTATGTGCAAGTAGAGGTTAACAAACCACTTGACAGTACAGGCACGGTACAAACGCTAGGATCGACGTTCAAGAACGCGATACTTGCGGAAGCCGCACCTTTGGCGTCGTCGATAATCGGAGTAACGCCATAAGCTGAACCACCTACGCTACGTTTGTAAATCAGCAGATTGGCTTTACCCGCAGCCAATCCAACTAATTGCGGGTTCAACGGGTTCAATGTGCAGTAGTAAGCGTTTTGATCCTTGCCGCCGCCGTTATCTTTAAATTTGTAGATAGGCTGGGTGGAATCGCACATACGATCCGCAGCAATTACTGAATTGCTGGTCGCCAAATGCTCGATATAATCCAGTGCAGCGGAAGCGCCGCCCAAATAGATTTCATAAGTATCGGCAGGGGTTACTACGACTTTGCCGGCACCGTCCAACGTGATAGCCGCTTGCGCAACACTACCGAATAAGGCAACAGAAACTGCCGCACCTAACATTAAATTTTTCATTTTTTTCTCGCTTGTTAAAAAATAGAGAGCTACCCCCACAGCAATGCGGGAGTAGCCAACGACTTATACAGACATTGATTTACGACGGTTTAAACGCAATACGCCCATCAGACCGGCGCCGAACATCCAAACTGCGGCTGGCAGCGGTACGGAAGCAACAGGAGGCGCGGCAAAAGTCAGGCTGTTGCCAGCCAGTTTCCATTGACCAGCAAACGTGGTGGCAATGTTGTCACCGGTGTTTTGATCCATTTGACCTAATTGAAAACCCACCGCTTGACCGTAGCTAGCTTGTGGGTCTTGGATCCAGCCGCCCCAAACGGAAGATGCTTCACCGTGTTGACCTACGGTATTTCCTGATTCGCCGTCCAATACCAGAGTAGACAGGTTTGCGGCTGGGTTGATTACGCCAATTTTTCCATTGATGTCAATCGCGTGACCTTGAATAGCATTAGCAGTGTCATAGCCGAAAAGCAAAGCGGCGGAAGTAGCCAAAGGCGCGCCAGTGATCGCGGCGCCGAAATCGATGCCATTGCCAACAGCAACGACATATTTGATGGCACTAGTGGTTGCACCGGTGATGAAGTTAGTCCAGTTGCTCAAAGCAGATAGGTCAAAATTCAGGCTGAATGCTGCGTTGCTAACGTTGGCAACCAATGTGTTATAAGTAACGCCAGTATCCAACGTAAAGGTTTTACCTGTAGTAATATCGTAAGCTGACAAATACGCTTCGTTGTCACCGCCGCCATTGTTTTGAATGCTAGCGTTAGCTGAACCAGCGCCTGCCAACAGAGCCGCTGCAATCATAGTTTTTGCAAAATGTTTCATTGTTTATGCCTTATGTTTAAAAAATAAAAGTCTTAAATACACAAGGTGACAACCCAGCCATCTTGAAGTCTATCCCAGACATAAGACCTGAAGCTTTCCGTCCCCGCCTCACAACGGGTTTGGCTTTTACACGCTTTCCTTAATCCGGCACTATCTAACGAATAAACAGCGCCGCTTGCCCCCGCTACCATTTTCCCCATCGCCTCCTCCCTATCCTCTTCCGTCGCCGCTCCCTGTTCGTGCCATCCGTGTTCCCTAGTCGCTCCCGAATCCTTGCCGAACTGCCTTATCCCGGCACCTCAACTTGGCGCGAATTATTCCAGAGCAATAGCGGCGTTTCGGTTACAGCATTGTTAAATTCACGTGACATGTAATACATCTGTATTACGAATAAACGGGCTAACGTGATTAATCCGTCTCTTGAGTGGGTATGAGGGTTTTTAGGCATGAACCCAGCCTCGAATTAATCGATGCTCGGCGAGTAGCCAACGGTGGCGAGGCTTCTTTTGGGATATTTAAACAGCTAAAAACAAAGTAACCGGACGCTTTCAGGCACAATAGTTATTTGAAGTTAAACGCCCAACAAGACTTTGGCATTAACCATACCTTCGGCATCGTTAGGTTTCTCGATATCGATTTGCAGTACCTGCAAGCGGTGCCTGGTTTCCAGAATCGCCAACCAGGACATCAACTTATCGAAGGACAGATGTTCCAGCCAAACGCTGACTTTGTCCTCGCCTTCCGGCGACAGGTGTTTGATTGCCGGTTTTATGTCCAGCTGTTGGCTGCTGAAATCGACTACCGCCATCGGCGATTGCTTGTCCGCACCCTCTATCGGTACATCAACAGTAGCCTGTTGCCGCAAGACAGCCGCTTCGTTGCCGACTTGCTGTAAATAGTTATAGATTTGCCGTTGTGCCTGGATTTTTTGCGTCAGCAAGCGGCTCTGTTCGGCGATTGGTTGGTAAAACAGCAGGTATGCGCCATACACCAGCACGACCAGCAAACCGCCCAGCGCCAGCACTCGCTCTCGGGGCGTTAATTCAGAAAAGCGTTGCGTTATGTCATTTTTCGCGAATCTCAAGTTGCGCCTCCACGCCGTTTGCGCCGCTGTCGGCCGATTGAATTTTGACCTGCATGCTGCTTTGTAACTGCTGTTTGAATTGCTCCAGTTGACCGATGTCTCCGGCAAGCAGATGCAACTGCAAACCACCGTTCAGGAAATTGAGTTTTTTCAAGCGCACGGCCGGCGTGTCTTTCAACACCAAGCCGGAACCGTAGATCAAGCGCATGAAGCCGCTGCCGACGAAATCGTGTTGTTTTCTGAGTTGCGCCAGTTGTTGATCGGCCTGAGCTTTAACATTAACGATGCGTTTCACATCGGGAAAGGTTTGTTTGAACAGCTCTTGGGTTTTGGCTTCCAACGCGCTTAGCTCGGCCTGTTGCTGCCAATACGTATGCAATAGCGCGTAGCTCTGTGCCGCCAGCGCCACGCACACAATTATTGCCGCCGGCAGCCACTGCTGCCAACTGCCTAGCTTTCGGTTACTGACGGCATACGCACCGCTCAACAAATTCAGCTCGGCGGGCAATAACTCGGTGGCACTGGCCATGAAGTGCAAAGGCTTGTCGATGAGTATGTCCAAATCCAAATTTGCCAAGCCATCCGGCAACGCTGTGTCTTCACTGTCTTTGCATATCCGCAAAGTCTCGAAATCCGCGCCTTCGATACGGGCTTTTTCCAGTAGCTGCGGCAGAAATACCGCATCTAATCCACCGCCAAGGTAGGCGGCGCTGCGCAGCACGGCGTGATTGCCTTCGATCAGCAAAGCGCCTTGCCCGGCCCGATACGGCAGGCACAAGGTTTCCGGATATGCACCATCCAGCAGCAAACCGGCTTCGCGAAACGGCGCAAGCCAGGCCGTTAATGTTTCGTGCGCGACTGCCGCCACGGCGAGTTTATCCCGGTCTTGCTTCAACCAAACCAGATGATAATTTTCCACATCCTCGGCCAGCAGGTCTTCCAAAGCAAACGGCAAAGCCTTTTTCAGTTGCGCGGTGTTTTTAATCGCCAGCTCGATTTCCAGTAACAACACCGAAGCGGCCGGTAATAACAGCAGCAATGATTTACCCTGCGCAGCCGCTGCCAACTCAGTCATCGTGCCGGATGCAGGCTGACTATTCGGTTCGGCAAGACTCAACCACTCCAGGTTGTCGACAGACCCTGCGGTGAACCTGACCAGCAGTTTCTCAGCCATGCGCCAAGCCTACGCGTTGCCGCTTCAATATCCGATCACCGCCACCGTCGCGCTGCAATTGCGACTCAAACTGCAAATGGGTTTTCCCCATATCGATTTGCCCTTGTAGTAAAAAGTTTTGCGAACCGACGCCCAAGCCGTATTTACCGATGCCGGCGTCGGCAACCGCTTCGTCCTTTAGAAATTCCGCGACTTTTTCGAAAGGCTTGCCTCTGGCTCTGAATATGGATTCCGCTTGATCGGCGCTGATGTCGTCGGCCAAACAGCGCAGCACGGTGGCGCTGGCGGTATTGACATTCAACGGCGCGTAACCGTCCACCGCGTAGACATAAGGCAGCAATGTCAGATAGGTCTCGCGCGTCATGCCTTGCACCAGCAGCAACTCGCTGACATCGGCAAATTGCCGGTTCGCGGCGCGGTAGCCGGGCTTAAGCCGGGTATAGGTTTCGTCTTCCGCACCGTGCGGATAGATGGCATCCATATCCGCATCGATCCAATCCGTTATCGCCTGCGCCAGATCGGCTTTCAGTTTCAGTAACGCCAGCAAGCGTTCCAGGCGTCTTACATCCGGCGCGGAAACCTTGCCCTCGACCAACAAGTTGTTCAAATTGATCCGGCCTTGCAAATCCTCAATGCCGGCCTGCATCGTGCCACCGGTCACACTTGTCCTTGCCAGCGGTTTAGACCAGGTGTCATCCAAACCATCGACCTCACCCGCCTTGGCATCGGCCGCCAGCTGGCCGATAGCCCAACTTTCCAAGCCATACGCATATTCCCAGGCTTGCGCGCTGCGCAGCTGGTTTTCGGTGCGGCGCATATCCAGCTGCCGCGCGCTGGACATGGACACGACCGCTACCGTGGCGATAGCCAGTATCAGCATGACGGTGATCAACGCGATCCCACGCTGCGCCTGATGTAGCGACCTCATTCCCGCACCAAAAACAGCCGGCGGATCTCACCCAAGCCGGACAAGCTAAAATTAGCTTCCACCGCTCTGGGCAATCCGCTGCCGCCGGCGGGCCAATGCGTACTCCAGTCGCTGCCGTAAAAACGCAAATCAAGCGCCGCGACGTTCAACAGTTTTTTGCGGCGAAATTGCGTCTGTTGGGTGCGATCCAACACGGTCCATACCAGACGGTACAAGCTACCGTTTTCCAAACGATAACTCACCCGTTGCAATTGGCTACGCATCACTAACTCCGACCATTCCGGCACGCTACGCGTCAAGGTCAGCAAGTCCTCGCCATTACCGCCGAAAAAAGCCGGCTGTTCGCTGCCGAATTCGTCCCTGACCGGACGCGGCAAGGCTTGGGCCAGATCTTCGTTCAGCAAATACAGGGTTTGCTGCAACTCGGCAATGCTGTCCGAACGCTTTTCGGTTCCCGCTCTGGCATCCAGCACCGCGCTCAAGCCGGCATAGGCCATCGCCGCCATGATCGCGAACACCGCCATCGCGATCAGGATTTCCAGTAAGGTAAAGCCGCGACTTGCGGCGGCCTTACTGTTCATGACCAACCGGAACATAACTAAGTAAACCGGCGTAAGGCGATTTATCCCCTTCCAAAAACACTTCTATCCGATAATCCCACACCGCACCGCCGATACTAGGCGTCACGCCGCGCTTGGCCTGCCAATACCAACGCCGTCCGGCCATCGCTTCCCAACCATCCTGGTTCTCCGGTTTTTCGGTATCCAGGCGCAATTGCACCGCATGATTAGCGGCTACCGTCGCGGCTATCGTTTTGTTTTCCAGATACCAGAGGTTCTTGGTGTTGTCGGCGGTAATTTTGATTAAACCGGCCATCAGGATGGCTAACAGGGCCAACGCAATCAGCACTTCCAACAGAGTAAAGCCGCCGTCGCCGGAATATTTCATGGCTTAATGGTGACACTGGAAACCGCTAAACCTTCATCCGCCGTATTACTCAGCCAAAACCGGAGATCGCTTTTTGCTAAATCCAAAGCAATTTGGAACACATCGACGGCCCCGTCCGGCGTAAATACAATCTGCGGCTCGGGATGAACTTTGCCGCCGAACCGGTTATTCAGATACACCGGCTTTTCATCCAAGGTCAAAGCCAAGGCCATGCCTGCCGGCAAATCCCGCTGTCTGAATAACGCATCGTTATTCTCCGGCTGCCACTTGCCTTGGGCCGGCACCAGAAAACGATAACCTTGGCCAACCAATTCCAGGCCGATACTTTCGCCGCGTATCATCGCTTCCTGCTCTGCCAGCTCCAGCAATTTTGCCAGCCGCTCAACTTCCAATTGTTGCTGCTTGCTGTGATCGGCATTGCCCATCGCCAGCATCGCCATGCTGCTCATCAAACCGATCAGGACCATCGCAATCAATAGCTCGATAAGCGTAAAACCGCGAGCGTTCAAGCCCTTAAGCTGACTTACTTTTGCGCCCAATTGGTGATGTCCGCACCAGCTTCGCTACCGCCTTCCACACCGTCTGCACCGAAGGAATACAAATCAAATTCGCCGTGCGCGCCGGGCTGCATGTAAAAATACGGTTTGCCCCACGCGTCGGCAGGCAACTGATCCAGATAACCGCCCTGCTTCCAATGTGCGCCTTGCGGCAGATTGGCCGGTTTGTGCACCAGGGCTTCCAGCCCCTGGTCGGTGGTGGGATAGCTGAAGTTATCCAGGCGATACAGATCCAGCGCGGCGCTGATGGCTCTGATGTCTTGCAAGGTACGGGTGGCGCGGGCTTCGTCCGGTCTGCCCATGATTTTCGGCACGACGATGGACGCCAAAATGCCCAAAATCACCACCACGATCATCACTTCGATCAGGGTAAAGCCTTGCTGTTTTTTATTGCTCATAACGGTGTAAAGTCGGTGGAGTTAAATCGCGCCCAGATATGCAGGGCAACGGCGAGAAGATTAGAAAGTCAACGTGACAGGCGTATGACAAAACGCCTATCTGATCAGCTGGTTCATTTCAAATATCGGTAACAGAATGGCCAACACGATGGTCAGCACCACCAATCCCATGAACAGAATCAAGGCGGGCTCGAATAAACCCATGGTCAATTCGGTCAGCGCCTGAATATCGCGTTCCTGGTCATCGGCGGCGCTTTCCAGCATGCGCGGCAATTGCCCACTGGCTTCGCCGCTGGCTACCAAATGTATCGTCACCGGAGGAAAGAAGCCGCTGGCTTCCAGCGCCTTGTTCAAACTCTGCCCTTCCCGCACGCGGATTGCGGTGTGCGCAACTGCTTGCTGCATCGCATTGTTGGACAATACCTGACTGGAAATCTTTAAGGCTTCCAGCAGCTCGACGCCGCTATTGGTCAAAATCGCCAGTGTGCGGGTAAAACGGGCGGTGTTTAAGCCCTTGGAAAAACGGGCGGTAATCGGCATGGTCAAAAGCCAGCGGTGAAACAGCATGCGCGGCCGCTCCCGGCGC
This sequence comes from Methylomonas methanica, assembly GCA_001644045.1. Classification (GTDB taxonomy): domain Bacteria; phylum Pseudomonadota; class Gammaproteobacteria; order Methylococcales; family Methylomonadaceae; genus Methylomonas; species Methylomonas methanica. Next base: position 191,273 of record LUUF01000050.1, on the reverse strand, counting down.
AAAATCAGTTTCGCCGCCACGGACAGGGCCACCGCGATGACCAACAACAGCAAGCCATTGCTCTGCAAAAAATCGCTGCAGCTAATCAACGCCTGGGTAATAGCCGGCAGTTCGTGGCCCATTTTGTCGAACACGCCGGTGATTTCCGGCACCACATACGCCAACAGGCCGATCACCACCAATATCGACACCGACGACAGCAACACCGGATAAATCATCGCCATCTGTAACTTGCGATGCAGTTGGCCTTTGTCGCTTAAATAATCGGCCAGCTTTTCCAGCACTTGATCCAGCTTTCCCGAGGATTCGCCGGCTTCGATTGTAGCGCGGTACAGAGGCGGAAAGGTACTGGGAAATGCCTGACAAGCCACCGCCAAGCTTTGTCCTTCCAGAATTCGGCTTCGGATCGCCAGCAAAATCCGTCTGGCCCTTGCCGATTCCAGTTGCCGGGCGATAATGCCCAGCGCTTCGTCTATCGCCAGGCCGGACTTCAACAAAGCGGCCAACTGCCGGGTAATATGCGCCAATGCGCGCATGCCGATGTTTTGCGCCAATAAGGGCGACTGGCCGCGGCGTTCTTTTTTATGAACTTCCTGAATGTCCAGCAAGGTTAAATCATTGGCTTTCAATTGCTGGCGCGCGGTTTTGATGGTGTCGCTCTCAAGCGTGCCTTTAACCGACTTGCCCTTATTGTTCAAAGCTTGATATTCGAAGACCGCCATACCGACACTTAATCCTTTAAGGTAATGCGGATCGCTTCGTCGATGCTGGTATCGCCGTTCAGGACTTTTTCCAGCGCGCTTTGTTGAATGCTGCGCGAGTTCAGTCGGGCATGCCGTTCCAGTTCCAAATCGCCGGCGCCATCGTGGATCAACTGTTGCATCGCGCTATCCAGCATGATCATTTCGAATATGCCGGCCCGGCCCTTGTAACCGTGGTTATGGCACTGCGGACAGCCTTGGGCCTGGAAAACAGTAACCGTCTCGCCGATATTGCCGCTATGACCCAGTTTGGCCAAATCCTGCACCGGCACCTGCTCCGGCTTTTTGCAATGCGGACACAGTTTGCGCAGCAGCCGTTGCGCGATCACACCCACCAAGCTGGAGGCCAACAAGAAAGGCTCTATGCCCATGTCGCGCAGCCGGGTGATGGCTCCCACGGCGGTATTGGTATGCAAGGTCGATAGCACCAAGTGGCCGGTCAAGCTGGCCTGCACCGCAATCTCGGCGGTTTCCCGGTCGCGAATCTCGCCGACCATCACGATGTCCGGGTCCTGCCGCAAGATTGCGCGCAAGCCCTTGGCAAAGGTCATATCCACCTTGGCATTGACCTGGGTCTGGCCGACGCCGTCCAGGTAATATTCGATAGGGTCTTCGACGGTGAGAATATTTCGGCTGCGCTGATTCAATTGATTGACCACCGCGTACAAGCTGGTGGTTTTCCCGGAGCCGGTGGGCCCGGTCACCAGAATGATGCCGTGCGGCCGGGCGATCATCTGCTGAATACTGTTCAGCTCGTAATCCGACATGCCGACTTGCTTCAGACTTAATTGGTTGGCCTGCTTGTCCAGCAAGCGCAACACTACCCGCTCGCCATGCCCGGACGGCAAGGTCGACACCCGCACGTCCACGGTGCGGCCGCCGATATTCAAAGAGATGCGGCCATCCTGCGGCAAACGTTTTTCGGCGATATCCAGCTTGGCCATCACTTTCAGGCGGGAGATCACCATCGGCGCAAATTCGCGTTGCGGCTCGATAATCTCCCGCAAGGTGCCGTCCACCCGAAACCGTACCACCATGCGTTTTTCGTAAGACTCGATATGAATATCCGAGGCGTTTTCCTTGATGGCTTCGGTGAGCAGCGCATTGATTAAGCGGATGATCGGCGCTTCGTCCTCGCTTTCCAATAAGTCTTCCGGCTTGGGCAGATGTTGGGCCATCTCGGACAAATCCAGATTGTCCTGCATATCCTCGACCATTTGCTGGGCATGGCCGGTTTTGTGTTCGTAAACTGCCTGCAACAGGCGTTCGAACTCTTCCGCGCCGACCGCTTCGAAACGGGCCGGCCTATCCACGAAGCGCCGGGTTTCCAGCAACGCCGTTACCGAGGCTTTGGGCTGGTAAACGATGCGCGCCTGCTGCGCGGAACATTCCGCGACGATTACGCCGTGGCGTTTGGCAAAACCGTAAGACGGCAGCCTGTTATCGGTAGACGCTGGCACTGTTGGCTCAGCGGGTGCCATTGCCGCCAGCCTCGCCGCGGTTGTCTTGCGCGGCCGAATTGTCGTCCGGTAAGTTGTCCAGCAAGGGCTGTTTCTGTTCCGGCATCAACAGCACACCGTCCTCGTTAAACTCTTGCTGCTTGTCGCGAATATAATTGTATTTGTCGTGGGTTAAGCCGCTGGATTTACCCGCGTCCCTGATGATTTGCGGCCGCAAAAACACCATCAGATTCTTTTTGGTGATGGTCGTCGAATTTGTTTGGAACAAATAGCCCAGATAAGGAATATCCCCCAACAGCGGCACCTTATCCACCGTTTCGGTGATGTCGTCTTCGATCAAACCACCCAATACCAACACCTTGCCGTCATCGACCAATACGCTGGTTTCGATCTTGCGTTTATTGGTCTGCAAATCCGCCCCGGTAGTGCCTTGCACGACGCTGGATACCTCTTGCGCGACTTTCAATTTGACCGCGTTGCCCTCGTTTATCTGCGGCAAAACCTTGAGTTTGATACCGATGTCTTCGCGCTGGATGGTTTGAAACGGCGTGCTCAGGCTACCGCCGACAGACGGCGTATATTGACCGGTGGTTAACGGGATGTTACGGCCGACTATCATGCTGGCTTCTTCGTTATCCATCGTCACCAGCGACGGCGTGGATAACACGTTGACGTCGGTATCGTTGGCAAAGGCGGTCAGCAAGGCTTTTAATTCGCTGCCGGCCAGATAGCCAATGCTTAAGCCCTTGCCCGCGGAGGTAATAAATTGCGATAGATTCAGCGAGTTTCCTTCGCCTTTTCTGCTCGCCGCAAACACGCTGCCATCGTCCTTGGTTTGCCATTCGACGCCGATATTCTGCGATTTGTCATAGCTGACTTCGGCGATGATCGCTTCGATATGCACTTGCGCGCGGCGCACATCCAGTTGTCTGACCACCGATTTCAAGGTCAGCATCAAATCGTGCGGCGCGGTGATAATCAGCGCGTTGGCCGCTTCGTCCGCCCGAATATCGAAGTCCTTGCTGGTGGAGGCTTTGGTTTTAGCCTGATCGGCTTTTTCGTCCTTCAAAGACCCCACCCCAGTCAGCGTTTCCACCAATTCCTTGGCCACTGCATAACGCATATAAATCACTTCGGTATTGCCGGCTTTTTCTATAGGCGTATCCAGATTGGCGATCAAGGCGCGCATCTGCAAACGCATCTCCGGGTCGCCGCCGAGAATAATGGAATTGGAGCGTTCGTCGGCCACCATCGGCGGCGGGACAACCGTGGTTTTACCGGCATTATTGCTGGTAATCAGCGTATTCAGCGGCAGAATCAAATCGGCGGCGTTGGCATGCCGTAAATTGATGATTTCTATATTTTGCAAATCGCTTTTGTCGATTTGCTTGATCATGGCTGCCAAGCGTTTGACGTTGGCGGCGGTATCGGACAGGATCACGGTGTTACTTTCCGGCACCGCGCCGATAAAGGCGTATTGCGGCATCAACGGCAACAGGGTCTGTACCAATTGCGTCGCATCGACGTGATGCACCTGCAATACCCGGGTCAGTTGTTCGTCGCCGTTCTGCGGATTGCCGCGCAACTCGCTTTCCTCGCCGTCCTGCTTGGCGGTGACATTGGGAATAATCTTCACCACGTTGCCGTTCGGAATAGCGGAGTAACCGTGCACCTTTAATATGGACAGGAATACATCGTAAACCTGTGCCGACTTCATTGGCGTGGAGGTCACCACCGAGATATTGCCGGTGATGCGCGGATCGATAATAAAATTTTTACCGGTGACATCCGCTACCGTTTCGATCAGCGCGCGAATATCGACATCTTTGAGATTCAGCGAAAATTCGTCTTTTTCTGCCAGCACCATCGGGCAGAAAAAGGCCAGCAGCAAGCCTATCAACAAGCGTGTTTTCATTTGCAGTGTTTACAAGGGAGGGGATTATTCGGTGGCGGTTGCTGCGTGGACGCTATCTTTTTTTAATAACAGGGATTCCTGGCGTTCGCCATGCCTTAGCAAGACCCGGTCTGGTTCGACAGCATGCAGCACCGCGCCGCCGGGCAGTTTGTCCCCCAAGCGGTATTTCTTCTGCTGACCGTCATCGGCTTGAATGATGCCGCTGGCATTTTCCGGTTCCTTGGACAAAAACATAATACCCAGCAGTTTGAGCTGCAATTGCGTCTCCGCAACGGCGTCCCCGCCCGATTCGCTATCCGGGCTTTGCCCGAACAAATGCCAAGCGCCGATTTCTGATAAATCCACGGGCGTATTTTGCGTGGCTGCTGCAGTGGGAGCGGGTGCGGTAGGCTCGGTTGCGTCGGGCTCGACGGCGGCGGAAAGATTTAGATACAACACCACAAGCAAATACACCCCTGCCAGGGTTGTCGCAAGCCATCGAAGATAGGCGCCGCCCGCCATGCCCCGTTCCGCTGCTTTCCAATCGAAAGCGAATCTTGAAAAGCCCGCAAATTTCATCATGGTTCGATTATGCTGGAAAAACATGACTGTTTTATGACAAGCCCGGCCTGGCCGATACCTCCCAATCCAGGCTGCCGGCTTACTTGCCGGTGGCCCTCAAGCGCTGTTAGAGTTGACGGAAAACCTGCATCCACCAGCATTCGAGTAAAGCCATGAACGGACTATCAACCCTGGCACAGGCCTTTGCCGGCGCCCCCAGCCGGATCGAGGGAATCGATAAATTAGCCGGCGATTTAAATCGCTGGTATTTACGGCAGCCGGCGGAACGCAACTTCCTGCATCCTTGCATAATCGACGGCAAACCGGCGTTGGTATGCCAAGCAGGTTTACGTCGCGACGCCGAACCGGCCTTTGCCGAGCTGGCAGAAATAGCCCGGCGCTACGGTCTCTATTTAAAGGAAGATAGCCGGCAACGCGACGACGCTTCCATCCTGCATAACCGCCGCCGCAATGTCGGTTTAGTGTTGAGTTTTTGCATAAGCATGATGGCGTCTTCGCGCGCGGTAACCGCCGATGATTTACAGCCCGTCAACGCCGTGCAAACAGTTACCAGCCAACTGGCCGAGCCGGTCAACCCGATGCAGGCCAAGCTATCGGTCGATAAGGATGGCGTATCGACGATTCGCTTACGACAACGTAAGCCGCCCACCGCCGCAGAGGTGATGGCCGCGTACAGCCAAAAGCAAGCCACGCTGAGCAGCGATCCTCTGGCAAAAACGGAAATCTTCAATTTTCTAAGCGCTATCTACCAGGCCGAGTCCGCCGATCCAGGTAATATCAGCGCGGACTTGGCGGTAATGGCCGATTATTTTTCGCACTACCCGCAAGCCGTGAGTTTGCTTAACGAATTGCGCGGTCAAAAACTCATACTCAAATACAAGCAAAACACCTGGCAAACCCAGGCCTTCGGCAATCAATTTGGCGTGGATAGCGTGGCGATTTATTTCGACACCCGCTTGGGCGCGCAATTGCTGAACGATCCGGGCTGCGACGCCACACCCGCCTGCAGCATCTCGCCCGCCGACGCCTTATTGCATGAATTGCTGCATGCCAAATTGATGTTGCTGGACAGCCAACATTTTATCGACGGCGGCGGCATGGCCCAAACCCTGTATCCGTTCGAGCACGAACGCGAAGTGATCAATCACGAAAACCGTTTGTACCAGGATATGAACCAATTGGACGGCCGCGCCCGTCCTTTAAGGCACAGACATAGCGGCGAGTTATTGCAAGTTTCCTGTCCCGCCTGCAACCCAATAAAGCAAGTTGCGTCAAGTGACCTAAGTCTGTAAAACTAACGAAATTCCGTGATAAGCATAACAAAAACCACTCAACACAGGAGACACACAATGACGCCAATATCCAACCGTAACGTTGCCGAAAAATGGCGGTTTGCCAGACTCGGCGGTTTCGATCAGGTTGAATTGAAACGCGGTAGCGATTTGCTCGGACTGCCGGAACTGGATCAGAAATTATGGGCGGCGCTGAGTTGCCCGACCCACGGCTTGTTCTTCGACAACCAAACATTGGCGCTGCTGGATACGGATAACGACGGCCGCATCAGAGCCAATGAGGTGATTGAGGCAGTGCGTTGGGTGAGTAAAGTGCTGAAAAACCCGGCCGATTTAATTCAACAAAACACCACCCTGCCGCTGGCCGCGATTAACGACCAGGATCCGGAAGGCCAACAGCTACTGGCCTCCGCCGTCGAAATCTTAAAAAATCTGGGCAAGGCGGATGCGACCGAAATCACCGCCGACGATCTGGCCGATATGACCAAGATTTTCGCCAACACCCAATTCAACGGCGACGGCATAATTCCGGTCAAAGCCGCAAGCGACGAGGCCGGCCAACAAGCCATCACCGACATCATCGCCTGCTTGGGCGAGATTCAGGATCGCTGCGGCGAGCCGGGCATCAATCTGGAAAAAATCGAACAATTTTTCAAGGATGCCGGCGCTTATTTCGACTGGTGGCAACAGAGCGACGCCGAAGCCGTGCGGATTCGCAATCAAATCGCCGACACCGAAGCGGCGGCAGCGTTGCTGGCCCAATTAAAACCCAAAATCGACGACTTTTTTACCCGCTGCCAATTGGCGGAATTCGACACCGGCGCGACCGAGTTTTTGAACCCAGCCGACAGCCGCTACGAGCAACTGGCCGGCATCGACTTATCCACCGGCAACGAAGAACTGGCCAAATTACCGCTGGCCGCCATCGTCGCCAGCGGCAATTTGCCATTGACCACCGGTTTGAATCCGGCCTGGCGCGCTGCGGTAGAACAGTTAAAAACCCTGGTACTTGCGCCGCTGCTGGGCGCAGCGGACAGTTTGTCTTATGCGCAATGGCAAAGCGTGGTCGGACAGTTCGCCGATTACCAGGCCTGGCTGCAGAAAAAACCGGCCAATGCCGTGGAAGGCTTGGGACTGGAGCGCATCAAAACGCTGTTGCAAAGCGATGCACAAGCCAAGTTGACCGGTTTGATCGAACAGGATCTGGCTCTGGAACCGCACGCCAAAGCCATCGACTCGGTCGTGCGCTTGCTGCATTACTACCGCGATCTATACACTTTATTAAATAACTTCGTGTCGTTTCGCGATTTTTACAGCGCCGAACCGCACGCTATTTTCCAGGCCGGCACCTTGTACCTGGACGGCAGAAGTTGCCAATTATGCGTGAAAGTGGACGATGTGGACGGTCACAGTAAACTGGCCGAACTCAGCAAAATCTTTCTGGCCTACTGCGAATGCCGCCGACAAGGCAGTAACGAAACGCTAACCATTGCCGCAGCGGTTACCGGCGGCGACAGCGACAATTTGCGCGTCGGCCGCAACGGCGTGTTTTACGACCGCAACGGCGTGGACTGGGACGCGACCATCGTCAAAATCATCGAAAATCCGATCAGCATCAAGCAAGCATTCTGGGCGCCTTATAAACGCGTCGCGCGGATGATTAACGAGCAATTGGAAAAAAGCGCGTCGGCCCGCGACAAAGCGGCGCACGAAAATACCTTTAAAGGCATTTCCGAAGCCGGCGCCAATGCCGGACAAGGCAAGGAACCGCCGGCACCGTTCGATGTAGGGAAATTCGCCGGTATTTTCGCCGCCATCGGTTTGGCGATAGGCGCCATCGGCACCGCGCTGGCCACCGTGATGAGCAGCTTCATGGGCTTGGTTTGGTGGCAAATGCCGCTGGCCATCATCGGCGTGATGCTGGCGATTTCCGGCCCATCCATGTTCATCGCTTATTTGAAACTGCGCCAACGCAATCTGGCACCGGTACTGGATGCTTGCGGTTGGGCGGTGAATGCCAAGGCCTTCATCAACATCCCGTTCGGCCGTTTATTGACCGGCGTCGCCAAATTACCGAAAGACGCGGAAATGCAAATGGTCGATCCGTTCGGCGAAAAGAAAAGCCATTGGAAAAGCTACGTGTTTTTGCTGATCCTGCTGGCCGGCGCGGCCTACGCCTGGCATAAAGGCTATATCGGACCTAAGCAAGAACCGGAAAAAGCTGCGCAAGTTGAGGAAAAAGTGGCGCCAGCCAAAGCCGAAGCGCCTGTTCCGGCCAAACCTGCGGAATCGGCGAAATAAATCGCTCATCGAAAATATGTAGAGATCCAAATACTAACAAGCCTGTTTGTCTTGATGCGCTTGCACTTTGCAGGACACAGCATTTCAAACAGGCGTCCATCTACACTACAAAGCTCTTTTAGTGAGAAAAAGGAGAATAGATGTGAGTTACGAATATCCGGCAAAGCAAACTTTGACACAGGTACGAAAGTTTTATAAAGGTCAGATCAAGTCTAGCAACAAAGCTTATCTCACTAGAAATAATCCCCAGGACACTTGGGTGATGGACAATAGCACGGAGAAGAAAGCTCTACGCAACAAAAACGCCGTACTCAGTTATGAACAAAAGCAGTCGTTTGAACACAACGACAGCAATTTTTCAATTGGAGAAAAACTATATAAAGCAAACAATACTGTTGGAAATTGTGGGTTAATGGCTAGAGTCGCCATGTATGTAGCAATAAATCAGTTTGGCGTGAGCAAAGCGAAATGTCGAATTGGAAAATTGGCGTACCAAACTAAGGCAATACTTGGCGTGTGGGGTGACCTTACAGGGTTTGGTCATGAATATCTTGTAATCGGCGATCTGGGAGAGGAACGATGGATTGTTGATCCTTGGGCCAACCTCGTTTGCAAACACACCGATTTTACTCAGCAATTAACGAGAAAATTGTCACAATGGAAAACCGATGGAAAAAGAATAGAGGTTTGTATAAAGGGTAAATCGGGCTTCGTTGAACCCGATGATTCATTAGTCACAAAAATAACAACACAGCGTGAAACCCTTTTTGGCGCCGATGATTGCTAACACCGCACAAACTGATCTGATCTACGATTGGCCTAAATGGCTGATGTCTCGCTTGAGTTGTTAGACCTCCTTGTAGGCAAGAACACGCGCTTTTCAATTGATACACTGTTTATTGATGGGTATCACGGCCTGCCGTTACCCATTATTCGTCTGTTAGTCGGTAGGGTGGGCACGGTTTTGTGCCCACGCGGAATTAAATCAATTGCGCGAAATGGTGGGCAGAAAAGCGTTGCCGCCCACCCTACGTTGAATATGGCTTACTCAGTTTGGTGCATATGGGCATTTATCACCCGCCCAGCTCCTTTCCTGCCTACACCTCACGGCGCAATCATGCCATTATGCAAATAGCTTTCTTCGTAATTAAACACGATATTCGCATCCGGCAAGACCAGCGCTTCGTCCTTGCCCTTGTAATCCAGGCGAAACAGCAAATCCTTGATCAGGTTGATCCGGGCGGCCTGTTTGTCGTCGGCCCGGACCACGGTCCACGGCGCCGATAGGTGATGGGTGCGGGCGAACATGATGTTGCGGGCTTCGCTGTAGGGTTGCCAGTGTTTCTGCGCTTCCTTGTCGATAGGACTGATTTTCCATTGCTTCAGCGGATCTTTTTGGCGTTGCTTCAGGCGTTCTTTCTGCTCGGCTTTGCTGATGTCCAGATAGTATTTCAACAGCTTGATGCCGGAGCGCACCAGTAGTTGTTCGTAATGCGAGACGGTTTCGATGAACTCGTGATATTCGTCATCGTTGCAAAAACCCATCACCCGCTCCACGCCGGCCCGGTTATACCAACTGCGATTGAACAGCACCATTTCCTGAGCGGCCGGCAAATGGTGAGTGTAGCGTTGAAAATACCAGGTGCTGAGGTCGCGATCGGAGGGTTTGCCCAACGCCACCACCCGGATTTCCCGCGGACTGAGATGCTGAATGATGCGTTTGATGGTGCCGTCCTTACCGCCGGCATCACGGCCTTCCAGGATGATCAGGATTTTGTCGCCATGCTTGATGATGTGGTTTTGTAACTTGACCAGTTCCACCTGCAATTGCTGCAAAGTGTCCTTGTAGACTTGCTTATCGGCTTTGGGTGGGTGTTTTTTGCTCATATTTACCTGCCTATCTAAAATGGTTTCCGCTACGGCGAAATCAGCTGTTTTGTTGATCACTGCCCATCCGTATCCGCAAAATCAGGTGTTTCGCGTGCTTCCTGAGCTGCAGAATGTCCTCGACATTTTTTTCGCTGAGAATCTGATTCTTCAGATACAACACCTCGTTACAAATAATCTCGGCGGCTTCCATGCCCGGTTTCAGCTGGGTCCAGGAAATTTCGATAATCGGCCGTTCGTCGCTGGTTTCGGAGTCGGTAAGCAAAGCCAAAAACGTATCGACCACCAGCGGATCGTAGTCTTTGGTCTTTTTACCCCGCAAGCGGGCCTTCACTTGCTCGGTCGTCATCGCGGTGCCGGTGATCGAGCCGTCCAGATAATTAATATAGTCGCGAACCAGCATTAATATTCTGGCACCCAGCGGAATTTCTCCGCCGGACAAACCCAGCGGCTGCCCGGAACCGTCGAAATGCTCATATTGCGCGGCGATCAGTTCGGCGGCGTTATGCAAGGGTTCCAGGCCCTTTAATAACGATTGCCCTTCCAAAGCGTGGTTTAAATAGCGTTTGCGTTGCAGGCTATTCATGCTCAATAAGGATTGGTTCAACAAACTGTCCGGCAGGCTCATTTTGCCGATTTGCAGCAACAGGCCGGCATAGACCAGATCCTTCAGTGCGGCGGCATCCATCCCCAGCCGCCGCCCGACTTCCCTGGCGTTTTCCGCCACGTATTTGGCATGACCGCTTTTGATGCCGGGCCGCATTTCGATGGTTTTCGCGAACACCTTAACCGAATCGGCATACTGTTTTTTCAAGGCATCGTGGGCTTGATCGATCATCTGCAACGACTTTCTCAGCTGTTCGGTACGCTTTTCCACCTTCTCTTCCAAACCGGCGTTCAGCTCTTTCAACTCCTGATTTTGCCGGTTGATAATATCGAACAGTTGCCGGCGCTCCTCGCGCAAACGCTTTTGTTCCAGCGCGTTGTTCACCAGAATTTTCAGCTCGTTGTCTTCCCAGGGCTTGCTGAAATAACTGTATATTTTGCCGTTGTTGACCGCCGCGATAGTCGACTCCAGGTCTGCATAACCGGTCAATAAGATCCGCACGCAATCCGGCCAGCGTTCGGCGGCTCGGGTTAGAAATTCCGCGCCATCCATATGCGGCATGCGCATGTCCGAGATAATCAGATCGATAGGATGTTGCTGCAAAATTTCCAAGCCGTCGGCGCCGCCTTCCGCCATATAGACCTGATACTCGGCGCCGCGAAACAGCCGCCGCAACGCCTTTAACACGTTGGGCTCGTCATCGACGAATAACAAATTTGCAATAGTATGGGTATCTTGAGAAAGCTCGGTCATAGGCGTGGCTTCGATAATTACTAACTGGCGGGCGCGCAGGTGGGTAAATAGATGCGAAATCGGCTCCCTTGACCGATTACCGACTCGACCTCGATGCGGCCATTATGGTCCTGAATGATTTTATAGGATAGCGACAGGCCCAGGCCGGTGCCTTTGCCCACCGGTTTGGTGGTAAAAAACGGATCGAATATCCGCATTCGGGTCTCTTCGCTCATACCCTGCCCGGTATCCTCCACTTCCACCCAAACCGTGTCGGCATCCTGATAACCGGTGCGTACGGTGATTTTGCCGAAATCAGGGATGGCCTGCGCGGCATTCACCAACAAATTCATGAATACCTGATTCAGCTGTGCGCCGACGCATTCGAAGGGTTTGACGCCGCCGTATTCCTTTACCACCTCGGCCTTGAATTTCAGTTCGTTGTTGACGATATTCAAGGTCGCATCGATACCGGCTTCCAGATCGAACATTTCCCGACCCTGCTTATCGATCCGGGAAAAATCGCGCAAATCCTGCACGATCTTCTTCGCGCGATTCGCGCCTTCCATGGACTCCCGCACCAAATCGGCGCCATCGCTTTTCACAAACGCTAAATCGACTGTTTGTTTAAATTGCTTGAAGGCTAACGCATCCGGATGGCTGTCGGGCAATTGCCCGGCCAGGCGTTCCGCCAATTCGGCAACTTCGCTCAGCTCTTGTATGTACTGCTTAAGGCTATTGAGGTTGGAATAAATATAACCGAGCGGATTATTGATCTCATGCGCCACGCCGGCCGCCAATTGGCCGATCGAGGCCATTTTCTCCGATTGCACCAAATAAGCCTGGGTTTCCTGGAGTTGCTGATTGAGTAGGGTTTGCTGGTTTTTCTCCAGCTCCAGGGTTTGATTGGCCTCTGTCAGTGCCTGAGTGCGTTCCCTGACCCGCTCTTCCAGTTGTTGATTGATTTTCAGCAAGGCGGCTTCCGCCTGCTTTTGGGTACTGATGTCCATACCGCAGCCCATCAAACCGGCAAATTCGCCGTTCTTGCGCAGCCTGGGTACGGCGGTTTCGAGAATCCACACTACCGCTCCGTCAGCACCTTGCAAACGATACTGGATTTTGAATTTGGTCAATTCGGCCGCAGCTTGCTGATAGGTTTGCACCACCTTGTCTCTATCGTCCGGGTGTATCGTGTTCAGCCATTGCCGACGATCGACAAAACCGCGCTCGATATTAAAAGTTTTAAACCAAAAACGATTACAAAAAATCGGCAGATTTTTGGCGTTGGTGATCCAGATCAAAGCCGGGAGATGGTCGGCCAGTTCCTTGAAGCGCTCTTCACTTTCCCGAAGGGCCGAATATAAATTACTGTGCAAAATATCGACATGCTCATCCTTGTCGATACTGATTTGCGCGGCATCGACACCCTGATTAAGGCTAATTGCCATCAGCTTGTCGGTTTTTAAAATATGGTGGCACAGCCAGTCGACCAAAAAATCCAGCAAATCCTTGGAAAGCACGGAAACATCGGCTTGCGCCTCGATCTGCACCTGCCGGACTTTGTCGATAAAGTCTTGATGTTGCTGACGATGCTCGGCCTGCATACGCGGATTAAAGCCTGCCTCCGCCATCAGTTGCTCTTCATGCTGAAAATGATAGACGGTGTAATCGGCCAGCTGCTTGACGGTATCGATCACGGTTTGCAGATCGGACCCCAGCGCGTTTAGCTCATCCAGACGATTGATCAGCGCCACCAGATGCCGGTGCTGATTATCCACACTGTCTATGCCGACCAACAGTTGATCGTTCCACGTTAAAATACTCATCCGCGATCCGTTATCAGAAGCGTCCTGGCTGATTACCGCCTTCTGGCATTATGGCATAATGCATTTACTCTGCCGGATTTTTCAAGACTCACGTATTGGTATGGATATTCAAGATTTCGAAGGCTTGCGCGCCTTGCTAGACTCAACGTTTCCAAAAACCTGCGCCAGTTGCGGCTATGTCTACATCTCCGCCGAGCAGTTTTTTATCGAAACCCAGGACATGCCTAGAGGCCGTTCGTCGCTGCGATCCGCCATCGAGGACGACGGGCTGATCCTGGTCGAAGTATTCAGAAATTGCCGCTGCGGCTCCACACTGATGGACGCGTTCGGCTGCCGGCGCGACCAAAGCGCGGCCGGTCTAAAACGGCGCCTGGCTTTCGACAATATGTTGCGAGCCCTGGAAGCCCGGAATATAGCAACCGACACGGCCAGGATAGAGATCATCAAATTCCTGCAAGGCCACCCCAACAGCCTGATTGCACTATTGAATATCGAACTGCCAACAGACCTAACCGGTTAAAACCCTCAGCCCTGCATCGCTTCCAATTCATCCCAACGCTGATAAGCTTGGCTTAGATCGGCCTCGGCGGTTTGCAATTGCGCCAGTTTGGCGGCCACAGCATCCGGGCTTTGCTTATAAAAATTGGCTTCATTCATTTCCGCCGTCAGCTGGGTTTGCAGGGTTTCCAGTTGTTCGATCAGCGCGGGCAATTGTTCCAGTTCCCGCTGTTCTTTAAAGCTCAGCTTTTTGGCCGGGCTGGTTTTGGGTTTTTCCTTTTTAACCGCTTGTTCGGCGATTTTTACCGCTTCGGCTTTTTTGTTCTGCTCCATCAGCGCAAACCAGTCGGCGTAACCGCCGATGTATTCCTCCACCCTGCCCTCGCCTTCGAACACCAGCACGCTGGTGACGACGTTATCCAGAAACTCCCGGTCATGGCTGACCAGTAACAAGGTGCCTTGGTACTCGACCAGTTTTTCTTCCAAAATCTCCAGGGTTTCCAAATCCAGATCGTTGGTCGGTTCGTCCATCACGATCAGGTTGGCGGTCTTGGTAAACAAGCGCGCCAACAGCAGGCGGTTTTTCTCGCCGCCGGACAGGCTTTTGACCGGCGATCGGGCGCGGGCCGGAGCGAATAGAAAATCGGCCAGATAGGACATCACATGGCGCTTGCCATCCGGCGTATCGACAAACTCGCCGCCATCCAACACGCTGTCGGCCACCGAGATTTCCGGGTCGAGTTGTTCGCGCAATTGATCGAAGTAAGCGATTTGCAGATTGGTACCCAGTTCGATGGTACCGGTAGTCGGCTGCAATTGGCCGAGCAGCAGCTTCAATAAGGTGGATTTACCGGCGCCGTTGTTGCCGATCAAACCGATCTTGTCGCCGCGTTCGATGCGCAGCGAAAAGTCCTTGATGATAGTTCTATCGCCATAATTAAAATTCACGTCGATGGCCTCGACGACTTTCTTGCCGGAGGCCTCGCCTTTGTTCAGGCTCAGTTTGGCGGTGCCTTGGGTATTGCGGCGTTCGGAGCGTTCGGCGCGCAAGCGTTTCAATGCCCTGACCCGGCCTTCGTTACGCGTCCGCCGCGCCTTGACGCCTTGCCTGATCCAGACTTCTTCCTTGGCCAGCTTCTTGTCGAATTCCGCATTTTGATTGGCTTCATCCTCCAGGGCCGCCGCCTTGCGCGTCAGATAGTCTTGATAATTACCGGCCCAGGAAGTCAATTGGCCGCGATCCAAATCAATAATGCGCGTCGCCAATTTTTGTAAAAAAGCCCGGTCATGGGTGACAAACATTACCGCGCCCTGGAAGGCCAGGATTTGCTCTTCCAGCCAGGCGATGCTTTCGAAATCCAGATGGTTGGTCGGCTCGTCCAGCAACAGCACTTCCGGGTCGATCACCAAGGCCCGCGCCAAGGCCACCCGCCGCTTCCAGCCACCGGACAGGCTGCCGACCAGTACGTCCGCCGGCAATTGCAGTTTGCTTAACACCGCTTCGACCCTGGTTTGAAACTCCCAACCGTTGTCGGCTTCCAGCTTGTGCTGCACGTCGCCCAAGGCTTGCAGCGACTGCTCGCTGCCGTCCATGTGGTGTAACAATTCGTGATAACGGGCGATCAAGTGTCCCAACTCGCCCAGACCGCCGGCGACCGCTTCGTAAATGCTTTCGTTTTCGTCCAGATCGGGCGATTGCTCCAGCCAGGCCAGGCGCAGTTCTGGCTGTTTCCAGATTTCGCCATGATCGGCATGAATATCGCCGGCGATGATTTTCATCAACGTCGATTTACCCTCGCCGTTGCGGCCCAACAGGCCGACCCGTTCGCCGGCATCGAGTTGAAAAGCGGCGTTATCGAGCAGCGCATGGGTGCCGAAGGCGATGGAAACATTGGTTAAGCGAATTAAAGGCATTTGTTTTGTAGGTAACGTCTAAGTAAGTCCAGCGCCAGTAAGGCAGCCTGGTTTTGTTTGTGTTTAAGGGGGCCGTGCGCATTTAGCTGGGTCGAGACCACACCGCTGGGTGTAGCCAAGGCATTATAAAGGACGATGGTTTTATCTTTATCGCTATAGTCTTCGGCGCTGCCGCTATACAGCTGCACCAAGGCAAAATCGGTTTGCTCGCGGGCTTTAAGCTGCTCTGCCCAGACCCGGGCGATGGGCTGTAAATCGTCGGCAACCGCTTGGCCGGACCATGCTCCTGTGTTGCGTCCCCAATCGAGATTGACTTCAACGCGAGCCAACCATTTGTGTCCCAAGCATTTGGCGGCCAGCAGGCCCTGGCTGGCGGTTTCCATCAACGCTAGGGAGCAGCGTTTTGCGCTCATCGCGGCAGCCACCACGTCCAGCAGATCGCCTTGCTGTTCGTGTAGACCGTCCATAGCAAACACATAAGCGCCGATCCGCTCCGCAACATCGGCTACGCAAGCCTGTTTGTTGGATTCCGGAAAATCGCCGGGAAATAACAGTTTGGTTTGCACTTCGTCCGGCGCGGCGCGAAAGCCCAGTTGTACGCCCTCCGGCAGTTGTATACCGTCCAGACATTGCTGAATCGCCGATTCGCCTATGCCTATGCTGCGCAAGGTCACCAGACAATCCGGCTGCAAGGGAAAGCGTTGCAGCAATTGTAGGCGCACCAGGGCCGTGAACATCTGTTTCATTTCCGACGGTACGCCCGGCAGAAACACAAACCAGCAACGCTTGAATTGCAAGGCAAAGCCCGGCGCGGTGCCGTAAGCATTGTCGATGCGTACCGCGGACTGCGGCAACATGGCCTGCTTGCGATTCGCTTCCGGCATCGCCCGATTGCGGCGGGCGTAATACTCTTGAATTTCCGCAAACACCTGGGCGTCGAATTGCAAAGGCTGACCGCTGGCAATGCTGACCGCTTCGGCGGTTAAGTCGTCGATGGTCGGCCCCAGGCCGCCGGTGCAAATACAGCAATCCGCGCGTCCGGCTATCTCCGTAAACAACGCAATCAAGTCTTCGAGATTATCGCCCACCGCCGTATGGCGTTTTAGCGTGAAGCCAAGCTCGACCAATTGCTGGGAGAGCCAGGCGGCATTGCTGTCCACGGTCTGCCCGCAGACGATTTCCTCGCCTTGCGAGAATATTTCGGCGACTTGTTTCATAACACCCGATACCAGAGCGGTAAGCTAGCTAAACTCAAAGCCGTCGTCACCGTCACGGCCATCGCGTATAAACCGCTGTCCAGCTTATAACGGTCGCACAGCACGATGCCCATTACCATGCTCGGCATGGCTATATCCATCACGGCCGCAGCTTTGGGGTGGCCCGTCAAATTGAGCAAGTTTGCCAGCCACAACGCAATCAAGGGCATCAACCACAACTTAATCAATACGGTGGGTGCGATGAACGGTAAATTACGCACACGTATATCCCGCCAACTAAGTGCCAAGCCTAAAGAAAAAATCATCAACGGAGCGACCGCTCCGGAACATTTTTGCAGTAAGCCGGCCAACCAAAACGGTATTGGCACCTGATTAAGGTTTAACACTACCGCTACAAAAGCAGCCCAGAATGGCGGTGCGTTGAAAAACGCCAAGACCGATTTTGGCTTCGGCTCCCCGGTTGCACCGTAATGGCGAGCCAGCATGATGCCCAAGGTATAAACCAAGGGCGCTTCGGCAAACAAATCAATCTGGATGACCAAAGATCGGGTCCAGTCGCCGAATATCTGTTCCAATACAGGCAAACCTAGATAGGTGACGTTTGGAAAAGCTGCCGCCAAAATTACCGCCCCGGTTTGCTGATTCTTAAATCTACATAGCTTGGCCGTCATCCAGCTAGCCACAATAGACAACAAGATGCTGATGGAACCCAGGGCGGAATATTGCAACGACTGCCAACCAATATCGGCTCGCCACAGAACATCCAGCACCATGACCGGCATAAAAAAGTAATAAACCACGCTGGTTAACACCAGCCGAGTCTGGTCCGCCGACAGACGGTTGGGCATCAAAACCCGCCAACCGGCGCCGCAGAGCATCAGCACGGTCATTTGCATCAAGGTTGTATTCATGCCGCGCATTTTATCAGGCTGGCGGCCGGGACAGTTGGCTAAAGCGGCCGAATCGCCGTTTAGCCATCTAAAACAATATCAGGCGGGGAATTTGTTCAGCAAAGCTTCAACTGACGCACCGATGCCTTGGCTAGCCTCTCCCTCACTCATCGCGATCTTGTTGACATTGTGCGACTGCCTTATCGAGCAGCAGTTCGAACTGGTCTGCCGGAACCGGCCTGGAAATTAAATAGCCTTGACCGTAATCGCAGCCCATTCGTTTTAATAGATCGTATTGTTCCTGGGTCTCTATGCCTTCGGCGACCACTTTAATGCCCAGCTTATGCGCCATCACCACGATGGCTTCGCATAAGGCCATATCGCTGGAGCCGGCCACCAGACTTCTAACGAAGGCTTGGTCTATCTTGATGTAATCGATGTCGAATTTTTTCAAATAAGCCAATGACGAATAACCGGTGCCGAAATCGTCCAAGGCCACCTGCATGCCGACATTGCGAAATACCAACAACTGCTCGCGAGTGCTGTTGCTGGCATCCAGTATCAAGCCTTCGGTAATTTCGACGATTACGCTCTGACCCGGCAAATCCAGTTCCTGCAACAATGCCAGCCATTGATTGGTTTCCGTGGCTTGCCTGCGGAACTGCACCGGCGATTTATTCACGCTGATCTGGAAATCCGGATGATAGCGTTGCCGCCACTGCTTGGCCTGACGCACGGCGGTATCGAAAACCCAATCGCCGATATCGACGATAACCCCGGTATCTTCCGCAACCGGAATAAATTCGGCCGGACTCACCATACCCAAGGTCGGATGTTGCCAACGCAGCAGAGCTTCCGCTTTGGTGATGCTGCCGCTGGCGAATTCGATGATCGGTTGGTAATGCAATAAAAACTGCTGCCGGGCCAGCGCACCGTGCAAATCGTTGGCCAGACGCATGCGTAGCTGGGCATTCTGCTGCATCAAGGCAGTGAAATAATGGTAGCGGTCCCGGCCCTGATTTTTGGCGGCATACATTGCTTGATCGGCATTTTTTAATAAGGCATCGGTGTCCAGCGCGTCGTCCGGATACAGCGCAATGCCTATACTGCCGGATATATACGCGGTCTCGTTTCCCAAATGAAACGGCTCCGCCAGCCGCTGTAAAATATTCCTAGCGATCCGGTTTACGCCATCGACCTGATCCAGCTCGCCCAGAATCACGGTGAATTCATCGCCGCCCAGTCTGGCGATGCTGTCGCAATCACGTACGCAGCCGCTGATGCGCCGCGCAGCTTCCTTCAACAGGATGTCGCCCATGAAGTGGCCCATGCTGTCGTTAACATCCTTGAAGCGGTCCAGGTCCAGAAACATCAGCGCTACGTGCTGGCCGTGCCGAAAAGCCTTTTTGATTTCCTGATTGAGCCTATCTAAAAACATATTCCGATTCGGCAAACCGGTCAGCGGATCGAAATTGGCTTGCCGCCAAATCAGCTCCTCGGATTTTTTGCGGTCGGTAATATCCGCGATCAGCGCCACCCGCCTGTGCACGCCACCGCTCTCATTCAGAATGGAGTTGATGGTTACCCACTGTATGCAATCCTCGCCGTTCTTGCGGCGGCCGCTGATTTCGCCGGCCCAATGCCCATTGGTATTGATTACCCGCAATACGGTTTTATAGAAAGCCTGATCGTGATGCTCGTTAGCGCCGCTGACAAAGGCGCGGCCTATCACTTCATCCGCCGAATAACCGGTTACCGTGGTAAATGCCGGGTTAACGGTGATGATGGTGCCCGTCGCATCAGTAACCATCATCGCCTCGCTGCTATTTAAATACACCAAGGCGGCCAGTTGCATTTCCTCTTCGGCACTTTTTCGCGCGGTAATGTCCTCGTACACACCCAACACGCCGATAGTCTGCTGTTGCAAATTGCGCAAAGGCACCTTTGAGGTCCTCAGATACATCGATTTCCCTTGCGGACCTAATTGCGTTTCTTCGTAACCCAATTTTGCGGTATTACTGTCGATTACCTGTTTATCGTCTGCTCGATATAAGCGCGCCAAATCTCGCCAAACCAATTGCTCATCCGACTTGCCTATCAATTCGGCGGGGCTGTCCAGCCCGGCATCCTTACTGAAGGCTAAATTAGCGCCCAGATAACGGTAATTGAGATCTTTCCAGAACACCCGGCTGGGGATGGTGTTGATGACGGTTTGCAGCATGTTTACCGAGTCGGCCAGTTTGTGCATCGCCTCCACGCGCTCGGAAATATCGCGCAAAATCAGCAATTGACTGCCTGCCAAGCTATCGCCCAACAAGACGATATTGATCAATACCATCCGGCACCTGCCATCCTTGCAACACACTTTCAATTCCGCGGTTTGACTGGACTCGTCCGCGGAATTGGGCGCACGCTGATAATTATGCCAATTATCGATAACTTGCTGCCGATATTCGGCCTCGGGATGGGCATGCCACCACCATTCCGCCAAGGTCGGAATATCGGCCAAGGTATAACCAAAGGTTTTCACGAAAGCCGAGTTCAAGTAACTGATATTGCCTTGACTATCATGCAAAGCATAAGCAATCGGCGACTCTTCGATAATCGCGTGGAATTTCGCTTCGCTGCCCGACAGCGCCTGGTGAGCTTGGTAGAGCCGCTGGTAAGGCAGTTGGATGCTGTTGAGAAAGACCGAACGGTAAATCAGGGCATAGGCGACCACCTTATAGACATGCCCCAACAGAATATACAAATCGGTCACGCTGGCATAAAAGGTCACGAACAACTCACTCATGGCCATGATGGCCGCTGCCGCTGCCAGGCCGGCCGGATCGTAGGAATGTTGGCGCCGGGTTTGGCACACATAGCCAATGGCGCTTAAACCATAGATACCGGCCAGTAGGTACTCGCAAGCTTTTTTGAATGCCGTTAAGCCTTGGGCTTCGTCAAAGGTACGCGGTAACCAGTCTTGATGGAAAAATACTATCCAGCAGCCCAGGGCAATATAGAGCAGCACACCGCCCAACATCAATAAGCGCGATACCGGTGTTATTTGCCGGCTTGGCAACAACCATCCCATGACCAAACCTATCGCCGCAAACCCGCGCGCCATTAGCCAAAAAGCGATGGCTTTCTCCGAATCGCTCTCGGTAATAAAGGCCGGCATGCCTTTGAAAGACAGGGTATGCATCAAATCCAGGATGGCCACGCCTAAAAAACAGCAGGCCAGCATCATGAATCCGGCGGAATTCTCCTTTTGATAGACGCTCCAACCGACCGCGAATACCAACGCGGAAATCACGATGGAAAAGCCTTCCATCAACGTGTGCAGGCCCAAGGATTGGCTCGCAAACGGCCGTAAGTGCTCCGATAGCGGAAAATACAAGCTGAACAACTGCGCAAGTAAAAGCAGCAGCACCGTCCAAAGCAGACGCCTTGCCTGGTCTTGTTCGCTATATTGCTCCACAGTGTTCCCTTGCTGTTTGCCAGTCTGCCGACATTATGTAGATTTAAGCCTGTTAGCGGCTAGCGTTATTGTTATGTCGATAATGCGATGGGTGCTGTAACTCATCGGTAGGGGCATTCAATAGGCTAAAGCCTGCCAATGTTTTCTAAGAATAGAAATTTGCGTGACATCCAGTTGCGCGGTGCGGGTGTGCTGTCGGCATAAGGCCCCGCGAAATCCCAAATAATCCGGGCCTAACGGCAACAAATGCGCGACATCACCGGCGCGTAAGGATCCCGCCAATCCACTCATTAAGCCCAGACTCGCCACCCTGTCGACAAAGATTTGCAATTCGTCGAGAGTCATCAGTCGCGTCAATGAGCCAAGCTGTTTATCGGCGGTATCCAACATCACACCGTGAAACCCGGCCTTGGCTAAGGCATTGATGATCGCAAAATCCGGGCGGGTATCGGCAAACAATACGGCCACCAAGGCCACGCCCCGCGCGGCAATCGCCTGTAAACCATCGATGCAGGCCTGCCAATCGCCGCCCGGAAAAAATCCGATCTTCACATAATTCACGCCGGTAGCCGCCATGGCTTGCACGGCCGGCAGTATTAACTCGGGCTGCATCGGCAAATCGCCGATAGTGGCGCTAACGCAGCTTTCCGGCTGCAAGTTACGGACAATATCGGCAACCGTGGCAACATCCAAGGCACCCAGCGCACCGCGAGCCGGTTGTTTTAAATCGATAATATCGACGGCGGCGGCTTCGACCAGCAAGGCTTCGGCCAGACTATTCACGCTAGCCAACATCGCGGTCATACTTGCGCTCCCTGGCGATGCTGCTCGATAGCCGCCATCAACCAATCCCAAGCTTCTCGTTCCCGATCGCCGGCGGTTTTATCCAAACCGATGCGCAAATAATCCAGCTCGGCTTGAATCTTCTCCCAAGGCAATCTATCCAGTCGGCTGATCAAAATCGCCGCTTCCAGCACCGAATATTGCGCCCGGTTAAAACCCTGGAACGGCTTATGATTGACCGTATGCAGGGCCTGGCAAAACAATTTCGGCCGGGTGTCGTCGTCTTCAATCCGAATCAATTTCAGTTCGGTATGCGCCAAGGTGTCGGCCAAATAATACCCCGCGATTTGCCGGGCCGGCAATACTGGCCAATCCCTACGGCCGGTCAGACAACCGGCAAAAATCCGCACATCGTCGCAATAATTGATGACGGCGGTTTCGGTTGCCAGCAGGTTATCTAGCGTGGTCGAGGGCCGAAACGGCAAGATAAGGTATTGATCTTTATCAACATGCACCCCCATCGGCGCGATGTGCGTATCGCCTTGCAGATTAACGGTGGTGATGAGGGTTTCTTGAATCATGGTTGTTTAGGTCTATCCTGAAACGTGAAATGTTGCCGGTTTACCGGCAAAGCAATGCGCAATTTTAATCTCGCCGGCCACCCTTGGGGATTTTTTTTCTAGCCGGCGCATGCAGGACGCTCTCGATCAACATTAATCAGACCACACAATTATGCACGCCATAGATATTGCCGACTTATCGATCTTGCTGATCGAACCTTCGACCACGCAGTTAAAAGTCATCATGCAGCATTTGCGCGACGAAGGGATTGCCAAAATCGAAGGCGTTTCCAATGCGGCGGCAGCGCTGGAAAGTTTGCAGAATCATCGTCCGGATTTGATTATCAGCAGCCTGTATCTGCCGGATATGATGGCTACCGAACTAGTCGAACATCTGCGCGGCGACGAGGTACTGAGCCATATACCCTTCATGCTGATTTCCAGCGAATCCAGCTTCGCGGTGCTGGACACCATTCGTCAGGCCGGCGTGGTGGCGATTTTGCCCAAGCCCTTCGCGCACGACGATTTAAAAAATGCTTTGCGGGCAACCATCGAGTTTATCGATCCGCAAGAGATCAGTCTGGAACATTACGACATCGAAAACGTGCGGGTGTTGGTGGTTGACGACAGCCCGCTGGCCCGCAAACACATTAGCCGGGTGTTGAACAATATGGGCATCGTCAAGATCACCCAGGCCCAGGACGGCAAGGAAGGCGTTGATGTATTCGCTCGCGACCAAAACGCCTTCGATCTGATCGTCACCGATTACAATATGCCGGTGATGGACGGCCAGCAATTGATCAAAACCATTCGCCAGGATTTAGGCAATTCCATCGTGCCGATCTTGATGGTCACCAGCGAAGAAAACGAAACCCGCCTCAGCAATGTCCATAAAGCCGGCGTCTCGGCGATTTGCGACAAACCCTTTGACCCGCAGACCGTGAAGGAAATGTTGTTTCGGGTGCTGGAACCGGATTGAAGATTGCCGGTAACAGCGTGCTTAAGCGTTGTTTTGTTTTACCTGCCATCCTTAACAGCTAAAAACTACCTGTCCCTTACCTGCCACTTAGTCCTTTGTCTGCGCTTTTCCGAGCCTTCCGACCTGCTGCGTAATAGTCTACTTGCCGGCGCTTGAGCATATTTTCGCCTGCTTAACCCCCGTTATCATCATATGCCGCCGCTCCCATATAAGCCGTAGCCCAATATCCGTACTGGATAGTTGCGCCAATCTGACCAACAGCACTATACTGCCCATAAAAGCAGTAACTATAAAAACAGCATGAAACCACTTACCGACCGCCAACAAGAAATCCTGAACTTCATCGAGCGTTCTTTGCTACAGGATGGCTTTCCGCCAACTATTGCCGAAATCGCCGACGCGTTTGGCGTGCGCTCCACCAACAGTATCCGGGGCCACTTGCAGGCCTTGGCGCGCAAGGGTGCAATCGAACTGGTGCCGGCCGCGTCGCGAGGCATCCGCCTGCTGAAACCGACACCCGATCTGGACCAAGGCCTGCCGCTGGTCGGCCGAGTAGCGGCGGGCCAGCCAATCCTGGCCGAGGAACATATCGAGCGCTATTGCCGCTTGGGACCGGAGTTGTTCGATAACCGCGCCGATTATCTGCTGCGGGTACAAGGCATGAGCATGCGCGATGCCGGTATTCTGGACGGCGATCTACTGGCCGTGCAACGCACGCCGGAAGCGCGCAACGGCCAAATCGTCATCGCCCGAATTCAAGACGAAGCCACGGTGAAACGGCTTCGATTGGACAGCAAAACCCGCATGGCTTTTCTGGAACCGGCCAATCTGGATTTCGCGATAATCGAAGTGGATTTGCAACGCGAACCGTTGGTGATCGAAGGCGTGGTGGTCGGCGTGATTCGTAGCGGGCTATGAACAGGAGTGCCCTAGACCAGCTCTTACGCTCGCAAGCTGGCATCTGGCGCGGCTTGCGTTCGGAAAATCAAGTTTGGCAGGTCATTCCCTCCGGTTTTGCCGAGCTCGATGCCTTGCTGCCCTGTGGCGGCTGGCCCTTAGGCGGCGTGCTGGAAATTCTATCGCCCTGCTTAGGCATCGGCGAATTGAGCCTATTGCTGCCGGCCATGGCCGACCTAACGCAAGCCAAACGCTGGATAGCCTGGATCGCACCGCCGCAGCAAGTTTACACACCAGCCTTACTACAAGCTGGCATCGATTTAAACTATGTTTTGGTAGTGGACTGCCGGCAAGCGGCTGACATCCCCTGGAGCCTGGAAAAACTGCTGCGCAACGGCCGCTGCGGCATGACCTTGGCTTGGCCGCGCCGGCTCAGCGATCATCAAATCCGCCGCTTACAACTGGCCGCCGAAGCCGGCTCCGCATTGGCCGTACTGTTTCCCAAGCAACTTAACGGCAGCGGTTATACGGCATTGCGCCTGGAAGTCAGACCCGCGGAGACCGGTCTGGACTTGCACATTTTGAAAGCGCGCGGCAGTTTGCAACGCGCATCCTTAACTTTGCCGCTATAAGCCCAGCATGGCTGCAACCGCCAGGGCACTATCGCCAACACCGACAGACCGAGTCGATGCCCTCGTAAAACCCAACGCGGCCAACAGCCCACTTTGGCTATGCGCCTATTTTCCCGACTTGGCTTTGGCTGCGCTGCATCTGGATTTAGGTCAGGCCGTCGCCAGTTCGGCACTGAGCAAAGGCCAAACTCGTTTGTATGCGGTCTCGGAAGCGGCACGGCAAGCCGGCGTCGAACCGGGCATGGCTCCCGCCGCCGCTTTAGCCCTGTGTCCCGGCCTGAGCATTCGTAACCGAGACCCGCTCGCCGAACGCCAGGCGTTACAACAACTGGCCGAGATCGCGCTGGATTTCAGCCCTTGGGTCAGCCTGGATCAGACGGACTGCTTGCTGCTGGAAATTCGTTCCTGTCTGACCTTGTTCGGCGGTGTAGAGCACTTACAAGATAAGCTAAGAACGGCATTGCAAACCGCTAGGCATCGTCCGCTAATCGCCATTAGCCCATCTCCCACCGCCAGTACTTTACTGGCAAGACTAAACCTGGAAACCATCGTCAGCGACCGCCAGGCCTTGCGCTCGGCACTGGGTCCGTTGCCCATCGCCGCTCTGGAGCTGGACGATAAAATCTTACACCGGCTATTCCGGACCGGTATTCGCCAACTCACCGACCTGTGGCGCTTGCCGCGCGACGGCCTGGCCAAGCGTTATGGCGCCGTGTTATTGCAACAACTGGACAAACTCGCCGGCCAACAAACTCAAGTTTTGCAGGCCTTCCATAAACCGCCAAGCTTCCAAGCCAGCCGAGAGATGCCAATCGAGCTGGAACGTATCGAACATTTCTTTCCGGCCGTCGAACAACTGGCCGGCGAATTTGCCGCATTTCTAAAAAACCGCGATGCCACGACCTTAGGCATCATCCTGGAATTGCACCATCACGATCGTCCCGCTACTCGCTTAACATTGGATTTTCGCGTCGGCAATCGCGCCCCAAAACACTGGTGCAGCTTGCTGTACGAAAAGCTGGAACGTTCCCCGCTACCGGCCCCGGTGCTGGCCCTCACCTTGCTCAGCTCAGCCATAGTTCCGTTTCAGCCGGAGCGCTTCAGCCTGTTCGACGACAGTGAACAACCTAGCAGCGAAGCGGAATGGCAAGCTGTTTTGGATCAATTACAAGCCAGACTGGGCCATCACGCCTTGAAATTTCCGGGTACTTGTTCCGACCATCGGCCGGAACGCGCGATGACCGATACGCCGAGCCCGCTGAACGCAAATCCCGGTTTACCGTCGCGGCCGTTGTGGCTGTTGCCTAATCCCGACCCGATACGGATCGGCGATGTTCATCTACTTTCGGCAGTCGAACGCATCGAATCGGGCTGGTGGGACGATCAATTTATACGCCGCGACTACTTCATCGCCAAGGACACGCGCGGCCGTAAACTATGGGTCTATCGCGATTTAAATACCAAAAACCAATGGTTTGTACATGGCCTGTTCGGCTGATATCAACGCGCCAGTCAGCGGCTTTGCCGAACTGCATTGTTTGTCCAACTTCAGCTTTTTACGCAGCGCCTCGCACCCGGAAGAACTGGTCGAGGAAGCCGCCCGACTGGGCTACCAGGCGCTGGCGCTGACCGACGAATGTTCACTGGCCGGCGTGGTACGCGCGCATCTGGCAGCCCGTAAACACGCTATCAAACTGATCATCGGCAGCGAATTTGTGTTGGAGGACGGTCTAAAACTGATCTTGCTGGCAACCGATAGAAGCAGCTACGGCAACCTGTCCGCCTTGATTACCCTCGCCCGCCGTCAAGCCGAAAAAGGCAGCTACCGGCTGACTAAAACCGATTTAGCCCTCCACTTTCCACAAGGCTGCCTGGCGGTCTGGTTAGCCAACGATCAGTTCCAGGCAGACGATGGCCGCTGGCTGAAACAACTGTTTGCCGACGATCTGTGGCTGGGCGTCGGCAAATTTTTATCGGGCCGGGACGAAATCGATTGCCAACAAGCCGAAGCCAAGGCCCGGCAACTGGCTATTCCGATTGTCGCCTGCAACGACGTGCATATGCACCGCCGCTCGCGCCGCGCCTTGCAAGATACGCTAACAGCGATCCGCCTCGGCCAACCCCTATCGCAACTGGGCTATGCATTGTTTGCCAACGGCGAGCGGCATTTACGCCCGATACCCCGACTGATCCAGCTGTATCCGCCGGCATGGTTGCAACAATCCCTGGTTATCGCCGAACGCTGCCGCTTCTCGCTGGACGAGTTGCGCTACGAATATCCGCAAGAACTGGTACCGGACGGTCATACGCCGACCTCCTGGCTGCGACATTTAACAGAAGCCGGCATACAAAACCGCTGGCCGCACGGCGTGCCGGAAAAAGTACGCCAGCAAATCGAGCACGAATTAGCCCTGATCGTCGACCTGGCTTACGAACCTTATTTTCTGACCGTACATGACATCGTCAGATACGCCCGCGAACAAGGCATCCTCTGCCAGGGTCGCGGCTCGGCGGCCAATTCGGCGGTGTGCTTTTGCCTTGGGATTACCGAAGTCGATCCGGGCCGGATGAATCTGTTGTTCGAGCGCTTCCTGTCCCGCGAGCGCAACGAACCGCCGGACATCGATGTGGATTTTGAGCACGAGCGCCGCGAACAAGTCATTCAATACATCTATCGAAAATACGGCCGGCACCGCGCCGCGTTGGCCGCCACGGTGATCACTTACCGGACCCGCAGCGCGGTACGCGACGTCGGCAAGGCCCTGGGCCTAAACCTAGCCCAAGTCGAACGCCTGGCCGATAGCGTGGATCGCTGGGACGGCTATCAGCTGATGCCGGAATCGTTGAAAGAATGCGGTTTCAATCCGGACAGCCCCACCGTGCAGCGTCTAGCCGTTCTGGTTCAGCAGATCAAAGGTTTTCCACGCCATTTGTCGCAACACGTCGGCGGCTTCGTGATTGCCCGCGACGAATTATCAAGATTGGTGCCGGTGGAAAATGCCGCAATGGCTGATCGCACCGTGATTCAATGGGAAAAAGACGACTTGGAAGCGATGGGCTTGTTGAAGGTGGACGTGCTGGCGCTAGGCATGCTCAGCGCGATTCGCAAAGCACTGGAATATCTTGGCCAATACACCGGCCGCACATGGACCCTGGCCAACATTCCCGCCGAAGACCCGGCGGTGTACGCGATGCTACAACAAGCTGACAGCATAGGCGTATTCCAAGTCGAGTCGCGTGCACAGATGACCATGCTGCCGCGCCTGAAACCGGCTAATTATTACGATTTGGTCATCGAAATCGCCATCGTTCGTCCCGGCCCAATTCAGGGTGAAATGGTGCATCCTTATCTGGCGAGGCGCAAAGGATTGGAGAAAGTGGAATATCCCAGCCCGGAAGTCCAAGCCGTGCTGGAACGCACATTAGGTATCCCGATTTTTCAGGAACAAGTGATGCAACTGGCGATGGTCGCGGCCGGTTTTACGGCCGACGAGGCCGATCAACTGCGCCGAGCGATGGCGGCTTGGAAACGCAAGGGCGGCCTGGAACCGTTCGAACGTAAATTACTGGACGGCATGCGGGTGCGTGGATATAGCCAGGAATTCGCCCAACGGATATTCCAGCAGATCAAGGGCTTTGGCGATTACGGCTTTCCGGAATCGCATTCCGCCAGCTTTGCGTTGCTGGCCTATATCTCGGCCTGGCTAAAACGCCATCATCCAGCAGCATTTTGCTGTGCCTTGCTGAACAGTCAGCCAATGGGTTTCTATGGCCCCTCGCAACTGGTGCAGGATGCCCGCCGCCATGGTGTAGAGGTAAGGCCCGTGGATGTGCAGAACAGTTTATGCCAATGTTCATTAGAATTTCCCGCCAACGCCGCGCCGGCCTTACGCTTGGGCTTCAATCAAGTAAAGGGTTTATCGGCAATAGCGGCGACCAAGATTGTCCAGGCCCGAAGCCGACAAGCATTTGCCAATGTTACCGATCTGGCAACACGCGCCGGTCTGGATCGACAGGACTTGGAACACTTGGCGGCAGCCGATGCATTGAAAAATCTGGTCGGCAACCGGCATAAAGCTTTTTGGGCGGCCGGTGGCATCGAATCGGTCACACCGGTGTTTGGCGTACCGGTCATTGCCGAAGCCACACCGCTATTAAAAACCCCTAAACCGGGCCAGGAGGTATTGGCGGACTACACTAGCACCCGGCTCAGCCTGCGCGAGCATCCGCTGGGCCTATTGCGCGAACGGCTGCGCCGCCGCGGCGTCACCACCGCCGCCTCCTTATGGCAACGGCGCAACGGCAGCATAGCCCAGGTCGCCGGCCTGGTGATCTGCCGACAACGACCCATGACCGCAGCGGGTGTGACCTTTGTCACGCTGGAAGACGAAACCGGCCAAGTCAATCTGGTGGTCTGGCCCGCCACCGCTCTGGCTCAGCGCAAACCCTTGCTGAAAGCCCGCCTGCTGTCGGTGAGCGGGACGATACAACAGGAAGACGGCGTGCTGCATTTGGTGGCCGGTAAGTTGGAGGATTGGAGCAGCTGGATCGGCGACTTAGAAACTAAGTCCAGGGATTTTCATTGAAATATTAATGCAAACCCCAAAACCACAACCCCAATTACGCGCCTCAGGGATATTGCTCATGCTCAAGCTGTTCGGCTATTTGCGCTTCGAACGCGGCAAAGCGTTTATCCAATTCCCGCCGCGCTCCCGCCTTTTCCTCGTCATGCAAAAAAGCGTAATCGATGCTGTTATAAACCACAGCCTTCAATTCGTCGTAAGAAGGTTTGTAACGACTGGTAAATAACAAATATTCGTTGCTTAAATTGTTACGCGACACGCCGGCATCATCGGTAGAAATCACATAAGGCACGTTATAGCGCCGATACAACTGCAAGGGGTGAGCCTCGTAGTCCACCCCCAAAATAAACGCATTGCTGGTCAGATTGATCTCGACCGCCACATCGTCGGTTTTCATCTGCTCCAGCAATTGGTAAGCATTAGTTTCATGGACAATGTCTACCGCATGGCCGATACGCCGCGCCCCAGCAATGTTTAGTGCTTCATTGATATGGCTCTTCAAGCCTTCCGGCGGCACCATGCCCAACACCAACTCGCCGGCATGCAGGGACAGCTTGGTTTCGGGAAAGTGCTGCCGCAAAAACCGTAGCATTTTCATATGCAGGCTATAGTCGCGCATCGCGATATAGCCGTTTTCAGGCCCCACCAAATTGACGCCAACAATCAAAGCCGTTTGCTGCGTGGCGGCGAAAGCGGCATACAAACCGGAAAACACCTTGGCCGGATCGCTGTTGCGCGACACATAGGTCTGAAAACGCAGCATAAAACTGCCGTCGTTGATACCCGTCGCGGCCTGTTCGTGAGAGCGGGCGTATTCCTCGACGGCGGCTTTGGATGCCGAGTTACTTGCCAGAAAATCCAAATAAGTCTGAAAAGCCGCCTCTATTTCCCGGTCGGCGCTGTCGGCATTTAACGCGTTGAGTGTTTTTGCCAGCTCCGGTTTATCGATGGCCGGCGCACTTTTGAGCATGGTCTCCAAATACAGAACATTTTCGGCTACGGCCCGTTCTTTTAGCGCTTGCAAACCTGCTTGATAGGAATAGTCCGACACCGAACCAAAGAAACCGAAGGTGTCAAAAAACTGTTGATCCGGTGGCGATTGCTGATGGAAGTGATTGTCAAAGTCTTTATTCGACCAACGTGTCAGCACATCGCGGTAGAAGGATGAATATTTTTTCTTGGTCCGCAGCTCGCCGGCGCTAACGCAAACGCCTGACTTCCAATTTTTGACAACCTCGTATTTAGCCACCGGCTCCGGGCCGGATTTAGCGCTGCCTTGGCAGGCATTGTCCAAGCAAATGCAAAAATGGCTTTTATCCACCCAATCTAGATAAGTCTCCACGTAAAGTGCGCCCGAATAGTGGTGGTGCAGATCGCCGCCCTTGGGCAGTTGATTGGTAAATAGGGTCAGTTCGGCGATGCTGGGCATAGCGCCAGAAATTAACTCATTGTAGTAATCCTGCGTTGCCAGATAATTCAAATCCGGCACAGATTGGACTACAAGGCTTTCAGCGGGCGCCTCCGCCAAATCGACATGATTGGCACACCCGGAAACCAGAAAAACAGCCACCAGAAAGGTAAATTTTAGGGTTGAACTAATCCGCCAAATTGCCATTTTTCTATCCGCCCCGGTATAAAAACCTGCTCGAATTGGAACAAAAATCCAAAGTCGCTCCATAGTAAGCCATCCTCATTTCCAAAGGCTAGCTAATCGCTTTGACGGGAGTTTTATCGACTAGGGAAGCGAGCAGGTTGAGTATAAGCCTCACGCTCGTTTATGTAACTGCCTATGCCAAGTGGGCACAAAAACAGTGCCCATTCTACGGCTGGATTTTTTATATCAGGGTATTGAGCGAAACCAGGGATAACCTTGATGCGAAAAGCATCATGCTGGGTTTCCGCTATCGCTCCTACCCAGCCTACGCAGAGTTACCGTAAAAAATTCGCGATGGGTTGGATTTTCCCTGTATACCGCGCCGAGCACCGGGGCTTTTATCGAGAATTGCCCGAAGGGGTGCGGCATGGACTCCGCACGTCGGCGGAGGGGCTGGGAAGCCCCTTTTTCTGCCGACCCTCGATAAAAGTTTTGGAGCGGAGGATCAAAGCGGCATTCGGGTGTCTTTTCTTTTGGTTACTTTTCTTTGGACAAGCAAAGAAAAGTAACCCGCTCGCCGGTGCGGGAACCGGCACTCAATCAAGTTTCACGATAGCGAATCATTGTTTATGCAAATCGAAATTCCGCGTGGGCACAAAAACCGTACCCGTCCTACGAAACTCGTGGGTAGAATAGTGTTTAATCAGTTTTCGCAATAAATCCAGTATGGCGTAACCCTTTAACGTCTGAATTCAAATTCTACAACCCCACAAACTCCATCAACCCCTGCAATTCCTTAGGCTCCAATTCATAAAACGAATGCGCCCTAACCCGTTCCGGCAAACCCACATCGCCGTAACGGACCCGAATCAAGCGGCTAACTTTAACCCCCTGCGATTCCCACAAACGCCGCACCAAGCGATTACGCCCCTGCTTCACCGTGGCGTAAAACCATTTGTTGGCGCCTTCGCCGGCGTAAAAACTGACGTCTTCGAAATGCGCCGGACCGTCTTCCAATTCCACGCCCTGCTTCAGACGCGCCAGCATGGCATCGTCCACTTCGCCCAAGATCCGCACCGCGTATTCGCGTTCCACTTCCCGCGAAGGGTGCATCAAGCGATTGGCTAGTTCGCCGTTATTGGTCACTAAAATCAAGCCGGAAGTATTGATGTCCAGGCGACCGACGGCGATCCAGCGGCCTACTTGCAGGCGTGGCAGTTGGGTAAAGATTACCGGGCGGCCTTCCGGGTCGCGGCGGGTGACCAGTTCGCCGACCGGTTTGTGGTACACCAACACACGGGTCGGTTGCTCGGCGTATTTTTCCCATTTTACGACCCGGCCATTGATTTGCAGATGGTCGTCGGGCTTCAAGTGGTAGCCCGGCTGTACTGGATTACCATTGACGGTGAGCTTGCCTTCTTCTATCCAGCGTTCGATTTCCCGCCGCGAACCCACACCGGCTCGGGCCAGTAGTTTCTGGATGCGCTCGCCGCCGGCGGGCGCGGCTTTAGTGGAGGGTGAGGTTTTCGGCGCCGAGGCCGGCTTCGGTTTGGGCGTCGAGCTCGGTTTCCGAGGCTGCGGTTTCTGAGTCCGTTTGTCCTGCGGGGCTGACGGGTTGTTCGATCTCGGCGATTTGCGGTCTTTCACTGTGGTCCTGCTCGGGTTGCGGTTGAGGCGAGTTGCCGAAATCGAAATTGACGATTTCTTCCAGCGTCGGTAATTCGCTCAATGAGGTTAAATTGAAATAATCCAGAAATTGTTTGGTGGTGCCGAACAAGGCCGGTCGACCCGGCACTTCCTTATGGGCGATGACGCGTATCCACTCGCGCTCCAACAGGGTTTGAATGATGGAACTGCTGACGCTGACGCCGCGGATGTCTTCGATTTCGCCGCGCGTCACCGGCTGGCGATAGGCGATGATGGCCAAGGTTTCCAGCAGCGCCCGCGAATAACGAGCCGGCTTTTCCTCGAACAAGCGGGTGACATAAGGCGACAAACCTTCGCGCACCTGAAACCGATAACCGCTGGCCAATTGCCTAAGGCCGATCGGCCGATCGGCATAATCGCGGGCAATGTCGTCCAAGGCCATTTGCACCGACAAGGTATCGGGTTGCTCCAGTTCCGGGAAGGTTTCCTGGATCTGCCTGATCGTCATCGGTCTATTGGCGGCAAACAATATGGCTTCCACAATGCGCTTGGTGTTCATGTCGCACTCTTTAATTATGTCGGGCTGTAATCGGTGGCGTTCGACCAGGATAGGTTCGTAAGTACTGGCGCGAATAATTTCAGACCAGCGCTGCGGCAACCGGGTTGCGCGCCTAGCCTCGCTAACGGCCGCAGCTTCCGGCGTAACTGGCTGCCAGCTCGTATGCCAAACCGACAGTAGGCGCACCGCTTGCCGACCGGACCTTGGCAAAACCACGGGGTCGTCTGGTTCGGGGGCTTGAACAACCTCAACGCGCGGTTGGCTCGACCAAGTAGCCGGAAAACGCACGGCGCGCCGCTTGACCGGCACAAATATCGTAACAGGCTCGGGTTTGATGCGAGGCTTGCGGGGCGTTCTGGGTTTGGCTGCGGGAATAACATCATCGACGACGGTTTCGGCTAACTGTGGATCAGTCCCCCGTGCCGCTATCGATGCGGACTCTGACCTGGATGCCGGCGTAGGGCTCGGACTGGAAGATGTCGATGATGCGTTCCTTGGAGAGTTCAAGGATGGCAAGAAACGCGACAACCACTCCGTTTTTTCCTTCACTTCGGGTAAAACACGCTGCGAAAGGGAGCTGATTTGCTCCGTTAAGTTTTTCCAAAATGGCTGCCATTCGTTCACGGACTGATAGGGGTTCTTTGGTTATTTGATGGTGACTAAGCCTCTCGGCACGCTTCAATATATCCTGGAAGGCCAGCAGGAGTTCCTTGAGCTGCACATCCGGCAGAATTTGCTGCACGTCCACGGTCGAGGTGTCGACCCCGAATTCAAAGGTATCGCGCTCGTTTCTAGCCAGCAGATCGATCTCTTCGGCCACTTTTTTGATCGCTTCGTATTCCTGCAACTTGCGGATCAAAAACGCTCTGGGGTCTTCTTCTTCCTCTTCGCTTTCCGGTTGTCTGGGCAGCAGCATGCGCGATTTGATCTCCGCCAACAGCGCGGCCATCACCAGATATTCGGCGGCCAGCTCCAGACGCATATTTTCCATCATGTCGATGTAGGCAATATATTGCCGGGTAATCTGGGCGATGGGAATGTCGAGAATATCCAGATTCTGCCGGCGAATCA
The DNA here is from genome assembly GCA_001644045.1 of Methylomonas methanica. Lineage (GTDB taxonomy): Bacteria > Pseudomonadota > Gammaproteobacteria > Methylococcales > Methylomonadaceae > Methylomonas > Methylomonas methanica. The sequence goes on along the minus strand of LUUF01000050.1, from coordinate 156,641 downwards.
AATACAACAGCAAATCCAGCGGCCCTTCGAACGCATCCAGAAATACTTCCAACGCATCCGGCGGGATGTAGAGGTCTTCCGGTAAATCCTGATAGGGCTGGCCTTGTACCAGTGCCAGAGGCGGCAGCGCTGTCTCAACCGGTAATACCACTTCGTTCAAAACTACATTCCCGCCAGGCTAAAAAACCACTGTTGGGCGTAATACATCGGGTAGGCCAAAATGTATTGCAATACATCGGTAGCCAGTAATATCAGCAGAAAAATAAAGCCAAAACGTTCCAAACGATTGTATTGCCAGGCCCAGTAATCCGACAGCAATCCAGACAAGATTCGGCTGCCATCCAGCGGCGGAATCGGTAACAGATTGATCAACGCCAAAACCAAATTGATGCTGATTCCGGCCACGCCGCTGTAAATTAGCGGGAAGGAGATATACTCGATTTCCAGCATCACGCCAATTCTAGCCAGCAAGGCCCAGGTCGCCGCCATCAATAAGTTGGATACAGGACCAGCCAAAGCCACAATCGCCATCGCTTGACGCGGTTTTTTAAAGGCTCTGGGATCGACCGGCACCGGCTTGGCCCAACCGAACACAAAGCCGGTAAACGTAAGCAATAACAAGCCGGGAATGATCAGCGTACCCAAAATATCGATATGTTTCAGCGGATTCAGGGTCAAGCGGCCTTGGTCGGCGGCGGTATTATCGCCTAACTTCTTAGCTACCCAGCCGTGCGCCACCTCGTGACCGGTAATCGCGAAAATCACCGGTAAAATCCAGACTACGATCCTTTGCACTAGGGTTAATTCGTCCATCATGGCTGTTTCACTCCAACATCGGCGCAATACCGATGCCTTGTCGAACAATTTCAATCGACTTGTCGCCGCAAGCGATTACGGTAGTGGGTTGATATTCGATAACCCCGGCATCTATCACCAGGGCTAACTCTTTTTCCAGCCGTTTTCTAATCTCGTAAGGATCGGCCAAAGGCTCGCTATCGCCGGGCATCATCAAGGTGGACGTCAACAAAGGCTCTCCCAATTGTTCGACCAAGGCCTGGGCAACCGGATGTTCGGTGATCCTGACGCCTATGGTTTTCTTTTTCGGATGCTGCAAACGGCGCGGCACTTCACGCGTGGCATCCAGTAAAAACGTAAACGGGCCCGGGGTAAGTTTTTTGATCAGGCGATGGGCCTCGTTGCCCATTTTGGTAAAGATAGACACCTGCGACAAGTCGTTGCAGAGCAAGGTAAAATTATGATTATCGTCGAGGCGGCGGATGCTACGAATCTGATCCATCGCCGCTTTATCGCCTATCTGGCAACCCAATGCGTAGGAAGCATCGGTCGGATACACAATCACCCCACCGCTGCGCAAAATATTGACTGCTTGCTGAATCAAGCGCGGCTGCGGGTTCTTCGGATGAATTTCGAAATATTGCGCCATTGGCTAAAAATATCGGCTTGGGTAAAAAGGCATTGTACCTTAGAAGGCATTTAAAAACGTTGCGAGGCAGTTTTAACGGCAGGTCAAAGCCAAAAATCCGCTTATCTTTCCGATTGCTTTTTGGCGACTTTATCGCGCAGATAAACCGGCATGGCTTGCTCGACAGCCACGGCCAAACTGTTGGCAAAACCGTAAGCGCCCAGTTGCGCGACGCAGCCGGCGCGCGGCCAAACCTCCACCTCGATGCCCAATACGCGCCCAGCTAAACGCTGGCCCAACTGCTCCGCATAAACACCCCAACCGGAACCGACACCGAATCCGGGAAGATCGGGAAATTCCACTTCGCCGGCTGGCGTCACGGCTTCCGCACCGATCAACTCCGCCAAGCCCAATTCATTGCGTTGATACACGCCCCAAAAAATTTCGCCCATTCGCGCATCCATCGCGGTAAAACTCAGCTCGGCATCGGATCGATGGTTGAAAAAATCCTGCGCGATTGCCGCCAAGGTCGAAACCGGTACCACCGGCAAGTCGGCACCATAGGCTATGCCCTGCACCACCCCGCCGGCAATTCTGACACCGGTAAACGAACCGGGGCCACGGCTCAAGCCGATGGCGTCGAGTTGTTGCGGCTTGAGCTGGGCGTCGGCCATCAATTGGTCGATCATCGGCAAGATCAGCTTGGTATGCTCGCGCGGCGCTACGGCAAATTTTTCGGCAATCTCGCCATCGATAAATAAGGCCGCCGAACAAGCGTCGGTGGAAGTTTCTACTGCCAATAATTTCAACTGCTTTCCTCTATAGCAAAAAACTGCCGCACGTCTTCGATCTCGCGGCTACGCTTCATCGCCGGCACGCTATCCAGAAACATCTGACCGTAGGAACGTTTTAACAAGCGGGGATCGCAGACCATCAGCACGCCGCGATCGTTGACGTCGCGAATCAAACGCCCTACCCCTTGGCGCAGCATAATGATGGCGCTGGGTAGTTGATGTTCGAAAAAAGGGTTGCGGCCCTGTTTTTCCATCGCATTCATTCGGGCCTTCAACACTGGATCACCCGGTGAGGCGAATGGTAGTTTATCGATAATCACGCAGGACAAGGCATCGCCGCGCACGTCCACACCTTCCCAGAAACTCGCCGTCGCCAGCAACACCGCGTTACCCAATTCCTTGAACTGATCCAGCAACACACCTTTTGAACGAGTGCCTTGTACCAAGATTGGATGGTCGAGCTTGCCTTCCAGCAATTGCGCGGCGCGTTGCAAGGCGCGGTGGCTGGTAAAAAGGAAAAATGCCCGCCCCCGGCTGGCTTCCAGCACCGGCAACGCGAACTCGACAATTTTGTCGGTAAAGTCGGGATCGCTGGGCTGCGGGAGCCCTTTGGGGTGGTAAAACAAGGCTTGGTTCGGATAATCGAACGGACTCTCCCAACTCTGGCTGAGCGCGCCGCTCAAGCCCAGATTCTTGGAAAAATGCACGAAATTGTTGGCCACGCTCAAGGTCGCGGAAGTAAAAATCCAGGTGGCTTTATGCCGGGCCATGAAACCGCGAAATTCCTTGGCAATATCCAGCGGCGTGCGGCTAAGCGTAAATGATTTACTGTAGGTCTCGTACCATTTGATCCACTGCCCGTCCTTGTCGTTGATCAAGATTTCCAGTTGCGCATCCAGCGCTTCGGCGCGATCGAAGCACGATTCCAGGCCTTTACTGCGCACCGAGGCGCGTTCCAATTGGTCGGTCAACCGCGCCAGTTGCTTTTGCAAGGATTCCAAGGCGCCGGCAATTTTGGGGTTGGTTTCGATGTCTTGCCAGTCGCCGCGCCGTAGCTCCAGGCCAAACGCCAAGCGCAGATCCTTGACCTCATGCTGCAAGTCTTCGCAGGCAGTACGTAAGTCGGGCATATCCTTGGCATCGGTAAAATACTCGGCCAGGCTGTCGTCGGCCAGATCGACCAATTGTTTGCCGCTGATCGTCACCCCCAAAAAATTGGACGCGGTATCGGCCAGTTGATGTGCTTCGTCAATGACGACGACTTCGGCATCCGGCAACAACTCGCCGAAGCCGGTTTCGCGGATCGACCAGTCGGCACACAGCAGATGGTGATTGACTACAACTATCTCAGCTTCCTGGGCTTGCTTGCGGGCTTTAGTCAAAAAGCAATCGGCATAATCCGGACAGTTTTGCCCCAGGCAATTATCAGTGGTTGAGGTAGCGTGAAACCAGACCGGGTCTCCATCATGCACATCGGCCACTTCAGAGACGTCACCGGCCTTGGTGCGTTTCGACCAAGCCTTGATCTGCGCCAGTGCAGCCGCATCTTCCTGGCTGTAGCCGAACGCGGAATTCAAGGCCTGTTCCAGCCGGTAAGTACATAGATAATTGGCGCGTCCTTTCAACAAACTGGCCTTAAACGGCCGTCTGCTCAAGGCTTTGCGGATTACCGGCAAATCCTTGTTGAACAATTGGTCTTGCAGATTTTTGGTACCGGTGGAGACGATGACTTTCTTGCCGGACAGGATCGCGGGGATCAGATAAGCAAAGGTTTTGCCGGTGCCGGTGCCGGCCTCGGCAATCAGGTTTTGCTGCGACTCGATGGCATAGGCTATCTTTTCGGCCATCTCGATTTGCGCGGCACGCGGCGAGTAACCGTTGATAACCTCGGCTAAAGCACCGCCGTCGCCAAAAATATCGGCTAATTTTGCAGCGGCGCTAACAAGCGCCGGCTTGGAACCCTCAGACACTAGCGACCGAAAAAGCTATCCGCCTTGGCTTTAGCTTCTTTGGCGCCTTGGGTGTTTTGCTGCATTTGCCGGGCCTCGGCGATCAGCAACCAGCTTTTACGTTTCAGATCCAGATCGCCGCCAGCCAGCAAAGCCGCTTTCCCGGCTAACTCTTCGGCCAACTGCGGTTTATTTTGTTTGATTCTGAGCTGCGCCAATTTATAAGTCAGGGTTGGATTGCGCGAATCGATACGCAATGCTCGCTCCATCACCACTACCGCCGCATCGAGATCCCCGCTATTGCGACTGCGATCAGACTCGGTAATCAACGCCACCACGGCCGGCGGCGTGCCGCTGGGGATGCGCGCATCTTCGATTACAAACTTTGGCGCGGGAGCCGTTGCCACGGCCGTAGGCGTAGCCGCTGCCGGACTGACCGACGCAGGAGCGGGAGGCGGAATATCGGCTGGCGGCATCAAAGGCTCGGCGCGAAATGTCGGCAAATTCGGCTCATCTTTAAAATTATTGCTGACGCTTTCTATCGCATAGGTTGCGGTATCGGGGGTAGTCGCCGATTTTTTAGCCGTGGCGGCGGCAGGTGCTTTATTCGCCGCCGTTTTTTTGGACGGGGCTTTTTTGACGGGCACGCTGCCGGCGACCGGCGGTTCCGAGCCTGGATTGCTACACGCCGTTAATATCAGTAACAGAGGGCACAAAATTAACAGAGATTTTTTATTCATTTACGATTTAAGTAGCCAAGTAAAATTAAAACAGTTCGATTTCATCTTCGTCGTTGAGCTGATTTGCTTGCTGAAACATAGCCAGTGCTTCATCGACGCTCTTACCCTGATGAATGGCGTCAAACATAACTTTTTCAGACTCCATAGTGTACTGGCTACGAATGCTTTCCTGAAACTTATGCCATTCGGCGGGATTATATAACCTGTGCGGCGTATCGATGATGACCGACAAACCTTTTAGATTGTTGGACACATGTTGCAAGCACTGTTGCAAGCGGTCATAAAACTGAAACGCCACTATCGCCGAGTTGATCCTATGCTGGGTGGCTTCACAATGCTGCAAGGCATTGTCGCGACTTTCACTCTGCTGCCAACCGCTTAATATTTCATGAATATTCTTCATGTCATCAACTATATTGGTAAAAGAGTCGGCCAAGGCGCTGACCGATTCGTCGCCGGCTTTCATACTTCCTTCAACCTGAGCAACCGACACTGTCAATAACTTGATGGTTTCTCGAATCTGGCTCCAATCCAAGTCGGGATGATGTGATGCTGAAAATGTCATAAATAGCTATCCTAAAAATACCGATACAAAATGAGTTGTCGCGACATATTTGTTCTATTGTAACCGACTATACAAAACGAATGACGACGGCTTAAGTATAGAGAACCTGGAGGGTACTCGATTATTTGGGCAAGTATTTTTAAAAAATACCGAAATTGACGAAAAAATCGCATTACGCTGAATGTCCAATGCAGCAGCACCAGTCGGACACACTTTGAGCAACGGCTCGGTTGACGATAACTCCGCAGATAGAGTAGAAATACAGTCAGCGCAACACCGGGTTTCTGTTGAAACCGCCTTTCCACGCTTTTTATAAGGAAAATATGAATATTCAATCCGCCGGCAAAAAATTGTTCGTGTTGGACACCAATGTATTGATGCACGACCCGACGTCCATCTTTCGCTTCCAAGAGCACAATGTTTTCATTCCGATGGTGGTGTTGGAAGAGCTGGATCATGCCAAAAAAGGCTTATCCGACGTATCGCGCAACGTCCGTCAGGTCAGCCGTTTTTTAGACGAATTAATCCGCGATGCCGATCAGCAAACCATCAATGCCGGCTTACCGCTTTCCCGTATCGAGCACTCACTGAACGGCGAACGCGAATTCGACGGCCGTCTGTATTTTCAAACCCGGCAATTGTCGCATCTACTTCCCCCCGACCTACCCGGGCAAATTGCCGATAATTCCATCCTGAGTATTGTGCTGGCGCTGGGCAAGGAATACCCGGATGTGAATGTAATCCTGGTCTCCAAAGACATCAACATGCGCATCAAAGCGGCGGCGCTACAAATCAATGCCGAGGATTACCATAACGACCAAACCATCGAAGACATAGAGTTGCTGTACAACGGCACGATGGCGCTGGACAGCGACTTCTGGGAAGAGCACGGCGGCAAGATGGAATCTTGGCAGGAAAACAATAATACCTATTACCGTGTCAACGGCCCACTGGTGGCCGAATGGTATCCGAATCAATATTTGTACATGGAAGGCGAAGACAATTTCGAAGCCATCGTGAAAAGCCGCGAAGGTGAAACGGCGGTACTGCAGTTGGCCCGCGACTACCGTACCAAGCACAATAGCATTTGGGGTATTTCCGCCAAAAACCGTGAGCAAAACTTTGCGTTGAATGCCTTGCTCGACCCGAATGTGGATTTCGTCACGTTGATAGGCTCGGCGGGCACCGGCAAAACTTTGCTGGCACTGGCGGCCGGCCTGTCGTTGACGCTGGAAAGCAAACTTTATCTGGAAATCATCATGACGCGGGAGACCATGCCGGTTGGCGAAGACATTGGTTTTCTACCCGGCACGGAAGAAGAAAAAATGGCGCCATGGATGGGGGCGTTGATGGACAACCTGGAATTGCTGGGCAGCCGCTCCGGCACGACAGAATGGGAACAAGGCGCGTCGCAAAACGTAATGATGAACCGAGTAAAAATTCGTTCGCTGAACTTTATGCGCGGCCGGACTTTTCTAAACCGCTATCTGATTATCGACGAGGCGCAGAATCTGACGCCTAAACAGATGAAGACTTTGATTACCCGTGCCGGACCGGGTACAAAAATCATCTGCATCGGCAACTTGGCGCAAATCGATACGCCGTATCTAACCGCCACCAGCTCCGGTTTAACCTATGTGGTCGATCGCTTCAAGTCTTGGCCGAACAGCGCCCATATTACACTGCGCCGTGGCGAGCGTTCGCGCTTGGCGGATTTTGCCTCCGACAATTTATAAAGCAATTACGCTAATGCTCAATTAATGCTCAATTAATGCTCGATTGATGTCAGCCTTTGGCCACGCCATTAACACCGCTTTAACCAGCGTGGCCAAGGGGATAGCAAAAAACACTCCCCAAAACCCCCACAGGCCGCCAAAAAACAGGATGGCCACGATGATCGCGATGGGATGCAAATTTACCGCCTCGGAAAACAGCAGCGGCACCAAGATCACCCCATCCAGAGCCTGAATCACCGAATAGGCGATAAACACGTACATAAAGTGATCGCTGCCGCCGACTCCCCACTGCACGTAGGCCACAGCCAACACAGGGAAAGTCACCAATGTCGCGCCGACATAGGGAATTACGACGGACAAGCCCATCAGTACCGCAAGCAACATCGCGTAATTCAAACCCAGCAGCCAAAAGACTATGTAACTGACAGCCCAAAGAATAAACACTTCGAGAAATTTGCCTCTGACGTAATTGGCTATTTGCCGATCGACCTCATGCCACACTCGCAAACTAAGGCTGGTATCCTTCGGCAGAAACTGCACAAACCAACCCAATAAAACCTGTTTATCCTTCAGGAAAAAAAATACCATCAACGGCACCAAAAACAGATAAATGATCACCGCTACCAAGCCCACAAACGATTGGGCGGAGCCGGAGATCAAATCCTGACCATACTTAAGCAAATCTTGCTGAATGGAAAACATGATCTCGCGAATCCGGGCTTCCGAGATTAGCTCGGGATGACGCTCCGGGAAGCGCATGATTTCTGCTTGGGTGCTGGAGACAATCTCCGGTATGTGTTGCACCAATTGCACGGTTTGCTCGGACACGATCGGCACCAATACAAACAACACAAAACCCAGCACAGCCATAAATGCAAAGAACACCAGATGCACCGAAATCAAGCGACCCAGCTGGCGTTGCTCGGCTTTAACCACCAGCCCTTCCAGTAGATACGCCAATACGATGGCCACAAAAACCGGCATCAGTAAATCCAGCAAGCCATAAATCAATAAAAAGCCGCCCAGCAGAACTATGGCTAGGGAAACGACTTGGGAATTGGGCAGAAATCGCTGGAAAAAATTTCTAATGAAATCGGAACTGGAAAAATCAGTCTGTTGGTTCATGGAGTTTTGGCGGCTACGCAACCCGATGTCGGTTCAATTGCGCCATTAGGTAATTTAAAAAAAGCGGGATTGTTCAGGACAGTGTAAACAATTTATCAAAATTAGCGATTTCCAAAATTTTTTTTACTTCGGTACGCGAATTTTTAATACGTATTGCCGACTTATCGCCAGCCATTTTGTCTCGCAGCACCAATAGCATCCCCAGGGCGGAGCTGTCTAAATAATCCGTGCCGTTCAAATCGACTTCTATCAGCTTTACGCCGCTGTCGGCGAGCTTGGTCGCTTCGCGAAATTCATTATGCACACCAAAGTCAAACCGGCCACTTATTCTAATGGACAGTACCCCTGCATCCACTTTTGCCTCAATGCCCATGTCCATTACCCTCAAGATTTATCATATCAATCCTACCTTTTATTAAAACAGATCCACATCGCCTTCCTCCATGGAAGACTGCGAAACGATATTCGACTTTCTGACTTGCCACTGCTGTTTCATGCTTTTCAAGCGATCGGTGCCTTGCAACAATTGTTCGCGCCAACTTGAGTCTCGCCCGGTTTTAAATGCCCCCAAACCTATACTTACTTCGTCGGAGAGCGAATCGAAATGCTGTAAATTGAATTGCAAATATTCGATCAATTGCCGAGCCATATCTTCAAATTGCAAGCCTCTCACTGCGTTGCCCACACTGGCCTCGATTTTGTTGGTCAATTGCGAAATCTCGCCAACGTTGCTGGTAATATTGGCATTAATCACGGCAATATCTTCCATCATCTTGTCGATACTGGCCTTGGAACTAATCGCTACATTCATGTCTTTGGAGGCCATGATTTCAATCATGGTTTGCGCTTCGCGGATATTATCCTTGGAGGCTTTTACCACCAGCTTAATTTCTTCGCTGAACTTGTCGGAGTTTTTCGATAGATTCCGCACCTCTCCTGCGACCACCGCGAAACCTCGGCCGGCTTCACCTGCCCTGGCCGCTTCTATAGCGGCGTTCAGCGCCAACAAATTGGTTTGATCGGCGATCTTTTGCACATCGCCCAACAGTTTTTCGACGTGAGCCATATGCCCACCCACATCGCTAATTACACCAACCATTTCCATGCTTTGCTTACTGATTTGCAGAATATGATCGATAAAAAACTGCAGGACATGATCAGTTTCCTGCGCGAAACTAGAGAAATTAAGACTCTTACGCCCCTTGTCGGTGGTGCCTTCCAAATCGGTCACCAAGGAGCAGACTATCGACGACTGTCCGGATGTCAAACCAACCAAACTATTGAAACTGTTCGACATCGTATTAACCGCATCCGCGAGCATGGACTTCAGCTGCTCCAACTCTGCGCGAAAATAGGACGCTTCTTGATCAATACAATCATGCAAATGTAATAAATAACCATCGATGGCGCGCGCCAGCTCGGCTTCGCTTTGCTCGTTGTGATTTACCGTGGCAGATACTGCCGCCCGTTGAGCGCGAAATGTTTTAACCATCCACAGTATCGTCACAACTGGCGTCGCTGACCAATAAACCATGGCACTGGGGAAAATCAACGGCAAGAACAAAACGACCAACGTCAATAACACAAGTAGGGCGTTATTTTTGAGGAACTGCAACATAAATTCAATCCACCAGGGCCAGGATTTTTTCGGCTATCTTCTCCAAGGATAACACATGATGCGCGGCCCCCATCTTATAGGCTTCGCCGGGCATACCCCAGACTACACTGGACGCTTCGTCCTGCACTATGTTAGTAGCCCCGGCCTCGCGCATCTCCAGCATGGCTCTTGCACCATCCGCCCCCATCCCGGTCAGCATCACGCCGATGGCATTGCTGCCGACGTTCTCGGCGACAGATCGGAACAGGACATCCACGGAAGGTTTATGCCGATTTACAGGTGGGCCATCGTCAAGACGGCAAGCGTAGCGCGCTCCATCTCTCACAACCATGAGATGTTGATCGCCTGGCGCTATATAAACATGTCCGGGCAATATCAGCTGGCCATCGCTCGCCACACAAGCGGTCATCTCGGACGCCTCGTCCACATGCTTGGCAAACGATGCGCTGAAGGCGAGCGGCAAATGTTGCGAAATTACAATCGCCGGAGCCGTTCTAGGCAGATTTTTTACCACTTGCTTGACCGCTTCCGTGCCGCCTGTTGAAGAGCCCAAAGCCACAATTTTATGAGTCGTTTTGAAATGTCTTTTCATTCCACTATTCGCGTTCTCATTCACCGAACTAACAGCAGCGACGTTAGCCCGATTAGTTTCCAATGCTTTAACTTTTGCCTGAGCGGCCATCCTGATTTTGCCGACAATCTCATCGGCATAGGCTCGCAAACCATGCGAGACATCGACCTTTGGCTTTGCCACAAAATCAACCGCGCCGAGAGCCAATGCGTCCAGCGTCACTTCGGCGCCTTTCTCGGTAAGCGTTGAAATCATAACCACCGGCATCGGCCGCAAGCGCATCAAATTGCGTAAAAAAGTAAGCCCGTCCATACGCGGCATTTCGACATCGAGTGTCAATACATCCGGATTCAATGCCTTAATTTTCTCCCGGGCAATAATCGGATCGCTTGCCGTACCGACTACTTCAATATCGCCTGCCTCATTGAAAATCTGGGTCAGCATTTGCCGAATCAATGCCGAGTCATCAACAATTAATAACTTAATTTTTGTCATCCTGGTTTCCTAAAATAGCTCTACGCTACCTTCAACCGGTGCATCCTTAATACTCGAACTATATTGTTTCTCGCGCATGAAGATAGTTTGATTATGCAGGTCTTTAATCTTTTTCATTCTGACCCGTCCGGTTTGCGGAAAGAAATTCACCTTGCGCGGATAAATATCGCCCAAATCCTGTGACACCAGATTCAGCGCTTCGGTGTCCACATAATCCAAAACAAATTGAATGTTTCTGGCTCCGACATCACCCAAGGTAGCAATGATTTTACCGCCGCCGAACAATTTAACTTCCAAATTCTTACGCTTACCGCCATTTTGCAAAATAGAGTTAATCAAATGTTCCATCGCATAATTGCCGTAACGCGAGGCATTGCCAACCACCGCTTCGTCTCTGTCGTTCAAACGACTTTTACTGGTCTCCGGCAACATGAAATGATTCATGCCGCCCACGCCGGTGACCACATCCCGTATACATGCAGCCACGCAAGAACCCAGCACGGTGGTAATCATTTCATCCTGTTTGGTGACGTAGTAGTCACCGGGCATCAATTTTGCCGCCACTATCTGATTTTCTTGATCCCAATAGCGGTTGACGTTTTCAAAGCCCGGGATAAGCGCTTTTTCGACATGTCGTATATGACTCACTTAGTCGATTTCCTATAGATGGTGTTGCCTATCAAACTGAATCCGGTATTGAGCTGGTGCAAAGATTCGGAATGCCCAATGAATAGATGCGAGCCCTCCTCCAATAAACTACAGTAACGATTCGCTAACATTGCCTTGGTTTCCCGATCAAAATAGATCAAGACGTTTCGGCAAAAAATAAAATCAAAATAGCCCTTTAAAGGCCATTCCTGCATCAAATTCAATTGTTTAAATTCTATTAATTCTTTCAACTCAGGCTTAACTCGCACCTTGTTCGCTTGTGCGCCCATACCTTTTTGAAACCAGCGTTTGAGACGCTGCTCGGCTATTCCTGTCACGCGATCAGCCGGATAAACGCCTGCCGCGGCAGTGGCCAAGACATTCGTATCAAGATCGGTGGCAAGAATATTTATAGACCAATCGGCTGGGACGCTTTCCTTCAAGGTCATAGCCAAAGAATAAGGCTCTTCGCCCGTTGAGCAACCGGCGGACCAAACCTTAATTTTTTTATGGGCAGCGTTTTTTTTAAGCAAACCAGGCACAACTGTCTTGCTTAAATATTCAAAATGATGGTTTTCGCGAAAGAACGAAGTGAGATTGGTGGTAACGGCATTTATAAATTCGGTAAATTCACTATCCGGGTTATTTTTCAAATAGTGGCAATACTGTTTGAAACTGGTAAACCCCAACATACGAACCCGTTTCGATAATCTCGAATAAAACATATCGAATTTGTCGTCCGGTACCAAGATCCCGGAATATTGGTTGGATATTTTCCTTAGAACGTCAAAATCCGCTTGGGTATATTCAAACTCGCGTGCTTTTTCTTTCATTATTATTTACTAGGGTAGTCGCCCCATCAAAAAAAGCCGGACGCAGCCTGATCGACTTCCAGCATTTCGGCAATTCCCAACAACTCTGCTGCGGCAATAAATTTATCGGAAGGGAAATCGATAGATATGGATTTCTGTAAGCCAATTGCCGTTTGCTTTAATATCAATAACAGTTGCAAGGTCGCGGTATCTATCATTGTCACGTTAGAGGCATCTATATCAATAACATCAAAATTACCGAGCATCTGCGTCAGGCGTTGGTGGAGAATAGCTACATTCTGAATATTCTGTACCGGCTCCAACACCAAAACCGCTCCCTCGCCTTCGGACGAGGATAGCTCAGAGACGTCGTCCGGCGCTTGATCCAAGTCCATCTCAAGGTTTGATGCTTCTTCTGTCGAGCTCACAAATTTTATTGAGCTATCCGCTTCCGATTCGCCAACTTCGGTTTTTTGTGAGTCTTGATTGAAATCCGATCGATGCATCCAAGCCAGAGGGTCGTAACCGATCAAACTATCTTCATCTTGTTCCGCCATTACATCATCCTCCCTTCCAAAAAGTCTTTAGCAAGTGCCGTAAAATCTCTTGCGGAACGACACCCGGGGCGATACTCAAAAATGGTTTTACCGAAACTAGGGCATTCGGCAAGTAAAGCTGTTTCCCGAATTGTCGTAGCCAAAATTTGGCCTGGGAAGTATTTCTGTATAACACTCAACACGTCTTTTGACATGCGCCTGGTCGGTATATATCGAGACATGACCAGAGAAAATTTATAGGACTTTTTCAAGGCGCTTTCAAACTTTTTGATCGTTCCCATCAAATGCGACAGACCCTGTAGAGCCAAATAATCACTGGTCATCGGCACCAATATTTCATCGGCGGCAAACAAGGCATTGGCTACCAATACCCCGGAAGAAGGAGGACAATCTATAAAGATAAAATCTTCATCGCGATTGCCCTCATGCAAGGCTTTGCGAAGCAGATCGCCGCGTCTGGCACCGCCATCCACTAATTGTTCGATTTCCTGTAAGCGGGGGCCGGCGATCACCAAGTTGAGATTTTCCCGTACCGGGATTAATTGCTTCGCCAGATTGCGTCCTTCCAACAACACCTCGTCAATCCCACCTTTTTGCGGATCAACCACGCCTAACGAAACAGTCAAATGGCTCTGCGGATCGAAATCTATCACCGTAATTTTTTTACCCAGTTTAGCTAGGGCATGAGTCAAATTTACCGACGTTGTGGTTTTTCCGACCCCGCCTTTCTGGTTAAGGACTGCGACAATCCTAGCTCTCATTTACCCTCTGACATAGCAGCAAGCCCGGAAATATTGACAAACTCATCCGGATTTAAAAGCTTGTCGACATCCAGCAACATCACCATGTTCTTCTTGCCGACGAACATGCCGCGCATATATTGAGTATTGATTTTCGAACCCAAATTCGGCGCTTCTTTGATATCGGACAGGTTAATATCCAACACATCGGACACCGCATCGGCTACGATTCCCATCACCGAGACGCCGGAAGCAGTATTCACGCTCATCACAATAACCACCGTGACGGGCGTATATTCCACTTTTTCCATCTGAAAACGCTCGCGCAGATCGACAATCGGCACGATGGAACCGCGTAAATTTAACGCGCCTTTAACGAAATCGGGAGTATTCGGAATTTTTCTGATTGGCTCCCATCCCCTGATTTCTTGAACTTTTAAAATTTCGATGCCATATGCTTCACCTTCTAACTCGAAAGTCAGAAATTGCTCAACGTGCTGATCGGACACTAAATCGGCTGTCATGGCGCTTATTCCCTATCTAATTTATTGGTCAATCAAGCCACTCCGCTAAAAATCCTGCCATTCGTCATCGGCTTGAGAGGTCTGCTTGAAACCACTGGGTTGGCGAACTGGCTGCGATACCGCAGCTCTATTGACTTCCGCCCGGACGATGCTGGAGCGATCCGCATGATGGGAAACTTGATGCTCGGCAGCTTTTTTTTCTGTTTTGAAAAACGCCAACATCTCCACCATATTGGTCGACAAGTCGCTCATTGAAACGCTGGCAGCCGATGCTTCTTCGGCTAAGGCGGCGTTTTGCTGGGTAATTTCATCCATCTGAGCGACGGCCTGATTCACCTGGCCTATACCTGCCGACTGCTCTATGCTTGCATCGGCGATTTGCGCGACGATATCACCAACCTTTTGCACGCCGGCCACGATTTCGTTTAGCGCTTTACCGGTTTCATTTACAAACTCGGTGCCCGCTCTCACCTTTTGCACGCTGGTTTGAATCAACTCTTTACTTTCCCTGGCCGCGGTAGCACTGCGTTGCGCCAGATTTCTGACCTCTGTGGCCACTACGGAAAAGCCCCGGCCTTGCTCCCCTGCCCTGGCCGCTTCCACGGAAGCATTCAAGGCCAGCAAGTTGGTTTGGAAGGCGATTTCATCGATCACGCTAATAATGTCGGCAATTTTATTACTGCTCTCATTGATCTCCTGCATAGCGGAAACCGCAGCCTTCACAACATTTCCACCTTTTTCAGCCAACTCTCTGGCGTTATTGGCTACTGCATTGGCTTGCTGTGCGTTATCGGCATTATTTTTCACCGTGCTGGTCAGCTCTTCCATGCTGGCGGCGGTTTGCTGCAAATTCGCGGCCTGTTGTTCGGCGCGTTGCGATAAGTTATTATTTCCGCTAGCAATTTCTTGGGATGAGTTGTTAATAAAATGAGCAGACTCGCTAACCTGACCGAAAATCTCGTTCAGCTTATCGATGGTGGTATTGATATCGTTTTTGCAGTTTAAATAAACGCCTTGGTAATCGCTGGTGATTCGATTGGTCAAATCCCCGGACGCCATACTTTGCATGGTACTGCCAACGTCTCTGAAGACGTTTTCGATCACATCGGTCAGTTCGTTGATGCCTTCGCTAAGCGTCTCGAAAAAGCCTTGTTTATCCGCCAACTCAATCCGGCTGGACAATTCACCGGCCTTGACCGCTTCGACTATGCTGGCGATTTCCTGCTCAATCTTGACTTCATGCGTTCTATCAAGCCACTCAACCACGATACCAATGCGTTCGTTTTCGTCGCTCTTAACCGGATTGGCAACGATATTCATGTGTCGGCCGCCGATCACCAACGCCGAACTAAACGTGCTGGATAGATTTGCCAACAAACCGCGTTGATGTGCCGGTTTTTTATGGAATTGATCGATATTCGCGCCCATCAGCTTGCTGGCATCAAATTCAGGCAATTGTTTGCGAATGTCCGCTTCGGCATTTTGAAACATTTCCGCTACGGTCTTATTCATATAAATGATGTCTAAATCGTTGTTAGCCACCATGACGCAGGACTGCACATTGTCGAGCGCTTGTTTAATCCGCATCGCTTCTGACGCTACCTGTTTGGAATAAGCCAAATCAGAATTCAATTTAACCTGCATGCCGTATAAGGCCCGATAGAAGTCGCCTATTTCATCGCCGCGATCCAGATCTATGGTATTTCTGAATTGTTCATCTGCCATCCGGTAACAAATGCGTATCGAATTCTCTAAAGCCTTTACAACACTACGAATCACCGAATATCCCAATATTGATGCAAATCCGGCCAAGCCCAAAAACAGGAGCATCTCCGGATATTTTTGTTCGAGATAATGATCGTAAATTGAATTAATGGTCGGCAACAAGAAGATCAGATAGATAATCCCGACTTTTTTCCACAAGCCCAATTCCAGCAATTTTTTGATTACCGCACTTACCCCGGTCGGCCGTATTGTGGCTTTGTTGGCATTCAGTTTTTCGTATAAGGACTCGGCTTGTTGAATTTGTTCTCGGGATGGCGCATAACGAACCGACAGGTATTCCTGTACTTTGCCATTCTTAAAAACCGGCGTTACGTTGGCTTCTACCCAGTAGTAGTCTCCGGATTTGGTCCTATTTTTGACAGGTGCGGTCCATGGGCGCCCAGCCTTCAAACAATCCCATAAATCTTGGAATGCCGCCGGCGGCATGTCAGGATGCCGAACCATATTGTGATTGGCCCCGACCAGCTCATCTTTGCTAAAGCCGCTGATTTCGATAAAAGCGTCGTTTGCATAGGTAATAATGCCTTTCAAATTGGTGCGCGTGACCAAAATGGTGCCTGGCTTCATTAAGACTTCGCGATCGGTCACAGGGTGATTGAGTTTCATTGCATATCCTCCGTTACAACCCAGCCATAAACAGCTCTTTTTTCAACTTTCATCTTCACCATCCAGGCCATCAAGTTTTAATAATTTATCTACATCCAACAGCATCACCATTCGGCCGCTTACCGAAACCAAGCCATTAATAAATTCAGTACTGACTTTTGCGCCAAAATTCGGTGCGCTCTGGATACTTTTTTTATTGACATCGACAACATCGGAAACAGAATCCACCACAACCCCGATGATTCTGGTTTTATCGGCCATTCGCGCTTGCAAGACCACAACTACCGTCAAAGGCGAATAATCGCTGTGTCCTAGTTGAAAGCGCTCGCGTAAATCGATGATAGGCACAATCGCACCGCGTAGATTGACCACGCCTTTTTCGTAGCTTGGCACATTAGGAATTCGCGACACCGGTTCCCAACTGCGAATTTCCTGAACTCGCAGAATATCCACACCATATTCTTCCTGGCCCAAGGTGAAGCTTAAAAACTGCAAACTAGTGTCCAACCTTTTTGCATCTTGCTGGTCTGTACTGCTAAGTTCGATTATTTCGGACATGACACGCTTAAGATTAGGTTTATTGATTGGCTAAACGCACCAGACCGGGGATATCAAGAATCAGAGCCACCGATCCATCGCCCAGAATAGTTGCTCCGGATACCCCTTCGATGCGTCGATAATTAGCTTCAAGGGACTTGATCACCACTTGCTGTTGTCCGAGCAGATCATCCACGAACAATCCGCAACGCAAACCTTGTCCTTCTACGACAACAATTAAGCCTTCTGTGAGCTTCGTCGTTTTTGCGGAGAGCACGTTAAATATTTGATGCATTCTGATAATCGGCAAATATTGCCCTCTCAGCAGAAAAGTTTCTCCTTTGCCCGCCACCCGATTGAGTCTGTCTTCCTTGACATGGAGCGACTCGATAATAGAACCCAAGGGTAAAATATAGGTTTCGTCGCCAACCGCGATAGACTGACCATCAAGGATAGCCAAAGTAAGCGGCAAGTGAATGGAAATGGTAGATCCCTTACCCAACTCGGAAAGAATTTCTATATTGCCGCCCAAAGCCTGGATGTTACGTCTAACAACATCCATCCCCACACCGCGACCGGATATATCGGTAAGCTTCTCGGCAGTGGAAAATCCAGGCATAAAAATAAGCTCATACGTTTGCTTGTCGCTCAAGATTGCATCAGCATCGATCAAACCTTTTTCAATTGCTTTGGCACGCAATTTATCTTTATCGAGGCCTTTACCGTCGTCGGCGACTTCTATCACTATATTGCCGCCGCGATGATAGGCTTCCAGCGTAACCGTGCCAGTTTCGGGTTTTCCGGCCGCCAGCCTGACATCGGGCATTTCAATACCATGATCCAGGCTGTTTCTTACTAAATGAACCAAAGGATCGCTCAGCAATTCGACGACTGTCTTATCGACTTCGGTGTTTTCACCCACCAATTTAAGTTCGATTTTTTTGCCGAGTTTGCTGCTGATATCATGCGCCAATCGCGGGAAACGGCTAAACACGAAACTGATAGGCAGCATGCGAATGTTCATCACGCTTTCCTGCAGCTCGCGGGTATGTCGCTCTAACTGCGAAAGACCGTTTTTCAATTGATCCAATTTATTAAGTTCGAAATGTTCACCTAACAAACTGAGCATGGATTGAGTAATGACCAGCTCCCCGACCATGTTGATCAAGGTATCGATTTTACTGGTATCCACACGAATGGAACTTGAACCTTTCGGTGCGGCTTTTGCATCCTCTTTTTTGCCGTTTTTACGATCTGCAGCATTCGCCTCGGATTCTTCGCTGCTTGCCAGCTCCGAGCTTACGTCCTTGGTGACGCGACTTACGGCGTGACTTATCGCAATTTCCGGTGAGCCGTGGAATGGTGTCGATTCTGATGGAGTTTGGTAGATGGGTTGTTTAGCCAAATCGCAATCGTCCTCTACCCAATCGAAAATTTCGTCGATTTCCGTTTCTGGAATATCGCCAGACACTTCCAATTTCCAGGACAAATGACACTCTTCAGGATCCAAATCGTAAAGATTCGGCACGCCTTGTAAGTCCACGGTTGTCGTCAAATGTCCCAAGGACGCTAATTCCCTAAACATCCGCACCGGTTCGTTGCCGGTCTTCAATAGATGTAAATGCGGACTGAATGCGATAACCCAACCAGCTATTTGTTTAACATCATCAGCAGGCAGAACCGTAGAGGCTTTTGCTGTCTGTTTTCCAACCGACGGACTATTCGGAACAGCATTATTCAGTTCGTTATCCAAGGCTAATTTGTGCTCGGCCACATCGGCTTGATCAACTTCGCTGCCATTTTGTATAGATTGCAGCATGTCTCTGAGACAATCGACCGATCCCAACAAGACATCGACAGCCGGCTGCGTGATTTTTCTACGGCCATCACGCATTTCATCGAGCAAGGTCTCCATAACGTGGGTAAAGTCGGAGACAGCGGTAAAACCGAAAGTCCCGCTACCGCCTTTTATGGAGTGCGCGGCGCGAAAAATAGTATTGATGTCTTCCACATTGAAATCCCCCAAATCAAGATTGAGCAACCCTGATTCCATTGCATCAAGTCCTTCGAAGCTCTCTTCGAAAAACACCTGATGAAATTGCGCCATATCGATTGACATAGAATTACCCGATTGCCGATGTCTCTGAAAAAGCGGACATTTAACCCATCACTTTCTTGATCGTCTTGAGTAATTGATCGGGATTGAACGGCTTTACGATCCAACCGGTTGCACCGGCATCCTTGCCCTGCTGTTTTTTATCCGTACCCGCCTCAGTAGTCAGCATCAACATTGGTGTGAACTTGTAATTTGGCAAGGCACGCAAATCTCTGATCAATTCGATCCCATCCTTGTTGGGCATATTTACATCCGTAACAACACAGTCAAAAGCTTGTGCTTTGGCTTTGTTTAGCGCGTCCGCGCCATCTACAGCCTCCACAACGTTATAGCCGGCGCCTTTTAGGGTAAACGCCACCATCTGTCTCATTGACGCGGAATCGTCTACAGCAAGAATTGTTGCCACAATTTTCTCCTCCAAATTTATCGAATAGTTTTTTGAAAACTGTTAAATCCGTCCAAGCTTCGGTTGTTAGCTGACAAAATCGGATTTCGTATTGCGATGATTGTAGCCAAGCTAGAACAAGATTGTAGTTACAGAAAGTCGATCTTGCCGAAAAACACTCATTTTAAAAAAAGTCTCAGGTTTCAATGCCGACATCGCAATCTTGGCGAGAATCTGTCAACACGCGCACTATGATTGTGGTTTAACTCGCATATCTTTGTTAAATCCTGTGCTATCTTCAAATTCGATTTTGACGTGTCGATAAATCCCGGGCAAATGAGCCATCTTCTAGTTTAAGCTTATATTCAACCTAGTCACCTTAATCAGAGCTCATGAAGACAGCGCATCGCAAATACTCTAAAGGCTTCACCCTAATAGAATTGATGGTTACTATCTCTATTGCGGGAGTTTTAGTGGGAGCCGCAATTCCAAGCTTTACTTCCGTTATCAGCAGCAGCCGACTCAGCACATCCACGAATGAGCTAGTAACAGCACTGAATCTGGCGCGTAGCGAGGCAGTAAAACGTAGCCAATCCGTTACGGTGCGCAAAATTGATTCCAATTCATTTACCCATAACGGCGACACAGCAAACTGGGCGGGGGCTAACTGGGAAGACGGTTGGGATGTGTTTACCGATGTCAACAACGATGGAAGTTACGGCACTGGCGACTTGTTAATCAGAACTTTTCCCGCATTACCTGCTAACTTCACTTTGAGGGGAAATAATAATTTTGCCAATTTCATCCGATTCACACCGAACGGCTTCATCAGTAATTCAGGAGGTGGTAGCTTTGCAATATGTGAAAACACCAGTATTTCCAAAGCCAAGCTAATTATAGTCAAAGGCAGTGGGAGAGCGCGAATAGCCCCAGATACTGATCACGACGGCATTCCGGAAAAAGAAGATAACACTGAAATTAGCTCTTGTACGTCAGGATTTTAACTTATGATCAAAAGCCATGGGTTCACGCTCATCGAAGTATTGATAGCCATGCTGGTATTGGCACTCGGCTTACTTGGTTTGGCGGGCTTACAAGCAACTTCGTTGACAAACAATGTTAGCGCCTACAATCGTAGTCAGGCCACCGAACTGGCCTATGACTTAGCCGACAGAATACGTGCCAATATAGCCGGGTTGATCACATACACCTCTGTGCTACCCGCAAATGCAACGGCTCAGTCAGATTGTGTAGCAGTAAGCACGACTTGTACAGCTGCGGATATGGCTCAAAACGATTTATATGAATGGAACAGAAACGTTACCACAACCCTTCCGGGAGGCGCGGGTACTATTGGCGTCAACAGCGGCGTCTATACAATTACAATTAACTGGGACGATAACCGCGACGGTAACGTAAACACTAGCGACCCCAACTTTCAAACGACTTTCCGCTTATGAAAACCATCAGCTCTCAGCGGGGTATGACCTTAATAGAAATTATGATCGCTTTACTGATCGGCGCATTTTTACTTACTGGCATTATACAAATCTTTATAGGCAGTAGGCAGAGCTACCGAATGCAAGAAAATATGTCCAGACTCCAAGAAAATGGTCGATTTGCCCTGGAGTTTCTTTCGCACGACATTCGTATGACCGGCTTTTGGGGCTGCCGCAATCCAACCAGTCCCGATATCGATATTGCTGGAACTAACGACAATGCAACCAATGGTGACAGCATTGACAATGGTACAGACACAATAACTCTGAAAGGCACATTCACACAGACGCCAACTGGAACCTGCGGGACCGCAGTCTTGAGCACTGATGCCTATTACACCCACGCTAGTTCCACCATTACCTATAAAGTCAATAACAGTGTACTACAACAAGACACCAACGGCTTGAACAACCCAATGGTTGAGGGAATTGAAAACTTTCAGATTTTATTCGGCGCAGACACCAATAACGATAACTCGCCTGACTACTACGTTGCGGCCGGAACTACCGGCCTTAACATGGCGCAAGTTGTGAGCATACGGATTAGTTTATTGGCTGCAACAATTGAGGACAATCTAACCTCGCAACCGATACCCTACACTTACAATGGAGCCACTACGACCCCAACTGATCGAAAAATCAGGCGAGTTTTCAATGCAACGATTGCCGTACGAAATAGGTTACCTTAATGGCACATGCGATGAATACACTATCAACTTCATTGGCAAAAAAAAACAACGCCGACTTCTCTATACCGCAAAAAACAATAGCTCGGACTCAATCCGGTGCAGTATTGGCAGTGAGTTTAATCATGCTGCTTCTGTTAACTCTAATCGGAGTCACAGGCATGCAAACCACTTCCATGGAGGAAAAAATGGCCGGAAATGCTCGAGATCGCAACATCGCCTTTCAAGCGGCTGAGTCGGCCCTGCGCGATGCCGAACGAGATATTACAAATTTCAGGAACTTGTCTGGCTATACCGGCTTCTCGGTCGGCTGCGGCGGATCTACCGGAAGTACAGGGGACGATGGGCTTTGTTATAACGGTGGTACAGCATATTCTACCGATATTTGGACAACTATCAGTATGACAGGTACTCCAAGTGTGGCGTACGGTCAATTTACCCATGTCACGGCTATACCCAATCTATCCGCTCAACCCCGTTACATAATAGAAGGTTTACCGAGTGGCACAGATACTTATTACCGCATCACCGTTCGTGCTCAAGGTGTGCTTGCCACAACAGTGGTCTGGTTACAAGCAGTTTATAGACAATCATGAATAGGATTACTACCTGGAGGCAAACCATGAAGGTCATTCGCATACTATTGATGGTATTACTTGCTCTTCCCCCGTTTGCCGCGATGCCGCTTTCGCTTTCACAAAGCCCACTGTTCATAGCCTCTACTGAACCTCGAGTCATGCTGGTAGCCTCCCGCGATCACCAACTTTCCATTAAGGCTTACACCGACTATACCGATATCGATACCAACGGCACGCTAGATATCACTTATAACGACAATATCAATTATTATGGCTATTTTGACTCGAATAAGTGCTACAACTATTCAAACAACCGCTTTGAACCTTCAAGCGTTGCGGCAGGTTTAGCTGCACCGCTTAATCATCAATGCAGCGACAAATGGAGCGGCAACTTTTTAAACTGGGCTAGCATGACCCGCATGGATGTGTTGCGGAAAACCTTCTATGGTGGCTACCGGTCTACCGATGATTCAGGAGCAAACGCTGTAACGGTACTAGAGCGCCACTTTCTTCCAGTGGATGTTCATGCATTCGGTAAAGTCTTCAACCCTAACAATAATGCGACGCTTAAACTTTACATCCCCTCTTCCGTAATAAACAGCACCACCACTAAATCAATTTCCTTATGTAATGTCAGCGACACCGCTAGCACGACTTTAACCGGGCAAATGAGCTCATTGCCTACGCCGCTGATCAAAGTGGCGGCCGGCAGTTGGCCGCAGTGGGATTCATCGGAAGTTACGCAATGTCAGCTTGCCGGCGGAACCCAGCCTACCGCATTGCTAGGTACATATAACGCACGCGTCAAAGTTTGCGATTCCACGATAGGGTTAGAAGCCAATTGCAAGACTTACACCCATCCCTCTACCGGCGTACAAACCCAAAAACCAGTTGGCTTGCTTCAACAATATGGGGACGTAGACGCGGAAAGACCAGTGCGTTTTGGGCTAATGACAGGTAGCTACGCAGCTAATAAGTCTGGTGGCGTATTGCGCAAGAATGTTGGTCTGATTACCAACAACAATAAAACCAGTTTGACAAGTAGCAGCGTCTGCGGCAATAACAACTCAAGCGATGAGATAGATGTCTGTACCGGCCAATTTATTAATCAGGCCAATAACCAAGCAGGCATCATCAACACCTTCAACCGGCTGCACATCGCCGGCTTCCAATACACTAATACTGGCGGGAATGGAAGCCATCAATATAGTTGCAACAGCCCAGGTATACTTAGTTTTAATAATGGGCAATGCGTGGACTGGGGGAACCCATTGGCCGAGACTTATCTGGAAACCCTGCGCTATTTCGCAAACGCAGGATCCACTGCAGCTTTCGACGCCAATGACTCTACTATTCTCTCATCACTTCCCCAAGTAAGTTGGTCTGACCCTTTACCTTCCAATGAGTGGTGCGCTCTATGCAGCATTATCTTAGTATCTACTGGACTCAATTCCTTCGACACTGATCAGTTATCTAGCTTTACACCTAGTGGCGGCTCGGTGATCGATGCAAATACACTTACCCATACACTGGGTGATTCCAGCCACGAAAACATAAATGGCGGCAGCTATCTGGTAGGCAATCTGATCGGAGGCAGCGGCGCAAACACCAATAATCAATGTACGGCAAAATCTAACGTTGATCTGGATAAGGTAAAAGGCATTTGTCCTGAAGTACCAAGTATCGAAGGCGGTTATGGCATCGCGGGACTAGCCTATGCACCAAAAACCCTTGATCTGCGCCCCGTTTATGCCAGTCTGCGGAGCAATCGCTGGGGAGGCTCTGCTCCGATCAATCAGGATTGGGCGCTGCGGCAACCCATCAATACTTATGCGATACAGCTGGGTGATACCCTTCCCAGCTTTACTGTGTCGGTTGGCTCAGGCACAGCAACGTTGGTACCGGCTTGTCAAGCCAATAGTACCGGCACTGCCAGCGCTTGGACCTCAACATCCACTGGCTGGCGCAATTGTTCGATGACTAATTTAGTGGTCGATGAAAATGTGGCTGCTAGCGATGTCGGTAGCGATACTACCGCCAAAACAAAAACCTGCAGTGGTAGCGGATCTGCCTCGGCCCGCTGTTTCACGATATCCTGGGAAGATTCGACTTGGGGTAATGACTATGATATGGACGGCATACAACGCCTGGGTTATTGCGTAGGCACAGCCTGTGATACGTTTAGAATGCTTTGCCCCAGTTCATCGTCGGCCTATGCCCAAATAGGTGTCGGAGTAACATCTGGCTGGACTGTAGGCAGTACGAACACTAATCAAATTCGAATTGCTACTTGTACTGTACAGGCTGCTGCGGGACACGCACTAACATTTGGTTATACACTGTCAGGCACAACCAGTAACGGAGCATTTTTTCCTATTTTACGACCAGGCAATGCTAATTTTAATGTAGGCAGCAATCTTGCCACAGGCATCACAGCCGCAAGTATTTCGACTTTTACGCAAGGCTCCGCGAGCGCTGGGCTACTGAAAAGCCCTCTTTGGTACTCTGCAAAATACGGTAGCTTCACCGAATCCACACCTTCTTCAGGAACTCCAAATCCAAACCTAACTTCCGAATGGGATTCGATTAACAACTTAACCGGCGTTGCTGGCGCTGATGGCGAACCAGATAACTATTACAACGTCCGTAACCCCGGCACTCTGTTTACGGCGTTAAGTACAATTTTTGACCGCGCATCGACACCCGACGCATCAGCTGCATCAGTCGCAACCAACTCCACTAACCTGCAAATTCAGAGCCGAGTGTTCCAAGCAAAGTTTTCCAGTGCCGACTGGAGTGGACAATTATTATCTTATAGAATCAACACCAGCGGCGTACTTAGTGCAACAGCCGAATGGGATGCGGGGAGCGTTATCAACTCCCAAAATTATTTGACCGGACGAGTCATTCTCACCAAAGGCTCCAGTGATGGCGTGGCATTTAATTACGCCAATCTTACCGGGCCCTCTACAACAACGGGTACTCAACAAAACTACCTAGATAAAAATGCCACTGGCGTTACAGTCGACAATTGCGGTCTGGAGCGGGTAGATTATTTGCGAGGCGACGCTACGAATGAAGGTTCAAACGGCACTTTCACTTGCGCTTCTACTACAAGTATCAGCAAGTTTCGCCAACGTCAAAC
The DNA here is from genome assembly GCA_001644045.1 of Methylomonas methanica. GTDB lineage: Bacteria > Pseudomonadota > Gammaproteobacteria > Methylococcales > Methylomonadaceae > Methylomonas > Methylomonas methanica. The sequence continues at coordinate 131,007 of LUUF01000050.1, read as the reverse complement.
CAGTAAGTTAGGCGACTTTATTAATTCCAACCCGTGGTATGTCGGCCCTCCAAGCGCCGGCTTTTCTGACGCTAACCACCCTGGATATAGTGCGTTCCGAACTAGTAAACTAAGCCGTAAGCCCGTAGTATATGTTGGCGGCAATGATGGCATGCTACATGCTTTTGACGCCTCGCTAGATTTCAGTAGCGTTGCAGTAGGTGCACCAACCACTACATCAGGACGGGAGTTATTAGCTTATATACCCTCTGCGGTATTTCCTAATTTAAGCAAACTAACAGCCAAAAATTACCACTCCGATCACCGGTATTTTGTCGACGGCTCACCGATGACCGCCGATGCCGACCTAAGCACAACCTCAACTGCTGACTGGAGAACTGTATTGATTGGCGGCCTAGGCGCTGGTGGCACAGGTTATTACGCACGGGATATTTCCGATCCCAGTAGCTTTAGCGAAAGCGGCACAGCCCCCGCCAATACTCTCTTATGGGAGTTTAACGAAACAGACATGGGCTACGCCTTCAATACGCCGCCAACCAGCCTGAACACAAATCAAGCAAAACAAATCGTTAAACTGGCAAACGGTAAATGGGCGGCAATTCTGGGCAACGGTTACAACAGTAGTTCCGGTAAAGCAGCGTTATATGTTGTATTCATTAATGACGGCATAGATGGTTCTTGGGGCACCAGCGATTTTGTTAAGATCGTCGCAGACTCACCCACTGGCATGGACAATGGCCTCTCAACGCCTGTACCGATTGATACTGACTACGATGGTTACGCCGACACAGTTTACGCTGGCGATATCAAAGGGAATATGTGGAAATTTTTGATCGGTCCGAATGTCAGCGACGCTACTGTCACGAGCAATACATCGACTTGGAAACTGGCATTTTCCAGCGCATCTTGCGCCAGCACTACTCCAAGTACATGTATCCCGCTATTCAAGCCTACCAACAGCAGCGGTCAATCTCAACCAATTGTTTGGCCTCCGGAAGTCACTAGACATCCAAATGGCGGACAACTAATCATGTTCGGCACTGGCAAGTATCTGGAAAACTCTGATAATACTAGTAGCTCGACGCAGACTTTCTATGGAGTCTGGGACAAACACGATGGCACAACCACTATAGGCAACCGCGCAATTGAGTTGTTACAGCAAACAATCACCACTACATCGCTCCTAACAGCTGGTAACTTCAGAGTACCCAGCACTAACGCAATCCATTGGCGGACCAGCACTACCGGCAGTGCTGCAAACTGCTCTGGTAGCTGCACACCCACCCACATGGGTTGGTATATCGATTTACCGACTAGTGGGGAACGCAATACCGGTATTCCTAAACTGGTTAACAATGTAATTTTCTTCAATACAATAATACCTTCCACCGCCCCCTGTGACTCGGGTGGCACAGGGTGGCTAATGTCTTTGGATTATCTGACTGGAGGCAGGGTTAGCACTCACCGGATATTCGACACTAACGGCAGTGGTACAATTGATAACACAGATGCTGAAGTAGGTGGATTTCAAGTTGGAGCAGTACTGGGGGGCACAACCTTGATCCAAAATCAACTGACCACCAGCAATATCGGAGTGGGAGTTTCAGCCAAAACTTCGGGAAATTTAGCGAGCACCCTCATTAACTTTGGTTCTAGCGGCTCCGGTGCAAGCAGCACTTTAAATCGAACAAGTTGGCGAGAGCTTTTTCGATGAATAAGCATTACCAATTAAATATCTATGGCGTAAATGAAAATACCCAAATAACTTAATTAAGGCTTTGCAGGAAAACGGACTATGAAACAAACACAAACTGGCGTTACGCTTGTTGAGCTAATGATCGCGGTAGCAATCGTGGGTATCCTGGCTGCAGTAGCTTTACCAAGCTATCAAGACAGCATGCGGAAATCTCGCACAGCTGATGTAAAAGCAGTGTTGCTTGGATTATCAAATGCTATGGAACGCCGCTTTACTGAGACAAACAGCTATTGTGACGCCTCAAGCACTGGTACTGCAGTAACTGGCTGCGGAACAGCTACCGGCGATACCGGCACACCGTCGATCTTCACAATTCCAACGAAAACTGCTGATTTTTACACTGTAACAATCAGTGCGGCCAGCTCTAGCAGCTACACCCTAAGTGCCACGCCGACTGGCACTCAGACTGGAAACGGCATACTCGAATTGACGAATACCGGAGTAAGGCACTGGGATAGAAATAATGATGGAGACTTTTTGGATACGAATGAAACCACTTGGGACTAATTAGTTAATACCGCGTTTCGATAACTAGATCACTAACATCGCATCACCGTAGCTAAAAAACCGATACCGTTGCTCAATAGCATGGCGATAAGCCTTCATTACCGCATCATAACCGGCGAATGCCGAAACCAACATTAACAATGTCGACTCCGGCAAATGAAAATTGGTCAGCAGAGCATCGACCGATTTGAACGAGTAGCCTGGCGTAATAAATAAATCGGTATCACCGAACCCAGCTTGCAACACGCCGCTGCGTGAAGCTGATTCCAAAGCCCTTACCGCCGTGGTACCTATAGCCACAACCCGGCCACCTCTAGCCCTTGCCTGGTTTACCGCGTCCACACAAGCTTGAGAGACGCTGTAAGATTCTTTGTGCATCACATGCTCAGATAAGTCTTCGACGCGTACCGGGCGAAATGTGCCGCTGCCGACATGCAAAGTGACGAAACTGCGCGCTACACCTTTTTGATCTAACCGATCCAACATTGCTTGATCGAAATGCAACCCGGCAGTGGGCGCCGCGACCGCACCGAGTTGTTCGGCAAACACGGTTTGATAACGATCCAAGTCGCTCGCTTCGTCAGTACGGCTGATATAGGGCGGCAGTGGAATATGCCCCACTTCGTCCAACAACCCCATTAAACCGGCCTCAGTTTCAAACCCCAGCCGAAACAAATCGTTATGTCTACCGATAACCCGGCAAACCGCACCATTCTCCAAGGTTAACAAGGCATCGGTCTTTGGCGACTTACTTGCTTTAACATGAGCAAGCGCGGTATGAGCATCCTCGATACGTTCGATCAGTATTTCGACCTTGCCGCCGCTCGACTTTTGCGCGAACAAACGAGCAGGCATCACTTTGGTATTGTTAAAAACCAATAAATCGTTGCTGCTTATCATGTCGACAAAATCGGCAAACTGGCAGTCTGCAATTGCGGCGCTTTGCCTATTCAAACGTAGCAATCGGCTGGCGCTCCGTTCCGGTAGCGGATATTGGGCAATAAGTTGCTCCGGCAACTGGTAATTGAAGTCGCTCTTTTTCATTCCGAATAGTATTTAAATGACTTTTGAACAATCCTGGGACCTTATCATCCGCAAGATAGGTAAAGGAAAATTTTATTTGGGATTTTTACTTAAGATCTATTTGTCTGATAGGAAGCATCGATTCTGAAGCGTGATTGCAACCTCGACCCTCTATAAGCAATCCGGGTAGAATTCTAGCAAAACTTAAACCGGCAAAGCTCTTATTGCCAGGACCAGATCCGTCAGATTTTCGTCTTGTGGCAATTGTTCGCCCATCAAATATCGCATCAATTCATTATCTTCAAGCTCCAGCAACAACAAAAACGCCTGCTGTTCCATAGGCTCGGCCACGAGATAACGATTTTCCAAATACCTGAGCAGCATCAAATCGAGTTCAAGGGTACCGCGCCGGCAGCGCCAGCGCAGTTTATTGATGTTTTCGTTCACAGATGGTCGCGTTCTACCAAAAGCTTCTTGATTTCGGCAATAGCCTTGGCCGGGTTAAGCCCTTTCGGACAGGTATCAGTGCAATTCATGATAGTGTGGCAGCGATACAATTTAAACGACTCGTCAAGCTCGTCCAAACGTTCCTTATCATTTTCATCACGGCTGTCGGCCAACCAGCGATAGGCTTGCAATAGAATTGCCGGCCCGAGGTATTTGTCGCTGTTCCACCAATAGCTTGGACAACTGGTTGAACAACACGCACAGAGTACGCACTCGTACAGACCGTCGAGTTTGGCACGGTCTTCCCTGCTTTGCAGACGTTCAGCTTCGGCGGGCGCTTCTGATTCGGTGGTTAACCAGGGTTTTATCGACGTATATTGTTCAAAGAAATGCGTCATATCCGCGACCAGATCCTTAACCACCGACATATGCGGCAACGGGAATATTTTCACGGTGCCTTTATAGTCGCTGATCGCTTTGGTGCACGCCAAGGTGTTTTTGCCGTTGATGTTCATCGCGCACGATCCGCAGACACCTTCACGGCAGGAGCGGCGAAAAGTCAGGCTGCTGTCGATTTCATTTTTTATTTTGAGAATCGCATCCAGCACCATGGGCCCGCATTGGTCCATATCGATCTCATAAGTATCGATGCGCGGATTCTCGCCGGAATCTGGGTCCCAGCGATAAACTTCAAAATGGCAGATATTGGTGGCGCCCTCGGCTTTATAGGTTTTACCCTTTTTTATGACCGAGTTTTTGGGCAGTGTAAATTCAACCATTAGTAAACCCTCTCTTTAGGCGCAACGACTTCGACTTCGTCGGTGAGCGTATATAGGTGGACGGGGCGGTAGTCGATCTTGACTTTATTGTCTTCCCGCCAGGTCAGAGTATGCTTCATCCAGTTTTTATCGTCGCGTTTCGGGAAGTCCTCGCGCGCATGACCGCCGCGACTTTCCTGACGATTACCGGCGGCAGTAATAGTGACTTGCGCTTGGCCGAGCAGATTATCCAATTCCAGCGTTTCCACCAGATCGGTATTCCAGATGAGTGATCTATCACCTACTTTGACATCATCAAACGATGCAGCGATTTCGCCTATGGCCTTGATACCTTCGTTCAGCGTGGCTTCTGTTCTAAATACGGCGGCCTTAGATTGCATCGTCGTCTGCATATCCATGCGTATTTCCGCCGTTTTACGGCTACCGTTGGCATTGCGGATTTTGTCGAAACGAGACAGCGCTTGATCCGTGGCGTCTTTCGCCAACTGCTTATGCGGCATGCCCGGCTTAATCAGCTCTGTGCAACGAATCGCCGCCGCCCGGCCGAATACCACCAAATCAAGCAAAGAGTTAGAACCCAAACGATTTGCGCCATGCACCGACACGCAGGCAGTTTCGCCGATTGCCATCAAGCCCGGCACCACATAATCGGGATTACCGTCTTTCAGCGTCACGACTTCGGCTTTGTAGTTGGTGGGAACACCGCCCATGTTGTAATGCACAGTCGGCAGGACAGGAATCGGTTGCTTGGTCGCATCAACACCGGCAAAAATTCTGGCGGTTTCGGTGATGCCGGGCAGACGTTCATGGATGATGGCCGGATCGAGATGCTCCAGATGCAAATGCACATGATCTTTCTTGGGACCGATGCCGCGTCCTTCGTTAATCTCAACCGTAATCGCCCGGCTAACCACGTCGCGAGAAGCCAGGTCTTTGGCATGCGGCGCGTAACGAGCCATGAAATGTTCGCCTTCGGAGTTGGTCAGATAACCGCCTTCCCCGCGCGCGCCTTCTGTCATCAAACAGCCGGAACCGTAAATACCCGTTGGGTGGAATTGCACGAACTCCATATCTTGCAAAGGCAGGCCGGCTCTCAGCACCATGCCGTTGCCGTCACCGGTAACGGTATGCGCCGAGGTGCAGGATAAGAAGGTACGACCGTAGCCGCCGGTTGCTAAAACAGTTTGATGCCCGCGAAACAGATGAATGGAACCGTCATCCAAGCACCAGGCCAAAACGCCACGACACTCGCCCTCTTCCATGATCAAATCCAGCGCGATGTACTCGACGAAAAATTCGGCGTTGTGCTTCAAAGCTTGTTGATACAAGGTATGTAGAATCGCATGCCCGGTTACGTCGGCTGCCGCACAAGTTCTTTGCGCCTGGCCTTTGCCGTAATGGGTGGACATGCCGCCGAAAGCCCGCTGATAAATCTTGCCTTCCGCGGTCCGTGAGAAAGGTACACCGTAGTGTTCCAGTTCGATGATGGCCGGAATCGCTTCCCGGCACATATATTCGATGGCGTCCTGATCGCCCAACCAGTCTGACCCTTTAACCGTGTCATACATGTGAAAACGCCAATCGTCTTCGCCCATATTACCCAACGCAGCGCTAATGCCGCCTTGTGCCGCCACGGTGTGGCTGCGGGTAGGAAACACTTTACTGATACAAGCGGTTTTTAGACCTTTTTCCACCATGCCGAAAGTAGCCCGCAAACCGGCTCCGCCGGCGCCAACCACCACGACGTCATGTTGGTGTTCGATGATGTTATATGCTGAGGCCATGAGTTACCTTGCCAAAAGAATGATGATAATCGCGAGCAATGCCGCAACACCCAAAACTAAAAAAATCAGGTTGGTAGCGCGTATCGCCAAATTTCTTACCGGGATAGTCGAGACATAATCTTCGATCACCACCTGCACCCCCAAAGCGGCGTGGTAAACCACAGCAACGGTCCAAGCAACAATCGCCAGGGTGTTTATGGGCGAAGACAACCAATCGACAGTTGCCGCATACGGCGCGTTTAAAGCTTTGTTGAGTAACACAATCAACCAGATAGACAACGGCACCAAGGCCACTGCGGTTACACGCTGGTACCAAAAATGACCCGAGCCGCTGTGTACCGAGAAAAAATCGGCGGCTTTTTCCAATAATGCTTTGTAATCCATAACCAGCCCTCTTTTAAGAAACCACAAAGGTAATCAGTGTCAGCGATGCGGAAGCAATCAGTTCGTAAACCGCGTATTTATCCAATGTCATGCGTTCGAATGTTTTGCAAAAATCCCAAATCAAATGCCGAATACCGTGCACCAAATGAAAAAACAGCGCATAAATAAAACCCCAATAGACCAATTTAAACAGCCAGAACGACATGAATGCCTGCATGGCACCGTAAGCGCCCTCGCCGGCGGCGATAGCGAACAGTACATAGACAAATAGCACCAGGCCCATGGAAAGAAATACCCCGGTCATACGATGGGTGATTGAAACCAGGCCGGTTAAGGGCAATCGATAGACTTGGAGATGGGGCGAAAGTGGTCTGTTTGCTGACATGATTTACCCTAAGTTAAGTTGAAAAATAATGTGTAATCAAAAATCGACGCAACGGCCTTTGCGTTCCCAATCGCCAAAGCGAGTAGGCTCAGGCCCTTTGGGGCCATTAATTTCTGTCGGAAGGGCAGGATTTTGCTCCGTGAACGGCGTCTTCTCGGATTCTGGCTGAGGGTTTTCAGGCGTTTCTTGATCGGTGGTTTGAGCTGACTTCATGTCGGTTCTCTGCATAATTTAGCGATTATTGATAGCCACATAATCACGGCGCGGCGGCCCGACGTATAACTGTCTCGGCCTACTGATCGGCGTAGTTGGCTCTTCCATCATCTCCAACCAGTGCGAAATCCAGCCGGCGGTTCTGGCTATCGCAAACATCACGGTAAACATTTCGACGGGGATGTGCAACGCCTTATAGATGATGCCGGAGTAAAAGTCGACATTGGGATAGAGTTTTTTCTCAATGAAATATTCGTCTTTCAACGCATACTCTTCCAGGGCCAAGGCTAATTCGAAAAGCGGATCGCTGGTATTGGTTCTGCTCAACACTTCGTAGCAGGTTTTACGAATAATCGTGGCGCGAGGATCGAAGTTTTTATAAACCCGATGCCCAAAGCCCATCAACCGGAACGGATCGTCGTGATCCTTGGCTTTGGCGATATATTTAGGTACGTTTTCGACGCTACCGATTTGCGCCAGCATGTTTAATACCGCTTCGTTGGCGCCACCGTGCGCGGGCCCCCACAACGCGGCAATGCCGGCCGCAACGCAAGCATAAGGATTGGCACCGGTGCTACCGGCCATGCGTACCGTGGAAGTGCTGGCGTTTTGCTCGTGATCGGCATGCAGAATAAACAGCAGATTCAGCGCCTTGACCAGATTGGGATCGATGTAATGTTCTTGGTCGATATAATTTTGCGAGGAGCGCGAAAACATCATATTCAGGAAGTTTTCGCAATAACTCAAATCCATGCGCGGATAAACGAAAGGTCTACCGATCGAGTGCCGGTACGACGCGGCGGCGATGGTGGGCATCTTGCCGATCAGTCGTGTCGCGCAGATTATGCGGCTGGCGGGATCTTTGATATTCAGATCGCTATGATAAAACGCCGACAGGGAACCGACCACACCGACCAGCATCGCCATCGGATGCGCATCGTAATGGAAGCCGTCGAAAAATTTGCGCAAGGCCTCATGGATGATAGCCCTATCGCTGATTTCCTCGTTAAAGTCGCGCAGCTGCGTGGCATCCGGCAGTTCGCCGTTCATCAGCAAATAGGCAACTTCAGTAAATTCGCAGTTCTCGGCCAATTGTTCGATGGGATAGCCGCGGTACAACAAAATACCGTTATCGCCGTCGATGTATGTAATTTTGCTTTTGCAAGCAGCCGTGGCAATAAAGCCCGGATCGTAAGTAAAACACCCAAGATCTTTGTTTAAAGAGCGAATATCGACAGTATCTGCACCCAAAGACCCCTTCAACAACGGATATTCAGCTTCTTTTCCGGTGGCATTGTGCCTGACCAGTAAAGTATCGTTTGACATGGTTTCCTCAGTTTTCTGTTAGCAAAAGCTTAGCAGTTGAATTCGATTATCACACAGGCAATGTGAATAGGCCAAACCCTTATGCCGTGATTCATCTCAAGATTTAGCCAGTATCGATTACTGCATATTACCCGCAAAGGCTCAACCTATTCTTTCTCTGGTTTGTAACAACGCCGTCAGATGCGGCAAGGGCTTTTTGCATAAATCAAACACCGTAGTTTTTCTGTTAGGTTTTTGTAACCCATAGGTCCGCGCGTCGGTTTTATTGTTACAAAGACCACCAAACACGTTGACCGCTTTTTTATGCCACTTCCACACCAAGGGTTACCGCAAAGCGCTTATCTTACGGATTTAACGACACATTGGGTAAACCCCCAACGCCAGTAAACGACATGCCCAAATCGAAGATTACCGATGGTTTAAATTTTGCTTTGCTGTTTGTAAACAAGTCACTGGGATTTTTACGATGAACAAGATTGGAATTTTCTACGGTACCGAAAAAGGTATGACGGAGATGATGGCGCAGGTCATGTACCGGGTTTTAGGCGATGAAATTGCCAGCGAGCCGATAAATGTCAACCGGGCAACGGTTGCGGAATTGCTTAGCTATAAGGCTTTGATTCTAGGCATGCCCAGTTACGGCGTCGGCGAAATACCCGGCAGAACCACCGGCAGCGAGGAAGGCAACTGGGATGAGTTTTTGTTTCGCCTGGACGAGACGGATTTGTCCGGCAAGCGCGTTGCCCTATTCGGTTTGGGCAATCAGCAAAAATACTACGCGCGCTTTGCCAGTTCCCTGATTCATTTGTATCACCACGTCGCCGGTTACGGCGCCGAAGTGGTCGGTGCCTGGAGCACGGAGGGCTACCATTTTACCCACTCCAGTTCCGTCGTCGATGGCAAGTTTGTCGGCCTGGTGTTAGATCATCACAACCAACCCGAATTGACCAAAACCCGAATTCTGGATTGGATTGAGCAGGTAAAGCCGGCTTTGTTGGAGAAGTTGAATTGAATTCCACGACGGGGTTTTCTCCCGCTATGCCGCGCCGAGCACCGGAGGATTTGGCGAGATTTGCCCACAGGGGAGTGGCAGGGATGCCGCTCGTTTTCGGAGGGCTAGGACAGCCCTTCCGAAAACCCTCGCCAAATCCTTCGGCGCGCAGGAAATAAGCGGCATTAACAATTATCGGTCGCGCCAGCGACTCCGTTTGAGGACTAAAATACATTCCCTCACTGGCAGACGACAATGTTGTAAACTTTTGATTTACCTCCTCATCCCAACCATCTCCCTGATGGCGAAGGAGATTTTTAATATCCAAAAACGACTAATCCTCAAACATACTGCCCGGCACACCACCCCGAAGCCCAAGCCCACTGAAAGTTATATCCCCCCAGCCACCCCGTGACATCCAACACTTCTCCAACAAAATAGAGCCCCGGCACTTGCAAACTCCCCATGGTTTTCGAAGAAATCGCATCGCAATCGACGCCGCCGACGGTTACCTCCGCCGTGCGATAGCCTTCGGTGGCATTGGGTTTTATCGTCCAGTTATGCAAGCTTTCCGCTATGGCGTTCAGGTCTTTGTCGGCGCAGTTGGCAACCGTTATATCCAACTGCCGCTCGTCCAGTAACGCTTGCAACAAACGTTTCGGTAAATATTCGGCCAATAGATTTTGGATTTTTAACTTGCTGCCTTGCCGCCGCTTTTCTTTCAACGCCTCCGACAAATCCATATCGGGCAGTAAGTCCACATACAGAGCCTCGCCGGGATGCCAATACGAGGAAATTTGCAGGATGGCTGGGCCGCTTAAACCGCGATGGGTGAATAAAATATTTTCTTTGAAAGACTGCTGTTGATTGCTTACCCGACAGGGTACCGCGATGCCGGTCAGTGGGGTAAAGCGTTGTGAATCGTCCGGTTGCAACGTTAACGGCACCAAGCCGGCCCGCGTCGGCCAGACTTTGATGCCAAATTGTTCCGCGATTTTATAACCAAACGGCGTGGCGCCCATTTTCGTTATGGATAGGCCGCCGCTGGCAATTACTAAGGCCGATGCAGAAATCACACCGTTGCTGGTGTGCAGTAAAAAATCGCCATCGCTGTGTTTCTCCAATCGGTCCACCCGACAATTCAACTCCATCGTCACGCCAGCTTGGCCGCATTCTTTCAACAGCGCATCCAGAATATCCTTGGCGCTGTTGTCGCAAAACAATTGCCCGTGCAGACGTTCGTGAAACGGTATTTGGTGGCGCTGCACAAAGGCCAAAAAATCCCATTGCGTGAAACGGCTAAGCGCCGACTTGCAGAAATGCGGATTATTGGAAATGTAATTTTCCGGGGCTATGCTGTAGTTGGTGAAATTGCAACGGCCGCCGCCGGACATCAGAATTTTTTTACCCGGCCTGTTGGCGTGTTCCAATATTTTTACCCGCCGACCGCGTTTGGCGGCTTCGATTGCGCACATTAAACCGGACGCACCGGCGCCGACGATGATGACATCAAATTTATCCATGGCGCATAGCTTGTAATGACTCGGAAAAATAGGTAAAAAGTGGGGTATTCTAACCGCAATACCCGGCATCCCGAGACGCCAACGGCATACGCAAGGCGTTTTCTACAGCCATCACCCAACTTCAACACTTCGACAAGGCCATAATGACTCCAAAATACAGTTACTCATTCAACACTGGCGACGGCAAAAACAAGGCATTACTGGGCGGCAAGGGCGCAAACCTTTGCGAAATGACGCAAATGGGTTTCAACGTGCCGCCGGGTTTTGTGATTACCACGCAAACCTGCCTGACCTACCTGGAGAACAAACAATTACCAACCGATTTGATGGACGAGGTACGTCAGCAAATCGCCGAAATCGAAGGCCTGAGCGGTAAATCGTTTGGCGGCGCCAGCGACCCTCTATTGGTGTCGGTACGTTCCGGTTCGGCCATCTCGATGCCGGGCATGATGGACACCATTCTGAACTTGGGTTTGAATAAACAAACCCTGGCCGGCTTGATCGAAATGACCGACGATCCGCGTTTTGCCTACGATGCGTATCGCCGTTTCATCCAATTATTTGGTAAGGTTGCATTGGGTATCGAAGACGACAAGTTCGACGTGCATTTCAACAGCGTCAAGCGTGCAGCCGGCATCAAAGCCGACGTGGCATTGACCGCCGACCAACTCCAGGAAATTAGCGAACTATTCCTAACCGTGGTCCATGAAGAAACCGGCCGGCCTTTTCCGGAAGACGTTTACCAACAGCTGGAAATCGCGATTCGCGCGGTATTTAACTCCTGGCTGGGCAGGCGCGCGGTGGATTACCGCCGCGAGTTCCACATTACGCCTGACATTGCCAACGGCACCGCAGTCAATATCGTCACGATGGTGTTCGGCAACATGGGCGACGACTGCGCCACCGGCGTAGGTTTCACCCGCAACCCCGGCACCGGCATCAACGAGATGTACGGCGAATACTTGGTCAACGCTCAAGGCGAAGACGTGGTAGCCGGTATCCGCACCCCCAAACCGGTGCAGGAAATGGCAAAGGAAATGCCGGAGCAATACCGACAACTGGTCGAACTCCGCAATAAGCTGGAAGCGCATTATCACGAGGTGCAGGACTACGAATACACCATCGAACGCGGTATTTTGTATTGTCTGCAAACTCGCAACGGTAAAATGAACGCGACCGCAATGGTAAAAACTTCCATCGATATGGTGGCGGAAGCCCTGATCACCAAGGAACAAGCCTTGCTGCGGATCAACCCCGACATGCTGGAACAGTTGCTGCATCCGCAATTGGCCCCCAATCACGAGGTCAAAGCCATCGCCCAAGGACTGCCCGCCTCTCCCGGCGCGGCTTGCGGCCATTGTGTATTCGATGCCGATACCGCCGTGCGTTTGGGCAAAACCGGCCAAGACTTAATTCTGCTGCGCGAGGAAACCAAACCGGAAGACATCCACGGCTTTTTCGCCGCGCAAGGTATCTTGACCAGTCGCGGCGGCAAAACCTCACACGCCGCTGTGGTAGCGCGCGGCATGGGCAAAGCCTGTGTGGCCGGCGCGGAAGACATCAAAGTCGATGTGCGCGCTCGTTTGGCCATCGTCGGAGACATCCATATCAAGGAAGGTGACCTGATCACAATAGACGGCAGCAACGGCAATATTTATTTGGGCCGCATTCCGACCATTCCGCCATCCTTCTCCGAGGAACTAAAAACCCTGCTGGGCTGGGCCGACAGCATTGCCCGCCTGCGTGTGCATGCCAATGTCGATACGCCCGAAACCGCAAGACTGGCGGTCAGCTATGGCGCCAAAGGCGTGGGCTTGTGCCGTACCGAACGCATGTTCAACGCTGCCGACCGTTTGCCGTTGGTGGTGGATATGATTCTGGCGCACAACACCGAAGAGCGCGAAGCCGCATTGGCCAAGTTGTTCCCGATTCAGCGCGACGACTTCCAACAGTTGTTCGAAGCCATGTCGCCACACCCGGTTACCGTGCGCTTGCTCGATCCGCCGATGCACGAATTTTTGCCCAACGAGCATCAATTGATCGACGAACTGGATGCGCTGAAACACTACCTGACCATCGTTAAAGGCCAACGCGTCACGCTGGATACACTGGCGCATCCGGCGGAAATGCCGGCGCCGTTCAATATGCTGAACGAAGACGTGATTTTGGAAGCGATCGGCAAGAAACAGATGATGCTGGACAAGGTGCTAGAGCTGTACGAAGTCAATCCGATGCTGGGTCATCGCGGTGTACGTTTGGGCATGAGCTATCCGGAAATATACAAAATGCAGATCCGCTCGATTCTGGAAGCAGCGGCGCTTTGCGTCAAACAGCGGATTCCGGTCGAACCGGAAATCATGGTGCCGCAAGTGATCACCGCGCAGGAATTGAAAACCGTCAAAGCCTATGTTGACGAGATTCAAGCCGAAGTGGAAGCGCAATACAAACTCAAGCTCAACTTCAAGTTCGGCACGATGATAGAAACTGTGCGGGCTTGCACCCGTGCCGACCGTCTGGCCGCCACCGCAGCCTTCTTCTCGTTCGGCACCAACGATTTAACCCAAGCCACCTTCTCGTTCTCCCGCGAGGATGCCGAGAACAAATTCCTGCCGCTGTACGAAGAATCCGGATTGCTGGAAGACAACCCGTTCGAAACGCTGGACATCGAAGGTTTGGGCAAGCTGATGAAAATGGCCGTGGAGTTGGGCCGTCAGCAACGGCCGGATTTGAAAATCGGCATCTGCGGCGAGCACGGTGGGCATCCGCGTTCGATCAAATTCGTTCACGACCTGGGATTGAACTACGTATCGTGTTCGGCTCCGCGAATTCCGGTAGCGCGCTTGGCGGCCGCCCACGCCAAACTACTGGAAAAACACGCTTAATTACGCAGCATGGCAAGGGCCGGTTAACGCCGGCCCATCAGTTTGAATTCCGGTGCTTCCCAACCCGGTTTCTGCCGGTGGCCTTGGCATCGTAAAGCGCTTGATCCGCGCAATGCAGCAGACTCTCGAAGGATTGATCGTCGCCCGGTACGATGGTCGCAACGCCAAGACTAATAGTGACGAATTCGGAAATTTTAGAAGCCGGATGCGGTAAACGCATATTTTCCACTGCTTTTCTGAGAATCTCCGCCAGCACCATGATTTGCTCCGCATCGCAAGCCGCGACTACGCAAAACTCTTCTCCGCCGTAACGGGCAATCAAATCGCCCGGCCGCCTGAAGAACCGCTTCAAGGTTCTGGCTACTTGCCGCAAGCAGTGATCGCCTTCGATATGTCCGAGATTGTCGTTATATAGTTTAAAAAAATCGATATCGATCATGATCATCGAGATCGGATATTGATGCCGCAAGGCCCGCTTCCATTCTCTTTTTACAAAAGCATCGTAGTAACGGCGATTGGGTAACAATGTCAGGGAATCCAAATAAGCCAATTGCATGCGGCTTTTGGCTTTGTCCAGCCGTTGGCTAAGTCTGGCTTGCGCCAAATAAGACAACAATAATACGATCAAACCGATAACGGCCACGATTGCATGGGTGATCGTCAAATGCTCCAGACGCTCATTCACAAAGGCATCGATGCTGGCACTGGGGATACTGACGCTAATGCCGCCGCGAATATCGCCCTCTTTGTACCCTTGCTGCTGATGACAAGCCACGCAACTCTGTTCGACGTGTAGCGGCGCCATATAGCGATAGAAAGATTGACCGTTGACAATACCGATACCGCTGACGCTTTTTTGACCTTGCTGGAAAGCCAGCAAGGCCTCGGCCTCCCATTGGTCCGGCCGATTTTCCACACGAACCGGATTGAAACCGGTGATATGAAAGGCAATACCCGTTTCACCACTCATTTCGGCTAGTTGCCGAGTCATATAGGCTGGGTTGATCAACGTCAACCGTTTGCCATCCGTGGTTTCGACATCCCGATAAGGCACATTCAAGTAAGGGTTGGGCTGAGTGGTTTCGGTAATCGGAACATAAACGCCACCGTGCAAAGCGTTCCATTTTCTGATCAACACGATATGATCAAAAAACATCTCGGCCTGCCGCGTAGCGATTTTTTGCGCGTACTGCTTGGTATCCGTTACTTGCTGGTAAAGACTTAGGCTAATCAACAAAATCCATAGCACTGTATAAACCAGGAATGTAATCCTTCTCATTTATTGCCTCAAAAATACTTATAGCCGCTTCGCAAAACCCGCCGAGAAACTGCCAAACAACCATACTATGGCGCTCAAATAAACACCATAAAAGTACGCAACTCTATTTAATAATCCGATTTGAAATGGGTTGTTTATGCTGGCACTATAACTTACCGCGCCCACAAAATGAATGAACCTAATCACCCTTTGTAAAATGACCGACAAAGCAATCTTCCCGGCACCAGAGCACGACCATAGCGTATGCATCAACAAGGCGATAAGTGTAGCCGAACAACTTTGCTTAACACGCGGCGTGCAACTGACCCCCATCCGCCATAAGATTTTGGAGCTGATCTGGAACAGTCATAAGGCGGTTAAAGCATACGACTTGCTGGATCAAATCAGACCGGTAAACGACGCCGCAAAACCGTCAACAGTCTACCGGGCCTTGGACTTTCTGCTGGAACAAGGCCTGATTCATCGTGTGGAGAGTTTAAACGCATTCGTCGGCTGCCACTGCTCCGGCACCCAACACGACCAACTGCTGTTAATCTGCACCGAATGCCATACGGTACAGGAACGCTCCGCACCTTTAGTATTAAGCGCATTATCCAAAGAACTTGGCGACGCCGGCTTTGTACCGCAACGTAAAACCATCGAAATTCATGGCCTATGTAAATCCTGCCGTTCCGCGATAAATGCTCTCGAAGAAAACGCTATTCAATAACTTGATAAACATTGACCTAGATCAAGCCTTATTCGGCAGAAAACCTTATATTAAACCCATGTCACGCGACTTCCTTCCGTTGACATGATCCTCTTGAAAGATAGATGCTTCGGCGGGCGAGTTCTCTCTCCCGCCTTTTTTTTGCGATATTATCCTCTATAATCGCCGCCCTACCCGACACATCTATCTCCGGCATGTTTACCGACAGTCAAAAAGCCATTCTTTTGCAAACCACCCTCGATCCCAACGAAATTGGCGAGCAACGTTTTTGCGAATTATGCGAACAGGCGGATTTGCTGAATACCGCAACAGACAGCGAATTAGTCGCATTCCTGAAAATTGCCAACGCGTTGTATCGCGGCGGCGAGCCGATTATCAGCGATGCCGATTACGATTTTGTGTATTTAGCGGAATTGAAAAAACGTCAGCCCGAGCATCCGCTGCTGCACACTGTCGAGCCGGAACCGGCATTTGCCGGCAAAACCGTCGACCTGCCGACCATCATGCTTTCTACTGACAAAGCCTACAGCCGCGACGAGGTGGAACGCTGGGCCGGCCGCATCGAAAAAGCAGCTGGAGATCTGGACAAAAACTTTGCCGAACTGATTTTTAAAGTCACGCCCAAGTTGGATGGCTATGCTGCTTACGACGACGGCCAGATGCTGTATACCCGTGGCGACGGTCGTAAAGGCACCGACATTACCCGCGTGTTCGAGCGAGGTTTGCAACTCGCCGATCACGGCCAGCGCGGCCTGGGTGCCGGCGAAATCGTCGTCAGCCGCAGTTATTTCGACGCCAATCTGGCCGAGATTTTTGATAACGCCCGTAACTTCCAGGCCAGCGTGATCAAGGAAAAAGAACTGGACGAACATGCCGAACGCGCCATCGCCGATCATGCCGCAGTGTTTTACCCGTTTGCGCTATTGCCGTGCTGGACCGGCGTTTGGCAGGATCTGATCGACAACTTTGAATCAGTCGTAAAAGACATCTGGCATAAACTCGATTACGACGTCGACGGCGTGATTCTGGAAATCGTCGACGAACAACTCAAGCAAGTGATGGGCGCCACCCGCCATCATCACCGCTGGCAACTGGCTTACAAAGAAAACCTGGAGACGGCGGAAGTCGTCGTCATAGGCGTTACACCACAAACCTCTCGATCCGGCCGTATCACCCCGGTCGCCGAACTCGAACCGGTTCGACTTAGCGGCGCCCTGCTATCCAGAGCCACCGCGCACCATTACAAAATGGTGTTGGATAAAGGCATAGGTCCCGGTGCGCTGATCCGCCTGGCTCGCTCCGGCGAAGTCATCCCGAAAATCGAGGAAGTGTTGCGTCCAGCCGAACCGCAAGTACCCAGCGCCTGCCCCAGTTGCGGCCACGAATTGATTTGGGACAACGACTATCTGATCTGCCCCAACAACCTGGAATGCCCAGCGCAAATCAGCAACAGCATGGAGCATTTCTTCCGGGTGCTGAAAAACAACGACGGCTTTGGGGCTGCGACGATCAAGAAGCTTTACGAATACGGCATCCGCCGCGTCGACCAGATTTACGCGCTAACGGCTGAACAATTCGAAAGCATGGGCTTCGGCCCCAAGCAATCGCAAAACCTGGTCGAACAATTGGTACGCAGCCGCAACGAAGCCATCGAAGACTGGCGCTTTTTGTCCGCATTTGGGGTGTTTCGGATGGGCTTGGGCAACTGCGAACGACTGTTGGCACATTACACCTTGGCGGAGATTTTCAATCTCAGCGAAGCCGACATCGTCGCCATCGAAGGTTTTGCGGAAAAAACCGCAGCGGTAATCACGGAAGGCTTTGCCAAAATCAAACCCTTGTTCGACAGCCTGATTTCACTGGGTTTTAATCTCACCCCGACGCAAAACCAGCCCACCGACAACGCTCATCCCTTAGCCGGCAAAACCTTGGTATTCACCGGCACCTTACACAGCGGCAGCCGCGACGAATTGAGTAAACAAGCCAAAGGCAAAGGCGCTAAAGTCGGTAGCTCGGTATCGGCGAAAACCGACTATCTGGTAGCCGGCGACAATGTGGGCGCCAACAAGACCAACGCCGCCCGTGAAAAAGGCGTCAGTGTTATTACTGAACAGGAATTTCTGACATTGCTGTCTGGAGAAGACGCGTGAGCCGCAACCGCCCGGTGGTACTGTGCTTTTCCGGCCACGACCCCAGCGGAGGCGCCGGTGTACAAGCCGACATCGAAGCCATCGTCGGCCATCAATGCCATGCGGCTAGCGTCATCACCGCCTTAACCGAACAAGACAGCCGCAACGTCAAAAAACTACTTCCGCAACAGCCCGCAGACATTGTCAGCCAGGCACAAACGGTGTTGGCGGACTTTAAAGTCTCCGCGTTCAAAATCGGCCTGATCGGCGACGCCGGCGTTGCCGAAGCGATTGGGCAAATTTTGCGGCAACATCCATCTATTCCGGTAGTACTGGACCCGGTGCTGGCGGCGGGCGGCGGCACCGCATTGGCCGGCCAGCAATTGATAGACGTGATCGTCGAGCAACTGCTGCCGTTGACTACCTTATTGACGCCCAACAGCGAGGAAGCCCGCCGCCTGTCTAGGCAAAGCGATTTGGGCGACTGCGGCCGTTTCTTGCAAAGCAAGGGAGCCGAATACGTGCTGATCACCGGCACCCACGAAAGCTCGGAGTTGGTGCATAACCGTTTGTACATGCCCGACGATCTGCATGAAACCTTTAACTGGGAACGCCTGCCGCACAGCTATCACGGCTCGGGCTGCACGCTGGCCAGCGCCAGCGCAGCGCTGTTGGCGCAAGGCCTGGACGTATTTACCGCCGTCAGCGAGGCTCAGGAATTTACCTGGCAGTCGCTGACCGCCGCCTACCGTCCCGGACAAGGCCAATACAATCCGGATCGGCTGTTTTGGGTAGAAGCGTGAAATTTCCGCACCGGGGTCTATACGCCATCACCCAACCCGAAAACAGAACGATCAACCAAGTGGTAAAAGACGTGGAAGCGGCTTTGCGCGGCGGCGCAACGGTGATTCAATACCGCGACAAAAATCCGTTGGATACTCCGCATTTAGCAAGCCTGTTATTGGAAATCTGCCACGCCTACACTACCCCGCTATTAATTAACGATAGCATCGAGCTGGCACTGGCAGTCGGCGCGGACGGCGTACACCTGGGCCGCGACGACGGGGAAATTGCCGTAGCGCGACGCCTGTTGGGTCCGGACGCCATCATCGGCGTATCGTGTTATAACGATGTGGAAAAAGCCCGAACCATGGCGGCAGCGGGCGCGGATTACGTGGCATTCGGCCGCTTTTTCCCGTCCGGATCGAAACCGCTGGCCGCGCCGGCCGAGATCGCCACCCTTGCGCGAGCCAAACAATCGCTGACTGTGCCTATTGTCGCCATCGGCGGCATTCTGCCGGAAAACGGTGGACAGTTATTGGCGGCGGGTGCAGACTTATTGGCGGTGATAGGCGGCGTATTTGACCATGAACCGGAAGCGGCCGCGCGCGCCTACCAAGCCTTATTCAACCATCAACCGGAGTAAACGTCATGCCAGAACACGTCTATCAAAAAGTCGAACTAACCGGCTCATCCAGCCTCGGCATCCAGCAAGCAATCGAAAACGCCGTCAGCAAAGCCGGCGAGACCATCCAAAATATGCGTTGGTTTGAAGTGGTGGAAACCCGCGGCCATATCGATAATGGCAAGGTCGCGCATTGGCAGGTGACAATCAAGGTGGGCTATACGCTGCCGCATTAAACAAAGCTAAACGCCGCTAAAGCGAATATAGCGTCTTAGCGGCGAGCCGGCGGCCCAGACGAAGGCCTCGGTGTAGTAATGCATCAAGGCCAAATAACCGAGAAAACCCAAGGTTACGGCTTTATAGATTTGCGTGGAAAACAGGGTTTGCAGCAATAAATTGACCAAATCATCGCCATAAGCCTGCAACAGATAGGTCAAAACAAACGACAGCAGCGGCAATACTAGCCAAATAGGCAAGCGAATTGCCGTTGCCGCCCGGAACAAGTTATTCTGCGGCCGTTCGCCGTGGCGATTCACATCGTGAGTCACGTAAAAGCTGTAAGCGGTGATGTCGTGCACCAAGCGCGGCATCAAGATCGCCAGAAAATAATATTGCTGGCTATACACATACCAACTGCTGGCGACCAGCAAAGTGTTGGCCCACAGAAAATACAGCCCAAACCGGCTGGGTACACGGCGTTGGCATACCAAGGTGCTAAGCAACAAACCTGCCGTCAGCACGCTAGCAACCTGTAACACCAACGCCGCTTGTCCCGGCTCCAGGCTATTTTTTAGAAATATCCCCATATAAATAAAAATCCCGGCACTGACGCTGAGCCACAATTGCAGATAAAAGGCCCAACTCGGCAGACGGCACACGGCTTTAGCGATACCGTGTTGCTGCTTCAACACGTGATATACCGTCCAGCAGGCGGTGATGATGTAAAGCGCGCGGTAAGGTATAAACAGGCTACCGATGCCGAAAAAAACCATGATGAACAAGGTCATCGCAATTAATTTGCTTTTAAAGGCATGCAGATACTCATCGTGGCTAACCAACAATACATTACTGGCGATGATATGCGGGGTACCGAACAGGATTTGAAATAGTAAAAAGTGGCTGGGACTGCTGGGCAACGCCTCCCTCAGGGCGTGATCGAAACCGAAACTATCCAGCCACAATAACAGTAGACATAGCGGCACGATGGCATACAAGCTCAGTAAAAAGCGGAAAGACACCGCCAGTTTATTGCTACTTTTTTGTTCGGGAAATGAAATGATCTGCGCAACCACGGTGCCACCTTTTTATTATTTTTAGGCAGTGGCTATTATCACCATTTTGAGTGCTTACTCAATATCTATTTGATTTTTAACCGGTAAAACGGCCGGGAATATTAATTTCGTTTGCCTTGTAAACCGCCGGTATGGACTGCCACTATCCGCTGCCCGGCGGGAAAATACCCCTTCCGGATTAAACCGTAGAGCGCAAACAGCAATTTTCCGGTGTAGACCGGCTCCAGTTCGATGTCATGCCGCAGCTGAAAATCCTGCATAAACGCCAGCAAAGCCGGCGTCGTTTTGGCGAATCCGCCGAAATGGTAATTCACTAAAATTCGCCAATCAGCCTGACTGGTCATTCCCTGTTTATTCAGCAATTGTTGGACATCGTCAATTAGAAAGTCGCCACCTTTCAGTGCGGCCACGCCGATAGCTAGGCGGGTAAGCGGCGAGGCCAGCAAACCTGCCAGGGTGGTGCCGGTACCGCAGGCCACGGCCAGTGTGTCGAAATTAATTTCGATTTCATCGACCAGTTCGGCAACGCCTTGCAAAGCCAGATCGGTGGCCCCGCCTTCCGGCAACCAATATTGGCCGGGCTGAAGTCCGGGCAAACTGTCGTAGTCATGGTAATCACGTAATTGCCGGTATTCGCCACGCGACACAAAACGCAGCTCCATGCCCCAGTCAAGCAGATCGTGCAGCGTGGCGTTCAGTTGCGAGGGCCTCTCGCCGCGAATATAGCCTATGGTTTTCAAGCCCAAGGCTTTACCGGTAAAAGCCAGGGCATGTAGATGATTGGAATAGGCACCGCCCATGCTGACGATGCAGTCTGCCCCACCGTGTAAAGCATGATTGAGGATATATTTGAGTTTCCGCCATTTATTGCCGGAGATAATCGGATGCAGCAAGTCGTCGCGCTTGATCCACAATTCCAACTGTCGTTCGGTTAATTCCGGGTCGTTAATCCTGGTCAGCGGCGATACCGCCAGTTTTGCCTGCAATTCCTGCAGACGCGGATGTAGATCTGTCACTGCGCTTGCTTGATGGCCCAAGCCACATCAGCCGCCTGCCGGTTGGGTTTGACATCATGAACCCGAAACATTTGTACACCCGCCATCACCCCCAACGCAGTGGTCACGGCTGTCGCGGTGACCAGTTCGGCGGGTTCGCCGACATTGCAAATGCTGCCCATGAAACGCTTGCGGCTGGTACCCAGCAACACCGGGTAACCTAAATCGACAAAGCTGCGCAAATGCGCCAAAAGATCGATATTGTCTTGCTTACCCTTGCCAAAACCAATGCCGGGGTCTATCGCAATATTTTCTGCCAACACGCCTGCCGCCAATGCTTCTGAAATACGTTGTTGCAAAGCGGCGATCACATCGGCCAGCACATCGTCGTAATGCGGCCCGTCTTGCATGGTTTTGGGAGTGCCCTGCATATGCATCAGGATGATGGGAACTCGGGCTGTCGCTGCAAAAGCCAACATATAGGGATCGCCCTGGCCGGCTGAGACGTCGTTGATAATGCTCGCCCCCGCCGCCACCGCCACCGAAGCAACTTGGCTTAAGGTGGTATCTATACTGATTTGAACGTGGGGATAGCTCGCACGGATCGCGGTAATCACCGGCACCACCCGGCGAATTTGCTCGTCCGCTGAAACAGGATCGGAACCAGGCCGAGTCGACTCGCCACCGATATCGATAATATCGGCACCCTCGGCAATCATTTTTTCAGCTTGAGCTATCGCGGCCGCCACGCCGGTAAATTTACCGCCATCGGAAAAACTATCGGGGGTAACGTTGAGTATCCCCATCAGTTGGGGACCGTTGACAGCATTGAACATGTTTGAAAACTCCTCGATAGCAGCAAACCCGTAGTTTACCGTTGTCGAGTCGTTTTTAGAATTTACAGGCTACGTTTTACGCGGTACCGATACCTGGCTGCCATCCCGCCGGGCGGCAGGATGGCACTCAGTCGTTAAACTCTTAGCAGAGCTTTAGCAAGTTTTTCTGAAAGCTGCTCTTCAACGAATTGCGGTTCGTTAGGTGGATACAGTTCGTCCTCCTCGATTTCAAACCCGCTTTCCTTAGCCAATAACAGCATTTCCTTAATCTTGACGCAGGCTTTCAGTTTTTCTTTCAGCCCCTCATCGCCTTTGGCTTTTTCAGAAAATTCTTTGATGACCTTAATTGACATTGATAACTCCGTGATAACTCTGAAGGTTGGATAAAACTCGAAGTTATCTATGCAAAATAACGGCCATTTTTTTAAAAACCGTTATTTTGTTTGTAGTTCATGACATTACAAAAAAGTTGGCGCCAAAAATGGCAGCTATTCACCTACAATTCATGCGGCATTTGTAGCGAATACGACAATTGTCGGAGAGAATTGACTGTAGCAAGCGACAGCTGTTTCTTAGTCTTGTTTAGCGACCGTACGATAAGCGGAATGGTAGTACAGCAAAGGATCGCCTTCCCGGCAAACCACGCTGTCGACTTCACCAATGATAACCCAGTGGCTACCGGCCTGAACTTGTTGTACTACCCGGCATTCCAGCGCCGCCAAGGCTTCGCTCAAAATCGGCGCGCCGTTGTCACCCGCTTGCCAGGCAATGCTGGCAAAACGCTGTTCTTGGGTCGTACTACCGGCAAATTGATTGGATACGTCTTCTTGCCCACTGTTCAGAATATTCACTGCAAAGCGGCGGCTTTCCAGCAAGGCAGCACCGGTATCGGTAGCTTGATTCAAACAAACCAGAATTTGCGGCGGATCCAGGGACACGCTGCTAAAAGCGGTCGCGGTCATGCCTCTGGGCTGATTATCACGCCCCAGAGTCGTAACCACCGTCACGCCGCTAGCCCACAACTTGAGGGCATTTTTAAATTCTTTGGCTTCAACGCTCATAATTTTCTCTTAGATCCAATAGCGATAACACGGAATAGACGTCTGATTACGCGATCAGTTTTTGGGGCGCATATGCGGGAACAGCAGCACGTCGCGAATACTCGGCGAGTTAGTGAACAGCATTACCAAGCGGTCGATACCGATACCCTCGCCGGCAGTCGGCGGCATACCGTGTTCCAAGGCGGTAATGTAGTCGGCGTCAAAATGCATGGCTTCATTGTCGCCGGCTTCTTTTTCCTCGACCTGTTTCTGGAAGCGTTCGGCTTGGTCTTCCGCGTCGTTCAACTCGGTAAAGCCGTTGGCAATCTCGCGGCCGCCGACGAAAAACTCAAAACGGTCGGTGACATGCGGATCATTGTCGTTGCGGCGCGCCAGTGGTGAAACTTCCACCGGATAGGCAGTAATGAAGGTAGGGTTCATCAAGCGGTGTTCGACGGTTTTTTCGAAAATCTCGATCTGTACCTTGCCCAAACCATAGCTATCTTTAACCGGAATTTTCAGTTTCTCGGCAACCTTGACCGCCGCTTCGCGAGTCGTCAGATCGGCCAGCGTCAATTCAGGATTGAAATGCAGGATGGACTCCAACACCGTCATCCGCGCAAACGGCTGGCCGAAATCGTATTGATCGCCCTGGTATTCGATGACCGAACTACCCACCACATCTTCGGCTATGCCTTTCAGCAAGGCTTCGGTCAGATCCATCAAGTCGCCGTATTCGGCGTAAGCCTGGTAGAACTCCATCATCGTAAATTCGGGGTTATGCCGAGTCGACAAACCTTCGTTACGGAAGTTACGGTTGATCTCGAACACCCGCTCGAAACCACCCACCACCAGCCGTTTCAGATACAGCTCCGGCGCGATGCGCAGATATAACTCCATATCCAGTGCATTGTGGAAAGTCGTGAACGGTCGGGCGGTCGCGCCGCCGGGGATGACTTGCATCATCGGTGTTTCCACTTCCAGGAAGTCGCGCGCGATCAAAAATTCGCGAATGTAATTGACGATCTTGGAACGCATCAGGAAAGTTTTGCGCGTCTCGTCGCTCATGATCAAATCCAGGTAACGCTGGCGGTATTTGATCTCCTGATCGGCGATACCATGAAATTTTTCCGGCAAGGGTCGTAACGCTTTGGTCAGCAACCGAATATCGTCCAGCCTGACGCTTAACTCGCCGACCTTAGTTTTGAACAACGTACCTTCGGCACCGACGATGTCGCCGATATCCCATTTTTTAAACTGGTCGTTGTAAACGCCTTCCGGTAGATTGTCGCGGGCCACATACACCTGAATCTGCCCGGACATATCCTGCAAATGACAAAAACTGGCCTTGCCCATGATCCGGCGCGTCATCATCCGTCCGGCTATCTTCACCCGAATCGGCTCGGCAAGCAGTTCTTCCTCAGTTTTATCGCCGTATTCGGCCAGTAGTTCGCCGGCCACCACATTACGCCGAAAATCGGTCGGGAATGCGATACCTTCTTCGCGCAGGGCGTTGAGTTTTTCGCGGCGTTGTTTGATCTGTTCTTGTTCGTCGTGTTCGAGTTCTGACATGTTTATTCAACAAAAATTGATTTACTCAAGCTGATTTATCCCCGGATATTTCAGCATCGGTTTCCATTACGGTTTAGGCAAAAAGATAAGGGTTACAAGCCGCTCTTCAAACTAGCCTCAATAAACTGATCCAGCGCCCCATCCAAAACCGCCTGGGTATTGCCGGTTTCGACGTTAGTGCGTAGGTCCTTGATACGGGATTGGTCCAGTACGTATGAACGAATCTGGCTGCCCCAGCCGATGTCTGATTTGGAGTCTTCAATCGCCTGCAAGCCTTCACTGCGTTTCAGCATTTCCATCTCATACAGCTTGGCTTTCAGCTGTTTCATCGCCGTGTCTTTGTTTTTATGCTGCGACCTATCGCTTTGGCATTGGGTGACGATGCCGCTGGGACCATGCGTAATCCGCACCGCCGATTCGGTCCGGTTGACGTGCTGGCCGCCGGCGCCGCTGGCCCGGTAAACGTCGATGCGTAAGTCGGCAGGATTAATGTCCACTTCGATGTCGTCATCGATTTCCGGCGAGACGAACACCGATGCAAATGAGGTGTGGCGACGGTTACCGGAATCGAATGGCGATTTTCTGACCAAGCGATGCACGCCGGTTTCGGTACGCAGCCAACCGAACGCATATGGCCCTTCGAACTTGATAGTCGCGCTCTTGATCCCCGCCACGTCGCCCGGCGATTCCTCGATTAGCTCGGTTTTAAAGCCTTTCGCTTCACCCCAACGCAGATACATCCGTTCGATCATCGATGCCCAGTCTTGCGCCTCGGTACCGCCGGAACCGGATTGCACATCCAGAAACGCGTTGTTGGCGTCCATCTCGCCGGAGAACATCCGTTGAAACTCCAACGCAGCTACTTTCTTTTCATACTCTTCAAGATCGGCGGCCACGGTATCGACGGTTTCTTCGTCGTTTTCTTCCACCGCCATCAACAGCAACTCTTCGGCATCGGACAAACCTTGTTCCAATTCTAGAATGGTGTTGACGATGCCTTCCAGCATCGCTCGTTCCTTACCCATGGCTTGCGCTTGCTCCGGTTTATTCCAGATAGCCGGATCTTCCAACTCACGCAGCACTTCCACCAGGCGCTCGCTTTTGCTGTCGAAATCAAGATAACTTTTCAGGCCGGCGCTCCGTTCGCGCAGGTCGGCTATCTTGTATTTAATCGGATTAATTTCTTGCATGAACCTCAAAACCCAAGCCAATACCCACACGGGGCACGAGACGCCGACATATGCCCGGCGCATTCAAAACCGCAGATTATAAACGATTACGCCACCGGGTTGGGCTGACGGTTTTTTAACGACCAGACAATGCAGCCAATGCCGGCCAACACAAACGGCACGCTGAGTAGCTGGCCGGTGGTAAACATCACGCCGGTGTCATACATGGCTTGCTCGGTTTTAAAATATTCCAGGAAAAAACGCACACTAAACAGCATGCTGAGAAAACAACCAAACACAAAGCCTGGCTTATCGGCGTGTTTTTTATAAATCGCCAGCGAAATCAGATATATCACCAGGTAACAAGCCGCTTCGTAAAGCTGCACCGGATGCCTCGGCAATGGGTCGATTCTTGAAAATACCACGCCCCAGGGCAGTTCAGTGGGAACACCTAAAATCTCGGAATTGAAAAAATTACCGATCCGAATCAGCGCACCCGCCAACGCGGTCGGGATACTGACCCGATCCAACAACCAGAAATAACTGTCCCCATATTTGCGCCGGTATAAATACAAGGCCAAAATGATACCCAAGGTTGCGCCGTGGCTGGCCAAACCGCCTTCCCAGACTGCCAGGATTTTCAATGGGTGAGACAAATAATAGGCAGGATCGTACAGCATGGTATGCCCCAGGCGCGCGCCGACGATGGTGGCAATCACCATATACCAAAGCAGCGTGTCCAGTTCTTCGATGTTTTTGCCTTCGCGCTGGTAAATCCATTGCATGGTTAAAAAACTGCCGACAAAGCCGGATGCGAACATCAAGCCGTACCAGCGGATTTTCAAAAAGCCGAAGTCGACAAGAATGGGGTCTATATTCCAGATGAGATGTTCCATGATTCTACAGGCAGTGAGTACTGTTTAAACAAATGACCGAGGATTCTAACGCCGACTGGTAATTTTCGCCTATCAGTCGCTTCATCCTGGATCGGATACTTGAATTCTTCCTTCGACTATACGTACCGGAAAGGTGGCGACATCTTCGTAAGCCGGCGCGCATTTGACGGCACCGGTTTTCACGCAAAAGCGGGCACCGTGGCGCGGACAGACGATTTCATCGCCATCCAGTTCGCCGCTGGCGATTTCGGCACCGTCGTGAGTACAGACATCCTCTATTGCGTAACATTGTCCATCGATTTTAAAAATCGCCACATCGGTACCGTCGACATCGACCACCACATGTTCGCCATTTGCCAGCGCCGATTCGGCCACCACATCAATCCAATCGGTCATGCTTGCCTCGTTTGGTTTAAGTTTCGTCTGCAAATTTATTTCAGATAAACATCGTATCTGAGCAATTTGCCTTGATAGCTTTCGCTGGGTTTGCCGCCCAACGGCTCCGCATAATCCGGGCTTTTGACTACTACACGCTTCCCTGTCGCCTGCCATGCCGCCTGAAAGAGATCGGCCCTGTCCAGGTCGTCACCTAAAATTTCGCGCAGAATGGCCATTGATTTGCGCGTGGCTGCGGTTTGCTTACGTTTGGGAGGAAACATGGGGTCCAGATAGATGCAATCCGGCGCTTGCGACAAACCATTCAGGAATTCGATAGCGTTACCGACCATTAGAGCGGGCGGTTGCAATTGCCGGTTTAGCACCCAGTCCTTTTGTCCCAGACGCTGAAAACCATCCTTGATCAGCTGGGCCATTACCGGCGAGCGTTCGATGCACTGCACCTCATAGCCCATGCGAAACAACGCCAGGCTGTCCTGCGCCCAGCCCGTCGTGGCATCGATAACGGTTTTGGTTTTCTTGCCTATCGCCTGCGCCAACAAGTCTTTTTTGGGTGCCGGATAGGAATGCTGTTCGCCGGGACGCGGATCGACATCGACTGCCAAACCACCTTTTTTCAAGGTTTGTTTATCCAATAACCTCAGACAACCATCCCGGAAACAGAGGAAGAACTCTTGCGGCGACTCAGCCGGTAAATCACGCAAGGCCAGTAGGGGCCAGTTTAAGCGCTCGGCTAGCGCCTGACTGGCGGATAACACCGAGTCATCGGCATAGACAACCGCCCCACGTCTGGACAAACTCATCACGCGCGATAAATTACTCGGTGGAAATCGACTGGGCTTCGTTTTTCAAAGCGGCATCCAGCGTGTGCCAAGCCAACGTGGCGCATTTCACCCGCGCCGGATATTCGCGCACGCCAGCTAGTACCGCCAATTTACCGATCGCTTCCAGATTGATTTTTTCGGTTTTGCCGGTGGTCATTTCATGGAATTGCTTGAACAAAGCATCGGCCTCGGCTTCAGTCTTGCCTTTGACGATTTCAGTCATTAAAGACACAGACGCGGTAGAAATCGCGCAGCCGGAGCCTTGGAAGCTGGCGTCGCTGATTACGTGATCGTCGATTTTCAAAAACAAAGTCAGCCGGTCACCGCATAGCGGATTAAATCCTTCCACTTGGCGATTGGCATCCGCCATCACCCGAAAATTGCGGGGATTACGGTTGTGGTCGAATATGACCTCTTGGTACAGATCGCGTAAATCTTCAAACATTAGCCGAACACCTCTATTAGGGATTTGATGCCTTGCATCAACACATCGATTTCTTGGCGGGTATTGTACATGGCAAACGAGGCCCGCGCCGTGGCGGGTACGCCGTAAAAATCCATCACCGGCATCGCGCAATGGTGGCCAGCGCGAATCGCGATGCCCAAACTGTCCAGCATGGTGCCTATGTCGTGCGGATGAATCCGATCCAGTGTGAACGACAAAATGCCGCCCTTATGCGCGGCTTGACCGATGATGTTTAGGCCTTTGATCTGCTCTGCTTGCTGAGTGGCGTAATCCAGCAACTCGGCTTCATACGCAACGATGTTATCCATGCCAATCGCAGTCACATAATCAATCGCCGCGCCCAAGCCGATGATTTCGGCAATCGCCGGGGTGCCGGCTTCGAATTTATGCGGCAGGCCGGCGTACTCGGTTTTTGCGAACGTCACCTGCCGAATCATATCGCCGCCGCCTTGGTAGGGCGGCATGGCTTCCAGCAAAGCTTGCTTGCCGTAGAGCACACCGGTGCCGGATGGTCCGTAAAGCTTGTGGCCGGAAAACACGTAAAAATCGCAATCCAGGGCTTGCACATCGACCACCATATGCGGAATCGCCTGCGCGCCGTCCAGCAACACAGGGATCTGTCTGGCATGGGCGGTGGCAATAATTTTTTCCACCGGGTTGATCGTACCCAGGGCGTTGGACATTTGAGTGATCGCCACCAGCTTGGTTTTGTCGTTCAACAACTGTTCGAACTCGTCGAACAGCAACTCGCCTTGCTGATTCATCGGCGCTACTTTCAATACGGCACCGATCTGCTGGCAAAGCATTTGCCAAGGCACGATATTGGCGTGGTGCTCCATGGCGCTGATGACAATTTCATCACCGGCTTGCAGTTGCGATTTACCATAACTCTGCGCCACCAGATTGATCGCTTCGGTCGCACCGCGCACAAAGATAATTTCCTTAGTGCTGGCTGCGTTGATAAACGCCCTGACCTTTTCCCGGGCGCCTTCAAACTTATCGGTGGCCTTGACACTTAAGGTATGCACGCCGCGATGGATATTGGCGTATTCATGACTATAGGTATGCACGATGCTGTCAATCACCGCTTGCGGCTTCTGGCAACTGGCGGCGTTATCCAAATAAACCAAAGGTTTGTTACGGATGGTTTCGCCGAGGATAGGGAAATCGGCGCGGATTTGTTCTACTGGAAATGTGCTCATCGCTAACTGTTTGGTTTAATTGATTTCGTCGTTACTAAACACTAGAATCGAGCCAGTCGATTCGATAAATGGATAAAAACTATGGTCGCCGTCTTTCCGCAAAAACACCTCACCGACATCGCCGAATGGCATCGCATGGGCGAGGCCGGGATTTTTCCGCCGGAAGCCAGATTGGAACTCATCGAAGGAGAAATCTTACACATGGCACCGATAGGATTTAATCATGCTGGGCATGTTAGCCGGTTAACTCGTTACTTCTTCCGTTTGTTGGATGACACTGTTTTGATTCGGTCTCAAAACCCCATCCAACTTGGCGATCTATCCGAACCCGAACCCGATTTGGTCTTGGTAAAACCGGATGCTCACGACTATACCACTCGTCATCCCTCGGCCTCAGAGGTACTGTTGTTGGTGGAAGTATCCGACAGCACCCTACGCTTCGACCGCGCTCAAAAACTGCGTCTATACGCCAACCATGACATCGCCGAATATTGGATCGTCAACCTGATCGACAACTGCCTAGAGGTTTATCGACAACCCCAGGACGGCGGCTATCTGGATAAATCGGTACTGACAAAAGCCGATAACATCGCTCTAGTAGCCTTGCCGGAGTTTCAAATCTCTGTCGCCTCGATCTTATAAACTGATCGCCGGAAACCTCTCCAACAACTCTTTCAGCAGCAAGGCTTTTAATTCGGCGTTCTCGACCTTATCCACCATCTCGTTAGCAAACGCAAACGTCAGAATGTTTCTGGCCGCCTCTTCATCAAGGCCGCGCGATTGCAGATAAAACACCGACTTTTCTTCCAATTGCCCCACCGTGACGCCGTGCGAACATTTCACATCGTCGGCATAAATCTCCAACTGCGGTTTGGTGTCCACTTCGGCATCCGCCGATAACAGCAGGTTGCGGTTATTCATTTCCGAATCGGTCTGCTGCGCATCCTCAGCCACGATCACACGACCTTGAAACACCCCGCGCGCCTTGTTATCC
Source organism: Methylomonas methanica (assembly GCA_001644045.1). Taxonomy (GTDB): domain Bacteria; phylum Pseudomonadota; class Gammaproteobacteria; order Methylococcales; family Methylomonadaceae; genus Methylomonas; species Methylomonas methanica. The sequence continues at coordinate 99,803 of LUUF01000050.1, read as the reverse complement.
AATACACCTTTGTAAAATTCGCGACTAATACCGTGCGGTTTTAGATGGTTGATGCGGGTGTGATTGTCGATATGCTGGCGCTTGCCCGCCACAAACAAACCGTTTAGGGAACATTCCGCCGCAGTATCCAGACCAGTGTGAATATCGCTGCGCGCCAGGCCGCTGCCCAAAGCAAAATTGTGATGGTTGAAGCGACTATCTCGTGCCTGCTTCACATAAGTACCGCCGAAATGCTGGGCTTTTTCCGCTTCAAGCTGCACTTTATACAGCGTCAAACCCGCATTTCTGCCCAACAGACATTCATTGACCGAGGCGGTGAAATAGCTTCCGACGCTGCCGACATAAGTTTCGATAATTTCCGCTTCGGCTTCTTCATTCAGGACAAATAAATTCCGGGTTGCTGCCAACGCATCGGCTTGGGTAACCACGTGCAGAATCTGCACTGGTCTGTCCAGTTGCTGCTTGGCCACCACTTCGATCACCACGCCATCGGCAAACCAAGCATTATTGAACGCCACTAAATTGTGTTCGGCGCTAGTGACGGCTTGACCCAATCGGCTTTCCAGCCAGGCCGGACGGTCTTGCAAAGCCTGTTTCAGACTGGAAACAGACACTTGGGCAGACAAGTCTTGCAGGCGCGACAAGGACGCGGAAAACTGACCGTTGACCAACACCACACTGGCGGCATCGTCCAAGCTGTATTGATTCAACCAGTCCTCATCAACATTCTGGCTGGCGCTCGGTGCAAACAGGGTTTTATTCAATGCCGACAAATTGGTATACCGCCATTCTTCCTCGCGATTGCCAGGAAAGCCGCTGACACCAAAATCCTGCAAGGCCTGCTTTCTAAAGCCTTGCAGCCAAGGCAAATCAACTCCAGGTAAACGCGCCGCAATTGCGGGATATTCCGTCAAATACGCCTCGCCGCTCATGCCGCTTGCCCTTCCAGCCAGCTGTAACCACGTTCTTCCAACTCCAACGCCAGTTCCGGCCCACCGGATTTGACGATCTTGCCGTCTGCCAACACATGCACCACATCGGGCTTGATATAGTCCAGCAAGCGCTGATAGTGGGTAATCATCAAGAACGAGCGCTCGGCGTTACGCAAGGAATTCACACCTTCGGAGACAATACGCAGCGCGTCGATGTCCAAACCGGAATCGGTTTCGTCGAGGATACATAGCTTCGGCTCCAATATCGCCGCCTGCAAAATCTCATTACGCTTCTTCTCGCCGCCGGAAAAACCTTCGTTGACCGCGCGGTACAAAAACTTCTCGTCCATCTGCAACAATTTGACCTTGCTTTTCACAATCGTCAGAAAATCCATCGCATCCACTTCCGGCAGGCCTTGATGCTTGCGCATCGCATTCAGCGCGGCCTTCAATAAATAGATATTGCTGACACCGGGAATTTCCACCGGATATTGAAACGCCAGAAACACACCTTCGCGGGCGCGGATTTCCGGCGCCAGTTCCAGCAAGTCTTTGCCGTTATAGGTCACACTGCCTTCGGTGACCGTGTAACCGGCTTTACCGGACAACACATGCGACAAGGTACTCTTGCCGGCGCCGTTGGGACCCATGATGGCGTGGACTTCGCCTGGGTTTATGTCCAGGGTTAGACCTTTTAATATTGGCTTGTCGTTTATGGTTACGTGGAGATTTTTTATGCTGAGCATACTGTTTACCTAGTTTTCAAATGTAGGCTGGGTAGAGCAACACGAAACCCAGCATTTAAATCTTTTGTTTTTTGTGTCGCTATCGCGACGGTTTTTTTAATGTCGGGTCTCGGCCCGACAACCGAGATACTTTCTTTTGCGTCGCCAAAAGAAAGTATCCAAAGAAAAGGCGACCCGGATGCCGCTTTTATCCTGCGCTCCGGAGCTTTTGAACGGGGTTGCCTGAAGGGGCTTACCAGCCCCCTGCATGCAACGCGATGCATCCATGCATCGCCCCTACGGGCTGATCCGCCCAAAAGATCCGGCGCTCGGTGCGGCATACGGGACCAAAACCATCAGCCGCCGAAGCTATCCATCCTAAAAAATCAAAATACGTAGGATGTGCTGAACAGAGTGAAGCGCATCCTACAATCCCTTCCCATAGCCAACACAAACAAAATGATCTAACTCCTGTCAATCCCGCGATGGGGTTATTCCCGTTATTCCGCCCCGAGCATCGCAGCTTTTGGCGAGATCGGCCTTCAGGGGAGCTGCAAGGATGCCGCTCGTTTTCGGAGGGGCTGGGAAGCCCCTTCCGAAAACCCTCGGCAAAAGCGAGAAGCGCAGGAAATTGGCGAAATATCGGGTGGCCTTTTCTTTGGATACTTTCTTTTGGCCAAGCAAAAGAAAGTATCTCGGCTGTCGGGCCGAGACCCGACTTTAAATCCAGCCGTCGCGGCAGCGACACCTTAAAATCAAAAGCCCCTCTCACCAACCCTCTCCCAGAGGGCCAGGGAGAAAATCCTTTTAACCAACCGCCCCTTCCAAGCTAATCCCCAACAACGCTTGCGCCTCAACCGCAAACTCCATCGGCAATTCTTTAAACACTTCCTTACAAAACCCATTGACGATCATCGACACTGCATCTTCAGCCGATAAGCCTCGTTGCTGGCAAAAGAACAATTGATCCTCGCTAATCTTGGAAGTCGTCGCTTCATGCTCGACCTGCGCGGTCGGCTGCTTCACTTCCACATACGGAAAGGTATGCGCACCGCATTTATCACCGACTAGCAGAGAATCACACTGGGTATGATTGCGGGCGTTTTCGGCGGATTTGGCGACTTTCACCAAACCACGATAAGTATTTTGCGCCCGACCGGCGGAAATGCCTTTAGACACGATGGTGCTGCGGGTATTTTTGCCGATGTGGATCATCTTGGTACCGGTGTCAGCTTGCTGCAAGTTGTTGGTCAAGGCCACTGAATAAAACTCGCCCACCGAATCATCACCCAGCAACACGCAACTTGGGTATTTCCAGGTAATCGCCGAACCGGTTTCCACTTGAGTCCAGGATACTTTTGAGTTACGACCACGGCATTCGGCGCGCTTGGTCACAAAGTTATAAATACCGCCCTTGCCATCTTTATCGCCCGGATACCAGTTTTGCACCGTCGAATATTTGATTTGGGCATTATCCAGCGCCACCAATTCGACGACCGCAGCATGTAACTGGTTTTCGTCGCGCATCGGCGCGGTGCAACCTTCCAAGTAAGACACGTGGGAGCCTTCGTCGGCGATGATCAAGGTTCTTTCGAACTGGCCTGTATTGGCGGCATTGATTCGAAAATAGGTCGATAACTCCATCGGACAACGCACACCTTTAGGGATATAGACGAAGGAACCATCGGTAAACACAGCAGAATTCAGCGCGGCAAAGAAATTGTCGCCGGTTGGTACCACGCTACCGAGATATTGTTTCACCAGCTCGGGATATTCCTGCAAGGCTTCGGAAATCGGGCAAAAAATCACACCGGCATCCTTGAGTTTTCCTTTGAAGGTGGTGGCGACCGATACGCTGTCGAACACTGCGTCGACGGCAATGCCTGCCAGGCGCTCCTGCTCATCCAAAGGGATGCCGAGCTTTTTATAAGTATCCAGCAACTGCGGATCGACTTCGTCCAGGCTTTTTGGCCCTTCTTTTTTCGATTTTGGCGCCGAATAATAGCTGATGGCCTGATAATCGATCGGGTCTATCTTCAATTGCGCCCAGTCCGGTGATGGCATGGTTTGCCAGTGACGGAACGCTTTAAGTCGGTATTCCAACATGAATTCCGGCTCGTTTTTGACTTTGGATAGCCGGCGAATCACGTCTTCGTCCAAGCCCGGCGGAAAAGTATCGACTTCCAGCTCGGTCACAAAGCCTTGTTTGTATTCCTGACTGATTAGATGTTCAATTTCTTGTGCGCTGGTAGACATAATCTTTTGGGTAATTAGCGAAATAACTGGTTAACCGGAATAGAGACTTCTTCCGGCTGCTTAAACGGCAAAATCAAATCGGCCAAAGTCACCGATTCGAGCGCATTGGCAATTTTTTGGTTGATCAAGTGCCAATTCCCTTGAATCCGGCAACCGCTGGCTTGATCGCACCCCTTGTGAGAAGCCGTGCACTCGGTCAGCGCAATCGGCCCTTCCAGGGCACTAATCACGGTTGCCACGGTAATCCTGCCCGGCTCTCTAGCCAACGCATAGCCGCCCTTGGCCCCGCGCATGGAACTCAACACGCCAGCCTTGAGCAATATTTTTAATATTTTGCTGACCGTAGGCTGAGCGATGCCTGTCGCTTCCGCGATCTCCAAGGCACCGTGCACGCGACTTCTGTCCTTGGCCATATAGCTCAAGATCACCGTTGCATAGTCTGTCAACTTACTCAGCCTTAACATTACACTCTCTTTCAATTTAGGACTATTTTAGTCTTATTTAAATCCCGAGTAAACAGCTTGGTTATTAAATTTCATACCCCCTTCCTGGCTACATCTTTGTTTACACAGCCACACCAGCAAGCACATCCACTAAATTTTCGATCTCACTCTACGAAACAAATGCGGTCGCACAACTTTTCCCTGAAATTCTTGGTTTTTTGCAATACACTTCTTCGGTAATACATATCACCTCGCCTCATTTAAGTTAAAGCAATGACCCAATATCGCAGCCCGATCGTTTTGATGTATCACGGCACACCCGCTGCTCAGCCCGAATCCCATTATTCGATACACGCCGACTTATTTGCTAAACATTTGGGGTATTTGCAGCAGGAAGGCTGGACAACGGTTTTGTTTAAAGACCTGCAAAATGCCGAAACACTACCTGAAAAAAGTGTGGTGATAACTTTTGATGACGGCTACGAAGACAATTATCCCGGAGCTTTTTTACCGCTGATGGCAAATGGTATGAAGGCCACTTGGTTTATCGCAACCGACTGCATAGGCAAGCACGCGCATTGGCTAGGCAATCCGTCAACTCAATCGCGGATGCTAACTGCGGAACGCCTACTTGAAATGCACGCCGCCGGGATGGAAATTGCCTCGCACACCTGTTCGCATCCCGATCTTTCCGTGCTCAATCTTGATCAGCAACGATTAGAACTTTCAAAAGCTAAAGTTGTACTGGAAGACTTGTTATCCACCCAAGTCAGCAGCTTGGCTTATCCATTTGGCCGATTTAACGCCGATTCGGTTACCGCAGCGCAACAGACTGGCTATAGCATAGCCTGCACTACCCGCCCAGGCTGGTTCGACAGCGAATCAAACCCCTATATGGTCAGACGTATTGCCATATTTTCCGGCGACAGCGTTAGCACGCTGGCGCGCAAATTAAGCTTTGCGGATAACGATGTCTCATGGAAAAAAATGACTCGCTACTATGCTGACCGTGTTTGGGATAAACTAATTCGCGTTTTTTGATTGCAAATATCGATGCATGGACAGTGATGAAACTACCAAAATCGTCTTTCCGCCAGCAATCCTAGCAAAATCTTTTACGCCAAGTTCCAACACCCTAAATCTTAAAAACATGACTTTGCCTGGCAATTCGTCACCACATTCTGCGCTTTGGCATCGAAAATGAGCCCGGAAAAAAACCCAAAAAAACTCACATTTGCTTTTTGCACTTACAACCGCGCAAAAAGACTGGAAAATCTGGTCTCGGCTATGCGCGCTCAATCTTGCCCGATTCCATTTGAAATTCTTGCTGTCGACAACAATAGTAGCGACGCGACGGACGAAGTATTAAAACAACTTACGCAATTACCCGGCCCGGTATTACGTTGTGTGCACGAACCTAACCAAGGCATCGTCGCGGCGCGTAACAGGGCCATACAGGAAGCAATCGCTTCAGACATCCTGGTTTTTATCGACGATGACGAACTCCCCTTAAACGGACTCTTGGAAGCGGTAGTACATGCCTTTAATAACGAAGGCGCCGAGTGTGTTGGCGGGCGTATCGATATCGACTTTACAAACTATAATCGTCCGAAATGGCTTGATGACGAGTTACTGGGGTTTCTTGGCGCACTTGACCATGGCAACCAAGCTTTTTGGATAGAAGACAACTCCACACCGGTTTGGGCGGGCAACATCGCGTATGACATGTCGCTATTCCGAAACGATCCGGCATTGCGCTTTGATCGACGGTACGACCGCAAAGGTAAAACCATAGGCGGCGGCGAAGACGTAATGATGTTTAATGTCCTGCTCCAACAAAAGCACCGGATCCGTTACCGGCCGGATATGGCAATACTTCACGCCGTCGAACCATGGAGGATCAGGCGGCATTATTTTCTGGAAGTTCATTTTCTCGCCGGCTATCGTGGCGCAGTTAATGACTTTCCGGTCTATGACCGTACCTACCTAGGCATACCGCCATTCTTAATCTCTCAAATTGCCCGTCAAACTTGGCAGTGGCTTGCATTGGCTTGCGCTGTAAAACATAGTCTACGTCAAGCGATGAATGTCAGTTATTCTCTCGGACAAATATGCGGTTGTTTTTCAAGATGGAAAAACAAAATATTAACCAATAATTAAATAAAGCTGATATTCAGAAGCTGAATTGATTGTAATTTAACTTACTAAATTAAATCCTGTGCGCGACATAGTTGTTCTAATCTTTCTGTTATGCTGCATAGTTGCCGCGATAAAAAAGCCGTGGTGGGGCGTGCTGTCGTTAGCAATATTCAGCTATTTGAATCCACACGCCTACGCATGGGGGGCCGTGCGCTCACTTCCCGTATATTATGTGCTGTTTCTGGTCGTTCTAGTCAGTACATTCAGCACAAAAGATAAACAACCCATCCCTAAAGATTGGCGGATTTCCACTTTTATAACACTGTGGTTCTATTTTATATTTACCACAACTCAAGCGCCATTACAGGATGTTTCTTGGAGCAAATTCTTGTTTGTCTCTAAAATATTTTTACCTTTCTATTTCACATGGGTCCTGATCAATACCAGAGAAAAGCTTTATTATTTGATTTCCACCATAGGCGCATCCATCGGCATAGTTGCAGTTAAAGGCGGTATATTCGCCATTTTGACCGGCTTCGGTCATCGCGTATACGGACCGCCCAGCACGCAATTCGAAGACAATAATTTATTTGCCGTAGCGATGCTTATTGCGGTTCCCCTTCTACTGGTTTGGGAAAAAGAAGTACAGAAGAACTGGCTTAAAAAGGGAATATTGCTGTCTATTCCTATTATCTATGCGGCGTCCTTATCATCATGGTCTCGAGGCGCATTACTCACAATGATTGCCTTGACGTTTACGCTGATTTCAAACAGCAAGCGTAAATACTTAATGATCCCACTGGTAATTGGCGGCACGTTTTTAGTCATTCCCTTTTTACCTGAAGAATGGTTCGGACGCATGCACACCTTGGAGACCTATGAGGAAGATCTTTCCGCCATGTCGCGAATTGAGGCATGGACAGATGGTTGGAATTATGCCTTGAGCCACCCATTTACCGGCTCAGGATTTGATGGCTGGATATATGTGACCATGCGAGACTGGCACAGTTCCTATGTCGAAATGCTTGCCGAACATGGTTTTATTGCATTCGGGTTGTGGATTTCCCTAATAGTAGGCAGTGTTTTCGGCTTAACCAGCTTGTCTAGGCAAGCAAAGCGCATAGAGGGCATGGAATGGGTTAGCCACTATAGCTTGATGGTCAGAACATCGATTATTTGTTATATGGTTGGCACCGCTTTTCTCGGTTTATCCTACTGGGATTTAATATATCATTTAGTTTTTATATCCATGTTAATAAAAAAATTTGCACTGCAAGAGTTTGCCGAAAAAGCACAGACAAATGAACAGCAGTACAAAAAAAAGAAAAATGATAATTTTGTCACCAATCGCATTAATCCAATCGAATAAATAGAGATGGAAAAAATATTGCTATCCCTCTACTGCTCATCCATCGCCGCACTGCTTTGTACCAGTACATTAATTTTTATAACATTACACAATTATTCTCGAACCGGACCCGGCATCCAGAAAGAAATAGAAAAAAAATTTGGATACTATGTAGTTTTCGCTCTATCCAGATTAGCCTTATGGTTGTTTGCTATATTTTTTCTAACATCTTTACCAGGCTCTATTGCAGCTTATTCACTATCAAATCTTACCGCATCAATACACTTTGACTTTGTCATCGGCTTAGTAAGCTCCCTCATATCAACCACCTTAGTCACAACTTATTTTTTTTTGCATCAACTGCTATATACACCCGGCACCATTCAGCTATCTTTTCAATATAGATTTTCCAGATTGTTTGTTATATGGAAAATATTGTCTCCGGCGCTAATAACCGGCATAAAGTACTCATTAATTTTATTTCTATCTATAATATCCGCAATCGCCCTATCTTTTGCTATCGAGGAAAATAATACGCCGTTAGTAATTTATATATTAGCTTTAGCCTTTTTATATGCGTATATTTATTACGCAACAATCAGTAACGAACCCGCCATTGCTAAAGCCGCAACTCAGACCAAACCCAATGTAATTATGATAGGTTCCGATACATTGCGCCATGACAGACTGGGTGGCAGCAACTATCACAGAAATCTTACCCCCAATATCGATAAATTAAGCGCAAACGGATTAAGGCTCTATAAGTGTATTACTCCGGTAGCTAGAACAGCGCCGAGTATTGCATCTCTATTCACCGGCCTATGGCCTCATAATCATAAAATTCGCGACAATTATCCATCTCAGGCCGACTGTAAACTACCGCAATCCTCGTTGATCGACATACTGAACGAGCATGGCTACCTAACTGCATCCATCTCCGATTGGTGCGGGGCGGATTTCGCAAAATTAAGTTTTAATTTTAAAGAAATCTCTGTAGCTGAAGACCAATGGAATATAAAGCTTTTACTAAGACAAGGCCCGTCTTTAATCAGAAACGCACTATCGCTGTTTACCAATAATGCACTGGGAAAACGCTTCTTACCAGAATTCTATTATCTGGCTGGCGTACCTTTAACCCGCAGCTTAGGCCGCGAATGCCGCCAGTTAATTGCCCGCTCGGCAAAAAACTCGCAACCTTTTTTTATTAACTTATTCACTTCGGCTACCCATGTCCCGTTCAATTCGGAATATCCTTATTACAATTTATTTACCCCCAAAGACTATAAAGGCGAATCCCGGTTTATTATGACGAGACTGGCCTCTGCGGAAGAAATCATCAAAAAACAGGAAAAAAGCTCCGAGTTTTTCGATATACCGCAAATCATGAATTTATACGACAGTTGCGTCAAACAATTCGACGATGAAGTTGGCAAAATAATTGATTATATTGAAAAATCGAGTTTATCCGATAACACCATCGTAATCATATATAGCGATCATGGTGCGGATTTTTTTGAAACCGGATGCTGGGGACAGGGCAATACCTTGGTTGGCGACGACCCTAGCGGCAGAATTCCGTTAGTGATAAAAGGCCCCGGTGTACCCGCCGGCGTAAATTTTAAGCCGACTACCCGCGCCATAGATGTAATGCCGACCTTATTGGATTTATTGAATATACCTATTCCAACAAATCTGGATGGTGTTAATTTGATTCCCTATATAAATGCACAGAAATCGCCGGAGCTTTTCGCTTTTCAAGAAACAGGAATTTGGCTAGGAAAAATACCTGGTTTACACCCCGAACAAATTTTATATCCCAATATTGTTGAATTGCTGGATATTCCGGACAAAAAATCCGGCACCCTGGTAGTCAATGAAAAACATTATCCTACGGTTATCCGCGCGAAAAGCCGCTCGATACAAAACGAAAGGTGGAAACTAATATATATAGCGACTTATACCGAGCCGGTTTATCAGTTATATGACTTGGAAAACGACCCATATCAAGATGTAATAGATTCTCATCCTGATATATTTGCGGAGCTTAAAAAGCTATTGGATAGCCACATTCAAAGTGACCCATTGTTTAAATCTAGCGCTTAAAATAAAAAGCTGTTGCGCAGCCTAAAACTGCGCAATCCGACTATCAAAAAATTACTCAGCGATAATAATCAAGATACCAAGCAACAAACCTTTCTATACCCTGTTCTATAGTAGTATTCGGTTTATACCCGACATCGGCCACCAGCGCTTCTACATCGGCGAAAGTATCGGGGACATCGCCAGGCTGCAACGGTAAAAGATTTTTCTCGGCAGTTTTGCCGAGAAAGCGTTCCAGGGTTTCGATATAAGACAACAATTCCACTGGATTCTGATTGCCAATATTGTAGACCCGCCAAGGCGCTCTGCTAGTACCCGGATCGGGCTTTGCCCCACTCCAGTCCGGATTCGGCGAAGCGTTATGATCCATGGTACGAATTACGCCCTCAACAATGTCGTCTATATAAGTAAAATCACGCCGATGCTTACCGTAATTAAATACATTGATTTTCTCGCCATTTAAAATGGCTTTGGTAAACAAAAACAAAGCCATGTCGGGGCGCCCCCACGGTCCATACACAGTAAAAAAGCGCAAACCCGTGGTGGGCAACTGATATAGATTGCTGTAGGTGTGCGCCATCAGCTCATTGGCTTTTTTCGACGCCGCATACAAACTCAAGGGATGATCGACATTGTCATGCACGGAAAACGGCATGGATTCGTTCGCGCCATAGACGGAGCTACTGGAGGCATACACCAAGTGCTCTACCTGATTGTACCGGCAGCCTTCCAATATATTGATGAAACCGACGATGTTACTATCGATATAGGCATGCGGATTCTCGATGGAATAACGCACCCCAGCCTGGGCTGCCAGATTGACTACTTTTTGCGGCTGGTGCTTTTTGAATAGTGCATCCATACCGGCTCTATCGGCAATATCCAATCTGACATCGGTATAGCCTGCAAAATCCTTGATTCTATCCAAACGACTTAATTTCAGATTGACATCGTAATAGTCGTTGAGATTGTCCACACCAATGACTTCGTCACCGCGCTCCAATAATCTCAGTGCCAAATGATTGCCTATAAAGCCGGCAGTACCGGTCACCATAATCTTCATTTTTTAGAGCCTTGCGTCTGTTTGATCCGTAGGAAACAAGTATTTGAGGTCATACACAATGGCCTGCGGCGTACCTAAAGCTCTGACGTCTGAGATCGCCATTTTTCTGAACTCATCATGGGCCACAGCGAGAATGATCGCGTCGTATTTTCCCGCCTCCGGCTTAACGACCGGTGTAATACCGTATTCGTGTTTAGCTTCCTCGGCGTTAACCCAGGGATCGTAAACTTCTACATTTACGCCATAAGTCTTCAACTCGGCGACGATGTCCACCACCCGGGTGTTACGAATGTCCGGACAGTTTTCCTTGAAGGTCAAGCCCATGATCAATACATTAGCTTCTCGCACATGTACACGTTTTTTCAGTAACAGCTTTACCAACTGCGACACCACGTAAACACCCATACCATCGTTGATGCGGCGACCGGAGAGGATGACTTCCGGGTTGTAGCCGATGGCTTGGGCTTTATGGGTTAAATAGTAAGGATCCACACCGATACAATGTCCACCGACCAAGCCAGGGCGAAACGGCAGGAAATTCCATTTAGTGCCCGCGGCCAACAAAACTTCCTCGGTATCGATACCCAGTTTATTGAAGATCAGGGCCAGTTCGTTGATCAAGGCTATGTTGACGTCGCGCTGCGTGTTTTCAATGACCTTGGCAGCCTCGGCGACCTTGATACTACTGGCTTTGTGCGTACCGGCAGTAATGATGCTTTTATATAAAGCATCAACTTTTTCGGCTATTTCCGGCGTCGAACCCGAGGTAACCTTCAGAATATTGGTCACGCGGTGTTGTTTATCACCCGGATTGATACGCTCCGGACTATAACCAACATAAAAATCCCGGTTAAACGTTAAACCGGACACTTTTTCCAGAATCGGTACGCAAACCTCTTCCGTCGCGCCAGGGTAAACGGTGGATTCGTATATGACGATATCGCCGGATTTAATAACTTTACCCAACAAATCGCTGGCTTTTTGCAGCGGCGTTAAATCAGGCTGTTTATGCTCGTTGATTGGCGTGGGGACAGTAACTATATAAACCGAACAATCGGCTATATCGTGTAAATCGGCGCTGTAGGTCAACAACTTGGCTTCGGCGAGCTCTTCTTCGCTAACCTCCAGAGTATGGTCGCGACCTGCGCGTAATTCCTGGATACGATGCTGATTGATATCAAAACCTACGGTCGGATATTTGCGACCAAACTCGACAGCTAGCGGCAATCCCACGTAGCCAAGCCCAATCATGCCGATTTTTATGTTATCTAACATCTAGTAAATCCTCCTCCGCCCCGCTTTGAGTATTAATGACACTAAACTATTTTTTGACTATGCAGCCCCATGCCGTCAGCCAGGCCTGTGCCTGATAACTTTCCGCTGTTTTCGGCAGGTTGCCGCTCAACACCATCGCCAAGGTATGGTTGATAATGCCGAAGAAATAAGTGTAGGCCAATAACGGATCTATCGCCCTCATTTCGCCGTCTTTAACGCCGTTCTGAAAAATCCGCTTTATTTTGGTAAATGCCGCCGTTTCCAGCAGAGGTTTAGGCTCCGCCAAAAACTCTTCGCTCTTTACAAACAGCAAAAACTCGACAATTTCCGGTGCATCGTCAGTCAACTTGAAGAGTAAATCGACGATTTCCCGCAATTGTTCGGCAGCTTTGCGATTTCTACGGCGAATATCGTCAATCGATATACTCAGGCTATCCAGAATATTTTCGTGTAATGCTTGCGCGATGGCTTGCTTGGTTTTGAAATGCTGACTAATGCCGCTGCTGGTTGTTATGCCAGCCGCATCTTTGATATCGGTTAATGAGGTATTGAAATATCCCTTCTTGGCAAACAGCTTTAAAGCGGCCTGCAACACTTCATCCTGACTGATAGTTTTATTCGGTTTATTTTCTAGTTCTAATTCTTGTTCCATGCTCTTATATACAGCTTTACCTGCTGTTTACTCTCTGTTGTGGCAGTATCGATACTGCTTTTATTATTCGTTGATGGTGGAGAACGCCGCGACAAGGTAATTAACCATCGACCACAAGGTTAAAATCGCCGACAAGTATAACAACCAGTAACCCATGGTATTAATAGGCAGGCCTAATAAATCATCCCGATAAAGCAACAAACTGACTGCCGTCATTTGTGCCGTGGTTTTCCATTTTCCCAACTGCGAAACCTTGACTTTGGCACGCTGACCGATCTCGGCCATCCATTCCCTTAATGAAGCAATCGCAATTTCCCTACCGATAATAATAGCCGCCGGTACCGCAAGATAAGGATTACCCTGCGCCTGCACGACCAATACCAACACAAACGCCACCATCAATTTGTCGGCCACGGGGTCCAGGAAAGCACCGAACGCGGTCTGCATATTCATTTTTCTGGCCAAGTAACCATCCAACCAATCGGTGAAACCCGCAACCAAAAAAATAGCAGTACAAGCCAGATTCGAATATTGCCACGGCAAATAAAACACGATGGCCAATAAGGGAATCAGGGCGATCCGCAACAGGGTTAAATAGGTCGGAATGGTGAATCTAATGGCCATCTTGATGGTGAAATGTATCGTAAATACGCTGCGCTAATTGTCGGCTAATGCCATCTATACTGGCTAAAGCATCCACACCCGCGCTGGACACACCCTGTAACCCGCCAAACTGTTTCAGCAAAACCTGTCTTCTTTTCGGCCCCAGTCCGGCAATATCTTCCAGTACCGATTGCTTGTTAACCTTACCGCGTCGCTGCCTGTGTCCGGTTATCGCAAAACGATGCGCTTCATCGCGAATCTGTTGAATCAATAACAAGGCGGAAGCGCCCGGTGTCACGTCCAAAGGTTGCTTATTACCGACCAAAATGATTTTCTCCATTCCGGCTTTACGATCAGGTCCCTTGGCGACGCCGACTATCATAACATCGTTTATCTCCAATTCAGCCAAAGCCTTTTCCGCCTCCGCGACTTGGCCTTTGCCGCCGTCTATTAAAAGAATATCCGGTGCCGGGTGCTCGCCATTCTTCAAGCGACTGAAACGTCTGAAAACGGCCTGATGAATCGCCGCATAGTCATCGCCCGCAGTAATGCCCTCTATATTAAAGCGCCGATAATCGGACTTGACGGGCCCTTCTCTATCAAACACCACACAAGACGCCACAGTCTGCTCGCCTTGGGTATGACTAATATCGAAGCACTCCAGGCGACTTGGCGTGGTATTGCAGCCCAGTTCCTGCTGCAAACTGATAAAGCGTCCTTGCAAACCCTGCCGGTCGGCCAGCCTCGCGCTTAAGGCACTTTCGGCATTGGTCGCCGCCATTTGCAGCCATTTCATGCGTTCGCCGCGCACATTGTTGGCAATCGCTACCGCATGTTTAGCCTGCTCGCCCAACACCTCGGCCACTAAAGCCACTTCGGGCAAGGCATGACTAACGATCAATTCGTGAGGTACGGTTTTATCCAAATAATATTGGGCGATGAAAGCCTGCAATATTTCCTCGGGCTGATTTTCATCGCCGACTTTCGGAAAAAACTGCCGGTTGCCCAAATGCTGACCGTTGCGGATAAAAAACACCTGCACGCAGGCCGCGCCGCTTTTAGCGGCGCAAGCCACGATATCCACATCGCCTTTTTCGCCTTCCACACAATGCTTTTCCAACACGGCGCGCAAGCGGGCGATTTGATCACGATAAGCAGCAGCTTGCTCAAATTCCAACTGCGCGGCGGCGACTTCCATTTTGCCGACCAAGCGATCTATCAGTAAACCGCCCTGCCCCTCTAAAAATAAAATGGTATTTTCCACATCGTTAGCATATTGCTCTTTGCTGACCAGTCCCACGCAAGGCGCAGTGCAGCGCTCAATCTGGTGTTGCAAACAAGGCCGAGAGCGAGCGCTGTAATAAGAATCCTCGCATTGCCGCACCGGGAAAATTTTTTGCAGCAGCTTCAAGGTTTCCTTCACCGCACTGGCGCTGGGATACGGCCCGAAATATTTGCCTCGGCGTTTCTTGGCCCCACGATGAAAGGTCAGTTGCGGAAAGTCGTGAAAACTGGAGATGAACACATAGGGATAGGATTTATCGTCGCGCAAACTGATGTTGTAGCGCGGCTTGTGGCGTTTGATCAGCTGGCTTTCCAGCAGCAGGGCTTCGCCCTCCGTGTGGGTCACGGTCACTTCTATCCCGGCAACCTTGGCCACCATGGCCTGCTGCTTGGGGGAAGCATTTTGGCTTCTGAAATAGCTGGAAACCCGGTTCTTCAGGTTCTTGGCTTTGCCGATATAAATGATATCGCCTTTCTCGTCCAACATCTTATAAATGCCGGGACGCTGGGTCAGCGTCTTCAGAAAGACTTTGGCATCAAAGTCGGCGACTTGATTTTCAGTCACGGGCGGACCGCAAAGTTTGAATAGTTACGAACACCGCCGCCAGCATCTCCATGCTCAAGCGCTTGGTCTGCACGTTATAGCGGCTGCAATGGTAAGAACTGACCAGGGTGTTGCCATCCGGCAGTGCAAAACTGACATGATGAGCAAATTTTGCCGCGCTGCTTTTCAGGCCATAAGCACGTAACACGGCCTGATGGGCGATATTGCCCAAGGCTAATATCACCGAATGTTTCGGCAGGGTTTTAATTTCCGCCGCCAGATAAGGATTGCATTGTTTAATCTCGTCGCCGGTCGGCTTGTTTTGTGGCGGCAAACATTTCACTGCGTTGGTAATCCGACAATTGCTAAGCTGCAAACCATCGGTCAAATTTGTCGATTCTAATTGATTGCTGTAACCGAAATCGTACAAAGCCTGATACAACAACAAGCCGGCATAGTCGCCAGTAAAAGGTCTGCCGGTGGCGTTCGCGCCGTGCATGCCAGGCGCTAAGCCAACGACCAGCAAGCGTGCCTCCGGATCGCCGAACGGCGCCACCGGTAAGGCGTGATAAGCGGGATATTTCGCCTTCACTTCGCAGAGAAATTCGCTTAGCCGCGGGCATGCCCGGCAGTCTTGCTTGAAATAGGATGAGTAAGACATAAAACGATAAGCGCTCAAATTGTCGGAATTTTACCTGAGCCCAAGATTTCTTGCGTCGCTCGCTTTAGTTATTAACTTGGGCATTAAAATATCGTTACATCCGCCTTCACTGAAATGACGCTCTCCGGGGAGAATAGGGGCCGGCTTAATAGCCAGTGCTCTTAGTCCGGATTTTGCAAATCTAAGCAGCCAACCCCCTGAAACAACTAGGTTGGAATACAGCAAATACCAGCGCCGGATGAACCTAAATGTTTGCTATTTGAGAAAATTGTGGTATTTTTACAACATACTTAGCAGAATCTGCAATTCCCTTTGATTTTTAAAGCCTAATTTTTCAAACCATGGCTTTATCACTCCCATTCAAAAGCAACAAATTATCAATTTTTTACAAGTAATAAAGGAGTCTTTATGTTGAAGAAAAGTTTATTGGCAATAGCCACGATAACGACGCTCGGTTCCCTATCGACGGCACAAGCCGACGAGTTTCTTGACAATAGATGGTACGCAGCACCCTTCGGCACCTTCGTGCAACCGGGCGGCGATCGCAACGCGCATAGCGGTTGGGGTGGTGGTCTGGGCTTGGGCAAGATCATTAACGAACATCTAAATATCGAGCTTAGAGGCTTATACCAAAACCTGGAAGGCGCCAAAACTAACGGTAACTGGGATTTGACCGGCGGTACGGTAGATGCGCAATATTATTTGTTTAGAGATAAATTCTCACCTTATGCAGTAATCGGCGTGGGCGGCATCAATACCACGCACAATGGCGACAGCGGCGCGGGCTTCATCGGCGAGGCGGGTGCGGGTTTTACCTATGAACTGCACGATAACTTCCTGATTCGCAGCGACGTCCGTTACCGTTACAACAACAACTTCAACGCCAAACTACAACCTGGCACCGAAGAATTTCATGATATGACGGTTAATCTGGGTTTCGTAATTCCATTCGGCGAAAAACCTAAAGCGGCTGTGGTCGCTAAAGTCGAGCCCACTCCGCCTCCAGCACCTGTGCCGGCTAAACTCGATTGCTCGAAATTGGATGACGACAAAGACGGCGTGAATAACTGCCTCGATAAATGCCCAACTACGTTACCGGGCGTTGAAGTCAGCATCTACGGTTGCTGGATCGTTGACGTAAAATTCGATAACGACAAAGACATTATCAAACCGCAGTATTTCCCAAAACTGGATAAAGTCGTTGACCGCATCAAACAGTACCCCGATATGGCTTTCGAAGTTCAAGGCCATACCAGCAATACCGGCTCTTACAAACACAATTTAAACTTGTCGGAGCGGCGGGCATTGGCGGTTAAGAAATACCTGACCAAAGGCAGCCACTCTCCCAATATCACCTCACACGGTTATAGCTGGGATAGACCGATAGACACCAACGAAACCGAAGAAGGCCGCGCCAATAACCGCCGCGTGCAATTGGAAGTTGACGGTAAAGCCCAACAACCTTTGAAATAGTAACAAGACCCGATCAAGTCAATTGATTCAGCGCAAAAAACCCGCCGCAAGGCGGGTTTTTTATGTCGTGCGCGCGAGAAAGGTCAAATAAATTACAAACTCAATGCCCTAAATTCCGCACAAGCGCTTGAGCGTTGCCAGACCCGCTCGAACTCCTCGCACAACGGCCGATTACGTGCCGGCAAGCTCGGACTCCAATGTCCCTCGTAGCGATTACCGAGCAAGCGAAATAAATAACCGTCGCTATCATTGGCCACAAAAGCAGAGGCGTATTGCAAATCCTCGGCTTCATCCGGAACGCGAATCAGAAAATACGACGGTAAACGCTGAGCCAATTCCACGACAGGATGAACCTGATTGCGCAGGCTGGTCGGATCCTGGACAATGATTTGCACACTAGCGTTACGATTGCCGAGAGCAAACTGTTTCAGAGACTCAGCAATGTCTTTTTGCCCATATAAGGCATAATCCAGATCCCGGCTGTAAATATAAATCTGCCGCCGCGCCGCCATTATCAATTCCCGAATAGCGACCAAGGTCGACTCGATTGTTTCCAGCCGGACGGCTTCGACAGCAACCTCTTGGACCTGAGGTATCGACCGCACCGTTTGCTCGCGCGGCTGTAACATGAGCCGAATAGCCTGATGCGGAATGCCGGCTTCGCCAAACACTTCGCCTTCAGCGGCAAAACCAAACTTTTGGTAGAACCCCAACGCGGTAAGTTGCGCGCTGGCGATAATGCTGGTCAGCCCCAGGTTGCGGGCTTTGTCGATTGTTGCACGCAATAATGACTCGCCGACACCTTGACCCCGCCATTCGCGCAGAACCGCCATCCGCCCGACTTTGCCCTCCAGCGAGAGCCGACAGGTAGCGATGGGCCGGTAATCGAGATCCCGCACCAAAAAATGATGGCAATCCGGATCGAGTTCGTCGAATTCCACCTCTAACGGTATTTGCTGTTCGACGACAAACACCAAATTTCGCACATACCTTATATCCTCAAAATCAACGGCGTAGCTGGCTGGTTCGAGATAACAGTTGGCGATTTGCATAGCGTTATAGAGGTTGATTAAGGGGAGCGCTTAGTTTAGATACACTCTGCCGAAAATTCGACTCGGCAAGCCGATTATAATTGCCTACCCGATAAACCGGATTGCCGGGATAAAGACTCGCCGCTCACGCATCCCTTTTGATCTTCGACTGTAAATGCTCGGCAAGCCGTTTCATCGCTTCGGACGAGTCATCGGCCGCTAGGTGGACATTAATAATACTGGGCATACCGTGGTTATCCAGAGCA
The DNA here is from genome assembly GCA_001644045.1 of Methylomonas methanica. Classification (GTDB taxonomy): domain Bacteria; phylum Pseudomonadota; class Gammaproteobacteria; order Methylococcales; family Methylomonadaceae; genus Methylomonas; species Methylomonas methanica. Next base: position 81,008 of record LUUF01000050.1, on the reverse strand, counting down.
TTAAGCAGAGCCTCTTCAAATTCAGCTTCGGTAGCCGCCTCGTAACCCGCCAGCGGACCGAATAGCTCTCCCAAACGATCAAATCGCCACGGATTAATATCGTTGAACGGGCCTTCAAGAATGCAGCGTTCCGTGCTGTAGCCACCGTTGTTAAACACCACCACGATGGGATTTAAACCAAGGCGCGCATGGGTGGACAGTTCGGTCCCGGTCATTTGAAAAGCACCGTCGCCAACCAAAATCAATGCCCGCCGATCCGGACGAGCGATTTGCGCACCGAGCGCGGCCGGTACGGCAAAGCCCATCGTGGTGTAAAAAGCCGAAGCCAGAAACTCGCTTTGCTCGTGGACACGTAAATCGATAGCCGCAAACAGGCAATCGCCGACATCGCACACCACGATCATGTCGTTGCTCAGCGCACTATTTAGCCTCTCAACCAATCGAGCCGTAGTAATTGGCCGGTCGGGCTCGGGAAACGCAATGCTTTCAGGCGGCTTTGGACTGGATACCACCTCTCTGCTGGATAGGCTAACCGAACTAGCCAAAGCACCGAGAAAATCTTCCAAGGCGATACCTGGATAGCGATGCGCGCTGATCACCACCTCGTTCAACGCGGCGCGGATGGTCGAATGGGAATTTAATTTTGCCGTATAAATGCCGGTATCGATTTCATTCAAGGTCACGCCCAACATCAACAGCAAATCGGATTTTTCGACTCTATCGCGCACTGCCTCAGAACTCATCGCGCCTTCGTAAATCCCTAGATAAGCCGGATGCCGCTCGGACATTACCGATTTACCGGTTAGCGTGGCAACCACGGGCAAGCAGGTACGCTCAACGAAATCGGCCAAAGCGCCTTGCAGCCCGCGTCTATGCAACTCAACACCCGCGACGATCATCGGCGACACGGCCTTGGATAGCAGCGTCATTGTTTCCGCAATCGCTTCGGATAATGCCGCTTCGTCGCTGGTAAATTTTTCCACTGTTTCGGTCGGCATCGGATAGCCTTCCGCCATCACCAAATCGCGGGGAAGCTCGATGTAAACCGGCTTACAAAAACGGCGCGCCGCTTCGATGGCATGGTCGATTTGCCGGAAGGCTATCACCGGATCGTTTAGCACCACCGACGCACAGCTAATGCGTTCGAAAATTTCCCGCTGGAACGTAAAAGGCCCAAAACGATGGTGAATTAGCGGATCGTCTTTTTGCTCGCTGACGCCGGGTGCGCCGCTGATAAGCACCACCGGCGAGGATTCCGCATAAGCGCCGGCAATCGCATTGACGGTGTTCAATGCGCCGACGCCGTAGGTCACCGCTAACGCGCCCATGCCCACGCAACGCGCGTAACCGTCGGCCGCGAAGGCTGCCGAATCCTCCCTGGTGGTACCGATATGCCGAACCTGACTTTTTATCATCAGATCGTAAAATCCCAGCACATAGTCGCCCGGCACACCAAAGATGTCTTTTACACCGGCCTGATATAGGCGTTTGAGGAGGTATTGTCCAATCGTGTCGAATTTGGCAGTGCTCATAGCGCTTTGAAACCTCCGAATAGAATTAAACCGTGAGCGCTGACCTGTAAAAGATCAATGCCGTTCAACCGCTTTAACAGGACGATTAGAGTTCAATACTGATAAGCACCAGGCAAAAAGTCAACTTACATTCATAGCCCAATAAAATCCCAGCCACAAAAAAAGGGCCTTACGGCCCTTTCATTGCGGAGTCGAACTAACCTAAAGCCTATTCGCTATCGACTTCTTTCATGCTCAAGCGCACGCGACCTTGACGGTCTATTTCCAGCACTTTGACTTTTACTACATCGCCTTCCGACAGTTTGTCGCTGACTTTTTCAACGCGCTCGTCGGAGATTTGCGAAATATGCACCAAACCGTCTTTGCCCGGCAGAATGGTTACAAACGCACCGAAGTCCATCAAGCGCACGACTTTGCCTTCATAGGTTTTGCCCACTTCGACTTCGGCAGTGATTTCTTCGATCATGCGTCTGGCTTCTTCGCCGGCCGCTCTGTCGACAGAAGCAACATTCACTACACCATCGTCGGTCAAATCGATGCTGGCGCCGGTTTGTTCGGTGATGGCGCGGATGGTGACGCCGCCTTTACCGATAACTTCGCGAATTTTAGCCGGATCAATTTTAAACGTGATGATGCGCGGTGCAAAGTCGGACATTTCGGAACGGGTGCTGGACAAAGCTTTGTTCATCTCGCCCAAAATGTGCAGACGGCCTTGTTTGGCTTGTTCCAGTGCGACTTTCATGATTTCAGCGGTGATGCCATCAATCTTGATGTCCATTTGCAGCGCGGTGACGCCGTTTTCGGAACCGGCCACTTTAAAGTCCATGTCGCCTAAATGATCTTCGTCACCCAGGATGTCGGACAATACCGCGAATTTATCGCCTTCCTTGATCAGCCCCATCGCGATACCGGCAACCGGTGCTTTGATAGGCACACCGGCGTCCATCAGCGCCAAGCTGCTACCGCAGACTGACGCCATGGAGCTGGAGCCGTTGGATTCGGTGATTTCCGAAACCACGCGGATCACGTAAGGAAATTCCGCCATGTTAGGCAATACTGCCGCCACACCGCGTTTCGCCAAGCGGCCGTGGCCGATTTCGCGACGCTTTGGCGAACCGACAAAACCGGTTTCACCAACGCTGTACGGAGGAAAATTGTAATGCAGCATGAACGGGTCTTTGTACTCGCCGGACAGTGCATCGATGATTTGCGCATCGCGCTCGGTACCCAGCGTCGCCACAACCAGCGCTTGAGTTTCGCCGCGGGTAAATAACGCAGAACCATGGGTTCTAGGCAGCACGCCGGTTCTAACTGTAATCGGTCTGACGGTGGTCAGATCGCGGCCGTCGATACGTTTACGGTCGTTCAGAATCGCGCCACGCACCACGTCGTATTCCAGATGCTCGATGACGTTGCGGATATCTTTTTCGTTATATAGGCCATCGGCAGTCAGTTTTTCAACTACCGCGCTCCTGATCGCGCTAAGTGTGTCTTGTCTGACCAGTTTTTCCGCAACCTGGTAAGCCGCTTTTATGCTTTGCTCGGCTTCGGCGGCCACTGCGGCTTTCAAAGCAGTGTTGGTTTCTGCTGGTGTCCAGGCCACAGCCGGAGTACCGACGGTAGCAGCAAATTCGTTGATCGCGTTGATCGCTACCTGCATTTGTTCGTGACCGAACAAAACCGCACCCAACATTACTTCTTCGGAGAGCAAATCCGCTTCGGATTCGACCATTAGTACCGCATGCTGAGTACCGGCAACAACCAATTGCAGTTGCGATTCTTTCAGTGCTGGTTTGTCCGGATTAAGTAAATAGGCACCGTCTTTATAACCGACGCAAGCCGCGCCCAACGGGCCGTTGAAAGGCAAGCCGGATACGGCCAAAGCGGCGGAAGCACCCAGCAGGGCTGGAATTTCGGTGTCCACTTCCGGATTCAGCGACACGACAGTAGCAATAATTTGTACTTCGTTAGTGAAACCTTCCGGAAACAGCGGACGAATCGGTCTGTCGATCAGGCGGGAAATCAGGGTTTCTGTTTCGCTAGGACGGCCTTCACGTTTGAAAAATCCGCCGGGGATTTTACCGGCCGCAAATGCTTTTTCCTGGTAGTTAACGGTAAGCGGGAAAAAATCGCCGCCGCTAGCTTCTTTTTTACCTACCACTGTCACCAGCAGCGAGGTGCCTTCGACATCGATCATCACCGCGCCATTGGCTTGGCGGGCAATTTCACCGGTGGATAAGGTGACGAGACGATCGCCGTACTGAAATTCTTTCCTGATAGGATTCACTATAAGGTTCCTTTGTTTAAAGGTTATGCTGAAATGTGCCTTAAAGCAGAAACGGCGCCCGATGCGCCGTTTCCAGTTTTGTGCTACTTACGGATGCCCAAACGTTCGATCAACGAACGATAACGCGCAACTTCTGTGTTTTTCAGGTAATCCAACAATTTGCGGCGTTGGTTTACCATGCGCAGCAAGCCGCGGCGCGAGTGGTTGTCTTTTTTATGAGTCGCAAAATGCGGAGTCAGTTGATTGATGTTGGCGGTCAACAAGGCAACTTGAACTTCGGTTGAACCTGTATCGGTATCTGACAAACGATATTCTTCAACGATTGCTTTTTTTTGTTCTGCGGTTAATGACATTCTTAATCCCTATCGATTAATTTTGATTGAATAAAGGCCATCGTTTGATGACCGTGTAGCCGCTATTTCCACAATAGGGTGTAGAAACTTTGCGGTTTTTTCCTGGATAATCAAGTTGCTTGATCTTCCAAATGAAATAGTTTTTTCGGCGCTAGTTTACCATCCAATAGGATTTCTCCCAACCCCAAAAAGGCTTGCGGCGAGTATATTCTGACCTGACCGACCATCCCCCCGTTAAAGGCTATACGCTGTCCCTGCTTGATCTTTTCGGCTTGCTCTAAAGACAAACATGCGTCGGGTATGCTTTGCAGCGGCGCATCCAGCGCAATCAAGGTATTCTGCAATTGCTCGGAGTCCATGGCCTGCAACTGCTGCAAGGTATAAGCTTGCTCCAGATCGAACATACCCGCCTTGGTTCTGCGTAGCGCGGTTACCGTGCCGCAAGTCCCCAGCCAATGGCCTATATCCTCGGCCAGCGAGCGGATATAAGTGCCTTTGGAGCAAAATACATCCAGCGTCAATTGCCCCGCTTCGGTATCGACACTTAATAAGTGCAATTCATAAATAGTGATTGCCCTGGGCTGTCGGTCTACGGTTTTGCCTTCCCTAGCCAACTCATATAACTTCTTGCCTTGATGCTTGAGCGCCGAATACATCGGCGGCACCTGCTCTATCGGCCCGGTGAAATGCTGCAAACAAGCCTGCAATCGCTCGTCATCCAGCGCCGGTACCGGCATTTCGGCGACGATTTTACCTTCGCTGTCGCCGGTATCGGTCATCACGCCCAGCTGTATCGTTACCTGGTAACGCTTATCGTCATCCAGCATCAACGCCGACACCTTGGTCGCCTCACCAAAGCATAAGGGCAATAAGCCGGTAGCTAGTGGATCCAGCGCCCCGGTATGCCCGGCCTTATTGGCATTGAACAATCGCCTGACTTCCTGCAACGCCTGATTGGACGATGCGCCTAAACGTTTGTCGAGCAGCACGATGCCATGCACATCGCGCCCGGACTTACGTTTTGCCATCAATCGTCCTGTTGCGATTTATCGACAACGTCTTCCGGCGCTGCACTAGCGTCATGTCCCTCGTCGTGATGCAAATCGCCAAGTAACTCGGCGACGCGCATACCGGTATCGAAAGAATGGTCGTAGTAAAAATGCAATTCGGAGATATGCCGCAAACGCATACGCTTAGCCAACTCGTGACGGATAAACGGCGAAATCTCGTTAAGCACTTTCACATTCGCACGCTTAGCGGCATCGTCCTGAGCATCCAACACCGTCACGAAGATTTTGGCAACCGCCAAGTCCTTGGACAGCTCAACGTCGTTGATCGTGACAAAACCCAAGCGGCTGTCGTCGACATCGCGCTGTAATATCGACGCCAATTCTTTCTGCATTTCCGACGCCACCCGCTGACTGCGGCCGAACTCTCTTGCCATTAGATTTCCCGTCTGACTTCGATACGTTCAAATACTTCGATCTGATCGCCGTTTTGCACGTCGTTGTAGTTTTTCACGCCAATACCGCATTCCATGCCCATTTTCACTTCATTGACATCGTCCTTGAAGCGGCGCAAGGATTCCAGCTGGCCTTCGTAAATCACCACGTTGTTGCGCAGTACGCGAATCGGCAGATTGCGTTTGACGAAACCGTCGATAACCATACAACCGGCAACCGCGCCGAATTTCGGCGAACGGAACACATCCCGCACCTCGGCCAGACCGACGATTTTTTCCTGAATCTCCGGCGCCAACATACCACTGATCGCCCGTTTCACTTCGTCGATCGCTTCGTAAATGATGCTGTAGTAATGCAGATCGATGTCTTTTTCTTCGATCAATTTCCGGGCTACCGCATCGGCACGCACGTTGAAACCGATCAGAATCGCGCTGGACGCCAAAGCCAAGTTGGCGTCGCCTTCGTTGATACCGCCGACACCGCCGAAAATGCATTTAACTTGCACTTCTTCGGTAGACAAGCCGACCAAAGATTCGCGCAAGGCTTCCAAACTGCCCTGAACATCGGTTTTGATAACGACGTTGAGCGTGGAAGTTTCGCCGGCAGACATCCGCGAGAACACATCGTCCAATTTCGACGCATGTTGCGCGGCGTGACGGTTGGAGCGTTTACGGTCTTCCCGGTGAGCTGCCAGTTCCCGCGCGACACGCTCGTTTTGCACCACCAGAAACTCGTCGCCGGCGTCCGGAGTACCGGACAAACCGAGAATTTCCACCGGCATACTGGGGCCGGCCGATTTAATAGCGTGCGCATTCTCGTCGAACATCGCCCGAATCCGTCCGTATTCGTGCCCACAAAGGACGAACTCGCCTTTGCTCAACGTACCTTTCTGAATCAATATGGTGGCTACCGCACCGCGGCCTCTGTCGAGACGCGATTCGATACAAATACCGGAGGCGATGCCGTCAACCGGCGCTTTCAATTCCAGAACTTCCGCCTGAACGATCAGTGCTTCGATCAATTCGTCGATACCGGTACCGACTTTGGCCGATACTTTCAGGAACTGCACATCGCCGCCCCACTCTTCCGGCACCACATTCAAGGTAGCCAGCTCCTGCATGACGCGATCCGGATTAGCTTCCGGTTTATCGATTTTGTTCAACGCGACGATGATAGGCACATTCGCGGCGCGAGCGTGATCGATAGCTTCCTTGGTTTGCGGCATCACGCCGTCGTCGGCTGCAACCACCACGATCACGATGTCGGTTACTTCCGCGCCCCGCGCCCGCATCGCGGTAAACGCCGCATGGCCCGGAGTATCCAGGAAAGTAACTGCGCCATGGTCGGTTTTGACCTGATAAGCACCGATGTGCTGAGTAATCCCGCCCGCCTCGCCGGCAGCGACTCGGGTTTTGCGGATGTAATCCAACAAAGAGGTTTTACCGTGGTCGACGTGGCCCATGATGGTAACGATAGGCGCTCTCAGCTGAACTTTACGCTCGTCGCTTTCACCTTGCACTTCGGCCAGCATTTCCTGTTCAAAATCATCCTCACTCTGCATGATGGCTTTGTGGCCCATTTCCTCGACCAAAATCACCGCCGTTTCCTGGTCGATGGTTTGATTGATCGTGGACATGATGCCCAGCCTCATCAAATGCTTAATGACTTCCGCAGCCTTGATATTCATTTTCGCAGCCAAATCCGAAACCACGATGGTTTCCGGAATGGTCACATCGTAAACAGTCGGTGCGACGGGTTTTTCGAATTTATGTCTAGCCTGATTAACATCGATCTCGAATTCGGGTTTTTCCCGACGCGATGGCGCCTTGCCTTTTTTGCCTTTGCCGCCGCGACGCGCGGCATCGCCGCCGCCACCGATGTCGCCATCGGTAGCCGGGCCTCGAGTAGGCTTGAATTCGGCTTTTTTCTTATGCAGCGTGGTTTGCTGCTGCTTGGCTTCGGCTTTCTGTTTGACTTTTTCGGCGGTTCTTTGCACCGCAGCTTCCAGCCTTTCTTTCTTTTCTTTTTCCAAACGCTGTTCTTCGGTCATCTCCGGCACCACGCTCGGTGCGGGAGCTTCCACCTTAGCGATCACCGCAGGCTGCGCTTCCGCAACGACCGGCAACTCTTCAGTCGCCTGACGTTCCGCAGCAACCGGTTCCGCGGTCGCCGTGACCGCTGGGGCGGACACTTCGCCAGGCTTGACAGCTTCCTGACCGACCACTTGCTCTTCGTGGGCAGCCTGCACGGACTTCTGCTCATGCAAGTGTTTACGTTTTTCTTCTTCGATAGCCTGTTGCCGTCTCTGTTCTTCCAAGGCTTGCTTGGCTAATTCGGCTTGTCTTAGCTCGTCGTTACCTGAAGAAGCATCGCTGCGTTTGATGTAAGTTTTTTGCTTACGCACCTCGACGCTGACGGTTTTCACTGCTGTACCGGGCGGGGTGGATTGCTTTAATTCGGTTTTGGTACTGCGTTTCAAGGTAATACGCTTGGGGGCGGCGGCTTCCTGATCGGCTTCCGACTTGCCGTGGCGCTTACGCAAGTGCGCGAGTAGTTTGACTTTCTCTTCGTCATTTATCACATCGTCGGGCTCGCTGGCTGTCAAACCGGCTTCCTTCAATTGCTCTAAAAAACGCTCCAAAGGGATGCCAACAACCTCTGCCAATTCCTGTACTGTTTTATCGCTCATAGTATCCTCCTGCCTCAGCCCTTATCCTCTGCGAACCAAGATTCGCGGGCTTTCATGATTAGTTTACCAGCACGCTCCTCGGTCATGCCGGTAAATTCGATAATATCGTCTATCGCCTGCTCAGCAAGATCGTCCAAGGTAACAATGCCCTTGGCAGCCATTTGATGTGCCAATTCTTCATCCATGCCTTCCATCTCCAACAATTCTTCGCTGGCCTCAGCAGTTTCGATTTTCTCTTCGGAAGCAATCGCGCTGATCAGCAATGCGTCTTTGGCGCGGCTACGTAAAGCCTCCACCAATTCCTCGTCGAAGCCTTCGATTTCCAGCATTTCATCAACCGGGATATAGGCAATTTCTTCGATGTTATTCAAACCCACATCAACCAAGATGCCGGCAATTTCCTCATCGACATCCAGCAATTCCATGAATTGTTGTTTGGATTTGGCCGCTGCTTCGTCATGGTTCTTATCCACTTGCGCGGCGTCTTGAATGTTCAACTCCCAACCGGTCAACTCGGTAGCCAAGCGCACGTTTTGACCACCACGACCGATGGCTTGCGACAAACTGTCGGTAGCAACCGCCACATCCATGCTGTGCTTGTCTTCGTCGACCACGATGGACTGAATTTCCGCCGGCGACATCGCATTGATCACGAACTGCGCATCGTTGCCGTTCCACAAAATGATATCTACCCGCTCACCGGCCAGTTCATTGGAAATCGCTTGCACCCTAGAACCGCGCATACCGACACAAGCACCGATGGGATCCAGGCGCGGGTCGTTGGCTCTGACGGCGATTTTAGCGCGGGAACCGGGATCGCGAGCCGCCGCCAAAATATCGATCAAACCTTCACCCACTTCCGGCACTTCCAAGCGAAACAGCGCAATCAGTAATTCCGGCGCGGTACGGCTAACAAACAATTGCGGGCCGCGCGGCTCGGAGCGTACGGCTTTTAAGTAGCCGCGCACCCTATCGCCCATTCTAACCGGCTCTTTCGGGATCATATCCTCGCGGGCAATATAGGCCTCGACATGGCCGCCCAAATCCAGATAAACACTACCTTTTTCCAAACGCTTGACCACGCCGGTGACTAACTCGCCAACCCGATCCTGATAGGCTTCGACAATTTTCTTACGCTCGGCTTCGCGCACCTTTTGGATAATGACTTGTTTGGCGGTTTGCGCGGCAATCCGGCAAAAATCGACCGACTCGATCTCTTCTTCCACATAATCACCGATTTGAATATCGGGATTATCGAATTGGGCAACTTCCAGCAATACCTGCCAGCCGGGATACTCGACATCGCCGTTGATTTCCGGATTGGCATCGACCACCAGCCAGCGACGATAGGTCGAATAATCGCCGGTATGGCGATCAATGGCTACTCTAGCCTTAATTGGATTTTCGTAACGCTTGACAGTCGCCGCTTCCAAAGCGGATTCAATGGCCTGAAAGATAATTTCCTTGTCTATTTCTTTTTCGTTAGCAAAAACGTCTGCTACTAATAAAATTTCTTTATTTGCCACTGCGACCTCCTTTATTGAGTAAGTAATCCGGCACCAAGCGTGCCTTGCTCATTGCCTGAAACGGGATGCTTAATAATTTTTCACCATCCTGCAACAGGACAGTCTCGCCTTCGACGGCCTTAATCTGTCCGGTAATTTTGCGGCGTTTATCGATGGGTTTGAACAAACTCACCAACACGGTGCTTCCCAAAAAACGTTGAAATTGGCTGAGTTTGAAAAACGGCCGATCTGTACCAGGCGAAGAAACTTCCAGCTGATATTCGCCTTGAATAGGGTCTTCGACATCCAACGCCCCGCTGAGCTGATGGCTGACCTTGGTGCAATCTTCCAGCAAAATACCGTTTTCGCTGTCGATATAAATGCGCAACATGCCGTGTGTCGGATGCGGACTGTACTCGATCCCCACACACTCGTAGCCAAGACCTTCCACAATTGGCTCAATCAAATCCACCAAATGTTCAGGAGCCTGTTTCATTAACGCCTCGCCTTTTCAAACACAAAAAAAAAGAGCCTCAGGCTCTTCCATAAACAACCAAAACCCGTGGGCTTCGCGTTTTTCGAAAGCCCACAAAAGAAAAAACCCCTTATAGGGGCTTTCTTAGCAAAACCACGCCTAAGACAACGTCGAGGAATAAATCCTTAGCTATTGAGACTTTCGATCCCGCAAACCACGCTTCCCAGGAAACAATCTTTCACCCGGAAAATTGCGGTGAAAAATTAAAAAACCGATTATAACCAGATATTTCAAGGATGTAAATCGGCATCACATACCACCGAACAAGATTGGCTAAAGGTGGCACCTTCCCTCCAAGCTTTGCACCCGGCAAAACAGGGCTCGCGCCACACTTAGGAAAGACAAACAGCACTTGGAGACTAAAACTTTAAATTATCGTCAATCACGTCCACCAGGCAAAGCTGACAAATGACGGCGAGTTGACCGAGACAAATATGCCAATCACTCTTGACCGCAATACGGAAAATCAGGACTTTGAGAGACTTTAGCCGATCGACTAGTATTTCGAGGAGACCGCTTGTTTTCAGGATGGTGCCCAGGGACAGAATCGAACTGTCGACACGAGGATTTTCAGTCCTCTGCTCTACCGACTGAGCTACCTGGGCAGCGACTTAACCTAAAACCAGAATGGTGCCCAGGGACAGAATCGAACTGTCGACACGAGGATTTTCAGTCCTCTGCTCTACCGACTGAGCTACCTGGGCGTCAAGAGCCGCGCATTAAACTAGGTTATAAACGATTAGTCAAGTTAAATACCTTTAACGCCGCTTAGCTGGACAGCAAGCGGCTATTTATGCAATTCTTGCGCACCGCAAATTCCTGGCGTTTTTACTATGAACTATCAGGTCTTGACCGCTCAGCACCTTACTCAAACAACCCCACGCAACCGAGACCGATATGCAAGCTTACACCGACATCCGCGCCCTGATCATCGACATGGATGGCGTTCTTTGGCATGGCGACCGAGCTCAAGCAGGACTCGTTGATTTTTTTCAGGCCCTGCGCGAGTTAAAGCTGCCCTTCATCCTGGCCACCAATAACGCCAGCCTGACAGCGGAACAGTATGTCGACAAGCTGGAGAAAATGGGCGTAACGGTCGCATTGAAAGAGATTTTGACTTCAGGCATGGCCACCGCGCTGTATCTGTCCGAACGCTACGATCCACAGACCACTCGCGTATTTGTGATCGGCGGCATCGGCGCCCGCCAGCCTCTATTGGATTTGGGCTTTAAACTTACAGAACTATACGAGACCGACCCGGATCAGCGCGCACACCTAGTGGTGTGCGGCATGGACCGTGAACTGAGCTGGGACAAGCTGGCTACAGCCACGCTGAATCTAAGGGCCGGCGCGCACTTCATCGGCACCAACGGCGATCTTTCACTACCGACCGAACGCGGCGAAACGCACGGCAATGGCGCGATATTGGCGGCACTGACCGCATCGACCGGCGTCACGCCAATGATCATCGGCAAACCCGAATCCATCATCTACCGGCAGGCTTTAAGCCTATTAAACGTCGACCAGGGCTACACTGTTGCCATCGGCGACAGACTTGACACAGATATTCTCGGCGCGGTGCGCACCGGCATCCGCAGCCTAATGGTCCTCAGCGGCGTATCCACGGAACAAGATGTCGCAGCCGCCGATTTCGGCCCGACCTGGATCGTGCCGGACATCCGCGACATCACCGAGATATTGCGTAACAACACACTCTAAGCTCATTCCATACCAATACAGCGGAGGCGAACCATGAAAAAATTTATCGACACCCCGGATACCTTGCTGCAAACCAGCCTGCAGGGCTTTGCCAAAGCTCATGCCGACATCGTGCTATTCAATCCGGAACCGCGTTTTGTGTATCGCAACACCCGCAAAACCGGCAAGGTAGCACTGATTTCCGGCGGCGGATCAGGCCATGAACCGCTGCACAGCGGCTTCGTCGGTGTCGGCATGCTGGATGCAGCCTGCCCCGGACAGGTATTTACCTCTCCGACGCCGGACCAGATGTTGGCTGCGGCGCAAGCCGTGGACGGCGGCGCTGGAGTGCTGTTTATCGTTAAAAATTACGCCGGCGATGTAATGAATTTTGAAATGGCCGCCGAGATGCTGGACTTACCCAACACCAGTGTATTGATCGACGACGATATTTCCTTACCCAAAACCCACAGCATAGGCCGCAGAGGCGTGGCCGGCACCGCCATCGTCGAGAAAATCGTTGGCGCCGCCGCCGAAAACGGCGCTGACTTGGCTGCTTGCAAAGCCCTGGGCGAACGCGTCAACCAATCAACCGCCTCCATGGGCGTCGCCTTAACCAGCTGTACGGTGCCGGCCTTGGGCCATCCGACCTTTGCTATCGCCGACGACGAAATCGAAATGGGTGTCGGCATCCACGGCGAACGCGGCCGCGAAACCGTGAAACTGGTGAGCGCCAGCGAAATTGTCGAACAATTAGCAGGACATATTTTCGACGAATTGAAACCGGCTGCCGGTCAAGCCGTGTTGCTGCACGTGAACGGCTTCGGCGCCACCCCGTTGATCGAACTACATTTGATTTACGAACTGGCCTGGCAATATTTCAGCAAACGCGGCTTGACTATCCAGCGCTCTTTGGTCGGCAATTTCACTACATCGCTGGACATGGCCGGCTGTTCGCTAACGCTGACGCTGCTGGATGAAGAAATGCTGAGTTTATGGGATGCGCCGGTGAATACCGCTGCATTGCGCTGGGGTTGCTGAAACGGGTAACGACCTAACCAGGCTGCGCTTGGGCGTTTTTCAATACCTCGGCTATCGCGGCAATCATCAACTGCGCTGTCTTGGCACCGGCATCGATATGACCCTTGCTGCGCTCGCCCAGAAACGAGGCGCGGCCCTTGGTGGCCAACATATCGCGAGTAGCTTCCACACCATCCGCAGCCACGATGCAAAGCCTCTCCAGAACCTCGGCCAGCGGCTTGCCGACAGCAGCCTCGTCCCTTAACACCAAGGCCACCGGTACCAGCACATCCAACATGGTCTTCTCGCCGACATCGGCCTTGCCGCGCTGCTTTACGGCCTCGACCGCCTGTAGAAACGCGTCGGAAAACCCAGATAAGTCAATGGCTTTGTCTTTACCATTCTTCGCCAACGCGATAAACAAAGTCGCATATAAAGAGCCGGAAGCGCCACCGACGGCCGCCATCACCGTCATACCGATCTTCTGCCATGCTGCAACCCAGTCGACTTGCGCGATCTCTCCGGCGTGCTCGCGTAAGGCTTGCAAACCACGCTGTAAATTAAACACGTGATCGCCGTCGCCTATAGCCTGATCCAGCTCTGTTACTTCCTCGGCATGCTTATCGATAGTATCGATTAGCGTTTGAATCAATTCCGGAAACAATGATGGGGTCAATGACATGCCGCCTCCGCGCAACAAAACAATCTGACTGAGCAGCATAGCTAAAACGCACTGCCGCTGTCCAGTTGCAAGCAATTGCAGGGGATACGGACCTAGCGAAAAAACTTAACCAAATACCTAAACAGCTGGCGCCAAGGATCGCGTCAGATTTATCTATTTTCCAGAACTAGTGAATCCAGCAACGGCAATTCGGCATCCGCGTCATATACGCTGAAATGGTATTTTTCTTTCAAGTATTCCAACAGCCAGGCGTTAGTATCTACTCTGCGCTGCCCGGCAGTTTCGCTCATTTGTTGCAAGCGCTGACGCACCGCGTGTTGCGGCAGTAACAACAGCTCTATATCGGCCATAGACACGAATTTTTCCGGATCGGGATTCTTGCCGTTAAAAATCTTGAAAAGCTGATGTTTTTTTAAGCCTAAATGAGTATTGAGCTCGTCTTTGAACTCGATAAACAGCGGCAACAAATCGCTGCCGACACAAGTGTCTTCGTGCAATTTATGTAAACGATTCAGTAAATGATATACCGCGAACCGGTACAATTCGGACTCACGCACAAACAGCCTAGCCGCCATGGAACGCACGGCAATCCGGTCGGAGTTGTTCAACCGGATCGAAACGATGTGCTTTTTATCGTCTAAAAGATGTTCGTTTTCGTTCAACGCAAGTCCTTTGTGAGTAATCGCCGGCAAACTCAATCCGGTCGAAACAGCTTAATTTGTACGAATTTAACGCATCAATGTTACAGATTTATAACAAACTCCCCGGCACTGAAAAATTTCCCGCAAGCCACTCCGACAATGCTTTGCAGATAGAGCAAACTACCGAGTTTCCAGGAAAAACTATTTATTGCTTATATGGGATGAAAAAAATATAATCGCGCGCTTTTTTCGAACGAATAGCGTTTTTCAAAATACTTTCAGAGTCTTAGCACAATGACCAGTCACATCATGCCTACTTATGCCCGCCAGTCGGTCACCTTTGCACGCGGCGAAGGCGCGTGGCTGTGGGATACCGATGGACGTCGCTATCTCGACTCGGTCGCCGGCATTGCCGTATGCAACCTCGGCCACGCCCATCCGGCCGTGCATGAAGCCCTCTGCCGGCAAAGCAAAACCTTGCTGCATACCTCTAATCTTTACGGCGTAGAGCTGCAGTCGCAACTCGCGGATAAATTAATCGAGCTGAGCGGCATGGATAATGTGTTTTTCAGCAATTCCGGCGCGGAAGCCAACGAAGCGGCAATAAAAATCGCCCGCAAATACGGCCATCAACAAGGCATCGACAATCCGGTAGTGTTGACCATGGAAAAGAGCTTCCACGGTCGGACGATGGGCACCCTGAGCGCCACCGGCAACACCAAAATCAAGCAAGGTTTCGCCCCACTATTGGCTGGATTTACTCATGTGCCGTACAACGATGTCCCCGCCATCGAAGCCGCTATCGCCGCCGATAAAAACATCGTCGCAATCCTGGTCGAACCGGTGCAAGGCGAAGGCGGCGTGAATATTCCGGCCGCGGATTATTTGAATCAAATTCGCGCGCTGTGCGATCGGCATAACCTGCTGCTAATGCTGGACGAAATTCAAACCGGTGCAGGCCGTACCGGGCGCTTTCTGGCCTACCAACATAACGGCATCCTGCCGGATGTGTGTACCATGGCCAAAGCCTTGGGCAACGGCGTGCCGATTGGCGCCTGCCTGGCGCGCGGCAAAGCGGCGGACGTGTTACAAGCCGGCAATCACGGCTCGACGTTTGGCGGCAACCCTCTAGCCTGTAGCGCGGCGCTAGCGGTACTGGAAACATTGACGACCGGCACACTGATCGCCGATGCGCAAACCAAGGGCGCGCGAATTTGCCAACTCTTCAAGGACGCGCTGACCGACAACCCCCATATCGTCGATATTCGCCATAAAGGCTTGATGATAGGCATTGAATTGGATCGGCCTTGCGGCGAATTGGTCGGCAAAGCCTTGGCCCAAGGCCTGTTGATTAACGTCACCGCCGATAGCACTATCCGTTTATTGCCGCCGCTGATTATCGACGACGCGCAAATAATAACGCTGACCGAAACCTTGGCAGCGCTCATTCAGGAATTTAGCAGACAATAACCATGCAACCCAGACACTTCATCAGTCTGCTGGATTTGTCCAGCGCCGAATTACACACCTTGATTCAACGGGCGATTCAACTGAAAACGCATCGCGACCCGAACTACCAGCCTTTCAAAGGCAAAGTACTGGCGATGATTTTCGAAAAATCCTCTACCCGTACCCGCATCTCCTTCGAAGCCGGCATGGCCCAATTCGGCGGCAGCGCGTTGTTCTTGTCACCGCGCGACACCCAATTAGGCCGCGGCGAACCGTTGGAAGACAGCGCCAAGGTTATCTCCAGCATGGTGGACTGCATCATGCTGCGGACCAACAATCACGAGACGGTCACCACGTTTGCCAAGTACTCGCGGGTACCCGTGATCAACGGCCTGACTGATTTATTGCATCCCTGCCAGCTACTGGCGGACATGCAAACCTATTTTGAATTGCGCGGCGACATCGCCGGTAAAACCGTGGCCTGGATCGGCGACGGCAACAATATGTGCCATTCCTATATCAACGCCGCGCGGCAATTCGATTTCAAATTGAACATCGCCTGCCCTGTCGATTACCGGCCACAACAAAGCATCGTCGATGCCGCCGGGCATAGAGTCGCGTTTTTCAACACGCCTGAACAAGCGGCGCAGCAAGCCGATCTAGTGGTAACCGATGTCTGGGCCAGCATGGGCCAGGAAGAGGAACAGAAAAAACGCGAGTTCGTGTTCAAAGACTTTCAAGTCGATAGCAAAACCATGGCCGCCGCCAAATCCGATGCGCTTTTCATGCACTGCCTGCCGGCGCATCGCGGCGAAGAAGTCACGGCAGAGGTCATCGACGGCCCGCAAAGCGTGATATTTCCGGAAGCCGAGAACCGGCTGCACGCCCAGAAAGCGCTACTGGAATTTCTCATCTGCCGATAATTTCGCTAGAATCGCCGCTTTCTTTAAGCCGAACGAAGAGTGATACTGTGAAAAAATCTTTTGCCTACATTTTTGCCTGTCTGCTGATTAGCCCGCTTGCCATGGCAAGAACCGCCTACGTCACCGACAAAGTCGAAGTGCCGTTGCGCAGCGGCGAAAGCGAGCGCACTAAGATCGTGAAAATGTTGGAAAACGGTATTCCTGTCAGCGTATTGCAGGAAAGTACCGAAAACGGCTACACCTATATCCAAACCAATAACGGTGCGGAAGGTTTCATTCTCAGTCGTTACTTGACCGGCGAACCCAGCGCCCGCACCCAACTGGAAGCGGCCACCAAAAAGCTGGAAGCACTGCAAGAAGAAAACAAACTGTTGAAAACCGCGCAAGCCACCGGTCAAGAAGCCGGCAAGGAGCGTGACCGCCTCAGCACCGAACTCAGCGAACTGCAACAAACCGCTGCGAACGCTATCCAACTCAAACAACAGCGCGACCAATTGCAGGAACGCGTGATTGCCGTCGAGCGCGAACTACAACAACTGAAGCGCGAAAATCAGGCGCTGACCGACAGCAGCAATCAGGACTGGTTTTTATACGGCGGCGGCTTGGCCTTATTCGGCGTCTTGCTGGGCTTTATTCTGCCTAAACTCAGCTGGCGTCGCCGCTCCAGCGGCTGGGACAGTTTTTAATTTTTTAACCGCTTTAATCGCAGGCTTGCCTGCGATTAATAACGCCCTTTTCACATCGGCAGTTTAAGTGCCGCTTTTTGCTTCCAGTGGAATTACCATGCCTGCATATCGTTCTCATACCACCACTCAAGGCCGCAATATGGCGGGCGCGCGCGCATTGTGGCGCGCCACCGGGATGAAAGAAGGCGATTTCGATAAGCCTATCATCGCCATAGCCAACTCCTTTACCCAGTTTGTGCCGGGCCATGTGCACCTAAAAGATCTGGGCCAACTGGTGGCACGCGAGATCGAACAAGCGGGCGGCGTCGCGAAAGAATTCAACACCATCGCAGTGGACGACGGCATTGCGATGGGCCACGACGGCATGCTCTACAGTTTGCCCAGCCGCGACCTGATTGCCGACAGCGTGGAGTACATGGTCAATGCGCACTGCGCCGATGCGCTGGTCTGCATTTCCAATTGCGACAAAATCACCCCCGGTATGTTGATGGCGGCGATGCGCATCAATATTCCGGTGATCTTCGTTTCCGGCGGGCCGATGGAAGCCGGTAAAGTCCGTTTAGCCAATCCGGACAGCCAGACTATCGAATTTAAAAAACTGGATTTGATCGACGCGATGGTGATGGCGGCGGACAGTAAAGTGTCCGACAGCGATTTGGCGGAAGTAGAGCGTTCCGCCTGCCCAACCTGCGGCTCCTGTTCCGGCATGTTCACCGCCAACTCCATGAACTGCCTGACCGAAGCACTGGGCCTGTCCTTGCCCGGCAACGGTACCGTGGTTGCCACCCATGCCGACCGTGAAACTTTGTTCAAACAAGCCGGTTGGCGAATTGTTGAGCTGGCCAAACAATATTACGAACAAAACGATGAATCCGTACTGCCGCGCTCGGTCGGTTTTAAAGCGTTTGAAAATGCCATCGCACTGGACATTGCGATGGGCGGTTCGACCAACACCATCCTGCATCTGCTCGCTATTGCCCAAGAAGCCGGTATCGATTTCACACTGGCGGATATTGATCGCATGTCCAAGGTTGTACCGCAGCTGTGCAAGGTAGCGCCCAACACCAACAAGTATCACATTGAAGATGTGCACCGCGCCGGTGGCATCATGGCCATTTTGGCGGAGCTTAACCGGGCCGGCAAACTGCATACCGATGTCCCTACCGTGCATGCCAAAACCCTGGGTGAAGCACTGACACAATGGGACATTACCGCTAACCCCAGCGATACGGTCAAAACCTTTTATATGGCCGGCCCTGGCGGAATTCCGACTCAGGTGGCCTTCAGTCAAAACGCGCGCTGGCCTAGTCTGGACCTGGACCGCGCCCAAGGTTGCATCCGTTCCTTCGAGCATGCCTTCAGCACGGAAGGCGGTCTGGCGGTGCTACATGGCAATATCGCCCTGGATGGCTGCGTAATTAAAACCGCCGGCGTGGACGACAGCCTGCTGGTGTTTGAAGGCAATGCCCATGTGGTCGAGTCGCAAGACGAAGCCGTGGAAAATATTCTCAGCGATAAAGTCAAGGCTGGAGACGTGGTGGTGGTGCGCTACGAAGGCCCCAAGGGTGGTCCAGGCATGCAGGAAATGCTCTATCCGACCAGCTATATCAAGTCCAAGGGCTTGGGCAAAGCCTGCGCCCTGTTGACCGACGGCCGTTTTTCCGGCGGCACCTCCGGTTTATCCATCGGCCACTGTTCGCCGGAAGCGGCGGCTGGCGGCGCCATAGGCTTGGTGCGCAATGGCGACCGCATCCGTATCGATATTCCCAATCGCACCATCAACGTACTGGTGAGCGACGAGGAACTGGCCCTGCGCCGTGTCGAACAGGACCAACTTGGTTGGAAACCAGCCAAGCCACGTCCGCGCAAAGTGTCGGTAGCGCTTAAAGCCTACGCCAAGTTTGCCACTTCTGCGGACAAAGGAGCGGTGCGGGACTTATCGAAGCTGGAAGCCGACTGAACTGGATAGGTGCTTGCGAGGTTCGGGTTTGAAACTTAGCATGGTTTCAAACCCGCGATCAGTTTCAAGTTGACTAATTTCGAAAGCTTTATCTAAGGCAACCGGAGATTGGGCAATTCCATGTTCAACTTTTTTCGCAACAGCCTTTACATCACCATTACCCCCGAATTGATTGAAATCACCCATGCTGAAACGGGACGCAAACTGGCAGAACCTCCGCTATTGGCGATAGAGACTAAGCGCGGCAAAGATCTGAACGTCGCAGTGGGTACGAACGCAAGACTGTTAGCCGGCAAGCCCAATGTTCGCATCGAAAATGGTTTTTTGCATCCTCGCACCCTGCTGGCTGATTTCACCATTGCTGAGCAGACACTAAAACACCTGATCAAACAAGCAATGCCGTCAGCCTTTTTCGTCGCTCGCCCCGTCGTTGTGGAGCACCCGTTGAAGATGCTGGAAGGCGGATTGACTCAAATCGAAATTCGCGCTTTTGCCGAACTGACCAGTATGGCTGGCGCATCCCAGGTCTACGTTTGGCAAGGGCCGACGTTGCTAAGGGAACAACTACTCAAGCGCAGCTTCCCTGCAGAAGGCCAGCTGTTGTTTCCCTAACGCGGTCTCACTCAAAACAGACAATCTCACAATGAAACGCTTCCTGCTGCAACTGCTCTACATCTGGAAACAAAAACTGAAAATCTATTTCATAGCCGGCTGGATAGGCGCCGGAATGGGAATATTTTTATTGGCACCCAGTTACGATTACATCAGTTCGCGCGAGCGCAATGCCGACCCGCTTTCATCGATCGAATTCGTGCTAGGCCAGTTCACCGAAGTAATGACCGGCCAAATCAATCAGAATAACCTGATACTGTTCTACGCCGAAATCGGCGCGATACTGGGCCTGCTGTCGCTGGGTTTTTATCAGATACTCCATAAGCGATTGGTAGCTCTGGACGCACTGAAAGTCGAGCTGGAAAAGGATTTGCCAACCATCATCCGCCAAGGCGAAGGGCCGTTATTGGAGTTTAAATCCTCGCTACGCTGGGATATTCAGGAGCAACGCGTCAACAAGGCACTGGAAGGCGTGATCATGAAAACCCTGGCCGGATTCTTTAACAGTCCGGTTGGCGGCACCTTGCTGATCGGCGTGGCGGACAACGGCGAGATCCTCGGTCTGGAATCCGATTTCCAAACCCTGAAAAAACCCGGCCATGACGGTTTCGAGCAAACTTTGATGACAGCAGTCTCCAGCAATCTGGGCGCCGATTTATGCCCGCTGATACACGTGCTGTTCCATAAACTAGCCGACCGCGACGTGTGCCGAGCCATCGTTTCACCTTCGCATCGGCCGGTATTTTTAACCCAAGGCAACACGCCAAAACTTTTCGTGCGAACAGGTGGCGGCACTCGGGACCTTAACATTCAGGAAGCGCTGGATTATGTCGCCAGCCGATGGAAAAACCCAAGTAAGCTGCCGTGAATTGGGTTTTCACAATGGCAAGGTTACACTAGGCAGTCAACAACGCCGCAAACGATCAGCAGACACATCATGGAACATCAATCGACTTTCGTTAATTGGTTCAGAAATTCTTCTCCCTACATCCACGCCCACCGCAATCGCACTTTCGTGATCTTTTTCGGCGGCAACGCGGTGACGGAGCCGGATTTCGACAATCTGATTCACGACTTCGCGCTGCTGAGAAGCCTGGGCGTCCGGCTGGTGCTGGTGCACGGCATTCGGCCGCAAATCGACGAACAGGTGACAGAGCATGGCAATACGCCGCAGTTTCACCATCATTTGCGCATCACCGACGCCACGACGCTGCAATATGTGAAGCAAGCGGCCGGACTGGTGCGTGTGGAAATTGAAGCCTTGTTATCGATGGGCGTGTCCGGCTCGCCGATGGCAGGTGCGAAGATTCGCGTCGCGTCCGGCAATTTCGTGACAGCCAAACCCTTGGGCGTGTTGGACGGCATCGACTATTGCCATACTGGCAAGGTGCGACGCATCGACGCCCAAGCCATCCATCAACAGTTGGATCAGCAGAATGTGGTGTTGATTTCGCCTATCGGCTATTCACCCAGCGGCGAAGTATTCAACCTGTCGGCCGAGGAAGTCGCCACCGAAGTGGCCATCGCCTTGCAAGCCGAAAAATTGATTTTGTTGACCGAACAAAACTGCGTGTCGCCTAACGATAACCGGCCGATTCAACAGCTCACCACAGCTCAAGTTTCGGCGCTACTGCAAGATACGCCAGCACTGCCGGATGAAGTCGCCCGCTCGCTACACGCCGCGATGCAAAGCTGCGAAAAAGGCGTGCAACGCGCTCATCTGATCAATCGGCATGTGGATGGCGCCCTGCTCCTGGAACTGTTTACCCGCGACGGTATCGGCACACTGGTTAGCTCTACCGCATTCGAAACGATACGCCAGGCAACACTGGACGACATCGGCGGCATCATGGAGTTGATCAAACCATTGGAACAGCAAGGCATCCTGGTCAAGCGTTCACGAGAAAAGCTGGAAATGGAAATCGGCGACTACATCATCATCGAGCGCGACGGCCTGATCATCGGCTGCACGGCGTTTCATGTGATGGACGATGGCAACAGTGCGGAAATCGCCTGCCTGGCCGTGCATGCCGATTATCAAAAAGGCGCGCGCGGCAACAGCTTATTGGAGTATCTCGGCAATAAAGCCAAGTCCGAGCAGATCCAGCGCCTGTTCGTGCGCTCCACGCAAACCGTGCATTGGTTCGTCGAGCGCGGTTTTACACCTTGCGAAATCGACGATTTGCCGGAGCCGATGAAGAGCGCTTACAACTATCAACGCAATTCCAAGGTGTTGTATAAAGACGTCTAATATCACCCTCCATCAACCCAGCTGCCAGGATTTAGGATGCTCGATAAACAGGATTTTATTTCCGTCGTTAAAAACACACCCTTAGTCGCTATCGATTTAATTGTGCGTTCCAGCAAGGATGACATATTGATGGGCCTGCGCGTGAATGAACCGGCGGCAGGCTATTGGTTCGTGCCCGGCGGCAGAATTTATAAATCCGAAACCTTGGAAACAGCATTTCAACGAATCACTGAAACCGAATTAGGCACTGCCTACAGCATCGAAAGCGCCGAATTACTCGGCGCCTTCACCCACCTGTACGAAACGAATTTCGCCAAACAGCCGGGTATCAGTACCCATTACGTGGTTTTGGGCTATCAATTGCAGCTGGATATCGATATTAATCAGTTACCGGCACAACAGCACTCTAATTACCGCT
Organism: Methylomonas methanica; assembly: GCA_001644045.1. Taxonomy (GTDB): domain Bacteria; phylum Pseudomonadota; class Gammaproteobacteria; order Methylococcales; family Methylomonadaceae; genus Methylomonas; species Methylomonas methanica. Next base: position 58,304 of record LUUF01000050.1, on the reverse strand, counting down.
GGTTTGGCAAACATGAAGACTTGAGCAAAGTCCACCCTAACAGCCAAGCCTACTATCCGCACCTGCGCTGAACGATGCCCGCGCTAAAAATCCTGCAGCTAACCGACCCGCATATACTGCCGCATGCCGGCGACAAAATGTTGGGTATCGATACCGAACAGTATTTCCAAAACACCCTGGCTCACGCGCATGTCACGCACGGCCGATTCGATTTGATTTTGTTGACCGGCGATTTGGGCCAAGACCCTTGCGCCGATAGCTACCGGCGAATTTGCCGGCATCTGCAAACATATCGCACGCCTTGCCTATGCTTGCCTGGCAATCATGACGACTGGGAACTGATGAAGACGGAGCTGAACGCAGGCTTCGTCAGTTGCCGCAAACACCTGCTGCTGGAAAATTGGCAGATTATTGCCTTAAACAGCCAAAAACCCGGCCGCCCTAGCGGGTTTGTATCACAGGAAGAACTGGCATTTTTGCAGCAAACGCTAAGCACAAATGACATGCCTGCCCTGCTGGCGATACACCATCATTGTGTTGCCAGCCGGAGCAGTTGGATGGATACGATGCGAATTGAGAACGGCGAGGAATTGCTGACAATAGTGGAACACTTCCCACAAGTTAAAGCCATCACCTGCGGTCATTTGCATCAAGAAATGCAGACTAGTCATAAACAGATAGCGATATTCGCCGCACCAGCCAGCTGTTTTCAGTTCAAGCCGTTAGCGACAGAGTTCGAACTGGACACGCTGCCGCCTGGCTATCGGGTCTTTGAATTGTTCGATAATGGTGATTTGCAATCCAGGTGCTTTAGGCTGCCGATCAGTATGAACGAATTACAAACCAACTTGCACAGCTACTAACCGAACGCCAGTCTTCCGGATAAGTAACTCTCGGCATTAACGCCCACATCGTTGGCAATCAGCAAGGCTCCCAATTCGTCCATCGCTTTACGGTAAACCCGGCGCTTGAAGTAGACTACGTCTTTCAAAGGGTACCAGTACTCTACCCATTTCCAGTTATCGAATTCCTGCTTGTGGCCGCAATCGAAACGTACCATCGATTCGTCGGTCGTCAGACGCAGAATAAACCAAATCTGTTTCTGACCGATGCACAAGGGCGTGGAATTTTTGCGGATATACCGATCCGGCAATTTGTAACGCAACCAATAGCGGGTGCGGCCCAGCAATTGCACGTGTTCCGCGCGCAAGCCGGTTTCCTCCCACAACTCCCGATACATCGCGGTTTCCGGATCCTCGTCGCCGTCGATTCCGCCCTGCGGAAACTGCCACGAATTAGCGCCCTTGCGCTTAGCCCAGAACACACGACCCTCGTCATTGCAAAGGATAATGCCGACATTAGGCCGGTATCCTTTCGAGTCTATCATGTAAAAAACCTGTATTATTTGCCGCCCTGTTGTTAATGCCTGAGTGTTAAAATTAACAACGGCACGGCCATTAAAATGAATGGCGCAATTGTTCCACAAATAACCGGCGGATGCCACAGGCCGCTACTTTTTCTTTTCGATGACGGATTTGCCGTGAGCTTAGCGATTTTTGATCTGGATAACACACTGATCGCCGATGACAGCGATTTTTTATGGGGACAATTTCTAGTCGACCAAGGCATCGTCGACAAGGACCATTACGAACAGGCCAATAAAAAATTCTACGAAGATTACAAGCAAGGCACACTCGATATCGTGGAATTTTTGCATTTCTCGCTGGCGCCGCTGGCGCAACACGATGCCGAGCAACTTTACCGCTGGCGCGCGGAATTCGTCGAAACGCTGATCAAGCCCATCATGTTGGATGCCGCGCAGGCTTTGGTGGAAAAGCATCGCTCGGCCGGCGATACCTTGCTGGTAATTACCGCCACCAACCGCTTCGTTACCGAACCTATTGTGAAACTTTACGGTATCGACAACCTGCTGGCTACCACGCCGGAATTTATCGATGGCCGCTACACCGGCAAATTCAACGGCACGCCCTGCTTCCAGCAAGGCAAAGTGGAATTGCTGCAAGACTGGCTGGCCAATTCCACGGAAACGCTGGTAGGCAGTTGGTTCTACAGTGACTCACATAACGATTTGCCGCTATTGAGCTTGGTCGATCAACCTGTCGCGGTCGATCCCGATGAAAAACTACTGGAAGCTGCCCAGCAGGCCAATTGGCCGATTATCAGTTTGAGGAAATAGATTTGGAGGACAAGGTTCAAGGTAAAACACCATTCTGAACCTTTATAATATTGAATCGCTTTTATTTTTTCTGTATAAAGAAAACTTGTTTGTCGGCTTCCTTGAATATCTTCAGCGGAATATGCCCGGCCTGATCGATATAGACGCCGAAATCCAAATGGGCGGCAGGATCGGTAGCAATCACTTTAACCACCCTGCCGCTTTCAACTTCCATAATCGCCTTCTTCAAACGCAGCAACGGTAACGGACATTGCAATCCGCTGGCATCGACTTCCAAATCGAACTCAATCATTAGTGTTCACTCAACTGTTCGTAAGACAACGCTTATAATAACACCAACCCCAGACCACGAAAATCAAGCATCATGGATTACTTCCCGCTTTTCTTAAAACTAAAAGGCCAGCCATGTCTGGTTGTGGGCGCCGGCGAAATCGCCTCGCGTAAAATCGAGCTCTTGGCAAAAACCGGGGCGCGAATTACGGTGGTAGCGCTCGAAATTGGCACCAGCGTTGCGGAAATGGGGCGCAATAATCAAGTACTAATTCAACAAAAGGCCTTTGCCGCGGACGATGTGAAAGGCATGCGCGTGGTCATATCGGCCACCAACCACCGCACGGTCAACGAAACGGTTGCCCAAGCCGCGACGGCTCAGAATATTCCGGTAAACGTGGTCGATAATCCCGATTTGTGTAGTTTTATCTTTCCAGCGATCGTTGATCGCTCGCCATTGATCGTCGCCGTATCTTCCGGCGGCGTATCGCCGGTATTGGCGCGTTTACTGCGTTCCAAGGTAGAAAGCGCAATTCCCGGCGCGTTCGGGCTGCTAGCGCAGTTTGCCGAGGATTTTCGAGCATTGGTTAAGGAACGACTGAAAGAACCCAACCGCCGCCGGGTATTCTGGGAAGACGCGTTGCAGGGCCATATCGCCGAATTGGTGTTCTCCGGTCGGCGCGAGCAAGCTGCCACAGAATTGCAAGCCAAACTCGAGGCGGCGGAGCAGACGCAAAATCGCGGCGAAGTGTATTTGATCGGCGCCGGCCCCGGCGATCCGGATTTATTGACTTTCCGAGCCCTGCGGTTAATGCAGCAAGCGGATGTGATTGTCTACGATCGGCTGGTTTCTCAGGAGATATTGGAGATGGCGCGCCGCGACGCCGAAAAAATCTACGTGGGCAAACAACGCAGCAATCACAGCCTGCCGCAAGAATCGATCAACGAGCTGCTGGCGAATCTGGCCCTGTCGGGCAAACGCGTCGCCCGCCTGAAAGGCGGCGACCCGTTTATTTTCGGCCGTGGTGGCGAGGAAATCGAAACCCTGATGCAACAAGGCATTCAATTTCAGGTGGTACCCGGCATTACCGCTGCGGCCGGCTGCGCCAGCTATGCCGGCATACCGCTGACGCATCGCGATCATGCGCAGTCTTGCACCTTCGTTACCGGGCATTTGAAGGACGGCAATATCAACCTGAACTGGAGCCAGCTAGCCTCGCCCAATCAGACCGTCGTGATTTATATGGGCCTGGTCGGCCTGGAGACTATCTGCCAATCGTTGATTGAACACGGCTGTCCGGTCGATCAACCGATTGCGCTGATTCAGCAAGGCACGACTCGCCATCAACGGGTAATTACCGGCACCCTGGGCGATATGCCTAAACGCGTCGAAAACGCTGATATAAAACCACCGACCTTGATCATAGTCGGCACCGTAGTGCGCCTGCGCAAACAGTTGGAATGGTTTCAACCCGGCCAAAACTAAACGCGTATGAATTTTTCCCTATTTCAGACGATGTTAAGTTTTACTTGGAAAAATCAGCCCGCAAACCCGGTAAAGGCGCGAACGGCAGAGAAAATCGATTGAATTTTTCGCTAAAGTTCCCTATCCTTTACCCGCTTAATTTCCCAATGAACTGCCTATGCAAATAACAATATGCAGTTCTTTTTTTTAAACACAACGAGAGAATCATATGAAAAAATCATTCGGTTTATTAGTAGGCGCAGCTTTGATCGCTATCAGCGGACAAGTTGCAGCTAACGAAGCGGAAGAAATCGGCGCGAAAATTTATGAGCGTGCTTTCGGTCGTGGTTGCGGCGCTTGCCATGACATCGCTTCCAACCCACAACTGTCTGCGCTGATTGGCGCTGGCAAACTGCCTAAAGACCAATTCGCCAAAGTCTTAAAAGAAGGCAAAAACGGTATGCCTAAAGCTGTTGCAGCTATTATGGAAGTCGGTCCTGTGAAAAAAGCAGGTTACACCGAAGACCAAGCTATCGATGCAGTTTACGAATATCTGAAAAAATAATCGTAGCCTTACAGGCAAACAAAAAGCCGCTGCCCCTCAGGGACAGCGGCTTTTTTATGGTCGTTATACTACGAGTTAGTCTTGACGGCCGAGATACGCCTGTTGACCGCGTTGATGGGTTAACCGGTAACGATTGCGCAGCCAAACTCCGGCAATCGCCGCAATCATCAATCCGCAAGACACAAAGGTCAGATATACCAAATCCTTAATGTCGTTCAATTCTTTGATCAGAGCCTGATTGACAGCCGCGCCCTCGACTTTGGCCGGCGAATCGACGGAATAGGTAGTCAGTATTTTTACATCGCCTTTCAGATCCTGAATGGTCTCCAGAGAATCGGCCACGCTACCCTTCTTGATATTCTCTTCCAGGGCTCTTAGTTTGCTGTCTATGGAACCGCTTAACAAACCGAACAACTGGCCTTTCAATGCGCTGATTTCGGCGGATAGCGCCGGATTCTGCGTAGCATAAGCCGTCGAGATAGCCTGATGCTTTTGTATTTCGGTCAACAGATTTTGTTTAGGTAGTAATACAAAACCCAACAAAAAAACCGCCGCCATCAACGCCAGAACCAGCATTAACAAAAAGCGATTGGCCTTCATCAGCGCCTGATGCTGATGGGCGCGCAGATAGACTATCTCATGCTTATCGGTATTGACATCATCCAGATTAATCTCAGGCATATCGCTCATTATTCTTTTAGTGTTGCTAATCGGGAAGCTCTATTGAATTTCCTAGCGCATGCGGCGCCTGAACGGCGCCCCATGCGCAACGGAAATACATCGGCGCATTATACAAGCTAAATCAAAAATGTCCTGTTTTATACAAATCGCAATCAACGACCTTTTTTTGCGGCAATTCGCATTCTTAGGGCGTTCAATTTGATAAAGCCTTCGGCATCTTTTTGGTTATAAGCGCCGCCATCTTCTTCAAAAGTGGCGATATTTTCATCGAATAGACTATTGGTTTCCGAGGCTCTACCGACCACGACCACATTGCCTTTATACAGTTTCACCCGCACCTTACCGTTAACATTGACCTGCGAGGCATCTATCATGGTTTGCAACAACGCCCGCTCCGGACTCCACCAGTAACCGTTGTAAATCAAGGACGCATAACGCGGCATTAACTCGTCTTTTAAATGCGCTACTTCACGATCCAGTGTCAGCGATTCGATGGCCCGATGCGCTTTCAACATCACGGTGCCGGCAGGGGTTTCGTAGCAACCTCTGGACTTCATGCCAACATAACGGTTCTCGACGATGTCCAGACGACCGACGCCGTTGGCGCCGGCGATTTTGTTCAATTTTTCCATCACTTGATGCGGCGTGTGAGGCACATCGTCGATGGCGACGACATCGCCATTCTGATAGGTAAGCTCGACGTAGGTCGCTTGATCAGGGGCATTTTCCGGCGATACGGTCCAGCGCCACATATCTTCTTCAGGTTCCGTCCATGGATTTTCCAAGATACGGCCTTCGTAAGAAATGTGCAGCGAGTTGGCATCCATGGAATAAGGCGAGGTTTTGCCTTTTTTCATTTCCACGGCGATGCCGTGCTGCTCGGCATAATCGAGCAATTTCTGCCGGGAATTCAAATCCCATTCGCGCCACGGCGCGATGATTTTAATATCCGGACGCAGGGCATAAGCGCCCAATTCAAAACGTACTTGGTCATTACCCTTACCGGTCGCACCATGAGAAACCGCGTCGGCGCCGGTTTCGTTGGCGATTTCGATCAGGCGTTTAGCGATTAAGGGCCGGGCAATCGAAGTACCGAGCAGATACTCGCCTTCGTATATAGTATTGGCGCGGAACATCGGAAACACGAAATCGCGAGCAAATTCTTCGCGCAAATCGTCGATATAAATTTCCTTGATACCGGCAGCAGTTGCTTTAGCGCGGGCCGGTTCCAATTCTTCACCCTGACCGATGTCGGCGGTAAATGTCACGACTTCGCAGTCGTACACATCTTGCAGCCATTTCAAAATAACCGAGGTATCCAAACCACCGGAATAGGCCAATACCACTTTATTAATATCCGACATAATGCGCTTCACACCTTTTACAAATTAAAAAACTGGCGAATTATAACGGAAAAAACCGCGCAACCACCCGCGTCTTTCGGCAAAATTTACAAGCTCTGTTCCAGCAAAGCCGCCACCCTAGCCGTCGCCCCTTGATTACTCCGCACAAACAGCCTGCCGTTGTCGGCCAGGCGGTTTTTGAGCAGTTCATCCCGAAACAAATGCAGCACAGCGTCCTTCAACGACGAACTATCGGCACACTGTACCGCTCCTTCCGCCGTCAAAATCCTATCGGCAATTTCCTGAAAATTAAACATCTCCGGGCCAAATAACACCGGCACGCCAATCGCTGCCGGCTCCAACACGTTATGCCCGCCCACCGGCACCAGGCTGCCGCCGACAAACGCCAGATCGGCGGCCGCATACAACATTTTCAACTCACCCATACTGTCGGCGATGTAAACGTCGGTCTGTTGACTACACGCCCGCTGCTCGCTGCGCATCAAGGCCGATAGGCCATGCTGCTCGCAAAGTTTTTTAACCGTTTGAAAACGTTCCGGATGGCGTGGCACGATCAACAGCAATAATTCAGGTATACCAGTCTTTAAAGCTGGGTAGAGGTCCAAAAAAACCTCCTCTTCGCCTTGATGGGTACTGGCTACAATCCAAACCCAACGCTGGGCAAATAGCTGTTGCTTCAAGGCCTGCCCTGCCGCGACCGTCGCCGCATCTATCGTCACGTCAAACTTGATATTCCCCAACACCTGTAATTGCGCGGATTCGGCACCGATTTTGAGAAACCGCACGCGATCTTCCTCGGTTTGCACGGCAATCGTGTTCACGCAAGCCAAGGCGGGTTTTACGAGCTTGGGAATTTTTCGATAAGAACGCGCCGATCGCTCGGACAATCGAGCATTGATCACAAATAGCGGAATCGCATGCGCCGCACATGCGGCAAACAAATTCGGCCAGATCTCCTTTTCCATGATTACCGCCAGCCGTGGCCGGAAATGCTGGAGAAAGCGCTGGACTATAAAAGGCAAATCGTAAGGCAGATAGACATGTTCGACTTGATCGGCCAGCACAGCTTGTACTCGCGCCGAACCGGTGGGCGTGGTGGTAGTGACTAATATCGGTATTTCCGGATATTTAGCCTGCAACAGCTTAATCAATAGAAAAGCCGCTTCCGCCTCCCCCACCGAAACAGCATGCAACCAGATGACATCGCGCTTGGACTTAGCGGAATAAATGCCCAAACGCTCTCGCCAGCGTTGCCGATATGCCGGCGCTTTGCTGCCACGCCAGTAAAGCCTGAGCAAAACGGCGGGTAAAATCAGGCCAAAAACCAAAGTATAGAGCTGGCGCATCTGTTTTAAAGCCAATAAGCCGGCAGTAAAACAAGGCGTTTCGAAGCCGTCATTGCGTCATTGCACATCAATATCCCCTCAAAAATACCGGAAAGTATATCAAAGGGTGTACTTAAAATTTAACGACTAAGAACGGTGACAGCCCGATACGCAATATCATCAGACTGTACTGAATAAGAAAGATCCGCCTGTCCGAAGCAGGCCCGCTAACAAAGACGCCATCCGTGGCAAATCTTCCTGACTAACCCTAAAACTACATTTCCTTGTGCTACAAACCGTCAGACTTGCAGCAACATTTCCGAACCTAAGCCGCTACCGCCGTTTTACGACGACCGCCAAAACCGACAATGCCGGCCATCGCGCTACCAAACAACCATACCGCACCGGGAACAGGTACTGCGGCGATGGATAATTCATAGCCGGAGACATTTGCATTCCATCTGCCGGCAGTACTATTCCCGCCCAGCGCAATAGTGTAAACCTGCCCTGCTTCCGCGAAGAATTCCAAATAATTAACCGCATCGACGGTGGCATCATGGGTTAAATATTCCATCCCGGAACCAACCCCTGTGCTAAAGAAAGGGTTGCTGGTAGTTTCCGGTTTGCCGACGTTATTCCAGCTACCGTGGTGGCTGTAAGCAACTGAATTGGTGGTATCCATACCTTTAAAAACTGTAACCCCGAAATTACCACTAACCGTACCCAACGTAGTCAGGTTCAACCTCAATAAGGTGGAGATGTCAGATTTAATCAAACCGATGTCGGTTTGGTGTTTCCAACCGGTTGGACCTGTTGCCGTGGGCAAGCCATCGAGACCCAGGCCATTGTCTTTCCAAGCGCCGGCTCCGGTATCGATTTCCGCTGCCACGCCATAGTCAGCCAACGCGTCGGCGGCCGATACTTTCAAGGTTCCTGGCCCGTGTATCGCAGCCGCCCAGTTCAAATGCACACGACCGGCGTATCCAAACGGCAATGCACCGCCCGCAGTACCAAGCCAAGGCACTTGAGTGCCCTGGTAACCACCGCTCTCTGGGCCTGTCGCAACTGTATTCGCATCCGAACCGTCGTAGGTATAAGTCCAGCCGTCAGTGTCACTGGCAGCAGCTGTAGTGAAGGTGTTGTACATGACATGTGCCGAAGCGGTGGACGCACCAGCCGAAAGTGCAACACCGGCAACTGCCATGGCCAATTTTGTTTTGATCATACGTTTTAACCTTAAAACTTAAGTTAGGGGAGAAAGCACCTTAAGCCCAGGACTCAACAACAATCTTGTAAGCCATGACTGACAGGTACATACCTCCCAAACGCAATCCTTATGCCATTTATAAAACGTATTAATTACAAACAATTAGAACTTACTTATTCTCGCCAACTAATAAAATGCCGTGATTTAGCTCACCAACAACAGGTGAAATAACATAATTTAGCTTTTTTCCAATCACCTATCGCAAACTTTGCCGGCCCGCGCTCGCCGACAGATCGTCGCCCTGCAAATTCACCTGGCCGACCGATTTTCCGCGCAAATCCAAATTGACAAAAAAATCGGCCGCCAAACCAACAAGCTCTCTTATGTAGTTCGAGTCGGCAGTCTGATCAGCAGACCACTCTAGCGACCTAACTTACGCTCCAAATCCAACAGACGCTGAGTAGTCAGCAACACCGTATCCGGATTCAAACTCATCGAATCGATGCCGATTTCGACCAGATATTCGGCCATTTCCGGATAATCGGACGGCGCTTGACCGCACAAACCGGAATGTCTACCGTTGCGGCGAGCGCCTTCCACGGCCCATTTAATCATGGTCTTCACGCCGGCATCCCGCTCGTCGAAATCGTTGGCGACGATTTCCGAATCGCGGTCCACACCCAGAGTCAATTGCGTCAAGTCGTTGGAGCCGATCGAAAAGCCGTCGAACAATTTAGCGAATTCGTCGATCAGGATGACGTTATTCGGTATCTCGCACATCACATAAATTTCCAGGCCGTCATCGCCACGCTTCAAACCCAGCTCCGCCATGTAAGCCAATACCCGCTCTGCCTCTTCTATGCGTCGACAAAAAGGGATCATCAGCACCACGTTCTTCAGGCCCATCTGCTCGCGCACCCGTTTCATCGCCGCGCATTCCAACGCAAACCCTTCGGCATAGGCCGGATGTACATAACGCGAGGCGCCGCGAAAACCGATCATCGGATTGGCCTCGTCGCGCTCGAACCAACGTCCGCCCAACAAGGTCGCATATTCATTGGTTTTGAAGTCGGACATCCGCACTACCACCGGCTTGGGGTGAAACGCGGCCGCTATGGTGCCGACGCCTTCCGCCAGCCGCTGGATGAAAAATTCTTCCGGTTTGGCATAGCCTTCGGTCAACTGCTGCAGTTGTTCCAGCTCGCCGGCGTCTGCGACTTTCTCGGGATGAATCAAGGCCAGCGGGTGCGCCTTGATGTATTCGGTGATGATGAACTCCATCCGCGCCAAACCGACGCCGTCGTTGGGCAAAAAGCTGAGTTTAAAAGCCAGCTCCGGGTTGCCAAGATTGAGCATGATCTTGGTTTTTGGCCGCTGCAGTTGCGAGAGGTCGGTGTGCTTGACCTCGAAATCCAGCCGTCCAGCATAGACTTTGCCGACATCGCCTTCCGCGCAGGATACCGTGACCAAGCTGCCACTGGTTATCGCCGTCGTAGCGCTCTCGCAACCTATCACGGCCGGTACGCCCAATTCGCGGGCAATGATCGCCGCATGACAGGTTCTACCGCCGCGATTGGTAACGATAGCGGCGGCAGTTTTCATCACCGGCTCCCAATCCGGTGTGGTCATGTCGGCTACCAACACTTCGCCGGGCTTGAAACTGCCGAGCTTGGCGACGCTGTCTATCACCCGCGCCTGACCCACCGCGATCTTACTGCCCACTGCATGGCCCTTGACAATGACCTCGCCGACTTGCTTGAGTTGATATTGCTCCAACACATTCCCGACTTTTTGCGAGGCCACGGTTTCCGGGCGCGCTTGCACGATATAAAGCTTGCCGTCCAAGCCATCCTTAGCCCACTCCATATCCATGGGCCGGCCATAATGTCGTTCGATTTTTAAAGCATAATCAGCCAGTTGCAGCACTTCTGCGTCATCGATACAAAATTGCCGACGTTCGTAATTTGAAGTGGCGACATTGCGAATCGGCTCGCGGGTGCGACCGTCGCTGTAAATCATCTTGATTTTTTTTGCCCCCAGCGTACGCCGCAATACCGCACGATAGCCTTTAGCAAAAGTAGGCTTATGCACATAAAACTCGTCGGGATCGACCGCGCCCTGCACCACATTCTCGCCAAGACCATAGGCACCGGTGATGAATACCGCATCGTTGAAACCGGATTCGGTATCCAGAGAAAACATCACGCCGCTGGCAGCCAGATCGGAACGTACCATTTTCATGACGCCAATCGACAAACCGATCTTGAAATGATCGAAGCCTTGGTCGAGCCGGTAATGAATGGCCCGGTCGGTAAACAAGCTGGCGAAGCAACGTTTGCAGGCATCCAGCAAGGCTTGGCCGCCGCGAATATTCAGGTAAGTATCTTGCTGGCCTGCAAAGCTGGCGGTGGGTAAATCCTCGGCGGTTGCGGAACTGCGCACGGCGACGGTTAAATCTTCTTGATATTGCTGTTGTAATTGCCGGAAAGCATCCAGAATTTGCTGCTGCAAATCGGCCGGCAAGGGCGCGGCGTACACCAGATCGCGGGCCTGTTGCGCACGGCGCGCCAACTCCTCGACATCATTGTCGTCCACACAATCCAATAACTCGTGCAGACGCGGCCAAGCACCGGCTTGGTCCAGCATATAACGGTAGGCTTCGGCGGTGATGGCAAAACCGTTGGGGACAATGACCCCTTCCGAGGCCAACTCACGATACATCTCGCCCAGCGAGGCGTTTTTACCGCCGACCAGAGGGATATCATTAATGGTGAGTTCTTCAAACCAGCGAATGTATTGATTTTGCTTGGACATGATGCGCTCCTTGGCTGTTGTTATGCTTATAACCATAAGCATACGCCGTTGAGAGCAATCGGCAAGGACTTCGCAGCGGAAACAAACCGAGTCGGGCTATCCGGGACGTGGACTACAAAAAGCCTACTACGCTTGCCAGGGAGATGACACGACGCGATTACGCCCGGCGTCCTTGGCAGCATAAAGCGCTTTATCCGCCGCCCCGATCAATGCCGCCGAAGAGAGACCATTTGCCGGATATGTGGCCACGCCAAACGATGCGGTAACGGCAATAGTTCTGCCGGCAACTGCAATGGGCTGGGCAACCAGCGCCGAACGTATCGATTCGGCACGCTCACTGGCTATTTGTTGCGAGGTATCCGGCAACACCAGAAAGAATTCTTCGCCGCCATAGCGGCAATCCAAATCACTGGCGCGCGCATGACGCTTCATGATGTCGGCGAATGCTTTCAATACGGTATCGCCGGCCTGATGACCGTAACAATCGTTGATCATTTTAAAATGATCCAGATCGCTCATCACCACGCTAACCTGATAGCCTTGCCGCTCGGCCAAGAGCAATTCACGTTCCAAGTTTTCGTTTAGGAACAGCCGGTTATACAGACCGGTCAAGGGATCGTGAATCGCCTGGTATTGAAGTTGTTCATGCAGGGCTTTGACTTGCCGTTCGGAACGCAAGCGCTCACTGATATCCGCCAACACCGCGATCAAAGCAGGTTTACCACCTATATCAGTTGCGGAACTACCGGATACCTCTACCGTTATCAACTGACCATTCCTGCGAACGGCATTGGCGATAAAATTTATTTTCTCAAGATCCTTGTTTAAGGCTTTCTGCATTGCTTCGCGCAGAGCGGACTGTTCGGCATCGATGATTAGTTCCATCATGCCCATAGTCAAGAGCTGGTTGACCTCGTAATCGAAGATTTCCGCAAACTTAGGATTCACATAATGGAAACGGTCTTCGATAATCATTGTTATACCAACCAAGGATTGATCTAGAACCCGGTGAAACTTTTCCTCGGCTTCTTGCAGCGCCCGATTGATCTTCTCGTTCTCCCGCAATGCCGCTTCGAGTTCCTCTGTGCGAGCACGCACCAGATTCTCCAGCATGATGGTGGTTTGAAACTGATCGAAATCCGAACAATGCTGGGTGGAACTGTGCTCCACTCGATTCATCAAGGCTTCTACGACCTTATTGAGACGAACGATTTCCGCCTTTAATTCGCTCTCTAAATCGCGAGCATCCGACTCAATCATCCCCGTCGCACCCGTCAACTGCACCTATGGCAACAGCGGCAAACGTCTGATTGACATGCACGCCGCGAAACTGTTCGCCATAGGTATTGAAACCTATCACATTGTTATCGCAGAGTATTTGCTCTGCTTGCGCCGCCAAGCCGCGCTGTATCAGTTCCAGCTTTCGGAGTATGCAATCACACGCTATAACCACCTGAGGTTGGCCAATCTCGGCCCGCACTTCGGCAAACGCCTGTTGTAGACTTTCGATAGGATCCACCCCACGCGCAACTCTCAACACCAAGCCTTCCTCGATAGCACAGTAAAAAGTCAGACTTTGATCGTCATTGGCACTGCGAATCGCCCGCACATAAAAGCTACCATCGATAGCTACCACGACCGGCGCCGCGGCAAAATGCGCAGGCTTTAACGCTTCGACCGAAACTCCGATGAGTCTGGCGTATTCCGGGGCCGCCGGTAGGCCGTTGATTTCATGTACGGTGCGCCGTCTGGCATCGGCGTGTGTGACCACCAATCTTTCCGCCGTCGGTACAAAATGTTGCGCTTTGAAGATTTTAAAAGGTAACGACGTATGCATCAGCGACAACGCGGCACTGTCGGTATGAAAGTCGCCATCGAAATAGACGTATGTTTTATGGAACTGCAAATCGTCGGCCGCCGAACCGCCAATCATGGCGATATTGCCTAATACGCCTTGTATCGCATGCGTGACCTGCTCTTCGCGGACCGATAAACCATCGACCAACAAAAACCCGAAGCAATTTTCGGCGTTAAGATGCGTAACTTTATCTTGCAAGCCATGCAATAGCTCGTTTGCAACCGTGCGCCCATCGGCGATTCGAAACTGTTGCAAATTGCTGATCAGCGCGCTGGCAGCGATAAAATCCGGCGAGGAAAAGCCGACAGCTACCAGGCTTCGTTGAGTGAGCCCTGCATCGCCTATTTCGCCAGAGGTCGTGCAGCCAATGACTTGTATACCTTGAAATCGGCGTCTTATTTCGGAAGCCAGCAAAGTTCGGTCGTAACTAGTCGAGCAAAAGAAAATAACCAAGACCGTATCGGCTTGCAGCAAACCTAAAGCAAGCTCCTCAACCGCCCGCTGGGGGTCCGATAAACAAGAATGGGCAATGCGAATTGCCGTTCGGCGACTCATCTGCGTTCTCGGCGATTACTGTTGACGGAAAGGAAGGATATTTTACAACCGGGTCCACGGCCATGCTTTAGAAAAACAACGAAATATGCCGGAATTTACGTTAAGACGGTCGCCTTATTGATGACAAAACAGCGCTTGCTAGCGGTTCAACCATTCCATATAAAGTTGTACGCCTTGCTCGACACTTTTGAATTGATGCTGACACCCGGTAGATCTCAGATTATCGAGATTAGCTTCGGTAAAGCTTTGATAGCAACCTTTAAGATGCTCGGGAAACGGTATGTATTTGATATGTCCACGCTGATGATAACGAATCACCGCGTTGGCAACGTCGTTAAACGTCTGGCTACGACCGGTACCGCAATTATAGATGCCGGATACTTGAGGATGGTCCAGAAACCATAGGTTAATATCCACCACGTCACCGACATAGACAAAATCGCGGCGCTGCTCGCCGTTACCATAACCGTCGCAGCCTTCGAACAAACGTAATTCGTCGGAATCTTTAATTTGATTGTTCAAATGAAAAGCAACGCTGGCCATGCTGCCCTTGTGGGCTTCGCGCGGACCATAGACATTGAAATAACGTAAGCCGACCACTTGCGCGGTCAGCTTGCTGTGTCTGCGCAAATATTGGTCGAATTGAAATTTGGAATAACCGTAGACATTCAGCGGACCTTCGTAGGCCAATTCTTCCTTGAAGGTCAAATCTGCACCATAGGTAGCGGCGCTGGATGCGTAGATAAAAGGGATTTTATGGCTTTGGCAATAATGAAACAGCGTTTTGCTGTATTCATAATTATTGTCCATCATGTAACGGCCATCCCACTCGGTCGTACTGGAACAGGCGCCCTGATGGAAGATGGCTTCTATAGCCTCTGCATGGAAAGCACCTTGTTGCAGTCGTTCCAAAAAGGTGCTTCTATCCAGATAGTCCGCTATCTTGCAGTCGACCAAATTCCGGTATTTGACACCGTTAGTCAAATGGTCGACGACCAAAATATCATCATAACCGCGAGCATTCAGGCCCAATACCAGATTGCTGCCGATGAAGCCGGCGCCACCGGTTACGATGATCACGGACTTTACTCGGCTACCACTTTTACCGGCAGCGTGATAACGACGTCGGTATGCAGATTGATAGCGATATCGTATTCGCCGATGTTGCGGATAACGCCGTTCGGCAAACGTATTTCGTGTTTCTCGACTTTAATGCCTGCAGCAGTAATAGCATCTGCAATGTTTTGCGTACCGACGGAACCGAACAAACGGCCTTCGTCACCGGTTTTGTGAGCGATAGACACGTTCAATTTGCTGATCGCTTCGCCACGAGCAGTGGCAGCTGCCAATTTTTCAGCCGCTTGTTTTTCCAGCTCGGCGCGGCGCTCTTCAAACTCTCTGATTTTTTTAGGCGTTGCAGGAACTGCTTTGCCTTGCGGAATTAGATAATTTCTGCCGTAACCCGCTTTGATGGTTACTTTGTCGCCCAGGTTACCCAGGTTCGCCGTTTTTTCCAGAAGAATGACTTCCATCGTTTTCTACCTCTTAGATCGACTTGATTGTCGAAAAATCGGGAGCTTACGCCCCATTTGGTTTTAGTTTATTTCGTAAGTCCAGCCAGGTGTCGGTCAGCCCGCATAACACAATCACCACCATCACATGCGGGATCAACATCAACGTCACGTATAAAAAAGGCACCATGAAACGACTACCCTTCATGACCGAGAACGTGGCGTGCAACACGGCGGTGCCTATCATTGTGTAGGTCACCAACAGCACCAGCAATACGTTCCAGCACAACTCCGCAGTCTTGCCGGAAGTCAGCATCGCTACTCCGGCCACAAGCAAGGTGACTAATGTCAGATGCACATGCCCTTTCAACACCAAAAACTCGGCTCTGAAACCGCCCGGGTTGTATAGCGCCGCTTGCCACCATCTGGCCAAAAACAAACCGAACAGCAGGCCGTAAACGCTGCCGGCCGCGGCAACCCCAGTCATGAAATGCGCCAACAGTTCCGCGGACTGCTTAATTTGCTCCAGCGGCACATCGGTTTTGCCTTCAAGCATGGGCTGTAGCATGAAGTTCAACACTTCGCGCCAAAGCTGTACCGGTTGCTCCTGAATCGTATAAATACCCAGCACCACCGCAACACCTAATAACACGGCAATTTCAATTGCCAGCGTCAGATAGCGGCCCTCGCGCAGTACTATCGAAATCAGCCAAACCGGCAGCCAAAAGGCCAGACCGTAAAGCAGTGCGTACTGGTAATTACCGATCAATAAGGTACTTAATACGGCGGCAGCCAGGCATGAGCAAATCAGCACATACAAGCCTTCACTAGCCCCTCGCCTCAACGTTACCAATGAGACAGCGGCTGAACTTACAATACTTACGGGAGGAAAAAGCAGCGATAGCAAGGCCAGGCTGGATGCGACCGTCATGGCCTGCATCCGTCCTTTCATAATGAAAGTGGCCAGAAATTGCACGCGCTATTCCCTCGTGCTAAATCACTTGTGTGCGTCGCAGAACGGCAACAAAGCCAGGAACCGCGCTTGTTTAATAGCGGAAGTCAGCTGTCTTTGATATTTCGCACTGGTACCAGTAATGCGACTAGGAATGATTTTGCCGGTTTCGGTAACGTACTCGCTCAATAAATCCAGATCTTTATAGTCGATTACGATCGCGTCTTCGCCGCTAAAACGGCAACCTTTTTTGCGTCTAATGTTATTACGTGCCATCACAATTCTCTTGGTTCAATGTTGATTATTCGGAATCCGCTACGACTTCAGTCTCGACGACTTCTACTTCAGCTTCTTCGGTTTCTTCTTCGACTTCTTCCTTGACACGGTTACCGGCTTTTTGGCCGTCGTTACCGCTGACAGCAATCGCGGAAGGCTCGGTTACGGCCGCTTTTTGCGCCAGGGTTTGGCTGCGCAAGATAGCGTCGTTGAATCGAAAACCGCTTTCCAGTTCTTCAAGAGTGGCTTGGTCGCATTCGATGTTCATCAACACGTAATGTGCTTTATGAATTTTTTTGATAGGGTAGGCCAAATGTCTACGGCCCCAATCTTCCAGACGGTGAATTTTGCCTGCGGCTTCTTCAACGGTGGATTTATAACGTTCTATCATAGCCGGCACCTGAGCACTTTGATCAGGGTGGACTAAGAAGACAATTTCATAATGTCGCATGATTTCTCCTTACGGGTTTAAAAGCCTCCCATCCGTCTGGACAGTGAAGCAAGGGACGGGGATAAATTCCCCAAAAAGCTGGACATTATAGAAATAGGCGCTGTTTTTGCAAAGCAATTTTTCAACAGCGCCGGAGGAGACTAGGCAAACAGACTCAATAAACCATTACTCGCAATGGCTCGGCCTGCTTCAATTTCGTCGAGAATAGTGTTGGATGCATCGGTTGCCGGGCTATCGGCCTGGCCTTGGCCTTGATTATTGCCGCCGCGATTTTGCTCGCCGGCCGCTTGAAAAGACTCACGTCCCGATCTTTGTTCGGATTGTTGCTGGGAAACGTTAACATCCGCTAAATTCAAGTTTTGCCCGCCCAACATTTCCCGCAACTTGGGGATGGCCGCCTCTATTGCATCCCTAACCGCCGCATGCTGCGCGGTGAAAACTACGCTGGCTTGATCCTGATTCACATCGATCTTGATGGAAATGGGCCCCAAATGTTCTGGATTCAAGCGAATTTCGGCGGAGGGCACCGCTTGCTTATGCATCCACAGCAGCTTTTCGCCCAAATCGGCATTCCATTCCGGATGCGTCAAATGTTTTTCTATCGCCGGCGCCTGCGTTTGCCCGGCACTATTTACCGATTTACTCAGTTGGGCGATGTCGGCCGTCATTCTCGACAGCCCAACGTCAGCCTCGCTAGCGCCAATTTGATTCTTCGGCACATCGCTCTGCTCGCTTTGAAAAGCATTAGCCCCACTGTCTTGCGCGAATTGCTGAGACGCACCGCCCTCGGCGGCAAGGGCTTTGGCAAAACCACCCTCTGCGGCCATGGCATTCCGCCCTTCATCCGCGCTGTTCAATGCCGTCAATGCCTCTTTTTTGGCATCCATACCCAGCAGTTCCGGACTATTTTTTATGGCAGACATCGCCTCACTGGTCGCTACCGCGGATTTTAACGCCTCGTTGACACTATTGCCGTTATCCGCAACCGGTAGGGGCTGAACCTGTATCCCCGCCAGCATTGCTGCATTCTCTGCCTGCTCATTTGCGGCCTCGGTATTTTCCGCCGCTATATCGGCAACATTATCTTGATTTGCGGAAGTAGCCGGCAAAACCGGGGTTTGTTGTGCGGCACCCGTACCCTCCAAGCCTTGCAGATATTGCAACACATCAGCCAAGGCTTGCATGGTGTCGTCCAGGTTAATGTCCTGGCCGAGCTTGGTTGCCGTCGGCAAACTCTTGCCGAACAAAGCGGTAAAATCCTGCATGCTTTGGCTACTGAAGGCGTCCGCCCCCAAACCGCCCAGCTGCTGCAAATTCGCCAACCCGGCGTCACCGGCCGCGCCCTTACTCAACAAACTATTCTGCAATTGCGCCAGTTGCTCAAGCAGCGTCGCCGAAAACACACCGGCACCGCCGCCTTCGCCCAGCAGACCCGCAGTAGCACCATCGGCGGAGGATAACAGAGACAGCGGATTCAAACCTTGGATATTCATGGCATTTCTCCTGACATTTTTATTTAATCAAGCACTTCCCGTGCCATCCTTGCGTCCTGATCGCGCAGCCCGATCGTCTTGCTCGGCCTGTTCGCGTTTTTGTTCGACTTTCATTTCTTCGACCAATGCCAAATCGCTGACTTTTTGCAGGCTTTTGGTACGTTGATGCGCATCTTCCCAGCGCTTGCGCGCCCGCTGCACCTCGCGCTCATGGTTAGTTACCGCCTGCTGCTGGCTTTCGATAGCCTGATCGAGCTTATCGGCAAAAGCCCTGAATTCCATCAATTGGCTGATATTGATACCGGCCTGCTGTCTGACGGCGAATTTACCTAAATAATCCAGACGGTAACTTTGCAGGTTTTCGAGCTGAGCTTGCTGTTCTTGCAGCTTTTGCTGACTGATACCCAACGCCTCCAAAGCGTCACGTTCCTGACGCGCGTGCAGATCGATAATGACTTTTAACCGCTGCGATTTTTTCATCAGCTAGCCAGCAATTGCGCTAACTCGCTTAGACTCCGGCTCAAGTCCACCGACTCGTCCATGCTTTGCTGCAGAAAATCCATGATCGCCGGATTTTTTTCTATCGCCTTGTCGATGCGCGGATCGGCTCCCGGCCGATAGGCACCGACGCTGATCAAATCCTTGTTCTGTTGGTAGGTGGAATACAAACGCCGCAAATCCCGCGCCATTTGCAGATGTTCCGGCTCTATGATGTCCGGCATCACCCGGCTGATCGACGCTTCAATATCGATTGCCGGATAATGACCGGACTCGGCCAGGGAGCGCGACAGCACCACATGGCCGTCCAGCACCCCCCGCGCCGCGTCCGCAATCGGATCGTTGGTATCATCGCCTTCCGCCAATACCGTGTAAAACGCGGTAATCGAACCGCCGCCTTCGTCGCCGTTACCGGCGCGCTCCACCAGTTGCGGCAATTTCGCAAACACCGACGGCGGATAGCCCTTGGTAGCCGGCGGCTCGTCTATCGCCAAAGCGATTTCCCGATACGCCTGGGCATAACGGGTCAAGGAGTCCATCAGCAACAACACATCCAGGCCCTGGTCGCGAAAATATTCGGCGATACTGGTCGCCAATAACGCGCCATGCACCCGCATCAGCGGCGAATCGTCAGCCGGCGACGCCACCACCACGGCTCGGCGCAAGCCTTCTTCGCCAAGGATCTTCAGCACGAATTCGTTGACCTCCCTGCCCCGCTCGCCGACCAGGCCAACCACCACCACATCGGCGTTGGTAAACTTGGTCATCATCCCCAGCAACACGCTTTTGCCGACGCCGGTACCGGCAAACAAACCCATACGCTGCCCGCGGCCGACGCTGAGAATAGCGTTGATCGCCCGCACCCCGACATCCAGCGCCTCGCGAATCGGTTTGCGGCTGAGCGGATTGATGGTAACGCCGGATAAGGAGACTTTGGCATCGGTATCCAGCGGTCCCTTACTATCCAATGGTTTGCCGGCGCCGTCGAGCACCCGGCCCAATAGACCAAAGCCAACACTGGCCAGACTGTTCTTACCCATCGGAATTACTCGGCAGCCCGGCTCCAGACCGTGCGTATCGCCGGTTGGCATCAAAAACAAGCGGGATCCACCAAAACCGACCACCTCGGCTGTAATAATCTTGCCGGATTTGGTAATCACCTGGCACAGCGAACCAATCGCCGCCCGGCAACCTTCCGCTTCCAGCGTCAAACCCACCATGCGCGACAACTTGCCTTCAACGACCAACTCCAGCGGGTCCGCAGCCAGTCTTTCCCGATAAGGCTGCAAGCGCGCCAGCCATAAATCTGAACGGTTGGCGCTGGGGATCATCGCCCAAAATCCTCACGGCGCTCGCCACCCAATACCGTGGCAATCACTGCGGCCACCCGACTTTCTACGCTGGCATCGATTCTGGACATTTCGGTTTCAACGGTACAACCGCCACGACTCAACAAGGGATTTTCCTGTAAGCGCCAGGGCGGCATGTTTTCATCGAGTTTTAACGCGGTGCGTACCAAGGCTGCATCTTCGGGATGTAAATTGACGGTGACTTTCTGCGACGCCAGCGGCAAGGCATTGATCGCTTCTCTGACCACGCCGACGATCTCGCCGGGTTCCAACTTCAATTCCCGACGAATTAATTGACTGGCCATCGCGATGGTCAATTTCACCAATTCCTGCTCGACCGACTCATCGAGTTGTTTGAAGGGTTCGCTGAGTGCTTCCAGCAAACTGGTGAGCTCGGCTGCCTGTTTTTGCAGCAAATGCAGACTTTCTTCGTAGCCTTGTTTGCGCCCTGCTTCAAATCCTTCCTTTTGCCCATCCGTATAGCCTTGCTGCTTGCCTTGTTCGAACGCTTCGGCATAGGCCTGCTTTTGAATTTCTTCAATCTGCTCGGCGGTCAGAACCTCGGTCACTTCTTCCAATTCGACGGCTTCGGAACGCGGGTTGCTAAAATCCTGCAGATTGGTCCAGCGATCCAGAGACTGTAACTCCGACTCGGAAAACTTATTGCTCTTAGACGAACTCATCGCCACCGCCACCGCCGCCCAAGGCTATTTCACCCGCATCGGACAGGCGTTTGGCTATTGCCAGAATATCTTTTTGCGCCGCTTCCACTTCACTCAAGCGCGCGGGAGGCGCCGCTTCCAGGTCATCCCGCAACATTTCCGCCGCACGTCTGGACATATTAGCGAAGACTTTATCGCGCAAGCCGGCTTCCACGCCGCGTAGAGCAAGCAACAGCTGATCGGTGGACACTTCGCGCAACAGTGTTTGAATACCGCGATCATCGACGTTGATCAAATCGCCAAACACAAACATTTTATCCTGGATGCGTTGCCCCAGATCGGCGTTGGCTTCGTTGATGTCTTGCATCATCGGATCGCTGACACCGCTTTCTATAAAGTTGAGGATGTTGGCCGCCGCATCGATACCGCCGATTTGCGAGGACTTGACGCCATCGCTGCCGGTCAACTGTTTTTCCATGATGTCGTCCAGCTCGCGCAACGCGGCGGGCTGCACGCCTTCCAGGGTGGCTATGCGCATCAAAATATCGGAGCGCATGTTTTGCGGCAACAAAGTCAGCACGTCGGCGGCCTGATCCGCATCCAGTAAGGACAAAATAATGGAGATGATTTGCGGATGTTCCAGACGGATCAAATCCGCAATCGAGCGGGTATCCATCCACTTCAGCTGTTCGATACCCTTACTGTTGGCTCCCAACAAAATCCGGTCGATGATGCTGCCGGCTTTGTCGGCGCCCAGCGCGTTGGTCAGCATGTTGCGGATGTACTCGTCGGAATCCAGACCCAAGCCGGTTTCGTTTTTGATTTCGATGATGAATTCTTCCAGCACCTCGTCAACCATGCCCGAGCTAATCGGCCCCAGCTGAGCCATGTTCGAACCGATCAATTGCACTTCTTTCGGGCCCATATGCTTCAATACCGAGGCCGCTCTATCCTGTCCCACCGCCAATAGCAGCAGCGAAGCCCGTTGCGCGTGAGTTAATTTCTCTTGATCAGCCATCGTCTTTTAACCAGGTTTTAATCACTTGCGCGACTAATTTAGGATCTTCGTCGATCAGTTTTTGTACGTATTCCAGACGTTTTTCGTAGCTTTGCGGCGCTTCGAGTAACAATAAATCTTCTACGCCGGTAGTGATGGTGCGCACTTCGCCGGTTTCTTCATCAACAGACACCGCCACGGCCACCGGCTTGCCGCTCTCGTCGAAACGTACCACGCCACCGGTGGCTTCCGCGATTGCTTTGGCTTGTTCAAGCGCTTCCAACTGTTCTTCCTTGGCAATCAAGGTGCGCAGACCCGGCCGCAACACACCCATTATCAGTAGCAAGACTACAGCAACCGCCGCCAACTGTTTCAGCGCACTGGCAAACCAGGGTTGTTGCCAGATGGGTTCGGAAGGTACTTCTTCCAGCGCATCGGGCAATCTGAACGCTACGTTGGTGACCGTCACCTGATCGCCACGGCTATTATCATAGCCCACTGCTTGCTTGACCAAATCGCGAAGTTGATTCAGATCTTCTTGCGAGTAAGCAACCAGCGTAGCTTTACCGCCGGCTTGCACCACTTTTTTATCGTCAACGACTACCGCCACCGACAAGCGTCTTAAGGCGCCAGTAGCAAGACGGGTATGGGTAATGGTTTTATCCAGTTCGTAATTGCGGGTCGCAGTTTTGTTGGACGAGCCGGAACCTGATTCTGCTGCAGCTTGTTTTTCCTGGCCACTAGCCACTTCCGGCGCCGTTCCGGTAGGAGGCGGCTGGTTGGATAAGGCTCCGGGCACGCCTTGCACTTTGGACAGCGAGTTATTTTCTTCCTGGGTTTGCTCACTGCGTAAGGCAGGCAAATCCGGGTTAAACATTTCCTGGGTTTTTTCGGTGACGGTAAAGTCAACGTCGGCGGAAATTTGCGCCCGCATACCGTCACCACCTACCAGTGGCGTCAGGATGTTTTCGATCCGTTCGCGCAGATGTTCTTCTATATTTTTCTTGTATTCGAACTGCTTGCTGGACAAGGACATGTCTTCGCCGCCTTCCTTGCTGTTCAACAAGCGGCCTTTCTGATCCACGACTGTCACTTGACTGGCTTCCATCAACGGTACGCTGGAAGCGACCAAATGGATAATGGATTCGATTTGTTCTTTTTCGAGGGTGCGGCCTTGATACAGCTCCACTACCACCGAGGCGCTGGGTTTTTTGCGTTCGCGGACAAACACCGACTGCACCGGAATGGCCAGCAGCACTTTGGCGGATTTGACGTTTTGAATGGTTTGAATGGTCAGCGCGATTTCGCCCTCTAAGGCACGTTGAAAACGCATTTGCTCGACATTTTTGCTGGCCCCGAAACCGTTGTCTTTATCCAACAGCTCGTAACCGAGGCTGGCGCTGCGCGGTAAACCTTGCGCGGCCAATTTCAGTTTCAGTTCGCGGACATTGTCGGCCGGCACCATAATCGCGCCGGAGCCGCTTTCGACCTTGTAATCCATATTTAACTTGGTCAACGCGTCGATAATTTCCGCGGAATCTTTTTCCGCCACGCCGGAAAACAGTAAATCGTAAGACGGCGCCTGCGACCACAACACTACCGCTACGCCAATCGCCACGCTAAGCGCCAAACCCAACATCAAACCAAACTGGCGCACCATCGGCATTTTGCTTAGGCTTTTCAGGGCGGGATACATTTTGTCGGCATTCGCCATACTTAGTTGGCTATGAGCCTCCATCGGTAGATTTCTGTCTAGTTCGCTCATGGCTTATATTCCGCTAGCCTACATTGACATGCCCATCACGTCCTTGTAAGCATCCACCAGTTTGTTACGCACCTGGAGCATGGCCTGAAAGGAAACGCTGGCTTTTTGCGAGGCAATCATCACTTCCGCCAAACTGACGTCGCTCTGACCCATCTCAAACGATTTCGCCAAACCGCTGGCGGTTTGCTGCGTGTTATTCACGGCGTCGATGGATTGTTTCAACATGGCGGCAAAATCGCCGGACGTGTCGCTAGGCTGTGGCTTGGCGCCAGCCTCTATGGACATTGCCCGCATTTGCGCGAGCACTTGGTTAACATTCATATCTGACATGATAATGACTCTTTTAGGTTGCCTTGCTTAGAACAAGCATTTTTTAAGCCAAGATATTAACCCGGTACCATCACTCCCGCTTCCTTCATCCGCGCAATTTTATAGCGCAAGGTGCGCGGACTGATACCGAGCTTGGCGGCCGTGGTTTTCCGGCTACCACTGACGTCGCGCAACATCTGCAAAATAATTTTTTCCTCTGCGGAACGCACGCCGTCGCCCAAACTACCGAGCTCGAATTGGCTATTGTCGTTATCGGTTTGCCGCGATTCTACGGCAAGACTTTGCACTGCGGCGGGCAAACTCGGCAAAACCAACATATCTTCCTCAAAAATCAGGTCGTCGGCACCGATTTGCCCCCGGCTTTGCAGGATCAGCGCCCGCTGCACCACATTTTCCAACTCCCTGACATTACCCGGCCAGCTGTATGCAGATAACTTAGTCATTGCCGCGTCCTCGAAGCTGCAACCAGCTTTCCCGGCCGGACTATGCTTATCCAACAACTCCAGCGCCAGCGGCAATATATCACCAGGCCGCTCGCGGAGCGGCGGAATTCTGAGCGGAAATACGCTCAAGCGGAAATACAAATCCTCCCGAAACCGGCCTTCCTGTACGTACTCTTTTAACTTGCGATTGGTGGTCGCCAAAATTCTGACGTTCAGCGCGATTTTGCGATGACTGCCCAAGCGTTCGACCTCTTTTTCCTGCAGCACCCGTAGTAGTTTAGCTTGCAGCGATATATCCATTTCGGAAATCTCGTCCAGCAATAAGGTGCCGCCTTGCGCCAGTTCGAATTTGCCGGGCGCCGATTGAATCGCGCCGGTAAATGCGCCTTTCTCGTAACCGAACAACATCGCTTCCAGCATGTTTTCCGGAATCGCCGCGCAATTGATGGCCTCGAAGGGGCCGGCATGATAATGCGAGTTTCGATGAACATAACGGGCCAGCACTTCCTTACCCGTACCGCTCTCGCCTTCCAGCAGCATGGTCACATCGGTTTTAGCTACTTTGCTGGCCAGTGCGTACAGTTTTTTCATACTCTCGTCAACGACGATCCGATCGTTAACGACTGGGGCTTGCAGCGTAATCAATGACGCAACTTTGTCGACCAACATGCCCGCTTCGAACGGTTTGATCAAGTAATCAGCCGCGCCGGACTGCATGGCTTCCACCGCTTTGGGTATGGTGCCATACGCTGTCATAAGCAACACCGGCAACTGCTCGAATTTTTGCTGGATATTCTGTAACAGCTGAAAACCGTCCATCACCGGCATTTGTACATCGCTGACCACCAGCCTGACCGGATATTTGGCTAGCTGGCTCAAAGCCTCGATACCGTTTTTAGCGGAGATCACCCGGTAGCCTTCAATTTCCAGGGTATCGCATAGCGCCTCGCATAAAGCCATGTCGTCTTCGACGATAAGCACATCATACTGTTTCATAATTTTGCTCCATGTTGGCAATACCTGCGGACAAGCCCAGGGTGTATTGGCTGATACAGGGCAGATTCAAGGTAAAACTTGTACCTTGCCCTGGCGTCGAGCGGCACTTGACGCTACCGCCATGCGCGCGCGCCACGCTATCGACCACCGCCAACCCCAAGCCGGTGCCATTTGACTTGGTGGTGTAAAACGGTTCGAATAATTTACTTTGTTGTGCCTGGGCAATACCGGGACCGTCATCCGTAACAGCGATGTCGACACCTCCCGAACCGCTACGTAGGACAGTTAAAGTAATTTTGCCGGCACCAGCCTCGGCGGCGTTATTGATTAAGTTCAATAAGGCTCCGCGCAGTGCATCTTCATTGCCCAACAATTGATCGGTACTGATACGGTTTTCGATGCTAAATTCGCCGGCAAAACTATCCGTGGTATCCGCCAGATGCGCCAGCAGCCGCTGTAATGAAAAACTTTGCATGGCCATACGCCCCTGTTTAGCGAAGATCAACATGTCGTTAACTTGCCGCTCCAGGTAATGCAGGCGCTCTAAAATTTTTCCGGAGAACTGTTGGCGTTTTTCCTCGACTATTGAGGGTTTGCTCATTTGCGACGCATACAGAATCGCGGTTGCCAGCGGTGTGCGCACCTGATGCGCCAGACCGGCCACCATCTCCCCCATCGCGCTCAGCTGCTTATGCTGGGCCAGTGTATCCTGCAAGGAACGCAATTCGCTAACATCCGACAACAGAATGATTTGCTCCGCATCGTTACCCAGCGAGCTGTGGGTGATATTGACTTTACGGCCGTCCCGGAGCTGGCGTTCATGCGGGGATTCGAACACCGGTTGCAGACTGCGCGCCGCCACACTCGACCATAATTGCCCCAGCAAGGGTTCCCCCAAAAAATCCACCGAATGGGTATTGCAATCGATGATCAAACCGTGAGCATTCAGCACGACCACCGCCGCCGGCAAGGCTGCCAGAATCTGTTGCAAGCGGCTTGCGAGCTTTTCCTTCTCGATAAGTGTGGTTACACGCTCGCTGCGCGCGGCCTGCAACTCGCGATTGAGCTTGGCTACTTGCTCCTCCAAACCTTGGTAAGAATGAGCGAGATTTTCGGAAAGTTCGTTAAAAATCCGGAAAGCGTCGGTTAAGCGCTCGGTTTTTTGTTGTTGATGCAGCTCTAAAGTACCCATATTCAATCGCCTAATTAATCGTCAAAGCGCTGAAAGCAAAATCCAGACCATTTAAATAATTAATTAAAAACAAATATTTAAATACATGCAGTCAAGTTTTTGACGACAATAAACCGGCTAGTGGCTCCGGACTGGTGGCGAATTAGCTTTACGACTATGCTATGTGCACACTTGAGCAACCCCACTTTCGTTATGCGCAAAAATCCGATGAAATCCAATTTCCCGTTAAATAAATTGCTGCTGATTCTGGCGCTCAACCCCGCGCAGATTAGCTTTGCCGATGACATCCAGGCCGGAAAGTTTTACGAAGAGGCGTTACAGTCCTACAGAAGTCAAAATAACGCCGAAGCCATCATCCAGTTAAAGAATGCGCTCCAGCAAAACGAAAGATATGTTTCGGCTCACGTGTTGCTTGGCGATATTTACTTGCAACAGAAATCGTTGTCCGCAGCAGAAGTTGAACTCAACTTAGCCAAGCAATTAGGAGCGGATCCATCCTTAATAGTGGAAAACCTGGCCAAACTTTATACCTATCAAATTCGCTACAACGACTTGCTCAAGGAAATCGATCCAGTGCGTTTTAATACCGGGTTACGCCCGGTTTTACACGTATACCGCGGCAACGCCTATCTACAACTCAATCAAATCAGCGAAGCGCTGAACGAGTTCGACATTGCGTTACAAATTGCTCCCAACCAAATTAATGCCGCAATTGGGCGCGCCAACGCATTGCTTAAACGTGGCGACATTAAAGGCGCCGATCAGGCCGCCGAAAAAGCTATGCAAAGCCAACCCAACGATCCGGGAGCTTGGTTCGTGAAAGGCTCAATCAAGCATGCCAATATGGAACTAGATGACGCGCTAAGATTTTACGACAAGGCGATTGAGCTGAATCCCGATCATGTAGACACTCGAATTGCCAGAGCCGGCCTTCTAATGGACTTAAAGCAGGATGAACGGGCACGCCAAGATTTAGAATATTTGCGAAAAACTTATCCGTTCGAACCCAAAGCAGCCTATCTAAATGCGGTAGTACTTGAGCGCAATAATCAGAGGGAAGCGGCAACGAAGGAATTGGAGATGGCAGCCGACATCATCACCGGTATCAAACCGGAATATTTGTCGGCACACGGTCCGACTTTAATGCTCTCAGGCCTGGTCAACTACAGCTTGCAACGGTTCGACCTGGCAGCTGAATATCTGCGCCTGTATGTCAAGCAATACCCGGAGCAATCCGGTCCGCATAAATTGCTGGCCAGTATACTTTTGCAAAAAAACGAACCTGAACAAGCAATCGATTTGCTCCGCCCAATGCAAATCCGCAATCCTCAGGATCAGCGTCTGGCGTTTTTATTGGGAAGAGCGTTCATGCAGGCCGGCAAGCACGATATGGCCAATAGTATGTTCGGCAAAGCCGCCTCACTTAGCAATGATGGTGGCAGCCTCCAAACCGAAATCGGTCTGAACAGATTGGCCATGGGCCAGGAGCAAGTGGCAGTTCAAGACCTTGAAGCGGCATTCAAAAAGAATCCCGATGCGATTCAAGCAGGCATTCCTCTCGTGGCACTTTACATGAGTCGTGGTGAACCGGAAAAAGCTTTAAAAACCGCACAAGCGCTCCATGAAAAAGCGTCGAAAAACTTTACACTTCTAAATCTATTAGGGACTGCTCAAGTTAACACTGGACAGTACAAACAGGCGCGGCAAAGTTTCGAAAAGACGCTCGAACTGAACCCCAATTTTCTTGCTGCGCAAATCAACTTGAGTAAACTCGACGTCGGAGAGAACAAATTTGATCAAGCAAGACAACGCCTGCAAACTTTGCAGCAGAATCACCCGGGCGATATAGATATTCTTATTGAATTGGCGAAAGCGGAACAAAGCGCTGGACACTATGAAGCAGCCAATGATTGGCTATCGAAAGCAAAGGTGATTGACCAGAAATCATTACCGACACTTCTGGCGCTGGTCGACTTGAATCTGAAGATGGGCAAAGCTACAGAAGCTACTGCCTCGGCACAAACGGCTGAAACTATAGATAAGAATAACCCTCAGGTTATCGATGCTCTGGCTCGTAGCTACTTGGCCAACAATAACCGAGAGAAAGCCTTAGGGGTCTTTATCCGCATGGCGGATCAAGCCAGATTTAATGTCAAACAACTTTACAAAGCGGCTCGTTACCAAATAGACGCTGGCGACTATTTTGAAGCCATAAAGACCTTGAAAAAAGCCGTTTTGGTTGACGAAAACCATATACCTTCGCAAATTGCCTTAGTAGAAATGGAACTGAACCATGGGAAACCGGTATTTGCATTAAACCGCACAGAAAGTCTGCTAAAACAATATCCGAAACGCGCTTTTCCTCACCAACTATTGGGACTTATTGCTGATCATGACAAAAACTTCAGTTTGGCCAACAACCATTACCAAACGGCCTTCGAACTGGAGCCGGACACAACATCATTGATGCAGCTCTATGAAAGCTTTAAAAAAACCAGCCAGCCGGACAAAGCTTTTGCATTGCTGGAACAGTGGATTAAAAAGCATCCGCAAGACCAACTGCCGATGGCGGCTTTCGCGAACGAATTGCTGAATAACGGAAAGTTTAAAGAGGCGGAACATTATTACGACACGCTATTAAAGCAATTCCCCAATGAACCGCAGTTCCTAAATAACCTTGCCTACGTGTATCTTAATACCGGCAACGACAAAGCCTTATCCCTTGCCGAGCAAGCCTATAAACTGGCGCCCGATCAACCGTCTACTAATGACACACTGGGCTGGATACTGGTTAACACCGGACAGATTGAACAAGGCCTTCATTACTTGCGAAACGCACATTCGTTACTCTCGCAAGATCCTGAAATTCGCTACCACATCGCTGTCGCTCTAAATCATTTGCAACGCAAGGATGAGGCTAAGCAAGAATTGGAAGAAGCACTAAAGGCAAATACCGGTTTCAATGGCCGTGAACAAGCAAAAGCTCTGCTGGAACAACTCCGCCGGTAGTCCATTTTTTAAAATCTGTCGTAATTTTTTACAGCATGGACAAATGCTACTTTTATTGAGTTAAAGATCAAAACCTAAATAACTGTATTTAAATAAAATTTAAATTATGGCGCATTACATGCTTGCTATTGCTCAACCCGTGTTTCTTTGTTTATGGCCAATAGTACAATAGTTATTTCCAGACCGACGAAGACAATAGCGGCAAATGAAAATCGAAAAATGTGAGGACATTATGACCCGGAAATATTTGGCTATGACAGCCTTGTTGCTAGCGCCACTTGCTGCTAACGCGACTCAGTGGAACCTCTCTAGCACAATACCAGCCGGCATCACGAGCATCAACGCTTATTCGGTCGGAACGACTGCTACATCAACATTTGCGTCTGCAAGTTGGTCTAGTTATACCGGTGGACTAGGCGTAAGAACCTTATCCCCGACTCTTGAAAGCACCACTTCACCAGAGCACGCAGTAGATAACGTAGGTAGTATCGAAGCCTTACTTTTTCGGTTCGACACTAACACCATTTTGGATAAACTGAGCATTGGATGGCCATCCCCGACTGCTTACGACTCAGATATCTCGGTCCTGAGATATACCGGTACCTTGACGAATAATGCGCTTCCCACTGATAGAAATATTACTGGCGAAACAATTTCCGACTTGATTACAAGAGGATGGGAATTCGTGGGTAGTTATAACGCAACGCAAGGTGTTGTAGAAGACATTAATCCAAACAACTTATCTTCTAGCTTTTGGCTGATAAGTGCTTACAGCAGCAGCTGGGGTTCAGGCTTGGGTGAATCTAACGTTGATGGCGGCAACGACTACTTTAAGCTGTCCCAAATCGTTGGCACAGCAGGCGGCGGTGGCGGCGGGGCTGGCAGCGTTCCAGAGCCAACCAGCTTGTTGTTATTGGCCAGCGGCATGTTAGGCTGGAGAATGAATCGCAAAAGCCAATCTATAGCCGCTTAAACAGCTAACGTTCTCGCAATAAAAACCGCCTTCCGGATTAAAACCGGAAGGCGGTTTTTTATGTTCCAGGGCTTGATGGCACTAGGGATAAAGAGCCACGGTTTCTAAACCTTGGCATTCATCCAGCCCAAAAACCAGATTCATATTTTGCACTGCTTGGCCTGACGCACCTTTAACCAAGTTATCAATCACCGACAAAATCACCACAGTATCGCCGCCTTGCGGCTGATTTACCGCAATCTGACACCGATTGCTGCCCCGCACGTTACGAGTGTCGACATGAATGCCATTCGGCAACACATCCACAAATCTTTCTTCGCTATACCTCTCTTCAAACAGACTTTGCAAATCCAGCTTCCGGTTTAAACGCGCATAAAGCGTGGCGTGAATACCGCGTATCATCGGCGTCAGATGCGGCACGAAAGTTAGCCCAACCGCCTGCTTGGCAACATTTTGCAAACCCTGAGTAATTTCCGGCAAATGTCTATGCCCGCCGACCGCATAGGCCTTAAAACTCTCGCCGGTCTCACTCATCAAAGAAGAAATTTCCGCCTTGCGCCCGGCTCCGCTGACACCGGATTTTACATCGGCGATCAACTGGCTACCATCAATCACTCCCGCTTCTAGCAAAGGCAAAAACCCCAGCTGCACGGCAGTCGGATAACATCCAGGGCATGCGATCAAACGTGCCGGCTTGATCTGCTCGCGATTGACTTCCGGCAAACCATATACAGCTTCGGCGATCAAATCCGGACAGGCGTGCTGCATGCCATACCACTTTTCCCATTCCTGCCGATCTTTAATCCGGAAATCGGCAGACAAATCGATAACTTTGATACCCAGAGCCAGCAATGACTCAGCCATCAGCATGGCGGTGCCGTTTGGCGTCGCGAAAAACACCACATCGCAGTCTTTTAAATTATCCAACTCCGGCAGGGTAAATTTCACATCGCAGTAGCCTCGCAGACTCGGATACAACTGATCCACTCGCAGTCCGGCATCCGCGCGAGAAGTCACTACGCTAACTTCGACCTGGGGATGTAACACCAAAATTCTTAACAATTCGACGCCGGTGTACCCGGTACCGCCGACAATGCCTGCACGTATCATGAATGCTCTCGTTGAAAAAATACTGTTAGTCAAATGCGGCACATATAATACGACACTCTCCCCGTAAAGCTTACCATCATGCGCGCCATCGAGATTTATCGTCCCGCCGAACTTGCCGATTTAATCATAACGGACCAACCGCTACCCTCTCCCGCTGCGCATCAAGTGTTGATAAAAGTAGTCGCAGCAGGAGTAAACCGCCCCGACCTGATGCAGCGCAAAGGCTTGTATCCACCGCCGCCAGGTGCATCCGCCGTTCTCGGATTGGAAGTATCCGGCATTATCGAAGCAATTGGGAGCGAAGTAACTGAATTTACAGCTGGCGACCCGGTTTGCGCCCTGCTGACGGGCGGCGGTTATGCAGAGTATTGCCTGACAAGCGCCAGTTGCTGTCTGCCCATACCGAAAGGCTTGAGTTTTATTCAAGCCGCCGCGTTACCGGAAACTTTTTTTACGGTCTGGAGCAATCTTTTCGACCGCGCGAAACTACAAGCCGGGGAAAGCTTGTTGGTACATGGCGGTACCAGCGGTATCGGCACCACCGCCATTCAAATCGGCAAAGCCTTCGGCAGCCGCGTCATCGTTACCGCCGGCAGCGAGGAAAAATGTCAGTACTGCCAAAAATTAGGCGCTGATCTGGCGATTAATTATCGGCAACAAGACTTTGTCGCGGCTGTTTTACATCATACCGACAACAGAGGCGTCGACGTGGTTTTAGACATAATCGGTGGCGATTATTTGCCCCGCAACTTGAAATGCCTGGCTATCGATGGCCGACTACAACAGATCGCCATCCAACACGGCGGCAAGAGCGAAATCAATTTAGCGTCCGTGCTGATGAAACGACTAACCATTTCCGGCACGACCTTGCGTCCCCGCAGCGACGATTTCAAGGCTAAAATAGCCCGACAACTTTTTGCAAAAGTCTGGCCGCTACTGGAAGCCGGCCAACTCGAACCCATCATCGATTCGGTTTTTCCGCTTACCAAGGCCGCTGAAGCTCACGAACGCATGGAAAGCAGCCAACATATCGGTAAAATTATTTTGGAGATATAAGCATGTCCTACACCACACTGGTTTCCGCAGACATTTTAGCTGCTAACCTGAACAACCCGGATTGGCGAATATTCGACTGCCGCTTTTCTCTAGCCGATGTAACGGCCGGCCACAAATCCTACCGACAAGGCCATATTCCGGGCGCTCGCTATGTCGATTTAAACCGGGATTTGTCCTCGCCAGTGCAATCCTATACCGGCCGCCACCCATTACCCAATTTTTCATTATTAGGCAAAAAACTGGGTGACTGGGGCGTTAACAACCGCTGTCAAATCGTGGTGTATGACGATGCCGGCGGCGCGTTTGCCGGCCGGATGTGGTGGCTGCTGCGCACTATGGGCCATACTCAAGTCGCAGTGTTGGATGGCGGATTTGGGTATTGGCAAAAACAAGGCTTGCCGGTCACTACCACACTACCGAAAATTACCGCTAGCCAATTTCGCGTCTATCTGGACAATCAGCAATGGATGGATGCCGCTCAAGTAACGGACAGTTTGGCGGCCCGAAAAATCACGCTGATAGACGCAAGAACACCGGAACGCTTCCATGGTCAACAAGAGCCGATAGACCCTGTCGCAGGCCACGTACCTAAAGCTCTAAACCGGCCATTACCAACTAATCTGGACAAATCCGGACGATTTTTAACAGCCGAGCTGTTGCACCAGCAATTTAGCAAACTGATAGCTGCTTACCCTGCCGAGCAGGTGGTTCATATGTGTGGCTCCGGCGTGACAGCCTGCCACAACCTGTTAGCGATGGAAATTGCAGGACTAAGTGGTTCGAAACTTTACGCCGGCTCGTGGAGCGAATGGATTACCAACCGGAATCGGCCCGTCGCAACGGATTGAATGGCGTAATCAGGCAGCAAGAGTGTCGAGAAAATTGCCCTGGACTAGTCAATAACTGGACAAATTTGATAAGACGCTGCATACATTCATCGAATATATTAAGCGTCTTAAATGAAGGTTTATTGCTTAAGCATTAGGCCTGGAATGGATTTTCCAAGACAATAGTTTCATTCCGATCCGGGCCGGTAGACAAAATCGTTACTTTTACGCCGACCAGTTGTTCGATCCGGGCGATATAGGCTTTGGCGTTTTCCGGCAATTGCGCAAAATCGGTAACGCCTGCTGTAGTACCCGTCCAACCCGGCATTTCCTCGATCACCGCTTCACATGCGGCATATTGGTCAGCACCCAGCGGCGCCGTTTCAGTAATTTGGCCGTTAATTTTATAAGCGGTACAGATACCGATTTTATTCAGGCCATCCAACACATCGAGCTTAGTCAGGCAGATACCGCTCAGACTATTGAGCTGAGCCGATTTACGCATGGATACCGCATCGAACCAGCCGCAACGGCGCTTACGACCCGTGGTAGCACCAAACTCGTGGCCTTTCACGCCCAGATGCTCGCCGTAGTTATCCAGCAATTCGGTCGGGAACGGGCCGTTACCCACGCGGGTGGAATAGGCTTTGGTAATACCCAATACGTAATCCAACGCCAAAGGACCCACACCTGTGCCTGTAGCCGCACCGCCCGCCGTAGTGTTGGACGAGGTGACATAGGGGTAAGTGCCGTGATCTATATCCAGCAGCGCGCCTTGCGCGCCTTCGAACAGCACGTTTTCCCCTTGGTTTTGATAGCTATAGATAGCCTCGCCAACATCGGTCAGCATCGGCTTGATAATCTCGCCCAAACGCAAGGTATTGGCCAGCACCTCGTCATAATTGACAGGCTCGGTATGATAATAATTGATCAGCATGAAGTTGTGATATTCGACCAACTCCTTTAAGCGAGTGGCGAATTCTTCGCTGTTGCGCAAATCACCGGCTCGCAAACCACGTCTGGCAACCTTGTCTTCGTAAGCCGGACCGATACCGCGCCCGGTAGTGCCGATGGCCTTGCTGCCTCGGGCTTTCTCGCGGGCCTGGTCGATAGCGACGTGTATCGGTAGAATCAATGCGCAGGCTTCGCTGATCTGCAACCTATGCCGAACCGGAACCCCGGATTTCTCAAGAATCTCGATTTCTTTCAAAAGCGCTTCAGGGCACAGCACGACACCGTTGCCTATCATGCACTGCACGCCTTCCCGCAAAACGCCGGAAGGAATCAGATGCAACACGGTTTTTTCGCCGTTAATCACCAAGGTGTGACCGGCATTATGGCCGCCTTGAAAGCGCACCACCGCAGCGGCTTGTTCGGTTAAAAGATCGACCAGCTTACCTTTACCTTCATCGCCCCATTGCGTGCCGATAACAACAACATTCTTTCCCATATTATCTAACCTTAAACTAGTGGTTTAACGACAGCTTATTGATCTAACGACCCACTGTTGATTGTGTTTTTCTAAAATAGCATTGCAGCCCAGGTGTTCCGGGCCGCCCTGTTGTTCCGGCAGATGTTGAATCACGGCCACGCCTTGCGCGCGCAGATCTCTAACTGCTTCCCGCAAATCGGCATCTTCCGCAAAGGGTGCAAACACCACTTGCGCAGCTTCGTCGTCGACTTTAAACATGCCGGCCAAAACTTTTAAATCCGCACTGAAACCGGTAGCGGCTCGCGCTCGGCCGAATACCTCGCCGATATTATCGTAGCGGCCACCGCGGGCAATTTCTTTCCCCAGAGCCGGCACAAATGCCGCGAACACCATGCCGGTGTGATAGTGGTAACCACGCAACTCGGCCAAATCGAAACTCACCGTCAAGGCTGGATAATCGCGCCGTAATTTATCGGATATGCCGCTTAAATCGGCCAAGGCCCTAGCAATCTGATCGGCACCGGCAAAACCGGTTAATAATGCTTTGGCCCTATCGAGTATGTCTCGACCGCCGTTCAGTTTCGGCAAGGCATTGAATATGTCTTTATAGCGCGCGTCAATCTCAAACTCGGCAAGCAATTCCGCCAATTCGGTTCTGGCCTTACGCTGCAGCACGTCGAACAATTCGGCCTCCTGTTGCGAATTAAGACCAGCATGCTCGGCCAAGGCGCGATAGATACCGACATGCCCCAAATCCAGATGCACATTTTGCAAACCGCTGATCGCCAACATTTCCAGCATCAGCTGGATGACTTCGTAGTCGCTTTCCAGGCCGGCATGACCGTAGAGTTCAGCGCCAATCTGCATCGGGCTGCGGCTTTTTTCCAAGGGATCGCCCAATGTATGCAGCACCGTGCCGGCATAGCATAGCCTGGTCGGGCCATCGTGCTGAAAGTGGTGCGCATCTATTCTAGCAACTTGCGGCGTCATATCCGCCCGCACGCCCAACATCTCTCCGCTCAACTGATCGGTCAGCTTAAAAGTCTGCAGGTCCAGGTCGTGCCCGGAACCGATGAGCAAGGAATGCAGGAAGTCTACAAATGGCGGAATTACCAACTGGTAACCCCAGCAGGCAAAAGTATCCAAAAGTTTTCTACGCAACTTCTCCAGATGCGCTGCCTGTTCCGGCAATACTTCGCTAATCCCTTCCGGCAACAGCCAGGTGTCTTTTCTTTGCATTTTTGTCTGTCTCAAACACAGCAAACGCCCCGCGTGGCGGGGCGTTTGACTATACATAATCCAAATGGAGGTTATTTCTGATTCTTGAAATATTTGAAGAAGTCGGAATTCGGTTCCAGCACCATGATGTTACCGGATTTACCCAAGCTTTCCTTATAAGCAATCAAGCTGCGGTAGAAAGCAAAGAAATCGCTGTCCTCGCTATACGCTTTAGCAAAAATATCGGCTGCTTTAGCATCGCCTTCGCCGCGCATAACTTCCGAGTCGCGATAAGCGTTCGCCAAAATGATCTCGCGTTGTTTATCGGCATCGGCCCGAATCCGCTCGGCGGCTTCAGAACCTTGCGAACGAAACTCCCGAGCAACCCGCGCCCGCTCCGCTTCCATTCTTTGATAAACCGAGGTACTGACTTCGGCAGGCAAATCGATGCGTTTTACTTGCACGTCGACAATAGTGATACCCAGTTTCGCGGCATGCGGCGATACATTCGTAATCAACGCATCGCGGATCGCGCTGCGATCTGTGGAAACCAATTGTTTGATCTCGCGTTTGCTGAACTCACTGCGCGCGGAATCTTTGATGATTTGATCGAGACGAATATTGGCCTGATTCACATCACCGGCAACGGTGGTGTAAAAGGTTTTAACGTCGCCGATGCGCCATTTCACGAAAGAATCGACGATAACGTTTTTCTTTTCCGCCGTTAAAAAGCGCTCCGGCGTCGAATCCATGGTCAGAATACGCGCGTCGAACTTTTTGACATTATTAATAAATGGCAGCTTTAGATGCATGCCCGGCTGGAAATCGGCACCGACAATCTCGCCTAATTGAAATTTGATTACCCGCTCGGTTTCGGCCACGGTAAATACCGACATCGAGAGCAAGACCACTACTGCGCCAACGGCGACTAAAATCTTATTTCCCATCTTAGCGTCCTCTCACATCGCGTTCACGGCTTGACGCGCGCACATCGGGTTTAATTTCTTTCATGGGCTGGGAAGGCAGAGAAACCGGCTCGTGGCTGATTACCGGTGCCGGAGCGGCTTCCTCGATAGACTTGTTAGCCAACTTCTCCAGCGGCAGATACATGATGTTGTTACCGCCCTTCACATCGACCAACACATTGTTGGAGCGACCCAAAACCAGCTCCATGGCTTCAATGTACATACGCTGCTTGGTAACCGCCGGCGCTTTTTTGTATTCGGCAAGCAATTGAGAGAAGCGGCTGACATCACCATTGGCACGGGCAATGACTTTTTCCTTGTAACCTTCGGATTCTTGCACGATACGCGAAGCTGCACCGCGCGCCTTGGGCACCACATCGTTGGAATAAGCTTCAGCCTCGTTAATCAAGCGCTGTTTGTCTTCCCGTGCCTTGATCGCATCCTCGAAAGAACCTTGCACTTGTTCGGGTGGCTGAGCGTCCTGCAAGTTGACGCTGGTGATCAAAATACCGGTTTTGTAGGCATCCATTACCGCTTGAATTTCAGACTTAATCGCCAGCACGATGTCGCTACGGCCTTCGGTCAGTACAAAATCCATATCGCTACGCCCGATTACACCGCGCTGCACGCTTTCAGTAACTTGTTTTAGAGTTGAGGCAGGATCGAGCACATTAAACGCATAATCCTTGGCATCCTTGACTTGGTACTGCACAGCCAAACGTACGTCGACGATATTTTCGTCCTTAGTCAGCATCATCGCTTCCTTGGGCACGGAACCCATCCCCTGACCGCCGCCGGAACGGTAACCGACTTCGATAAAGCGCTGTTGCTCGACGTTGATGACCGCCACCTGCTCCACCGGAGCCGGAATATGCCAGTTCAGACCAGGCTGGGTAGTGTTTACATAGGCGCCGAAA
Organism: Methylomonas methanica; assembly: GCA_001644045.1. GTDB lineage: Bacteria > Pseudomonadota > Gammaproteobacteria > Methylococcales > Methylomonadaceae > Methylomonas > Methylomonas methanica. The sequence goes on along the minus strand of LUUF01000050.1, from coordinate 19,581 downwards.
CGGGTTACCACGCCACGCGTACCTTCGTCGACGGTATAAAACCCGCTCAAACCCCAGAGAATCACTGCGCCAGCAGCCAGCAAACCGACACCTTTCATTGAAGGCCCGCTGCCCAGACCGCCTTTGGAACCGCCGCCGAAAATACCGCCCAGTTTGTCCTGTAGCGAACGAATTACCTCGTCCAAATCGGGTGGATCATTCTTATCATTACGACCACTCCAGGGGTCTTTTTTACCACCGCCGGGTTCATTCCAAGACATACCAAACACTCCAATAATTGGATTTGAAAACTCTAAAGCCGCTTCTCGTATCGGACAGCCTGCTCGATGACTCCAAGCGTTGGCTCGTCTATCCAAAAAATCGCCATTCTATCGTAAATTAGCCATTTCCGAGCAAATAACTAGGTGATTGCTCCGGCAATCGACCGATCAAACCTGCTCATGGACATCAATGCCCTTCAACAGGCCCAAATGCTTTCTGTCGATTTCTATCGTCAATTCGCAATCGCCGCTGTCGTTATTTACTTCGTCGATAATTTTCACAAAAGTAAACAATTTTGCCTTTAAGCCTGCCTGGCTGGCCGGCAAATAGCATTTTCGAATCACCTTGCTGCTCGCAAATAGCTCGGACAAGGCCTGTTGCAACAAATCACAGCCTACCCCGTTTTGCGCGGAAATCCAGACGCTGACGGGTTTGCCGTCGGCATCGTAGTCAATGTGCGGCGCAACATCCTCGAGTAAATCGATTTTATTGAAAACCATCAACTGCGGAATTTTAGCCGCATCGATATCGTTTAAGACTTGGTTAACCTGATAGATCGTATCTTCGCGATCTTCGGCCGCCGCATCGATTACGTGTAACAGCAAATCCGCTTCGCTGGCTTCCTGCAAAGTGGAGCGGAACGCGGCCACCAATTCGTGCGGCAAGTGCCGGATAAAACCGACGGTATCCGCCAAAATGATTTCGCCACCATTACTGAGCGACAATTGCCGCAAGGTAGGATCCAATGTGGCAAACAATTGATCGGCCGCATAAATGTCGGCACCGGTCAAGGTGTTAAACAATGTGGACTTACCGGCATTGGTATAGCCAACCAAGGACACGGTGGGAATTTCGGCCTTTTTACGTTTACTTCGGCCTTGATGACGCTGCTTTTCAACCTTCCCCAGCCTCTGTTGAATCTGCTTGATACGCACAGCCAACAACCGTCTGTCAGTTTCCAGCTGGGTTTCGCCGGGACCGCGCAAACCGATACCTCCCTTTTGCCGCTCCAAATGCGTCCAACCGCGAATCAATCGGGTTGATAAGTGCTTAAGCTGCGCCAGTTCGACCTGTAATTTACCTTCGAAGGTTTGCGCGCGTTGCGCAAAAATATCCAGGATCAGACCGTTGCGATCGACCACCCGCACTTCCAACACTTTTTCCAGATTGCGCTCTTGGCTGGGTGTTAGTGGATGATTGACGATAACGATATTGGCTTCGTGCTCGATGATAGCCGACCGGATTTCTTCAACCTTGCCAGTACCAACGAAATATTTCGGATCGGGCCGATAACGGCTTCCGGTGACTACATGTGTGGGTTGGGCGCCTGCGGATTTGGTTAGCTCTTTCAGCTCGTCGAGGTCTTCTTGGCCAGCTTGCAAATTGAGGTGAACGAGAATGGCTCGTTCACCCGCATCGGGACGTTCAAACAAAAAATAACCTCTTAGCTTTCATCGCTAACGTCGGGATCACGGTGCATCGTGACATTTTTGCCGGGAACGATAGTGGATATGGCGTGCTTGTAAACCATTTGATTCACAGTGTTTTTCAGCATCACCACGTATTGGTCGAAAGAATCGACGCGGCCTTGCAGTTTGATACCGTTAACCAAAAAAATCGACACGGGAGTGTGTTCTTTTCTGAGGGCATTCAAAAAGTTGTCCTGCAAGTTTTGTGCTTTCGACATCCTATTTCTCCTTATTATTGTTCGGTGCGCTATTAATACATTACCCGCTACACCCGCCAATTTCAACACGCGGGCCGCGGATCAATAAAAAACTGTTAATGAGTTTGGGACTGGTCTGCGCTATTTCAAGTTCAAATAGATCTTTATTAGCAAAGCCGTTGCAAAAATAACAACGGCTGCTTAAGTTCAGCTTAGCCGATTTTTTTATATTTGAGACGATGCGGGTTATCGGCATCGGTTCCCAAGCGGCGATGACGATCCGCTTCATAGTCGGCATAGTTGCCTTCAAACCAGACCACTTCACTGTCACCTTCAAATGCCAGCATGTGCGTGGCGATACGATCCAGGAACCAGCGATCATGGGAGATCACCACCGCGCAACCAGGGAAAGCCAACAACGCTTCTTCCAAAGCCCGCAAGGTTTCCACGTCCAAATCGTTGGTCGGCTCGTCGAGCAGCAACACATTGCCGCCGCTTTTCAACAGCTTGGCCAAATGCACCCGATTGCGTTCGCCGCCGGATAATTCGCCGATGCGTTTTTGCTGATCCCCGCCTTTAAAGTTGAACCGGCCGATATAAGCCCGCGACGGCGTCTCGTATTTGCCGACCGTGATCATATCCAGACCGTCGGAAATTTCTTCCCAAACCGTCTTGTTGTTGTCCATGTCGTCGCGCAACTGGTCGACGTAAGCCATCTGCACGGTTTGGCCGAATTTGATGTCGCCGGAATCCGGTTTTTCGAAGCCCGCCATCATCCGGAACAGCGTGGTTTTACCGGCGCCATTAGGGCCGATGATGCCGACAATGCCGCCCGGCGGCAGTTTGAAACTGAGATTGTTGATCAACAATCTATCGCCAAAACCTTTACTAATGTTATCGACTTCGATGACCACATCCCCCAGACGCGGACCGGGTGGAATATAAATCTCCTGGGTTTCGTTACGTTTTTGCGTCTCGACCGACGACAATTCTTCAAAACGCGCCAGACGTGCCTTGCTCTTCGCGTGCCGGCCTTTTTGATTTGAACGCACCCACTCCAGCTCGGCTTTCATGGCTTTTTGCCGAGAAGACTCCTGCTTTTCCTCCAGCTCCAGGCGTTTTTCCTTTTGCTCCAGCCAAGACGAATAATTGCCTTCCCAAGGAATGCCCATACCGCGGTCCAGCTCCAAAATCCAGCCGGCCACATTATCCAGGAAATACCTGTCATGGGTCACCGCCACCACGGTACCCGGATAATCGTGCAGGAATCGCTCCAGCCACGCCACCGATTCGGCGTCCAAATGGTTGGTCGGCTCGTCCAGCAACAACATATCGGGCTTGGACAGCAACAAACGGCACAGCGCCACCCGGCGTTTTTCGCCACCGGATAATTTAGTGACATCGGCATCCCAGTCCGGCAGACGCAAGGCATCGGCGGCGACTTCCAGCGTGCGATCCAGATTGTGACCGTCGCAAGCATTGATAATGTCTTCCAGCTTGGCCTGTTCGGCGGCGAGCGCATCGAAATCGGCGTCGACATCGGCGTAAGCGGCGTAGACAGCATCCAATCGGGCCAATACGTCTTTGATTTCCGCAACCGCTTCTTCAATATTGCCGCGCACGGTTTTATTCGGATCCAGTTGCGGCTCCTGCGGCAGATAGCCGATCTTGGTGCCTTTCAGCGGGGTCGCTTCGCCTTCGATTTCCTTGTCGATGCCGGCCATGATGCGCAGCAACGTGGATTTACCGGAACCGTTTAAACCCAGCACGCCGATTTTAGCGCCCGGAAAAAACGATAGAGAAATGTCCTTAAGAATGTACTTTTTGGGCGGTACGATCTTGCCGACCCGATTCATGGAGAAAATATATTGCGCCATTGTTTTTCTGCTGAAGAAAATAAAATGGCATTATACCGTGCGATAACGGTTTTTTAAGGGTGTTAATTTTTATAGGGCAACAGGTGGCAATTCAATGAAAATTGAAACAGGTCTGGAGGCGCTAAGCTTAACCGATGGCTATATCGACATCCATTGCCACCAAACCGGCGCAAACCAGACCCTTGAAATAATCAGTATCGGCACCCAGGATTTCGACCTCGCGGCCACGCAAATCGGTTTCTACAGCCTGGGCTTACACCCCTGGCATCTCGACCAAGAAGACATTGAAACAGCTTTAGGGAAAATTAGTGCGGCCAGCCTGGACCCAAACCTAGTGGCAATCGGCGAATGCGGGCTGGATAAAGCAATTGCTACGCCTTTGACACTACAAACCACAGTATTCGTCAGCCAGATCGAACTCGCCAGCCAGCTTGGCAAACCACTGATCATCCATTGCGTACGCGCCTTTAACGAGCTGACCCGGATTAAAAAATCCACGCCAAACGCCGAGATACCCTGGATCATTCACGGCTTTAACGGCAACCCCGCCCTAGCCGAGCAATTGATAAGACACGGCTTTTATCTGTCCTTTGGCGCTGCCTTGCTGAATCCTCTCAGTCATGCCGGAGAAACGCTACTCAGCACACCCGTCGATCGCTTGTTTCTGGAAACCGACGCCGCGAACGTATCAATTGACGCAATATACGCCGCTGCGGCTAAAATGCTTGGCTTAGACATCGCGTCCTTGCGCCAACAAATCCTAAGCAATTTCAAACGAGTATTTCTGAATGACTGATTTAAGCTGGCTCTCCCGTACCGAACTATTGATCGGCAAGCCCAAACTAGACAAGCTGCAGCAATCCCATGTATTGGTGGTCGGCATGGGCGGCGTGGGCTCGTTTGCCGCCGAATTTATCTGCCGGGCCGGTGTCGGTGAAATGACCATCGTCGATGGCGACGTGGTCGATCCCAGCAATCGCAACCGGCAATTGCCGGCATTATCCACAACGCACGGCCAGTCCAAGGCTGACATCATGGGCGAGCGTTTGTTGGCGATCAATCCGGATTTAAAACTGACGATCAAGCACGAATTCATCACTCCCGATACCGCCGACGAGCTATTGAGCCAGTATTACGATTACGTGGTGGACGCCATCGACAGCCTCACCCCGAAAATCACGTTGATCCGCGCGGCCAAGGCCCGCAACATGAAAATCGTCAGTTCAATGGGCGCCGGCGGCAAGATGGATCCGACCCATCTAAAAGTGGTAGACATCTCCAAAACCTACAACTGCCCGTTTGCGCAATTCATTCGGACGCGTCTGCGTAAACACGGCATCAATCGAGGCGTGAAGGTGGTGTTTTCGCCGGAAGTGGTCAATAAAGATTCGCTGATGTTTACCGACGGCAGCAATTATAAAAAGTCAGCCTACGGCACTATTTCCTATTTACCGGCGGCTTTCGGCGGCGTCTGCGCCTCGGTGGTAATCCGCAATTTGATTCACGATCCCGCGCATTCTACCCACAACAAACATCATGGCTAAATCACCCAGCCGTCCCGCAGATTCGCTGTTGGTCAATCCAGGCAAAAGCTCGCGATTGCAGGAGATGCGGCAGCGCGCGGCCACGGCAAACCAGCCAGCTCCCGCGCCTGCTCAACCCAGTTTCCAAGAAAAAGATGGAGACGTAAGTCCGGAACTTGCCTTGGCTAGACAATTGATCGATCAACATTTAACCGAAATTTTGGCAGCGCTACCGGCCGGAAAACAGCGGCGCTTGTTCAAGATTCGCTTTGGCATAGAACCGGAGCAAATCAAAGAGTTAGCGATAAAACAGATAATTGCTTTGCTGGAAATCAATCACCCGCAATTCAACAATCTATCGGCTAACATGAAGCGAATCGCCGATCTGAATTATAATGGCCGGCAATCAAACTAATCCGGCCGTTTCCATTGCCTTACGCTCAGCCGTCCCGTTCCTCACTTCCCGCTACGATGTACACCCTAGAACCCAATCAAGATTACCGCGACCAAAGCCTGCGCGATAACGCCGAACTATCCAGCACCGAACTGCAAGCCGACGCCGCCAAACATTACGACGACTGCTACAACGACTATCTGGTGGCCTGGTGTAACCGCGACAACTTGGCGTTGCATTACGGCTATTGGGACGAGGTTAAGCCTTACGATCAACATCAGGCCTTGCTGAACAAGAATCAGGTCCTTTATGAAAAAGCCGGCATTCAAGCCGGCGATAAAGTTCTGGACGCCGGCTGCGGTATCGGTGGCAGCACGATCTGGATGGCCAAACAACATGGCAATCGGGTCACCGGCATCACCATCAGTTCCAAGCAAGCCGACTATGCCCGCCAGCACGCCAAACGCCACGGCGTTGCGGAACTGGTCGATTTCGAAGTCGCAGATTTTTGCGCCACGCCCTTCCCGGAAGCATCGTTCGATGTAGTCTGGGCTTTGGAAAGCTCCTGCCATGCCTTGCACAAAGGCGATTTTTTGCGCGAAGCTTGGCGGGTATTAAAGCCCGGCGGCCGCATCGTCGTGTGCGACGGCTTTGTGTTGCAGCGGCAATTTAACGAACAGCAATGGCAGGCCGTCGTCACTTGCTTGAATGGCTGGGCCGTGCCGAACCTGTGCTCGCGCGACGAATTTACCGGCTTGTTGGAACAGCAAGGTTTTCAAGCCATCGTTTGCCATGACATCACCGCCCAAACCCAGGCGTCCGTCGAACATATGTTCAAAGTAGCCAAACGCCTGAAACCGGTACAAACTATCAGCCAATGGCTGGGATTGCGCTCCAAGGCGCAAACCGCCAACTATTTGGTCGGCCTGGCACAACATCAGTTATTTACCGAAAAACTGACCGAATATTGCATATTTACTGCACAAAAGGCTTGAACAAGATGCCGATGGTTTTACCGCGTTTGAAGTATCTGACACTGTATACAATATTGGGCTGCGGCTTAATCGGTTGCGCCAGCGTACCGGCCAATAGCCAGCACGACAGTTTTGCCGACTATGCCGAATCGGTATTCCGCCACCAGAACACCGTATTGAGCAGACTGATGATGCTGAACGAAGCCGACCAACTGCCAGACAACGACATTTTTGCAGATACCGAACAAGCGATGCACGACGCTTGCCATTTGCTAAACGAATACGCCGAACGGGAAAGCGACGGCGAACATATGGGCTTGCGCTTTAAAGCCAAAGTACAAGCCAGCATCGAAGGCTGCGATGCCAGCATTCAAAAGATGGAAGCCTTAATGGCCGGCCTGGACCAATATCAAGCGCCGCCGCACGGGCACCCTTAGACGAAAAGCCGGCTTCATCAAAGCTAGTCACCGCCGTTTGTCCATTGCCGGCGATAATCATCAAATTCATAGCGTTTTAACAGGTTTGCTTGAGCTTGTTTTAAACCGTAAACATCCGGCAAGTTGTAACCGTTAAAGCGATTGGCCTTGATCAAGGAATACGCGCCGACATCGGCGAATACCAGTTTGTCGCCCACTTCCGGGATTTGCTCGAATCGATATTCCCCGAATACATCGCCGGCCAGACAAGTCGATCCCGCCAAAATTGCCGTCCGTTCGCCGGCATCATCTTCCTCCAGCAAGTGCGGTTTGCGCTGATATTCGAACACTTCCGGATGATGGTTGACCGAAGTATCCAAGATCAACACCTGCTTGCCGTCGCTGACGAATCGATCCAGCACGGTCGTCACGATATACCCAGCGTTGCCGACCAAGGCTTTGCCCGGCTCCAGATATATATCGACGCCGAACTCAACTCTGAGCCGTCTAATCAATTCGACGATCTGCGCCTGATTGACTATGCCGTGGTACAAGTAACCGCCGCCCAGATTCAGCCATTTGAGCTGGCTGCGCTTCAGAATCGGCAGCAATTTTTCCAGGGTTTGTTGCAACGGCGCAAAATCCTGACAAGCGAACACCGTATGAAAATGCAGCCCTTCAATATCAGCAGGCAATCCGTCTTGCAGTAACTCAATATCCACACCCAATTTGGAATGCGGCCGACACGGGTCGTAGCGGTGGTCGTTGGCAAATGATAACTTTGGATTGACGCGCAAGCCTTTCGAATACGCGCGGACCAACCCATGCAAACGTTGATACTGCGACAGCGAATTGAAGCTGATGTGACTGCAAAGCTTGCCCATTTCGGGAAACTCATCCGGACGCATGCCGGGCGTGGTCAGATGGATGCTGCCGCCATTTTCACCCAAAACCTCTTTTGCCAAGCGCGCTTCGAACAAAGAACTGACCGAAACACCGTCCATTCTCCCAGACAGCAACGCCAGCAAAGACGCCAAGGGTAGCGCCTTCATCGAATACAAAATCTTGCAATCCGTCGCCTGCCGCAAGGCTAATAAGGGTTGCAAATTGGCAAGTACTTGCTCTTCATCCAGCACAAAAGCCGGCGAACTGGGAATGAGCCGTTTCAATTCTGCTAGGTTCTCCGACATGTGCGTCTCTTCCCTGAATAAACCGCCTGCTCGGTTACCACAAAATCCATGAATACATCGTACTCATCCACCACCACCTGCGGCAATAACTGGGCTTCATAGCCAATCGCAGCCAACACCGCGTCGGGCCGCACTTTTTGCAGTAGACGGTCGTAATAACCGGCGCCGTTACCCAAGCGACCGCCTTGCTGGTCAAACGCCACCCCCGGCACCACGACCACATCCAGCTCATCCGCACGAAATTGTTTGCCCTGTTCCGACCAGCGCTCGCGCGGCGGCTCGAGAATATTCCACATACCAGGCTGCAATTCGGCTAGAGACTCTAAATGCCACAAACCGAGTTGCTTCTGGCCCTCTGCATCGACCATACAATAAGGCACGACGATGCGTTTATCGCTATCCAGCTCCGCGACCACCGCTGCCAGGGTCCGCACTTCGGAGCGGCAATGTAAATACCACATCACCGTCTGCGCACCCTGATACCACGGTTGCTCGCGGACGCGCCGACAGATTTTGGTACTGACCGTATCCTTATCGGCTTGCGCGTTACGCGCCGCGTAGGCGATTTGGCGTTGTTCGGCTTTATTCATGCGTACGGCAATATGCCAAAGCTTGCTCAAGCAAGCCTTCACAGCCAGTGATCAAGTGATGGGCGTCCTGCTCCTTACGCAACCAGGTAAATTGGCGCTTGGCCAGTTGCCGGGTAGCGATGATGGCTTTGTCGCGCATTGTCGCTAGATCGTATTCGCCATTTAAGTATGACCAGGCTTGCCGGTAGCCGACGCAGCGGATCGACGGCATGCTTTCGTCCAGGTCGCCGCGTCGCCATAAAGTCTGGACCTCTTCCAGAAAGCCTTGCGCCAGCATCTGATCGAAACGCTCAGCAATTTTGGCGTGTAAGGTGCTGCGCTGCTCCGGCGCAACGATGAGCTTGGTAAACCGAAAAGGATGCTCGGCATGCTGATCGGCGTCGAAAAAGCTGGATAACGGCCGGCCGCTGATTTCATAAACTTCCAAGGCGCGTTGAATACGTTGCGGATCGTTGACATGAATCCGCGCCGCCGCTTGCGGATCGACTTGCGTCAAGCGGGCATGTAAAACCTCCTTACCCATTTGCTGTAATTCATCATCCAGCCTTTGCCGAATTTCCGGGTCGGCTTCCGGCAATTGCGCCAAGCCTTGCGTTAGCGCGCTGAAATATAACATCGTGCCGCCGACCAGCAGCGGCAGTTTGCCGCGCGCAGTAATATCCGCCATCAATTCCAAAGCGCGATTGCGAAACTGACCGGTGGAAAAGGCTTCGCTAGGATCGAGAATATCGATTAAATGATGCGGCACCCCGCCGCGCTCGGCCAGCGTGGGTTTAGCGGTGCCGATGTCCATACCTTTATAAACCAACGCCGAATCGACGCTGATAATCTCGGCATTCATCGCCTGCGCCAGCGCCACACCGAGCGCGGTCTTGCCGGATGCGGTCGGCCCCATCAACAGGATGGCCGATGGTTTTTGCAAATTGCTCATTTATTGGCCGCGCATGAAAAACCGGTCCAACTCTTGATGGCTCAGCGCCACCCAGGTAGGACGACCGTGATTGCATTGACCGATGCGCTCGGTTTGCTCCATATCACGCAGCAAGGCGTTCATTTCCTCAATGCTCAGTTTACGTTTGGCGCGCACCGAGCCGTGGCAGGCCATGGTCGCCAATATCGCGTTAATACTTTCCTGAGCTTTATGACTGACGCCGTGGGTTGCCAAATCGGCCAGAATATCGCGCACCAATTGATCGACATCGGTTTTCGCCAACAGCGCCGGCGTGGCTCTGAGCACCACCGTTTCCGGGCCGGAGCGGTTGATTTCAAAACCCAGGCCCATAAAAAACTCGTGCTCTTGCTCGGCCAAGTCGGCCTCGGCGGCGGTGACTTGCAATTTGATCGGCAATAGCAAGGGCTGGGAAACAATCGCCCGATTGTGATAATGCTGTTTCAAGTGCTCATAAGTCACCCGTTCGTGAGCGGCGTGGGCATCCACCAAAATGATGCCGTTGGCGGTCTCGGCCAGAATGTAAATATTGTGGATATGCGCCAACGCAAAACCCAAGGGCGGCATCGCCGATGCCGCCACATGCTGCGCCGGGATTGCGCCATCGGTTTGCGGATAAAGTTTGCCGTAAGCTTTGATTTGCTCGGCCACGTCGGACAAATTCACCCGTTCGGGCGGGTAGCGATAAGCACCAAACGCCTCAGGTGTGGTTCGTTGCGACATACTACCCGCACCGGGTTCCGGCATTGACAGCGGCAAGGACGTCTGTTGATTTAGGGGCGTCCGTAGCAGCGCTACCGGCGTTTGTGCCGCCGAAGCTTCGCCAACAGTCTCGATTTGCTGCGCCACAACGGCAGCACCAGGCCGTTGATCCGCCAAACTGCGATGCAAGGCCTGAAACAGAAAATCGTGCACCATCCGCCCTTCCCTAAACCGCACTTCCAATTTAGTTGGGTGAGCGTTGACATCGACCAAGGCCGGATCGAGCTCCAGATACAACACAAACACCGGATGACGGCCGTGATACAACACATCCTGATAGGCCTGCTTCACCGCATGGGCAACTAGCCGGTCCTTGATCAAACGACCGTTGACGTAAAAAAACTGCATATCCTGCTGGCTGCGGGAAAAAGTCGGCAAGCCGACCCAGCCATGCAGATGCAGACCGGACGCGGCAAAATCGATCTTCACGCAATTCTCGACAAACGCCGAGCCGCAAATCGCCGCGATGCGTTTCTCCTGGGCGTCCTGCGTCTCGGCCGGTTTGAGATTCAGCACTTCGCGCTGATTGTGATTCAAGATAAACCCAACATCGAAACGCGCCAGCGCTAGCTTTTGGATCAAGCTCTCGATGTGAGTAAACTCGGTTTTCTCGGCTTTTAAAAACTTGCGACGGGCCGGCGTGTTGTAAAACAGGTCGCGCACATCGACGGTGGTGCCGGGCGGATGCGGGTCGGGTTGTGGATCGAAGTTTTGCTCGGTGCCGTCGGCGCTGACTTGCCAAGCGCATTCTGCGTCGGCGGTGCGGGAAATTAAAGTCAAACGCGCTACCGAGCTGATACTGGGCAAGGCCTCGCCGCGAAACCCCATGCTGATCACATGCTCCAAATCGTCCAAGGAGGCAATCTTGCTGGTGGCATGCCGGGATAAAGCTAGCGCCAAGTCGTCTTTGACGATGCCGCAGCCGTTATCGCGAATCCTGATTTGCCGCGCCCCGCCCTGCTCGACATCGATGTAAATCTGGGTAGCACCGGCATCGAAACAATTTTCCACCAGCTCTTTGACCACGGACGCCGGGCGCTCGACCACCTCGCCGGCGGCGATTTGATTGACTAATTGGGTGGGTAAGGCGTGAATCCGCATGGGCTGCGCTCGGGAAAAAGCGCGTATTTTAGCGGATGGAAATGAAACGGGGCGAAATGATTCGCCCCGCTCTAAGATGGGTTAATTAACTGTCTCGCGGAATCTGCAACACCTGGCCGATGCGCACGTTGCCGTCGTTCATCGCATTCGCCATGCGCAAAGCCCGCATGCTTATCCCGTATTGCTGGGCGATACCGGACAGCGTTTCGCCGCGGTTGATCACATGATGAGTGCCGGAGTTGCTGGCCACCACGGTCGGACCGGCATCCAGCTCTCTAGCCGCCAACACCGGCTTTTGCTCTGGTTTCGCTTTCGCCACCGATTCATTGTCATCCACAGCCAAAGCAGCCAATTGCACGGCTTTGGATTTGCCGGAGCGATTCAGCTGCGCCATCATCGTATCGGCAGGCGCATATTGTTTAAAATGACCGACAATGCCGCTAAATACCGCCGAAGCCATTTTGTTTTGATAGGCCTTGGTGTTCAAACGACGCTCTTCTTCCGGATTGGAAATGAAGGCGGTTTCCACCAGAATCGAAGGAATTTCCGCAGATTTCAACACCACGAAACCGGCTTTTTGCACCGCGCTTCTATGCAGATGGCCGACGCTTTTCACGCTTCTTAAAACCTTATTTCCGACGTTCTGACTAGCTTCTTTCGCGGCTTTGTTGGATAAGTCCATCAACACCGAGGTCAAGGTGTCATCCCTGTCCTCGCCGGCACCGCCATCCACCGCGTTTTCGCTGGCAGCCAACCAACCCGCGCCGGCGCTGGAAGCACCGTTGCTAGCCAAGGTATAGACGGATGCGCCATGGGCTTGACTGTCGCTGAACGCATCGGCATGGATAGACACGAACAAATCGGCTTTCGCGGAACGGGCAATGCGGCGACGCTCGTTTAATTTCACAAAATAATCGCCGTCGCGAATCATCACCGCCTTCATGCCCGGCTGGCTGTTGACCATCCCTTGCAAACTCTTGGCTATCGCAAACACCACGTCTTTTTCCTGGGTGCCGTTCGCGCCCTGCGCACCGATGTCCTTACCGCCATGACCGGCATCGATGGCAACGATAATATTACGGCCCTTGGCTTTGGCGACGGATTTAACCGCGACAGGTTTGGCAGTGATCTCGGATTTTTTGCTGGATTTGTCGGCCTTTTCGGCAACAGCAACCGCTGGTGCGGCTGCCGGTTTTTCAGTTTTAACCGCCGCGACAGGAGTAAACGCTTTTTCCGCTGGCTTAGCTGCCAATTGCGGCTGCGCCGGCTGATCTTTTGCGGCCAAATCGATTTGTAAATTCTTGCCGACCATCGCCACCTTGGCGTCGGCATCGGCTTTCAATTCAACGACAATACGCAAATCTTTGTTGTTACGCATCGCGCTGCGGGCAAAGCCAAACAAAGGATGATCCGCAGCCGGTTGATTCAAACCCTGCGTCATTTTGGCATCGACAAAATCCACAACCAGACGGTTAGGACTTCTCAATACAAACGCATGATGCTTGACCGTGCTCGGCAGGTTAACCAACAGTTGATTGGCCAATGAGTAACTGACCGCACCCAGTTCAGTCTGAGCCGCGAACGCGGAAAACGTGGGTAATAACAAACCCCATATCCAGAAAATTCTAAACATCTGCTGCGTACCCCACATTTCGACTAGTGACAACTTCGTTGAAATTATAGCAGTAGGTTATTGTTTTTCCAGTTTAGTTTTATATCGCCAAGCCGATTTTTGGCTAACACATTGATTTCAGCCGTACGTTGTTGCTGAAAATAATTCAACCTTACTTCCAGATCGGCCGTGGGCAGAAACCCCGCGCCCATTTGCGGCCATTCGATGCAGCACAACGCGTTTTGATTGAGATAATCGTCCATGCCCATCCATTCCAGTTCTTCCGGGTCCTTCAGCCGATACAAATCAAAATGAAACAAGTGCCGACCGTTGACTTCGTATTCTTCAACCAAGGTGTACGTCGGGCTTTTCACCGCACCTTCATAGCCGGCGGCGCGCAACAAGCCGCGCACCAAGGTGGTTTTGCCGGCACCCAGTTCACCGTATAAAAACAGCAGACATTTTTCCGGTAAGGCTTGCCATAGTGCGGCACCCAGCGCTTCGGTATCTTCGGAGTTTTCCAGCGTGATATTCATTAATTCAATAATTTCCTGATTTGTTCCGGCAAATCGCCGGCCAGCAAGCCGCGCTCGCCAAATTCCGCAGCCAGACTGTCGGCTGCCTCGCCATGCACGTACACACCTAGCATAGTCGCCTGCTCCAGGCTCAAGCCTTGCGCCAGCAAACCGCCGATCAGCCCCGACAACACATCGCCCATGCCGCCGCTGGCCATGCCGGGATTACCGGTGGTGCCGACGTAGACCGTTTCGCCGTTGCTAATCAAGGTGCCGGCACCTTTTAACAAACAGTTGCCGCCGTACTGACTCTGAATATCCGATAAGGCCGCAAAACGATCCGAGGAGATTTGCCGGGTGTTACAACCCAGCAAGCGCGCAGCTTCGCCGGGGTGCGGTGTCAATATCCAGTTTTCGCGCCGCGTCGGCTGCTCTGCGAGCAAATTCAACGCGTCGGCGTCGAGCACGCATGGCTTATCACTAGCCAATACGATATTAAGCATCTCCCTGGCCCAATCGTCCTGCCCCAGACCCGGCCCGATCACCACCACGCTGGCTTTATCCAGCAAATCTTGCAAGGCTTCGCCGCCTTCCACGCCGTGGCACATTAACTCCGGCCGGCCAATATTAATCAAACTGCTATACACGGCGCGGGTGGCGATGCTAACCAGACCTGCGCCGGAACGCAAGGCCGCCTCGCCCGCCAAACGTATCGCCCCGGTATAACCCAGATTGCCGCCAATCAACAACACATGCCCGAAATGACCTTTGTGGGCGATGCGTGCGCGACGCGGCAAGTCGATTTTATCCAGCAATAGCGCGAACGGCGGCATTGCCGCGATAACAGTTTCCTCTATATCCAAAGTACTGCAAACGATCTCGCCGCAATATTCAGGAGCCTCGCCGGTAAACAAACCGCACTTCAATCCGATAAAGGTCACCGTTACATTAGCCTTGACCGCGCAGCCCAATACCGAGCCGGTGTAGGCATGTAAGCCGGACGGCACATCCACCGCAATGACCGGACAGCCGGAGGCATTGATCGCGGCAATCGCTAACGCATAAGCTTCATCTACATCACGACTCAAACCGATACCGAACAAGGCATCGACTATAACGCCTTGCAGTTTGGATCGCCCGGCATCGAAATCGCTGGCACTGCCACCTGCTTTTATAAAATCTTGGTATGCACTGAGAGCGTCACTCGGTAAACCGTTCGGATCGGTCAAGGCATAAACGGTTACCCGGTAATTGGCACGCAAAGCCAGCGTCGCGACCTCGTAACCATCGCCGCCGTTATTGCCGGCCCCGCAAAACACCGTGATCGTGGCTTGTTCGGGCCAACGCCGCAGTATCTGCTCGAACAGCGCGTATCCGGCCCGGCGCATCAACTCCCGCCCCGGAATCCCCAGTTCGTCGATCGCGTATCGCTCGGTTTCGCGAATTTGGGCGGTGCAGTAGAGTTTGTTTGGGGGTGTTTGCATCGCTTAGCCTTGGGAAATCAATAGATTTTTGTATCTGCTTTTTACTGGGATTGATTAAATGGGTGCTCCGGCAAATACGTCGGCCAACCTCTAATTTCGATCTGCTGCTTTTGGTTACCAGTTATTCGCTCAATGCCCTATTGAATAACTAGTTAGCCCCCACCGAACGCTAGGAACGTACCGCCGCCTGCAACCGTATTGTCAGACATGTGCATGCCCCCCGCACTAAGGGACTTTCGATCACCATAGATGTTGAAGCCGATTGGGCGTAGGTCAAGTGCCTCAACTTCAGCTTCCTGATCATTGGTCTGGCGAACTCGAAGCACCAACTGTCCTCCCGCATAGACAAGAAGCGCTCCGTCATCGGTGGAGACCGATACGGCTGGATGCGCAGCTACAGATGCAGAAACAAGTGGTGCAAAGACCTTACCCGATGGATCGGTCGGAGCTTGAAGCCAAACCTGAGGGATCGCGCCCTTACCAATTAGCAGCGGTAAAGATCCACCAATCTGGATTAGGTAGCCTCCACCGATGAGGTGATTTGAGCATAAAGTGAGTTGTTGGTAGGGCTGATAAGCCGAAGGCAAATTCTGTTTGGTGATCACTTCCCACCTCCAATGACGTGAGTTGACGACTTGGTGGCTTTGAAGTGAGAGGAAAGCTTTTTCATGATGTTGGTTCGTTGATTCGGTAAGAAAAGGCCGAATAAGTAGAAGAGCAGTGCAATGGCGCTCCAGCTAGCAATTGTCTTAACCTCACCATTGTTCAGAATCGGCTCTTGACCTGTGATAATTGACTCCAGCTTCGGACCTAGACCGATCGCATAGCCAACGACACCAGAAAAGATCATTGCTGCGCCAGCAGATGTGATGGGAGGGCGCCCTTCCAATCGAACGAAATCGGCTTCCGTCAATGGATAAACGGGTTGCAACATTGCAATCGTTTGGCCGTTCATTACGTCCGCGATAACGATTGGCTGGTCTATTTGCTGATTGCTAAATTCAGTAGCCATAAGTGTATGAGGGTCGGATTGACAGCCAATATTGGACCTAACAAGAAATTAAATAGAGCCGTAGGCTGAGTTTCATTATCATTCAATCCAGCCTACATCCGCAAACCTAACCACAGCGCATGGCCAATTTGCGGACATAGGTAAAACTAGAGCGATTGTCACGTTACTGTCGGTTTTGCCGATTACTAGAAGGTCTGGACATCCCCTCGCAGAAGAAGGCTTCCGGAAAATACTTTATCCAACCTCGCCGGGCATAATTTTACGGACAATCCACCAAGCCGGTTATGTCACAATTGCTCCACTAAATCGATACGGAGCAATACCATGCGTCAGTTTCTGTTAATCATCATGACACTGATTGCGCTGAGCGGATGCGCGTCGGAATCCTGCGACAAGGATGTCATCAACATCCTCAACCCCAATCAGACCAGCGCGAAATTATTGATGGATTACGCCAAAACCGCCGTGTGTAAAACCGACTCAACCGACATCGCAAAGCCGACGACGGTGGAAGAAGAACGCAAGCTGGTGTTGATTTACGATCTTTATGTCAAAGCCAGAAGCTATGCGATTTTAAATAAGGTGTTTTTCTGGCTGTCGCTGATTTCGGCGGTGGCGGTGTTTCTATGGCCGGCGCTGGGGGTGTTGTTGAAGGAACGCCTGGGCGAGCGAGAATGGTATAAATCGGCGATTGTGCAAACCACGGTTACCGGCATCGCGGCGTTGATGTTCGCGTTTTACAGCCAATATAAAGACAAGCAAACCTATACGGAAAACCTGATGCGCTATGCGGTGTTTTCCGATAAGCCGGTAGATGAATTGAGCCAAAAAGTGATCGAAGAAATCGGCAAAATCGATATTGGCTTTAGTTTTAGCGGGGTATTCGACAAGAAGGAAGACAAATAAGCTGGACGGCGAATCGCCGTTTGTAAAAAATGTTCCGGTAGACTTTTTCTTTCTAATGTTGGATGTAAGGCAGAATCTATTCGGCCTGTCCGCTGTTTAAAAGCCTAAGGTCGAATAAATTCGACCCTACAGGATTTTCCCCACTATTTGCTCAAGGTTTCGTTAAATTGAACATCCCGCCTTCCCAAAACCAAGATCTGATGGAGCTTGCGCAAAGTATCAAGCAGTGGGGCGAGGAATTGGGTTTTCAGCAGATCGGCATCAGCGATACCAACCTGAACGACGCCGAACGGCATCTACAGCAATGGCTGAACAAAGGCTTTAACGGCGAGATGCAGTATATGGCCGCGCACGGCTTGAAACGCAGCCGGCCGGCTTTATTGCAGGAAGGCACGTGCAGCATTATCTCGGCGCGGATGGATTATTTGCCGGAACCGCCAGCCGCCAGCCAACGGCTGTTGGAAGATCCGGCCGCCGCGTTTGTCTCCCGCTACGCTTTGGGCCGCGATTATCACAAGCTGTTGCGCAATAGATTGCAAAAGCTGGCCGACAAAATCAGCGCGGAGATTGGTCCGTTCGGCTACCGGGCCTTTGTCGATAGCGCACCGGTACTGGAAAAAGCCATCGCCGAGAAAGCTGGGCTGGGCTGGATAGGCAAGCACAGCAATCTGATCAATCGCCAGGCCGGCTCCTGGTTTTTTCTCGGCGAGATTTATACCGACCTGCCGCTGCCCAACGACCAGCCCGCCAGCAATCATTGCGGACAATGTCGGGCCTGTCTGGATATTTGCCCGACGCAAGCAATCGTCGGACCGTATCAGGTCGACGCCCGCCGTTGTGTATCGTATTTAACGATTGAATTGCACGGCAGTATTCCGGTGGAACTGCGGCCCTTGTTAGGTAATCGCATCTACGGTTGCGACGATTGCCAGTTGGTGTGCCCATGGAATCGCTTTGCCAAACTCAGCGCGGAAAGCGATTTCAAACCCCGGCATCGTTTGGATCAGGCCACCTTGCTCGAGTTGTTTGCCTGGACTGAAACCGAGTTTCTGCAAAAAACCGAGGGCTCGGCGATTCGCCGCATCGGCCATCAGCGTTGGCTACGCAATATCGCAGTCGCGCTGGGCAACGGTAAATCAACTGACGCAGCTAAGACGGCATTGGCCGGCAGATTGAGTAATGATGCGGAGATGGTGCGGGAGCATATACAGTGGGCTTTGCGGAAATTGGACGGTATGAACGTTTAGCGGGAACAGAGAGAAATTAACAAACTGGATTCCCGCATCCGTGGGAATGACGGCTCCAGACAGTAAAAAAATGCAAGACTGTGACAGTCATGCCTACCGCAACCACTCAGACTAAATATGCGCCGAGGACTTGAACTCGAATGAAGTCAAGGTGTATTCTTAGAACCAGTTAACAGAATCCGCCCGAGGCCAAACATGCTGGTCACCGCCTCTTCCAATCAAACTTCGCTGTATCGGCTAACCGGCCGCAGCCTTGCCGCGACCGGCGAACAAGCTCCTGTCGAACCCATCGCCCAAACCGCGAAAAGCGGAAGCGCCAAATCCGACCAATACAGCCCGGAACAGCAAAGCCAAATTGCCGAGCTTAAAGCCCGCGACCAGGAAGTTCGCGTTCACGAACAAGCCCATTTAAGTGCTGCCGGCGGTATCGCCGTCAGTGGCGCGCGTTTTACCTTCGTGACGGGACCGGATGGTCAGCGTTACGCCACCGGCGGGGAAGTGAATATCGATGTCTCGGAGGTTGCCGGTGACCCGGAAGCGACTCTGCGCAAAGCGGAAACCATTCGCCGCGCGGCAATGGCTCCCGCCAATCCATCAGGCCCGGACCAAAGCATTGCCGCCAAGGCTGCGGCGATGGCGAATAAAGCTCGCGGTGAATTGTTAAATTTGCAAAAAGAACCCAGCAGTAACGGCAAGCTGATCGACCTGACGGCCTGATCAACGCGCTGCAAACTCCAGGCCAAACCCCACATCCGGCTCAACCCTCACCACAATAGCCGTTTGTATCGGCGCATCGTCGAATTCGGTGGTCTGCACTTCCACCACCGCGCCAATCGGCGGGATTAATTCGTTAGCGCACAGTAAAAACAAACCCGTCTCGGAGAAATCCCGCATATCGACAACCACGGCCACTGCTGACGCCGGCACCGTCATTCTGATTTTGGCACGATGCTTTAGGCGCGGGTGCCTGCGCTTGTTATCAATCACGAATTCTCCTAGATCGTTTCGGTTTTAAGGCAAGTGATAGTATGAAAGTATGCCGATGTCAAACGGCGGCCCGCCGGCAATACCCCCATCTACTCGACTAGATAGTGTCGTCATA